>NZ_JBXAKU010000005.1:0-371849 GCF_058798735.1 Caulobacter sp. GW822-FHT07D08
CCATTCATCGTCACGCGAAGCGCTTGCCCGGCCTTGTGTTCACCGGCTTGGAAGACGCGTTTCCACACGGCCTCGGTGGGTCTCTGACGTTGAATTTCGGATGTGCTTGACTGAGATTGGCGAGGGTTCTGCTAGGGGTCGAAGCACGCCATAGGCTTCCGGCCGGCCGGCGGACATTCAGATCGCGACCGCCGACCACTGTCCGCCTCGGCGAACGTCCGCCTTGTGGCGGGAACGACCACCGTGGCGGCGCCTCCAGGTCCCCTACCGCATCACCGGCGTCGGGATGATCCGCATGGCCTCCAGGCCAGCGCCCAATTGGCGGTCGTCGGGACCCGCGCCCAGTTCGCGCGGGGTCTTCGGGTCGAGGATGTCGAAGGTCACCTTCACGGTCTGCCCCTTCAGGGCTTCCGGCGGCAGGGCCAGCAGGTAGTCGTGGCGCAGCGCCGTGTGCAGGCCGAAGGTGAAGGTCTCCGGCTGACCGCCCGGCACGGAGACCGTGACCGTGCGCGACGGCGACTGCGGCGGCAGGAAGCCGAAGGCCGCGACCTGCACCGAGGCGCTGGAGAGCGTCCGCTGGGACGGCGAGATCGGCAGTTCGACGACCGCGCGCTTGCCGCCGGACCAGACGCCGCCGCCCTCGGGCAGGCCCCAGCCCTCGCGCAGATAGGGCACGCCCGAGCCGCCCGCCTTGAACAGCAGCGACCGCGGCTCGATGCACGGGCCGATCACCACCACCACCAGGCCGACGGGCTTGCCCGAGCGGCAGCCGGGCTTGTCATAGGCGTCGCCCGGCAGGGTCACGACATAGTCGACATCGCCCGGGCGGTCCGGACGGCCGTCGGCCAGCAGGCTCAGCACATTGCCGCCGTGGGGCGAGCGCAGCATGGCGATGGTGGCCATGTAGGTGGTGACCGGCTTGGTGTCGGCCGCCGAGAACATCACCTTCTCGCCCTGCAGGCCGCGCGTCAGGCGCACCTCGCGCACGTCGTGCAGGATGGCGTTCAGCCGGGGGACGTCCAGGACGCTGGGCCGCAGGAACAGGCACAGCATCACCACCAACTGGGCGGCGAAGGCCGGGGCCGGGCCGATGGCGGCGACCCAGGCGGGCGCGATCTTGTCGGAGGCGGCCTCGGCGGCG
The DNA here is from genome assembly GCF_058798735.1 of Caulobacter sp. GW822-FHT07D08. Classification (NCBI taxonomy): domain Bacteria; kingdom Pseudomonadati; phylum Pseudomonadota; class Alphaproteobacteria; order Caulobacterales; family Caulobacteraceae; genus Caulobacter; species Caulobacter sp. GW822-FHT07D08. The sequence continues at coordinate 1,142 of NZ_JBXAKU010000005.1, forward strand.
GTGGCGCGCACGCCCAGCACGGTCAGGAACCAGAGCGGGGTCACGAAGGCCAGCAGGGTGAAGACCCCGAAGCTGTGCTTGAGAACGGCGTATTCCGAGCCGTCGCCCTTGAACACGTACATGCCGTACTGGGCCAGCGCGGCCAGGGCCGCGGCCGCGCCCAGCGAGGCCAGCAGCACGGTGGCGGCGGTCGGGCCGGCGTCCTCCTGGACCGCGCCGGGATCGCGGCGCAGCTCGACCAGCAGCACCCAGGCCGACAGCAGGGCCAGCACGATGGCGGCGGCGGCGAGACCGTTCAACGGCATCTCGCTGGCCAGGTGCAGGCTGCCGTTGTTGGCCGCCATCCAGCGCATGCGCCAGAAATAGGGGCTGCCGACGACGCCGCCGGCGATGGCCAGCAGGCCGACCAGGCCGACCCAGTCGAAGCGGCGGGCGTGGATCAGGTCGCGCAGCCAGGCCAGGCCGAGCATGGCCATCAGGGCGCCGGCCAGTTTCAGGGTCGGCACCAGGTGGAAGCAGCCGCAGAACAGCACCGCGGCGGTGGCGTAGACCACATACAGCGGACGCGAGCGGGGCAGCAGCGCCGCGCCGCCGGCCAGGCACAGCATGGCCACGGCCTCGCCGACGATCTGCGGGAAGAAGAAGTTGTCGACCAGCTCGGCCCCGAACGCCCCGCGCACGGCGAAGATGTTGACGACCATGAAGCCGAGGCTGGCGATCAGATAGGTCAGCGACACCCGCCGCGCCTGGTCGAACAGCACGAGCCAGACCACCGCCGCCGACAGCACCCCGGCCATCAGCAGGGCGTTCAGCTCGGACCAGCCCAGGGTGGCGAACAGGGCGGCGACCCGATGGCTGAGCTTGGGGTAGATGAACATCTCGGCCATGAACTCATGGCCCTGCTGCGGGATCAGGAAGGCGTGGCGCACGATCTCCATGACCTGCAGGTGGTAGGAGCTGTCCACCGACAGCGACAGCAGGCGGTCGGTCGACAGCAGGCCGGCCAGCAGCAGGCACCAGACGGCCGCGCCGACGCCCCAAATCCACTTGGTGTTGTTGCCCACCGGATTCCCCAACTCGATTCTCACGCGCCCCACGCGCGAAGTTTTCTAGCAGCAAAACGCCAGGACGAAAGCTTGGAGGGTGAAAGCTCTAGGGGACCGCCGCCAGCTCGCCGGGCTTCACCGGCGTCAGGCCGGGGATCCCCGCCAGGTCGCGGCCGCAGGCCACGCCGGAGCCGAAACGATGGCAGTCGGTGCGCTTGGCGACCGGCTCCAGCACGCCGCCGCGCGTCACGCCGTCGGCCACCACGACGGTGATGCGCCGATCGCCGGGGGCTGCGTCGACGAAGGTCTCGGGACGGGTGACGATGCAGGGCGGGTCGCTGTCGCGCGCGGTCGGGAAGGTGTTGCCCGTGCCGCCAGTGCGGCCGATGGCCTGGAACATCTGCCGCATGACCCTCAGGTCGCGCCAGTTGGCCGAGCAGTAGTAGGTCGGCGCGAACACCCAGGGCCGGTTGGCCATCCTCGGGCTGGAGACCAGGGCGACCGGATAGCTCAGCGGGTCCAGCGAGGCGAAGGTCTCTCGCACGCCGTGGCGCAACGCGCTGGTGTCGATCGCCTGCACGACCAGGGCGGAGGCCAGCACCGCCAGCGCCGTCCGGCGCGGCAGGCGGCTGGCCCAGGTGACGGCCAGGGCCAGCAGCAGGTAGCCGACCGCCCAGAAGAACCGTCCGTAGGCGCGGAAGCCGCCGATCACCTCGGCAATCTCGCCCTTGGGCCGCGGCAGGTCATAGACGTGGGTCTTGAAGGCGTAGGCCGACCAGCCCACCGCCCAGACCGTCAGGCCCAGCAGGGCCAGGGTCATCGGCGCCCAGCGCACCCAGAAGGCCTTGGAGACGCCGCGCCGGCGCACGGCCAGGGTCGCCTGAAAGCCGGCCATGGCCAGGACCAGCAGCAGGGCCCCCGCGCCCAGGTACTGGAAGCCCTCGAAGCTCTGACCGCCCGTGGCGTCCATCACGCCCTCGTACCACGAGCCGTTCCAGGCCTGGCCGGCCAGGGTCGAGGCCTGTGGCCAGAACGGCCCGACCAGGTTCATCGAATAGAGGCCCAGCGCCGTCGACGCGCCCGTCCAGCCCCGGCCGTCCTGGTAGTCCAGAAACCAGACCGAGACGGCGATCGCCGCGCAAGCCAGGGCCGCGGCTCCGGCGACGCGCGCCACGGCGCCGGCCCGGCGCTGCAGCAGCTCGGCCAGCAGGGCCGCGCCGAACAGCGCCCCGACCGGCGGCAGGTGATAGGCATGGACCCCGACCACCAGGGCCAGCAGGGCCGCGAAGCCGCCGATCCGTCGCCAGGTCAGGCCCTCGCGCGCCGACCGCACCGACAGGGTCAGGGCCAGCAGCAGGATCCAGTGACCCGACAGGGCGATGTGGCCGAACTGCCGGGCGATCCAGGCCGGGACCATCAGCGCCATCAGCCCGCCCAGCAGCAGCGTCCAGCGGTCGGTGACGCCCAGGGCTCGCAGCAGGGCGATCATGCTCCAGGCCTGCAGCGGATAGGACAGCAGCAGGAACAGGCCGATCGGGTTGAACACATGCGACAGGCCCGTCGCCTTCAGGATCAGGGACAACCAGGGGATGCTGTCGGTGAAGACGATCGAGATCGGCTTGTCGCCCAGCCCGCTCACCGCGGTCAGCGGCCAATGCCAGGGCTGGCGAAGGAAGGCCTCGTAGCCCGCGTTCATCACGGCCATGTCGCCCTTGGGCCGGGTCCAGAACGCGGCATGGGCGAAGGCGATGTCGAAGCCGAACATGAAGCCGCACAGCACGACCGGGATCAGCGTCGCCGCCAGGGCGAACAGAATCCGGCTCCCATCGCTTTTGGGATCGACCTTGAACGAAACCATGCGCTCCCCCGAGAACTCGAGGACCTGCTTAACATCGAAGCTTGGCCCCGCGCAGCCCTGGCGACGTCCGGGTGTCGCCTATGATAATTACATATGTAAATAATTTAGACTTGTAATTCTCGGAATCCCCGCCAAACCTCCCTCGGAAACGAATGGAGGCCAGGCCATGGCGGTGCGGGATTTCGGAACGCGGACGACAAGGCGGCTGTGGACGCCGCTGATCTTCTCAGGCCTGGCCGTGGTCGGGATGCTGGGAGTGCTCCTGTTCACTGGCTTCGACCTGGCGCTGTTCGAGCGCGCCAACGCCTTCCTGCCCCGGCCCCGTCCCGAGCAACTGGCCCGCTATCGCCCCCTGGCCCAGACCGAGTGGCGGATCGTGCAGGCCAATCTCGACGCCCGCCTGAAGCAGACCCTGCCGCTGGAGCTGGGCGCGGTGTGGTCCACCCGCACCGGCCAGATCTGCGGCCTGGTCAACGGCCGTGGCAGCTTCGGCGGCCTCTCCAGCATGGTGCGGTTCTACACGGTCGACCAAAAGCCGGTGTTCCACCGGGACGTCGAGCACGTCGCGTTCCAGAAGGCCTGGTTCGAGTGCCGCCGCGACCAGTACGTGACCCTGCACGCCGGAACCATGGAGCCCGGCTTCTGCGGCAGCGAGGCCGGGCGGCGGCACTGCTACACCGTGCGCGGCGGGGCGCGCGAGTAGGTCGACGGCCTCGGGCGCGCTGTCATACTCATGTCACACCGATCGCGCGCCACAGCCGCTAGAAGCCGTCTCCATCGAAACCTTGCTTCCCTGGGAGACGCCTATGTTCAAAGGTCTTTTGGTCGCCGCCTCTTTGTCGCTGGCGATCGGATCGCCCGTTCTGGCGGAGCCCGTCTCCCCTCAGAAGGCCAAGAACGTCATTCTGTTCCTGGCGGACGCGGGCGGCGTTCCGTCGGTGCACGCCGCCAGCCTGCTGGGCTATGGCGAGCCCTTGAAGCTGCACGTCCAGCAGTGGCCCAATCTGGGCCTCAGCGAGACCTCGCCGGTCGACCAGTTCGTCTCGGACTCGGCCAACGGCATGTCGGCGATCATGACCGGCGTGAAGACCCGCAACGGCGTGATCAGCCAGTCGCCCGCCGCCGTGCGCGGCAAGACCGACGGCGAACCGACCAAGACCCTGCTGGAATACGCCGAGGAGCGCGGCCTGCGCACCGGCGTGGTCACCTCCCAGCCGATCACCGACGCCACGCCGGCGGCGACCTACGCCCATTCGAACGATCGCGGGAAGTGGGGCGAGATCTTCCAGCAGGCCTTCGCCCCCCGCTATGGCGACGGGGTCGACGTGCTGTTCGGGACCGGCCGCGCCAAGATCGGTCAGCAGCTGGCCACGGCGGGAACCGGTTTCGACCAGATCGCCAAGGCGCATGAGCGTCCGATCTACGCCCGGCTGGAGGACGCCCCGGCCGCCAACGCCCGTCCCGTGGTCGTGGCCGACGAGATCGACACCCGCGCGGCGACGCTGCGGGCGCTGGACCTGCTGAAGGGCTCGCCCAAGGGCTATCTGCTGGTGGTCGAGTGGGACGCCCACACCGACGACCCGCGCGAGGGCCTGCAGCACATCGTCGATTTCGACAAGCTGATCGCCGAGATCGAAAAGCGCGTCGACCTGAAGGACACCCTGCTGGTGTTCACCGCCGACCACTCCTTCGGCCTGCAGGTGGACGGCGGCCGGCGCGGCGAGCCGCTGCTGGAAGGCTACGAGGCCTGGAAGGCCAGCCAGAAGGACGAGGACATCATCCGCCTCAAGAACGTCATGGTCAACCGGAGCCACACGGGCGAGGAAGTCGCCGCCCTGGCCACCGGCCCCGGGTCCGAGCGCGTGCGCGGCTACTTCCCCAACACCCACCTGTTCGACGTGATGATGGACGCCTGGGGCTGGAAGAAGGACGCGAAGTAGGGTCTGAGCGGCCCTGTTCTTCTTGTCATCCCGGGAGCCTCGAAGAGGCTGACCGGGACCCAGGGACCGGCGCAGTGCGGTCGCCCCTGGGTCCCGGCCCTACAGCCCGCTACGCGGTCTTCCGGCCGGGATGACAAGAATTTGGAGTTCTCCCCCGCATCGCGGGGAAGGCCCCCCTACTCCGCCGCATAGCTCTGCAGCGGGCGGACTTCCAACGCCTCTTCCGGGGCGCCGGCGATGGCTTGCGCCGCCGCCAGGGCTCCGGCCGAGGTCGTGTAGTACGGCACCTTCATCATCAGGGCCGTGCGGCGGATCTCGAAGCTGTCCTCCAGGGCCTGCTTGCCCTCGGTGGTGTTGAACACCAGCTGGACGCCGCCGTTCTTCATCACGTCGACGATGTGCGGACGGCCCTCCAGGACCTTCTTCACATAGTCGACCTGCACGCCCTGCTCGGCCAGATAGGCCCGGGTGCCCTCGGTCGACAGCACCGTGAAGCCGGCCGCCTGCAGCAGCTTCACCGGCTCGACGATCCAGGGCTTGTCGCTTTCCTTGACCGAGACGAAGGCCACGCCCTTTCGGGGCAGCTTCACGCCGCCGCCCAGCTGGCTCTTGGCGAAGGCGCGCGCGAAGGCGGGGGCCATGTCGGCCTCGCCCTCACGCTTCCAGTCCAGGCCCATGACCTCGCCGGTCGAGCGCATTTCCGGGCCCAGCACCGTGTCGACGCCGGCGAAGCGGGCGAACGGGAAGACCGCTTCCTTGACCGCGATGTGGTCATAGGGAACGTCCTTGAGGCCGAAGCTGGCCAGGGTCTCGCCGGCCATGATCTTGGCGGCGATGGCGGCGACCGGTTGTCCGATGGTCTTGGCCACGAACGGCACGGTACGCGAGGCGCGCGGGTTCACTTCCAGCACATAGATGCGCGGATTGGCCGAGTGCGGCTCCTCGATGGCGAACTGCACGTTCATCAGGCCACGGACGTTCAGAGCCAGGGCCATCTGCACCGTCTGGCGCTTCAGCTCCTCGATGGTTTCGGCCTTCAGCGAGAAGGGCGGCATCGAGCACGCCGAATCGCCCGAGTGGACGCCGGCTTCCTCGATGTGCTCCAGCACGCCGGCCACGAACACGTCCTTGCCGTCGCACAGGGCGTCGACGTCCACCTCGGTGGCGCGGCTCAGATAGTGGTCCAGCAGGATCGGGTGCTCGAACGAGATCTCGCCGGTGTTGGCGATGTAGCGTTCCAGATGCTCGTGGTCGCGGATGATCTCCATGCCCCGGCCGCCCAGCACGTAGGACGGACGCATCACGAACGGGAAGCCGATCTGCTCGCCGGCGGCGCGGGCCTCGTCCCAGGTGCGGGCGATGGCGTTTTCCGGCTGGGCGATGTTCAGGCCGTTCAGCAGCTGCTGGAAGCGCTCGCGGTCCTCGGCCAGGTCGATGGCGTCGGGGCTGGTGCCCAGGATCGGGATGCCGGCTTCCTCAAGGGCGTGGGCCAGCTTCAGCGGGGTCTGGCCGCCGAACTGGACGATGACGCCGGCCAGCGTGCCCTTGCTCATCTCGACATGCAGCAGCTCCAGCACGTCCTCGGCCGTCAGCGGCTCGAAGTACAGGCGGTCGGAGGTGTCGTAGTCGGTCGAGACGGTCTCGGGGTTGCAGTTGACCATGATCGACTCGACGCCGATCGCGTCCAAGGCAAACGCGGCATGGCAGCAGCAGTAGTCGAACTCGATGCCCTGGCCGATCCGGTTGGGACCGCCGCCCAGGATCACCGCCTTCTTGCGGTCGGTCGGCTCGCTCTCGCACTCGGGGACCTGGCCCAGGGCCCCGGTCTCGTAGGTCGAGTACATGTAGGGCGTCGAGGCCAGGAACTCGCCGGCGCAGCTGTCGATGCGCTTGAACACCGGACGGACCGACAGTTCCTGGCGCAGGGCGCGCACGGCGCCTTCGGTCGAGCCGGTCAGCTTGGCCAGGCGGGCGTCGGAGAAGCCTTGGGCCTTGAGGGCGCGGAAGCCGGCGGCGTCCTTGGGCAGGCCACCGGCGCGGACCCAGCCTTCCTGGCGGATCAGCTCGGCGATCTGGCGCAGGAACCAGGGCTCGTAGGAACAGGCGGCGTTAACCTCTTCCACGGTCAGGCCGTGGCGGAAGGCCTGGGCGATGACGCGCAGGCGGTCCGGGGTCGGGGTGCCCAGGGCGCGGATCACCGCGGCCTTGCCGGTGTCGGGATCGTCGGCGCCGTGGATTTCCACCTCGTCGAAGCCCGACAGGCCGGTCTCCAGGCCGCGCAGGGCCTTCTGGACGCTTTCCTTGAAGGTCCGGCCGATGGCCATCACCTCGCCGACCGACTTCATGGCCGTGGTCAGCAGGGGCTCGCTGCCCGGATACTTCTCGAAGGCGAAGCGCGGGATCTTGGTGACGACGTAGTCGATCGAGGGCTCGAACGAGGCCGGGGTCGCGCCGCCGGTGATGTCGTTCTTCAGCTCGTCCAGGGTGTAGCCGACGGCCAGGCGCGCGGCGACCTTGGCGATCGGGAAGCCGGTGGCCTTGGACGCCAGGGCCGACGAGCGCGACACGCGCGGGTTCATCTCGATGACGACCATGCGGCCGTCCTTGGGGTTCAGGGCGAACTGGACGTTCGAGCCGCCGGTCTCGACGCCGATCTCGCGCAGCACGGCGATCGAGGCCGCGCGCATCCACTGGTATTCCTTGTCCGTCAGGGTCAGGGCCGGGGCGACGGTGATCGAGTCGCCGGTGTGGACGCCCATCGGGTCGATGTTCTCGATCGAGCAGACGATGATGCAGTTGTCCGCCGTGTCGCGGACCACTTCCATCTCGTATTCCTTCCAGCCGAGGACGCTTTCCTCGATCAGGACTTCGGTGGTCGGCGACAGGTCCAGGCCGCGTTCGACGATCTCCTCGAATTCCTCGAGATTGTAGGCGATGCCGCCGCCGGTGCCGGCCAGGGTGAACGATGGACGGATGATCGCCGGCAGGCCGACGAAGGCCAGGCCTTCGCGGGCCTCGTCCATGTTGTGGGCGGCCTTGGACTTGGGGCTCTCGAGGCCCAGCTTGTCCATGGCGTCGCGGAACTTCTGGCGGTCCTCGGCCTTGTCGATGACCTCGGCCTTGGCGCCGATCATCTCGACGCCGTACTTGGCCAGGGTGCCGTCGGCTTCCAGCGCCAGGGCGGTGTTCAGAGCGGTCTGGCCGCCCATGGTCGGCAGCAGGGCGTCCGGGCGCTCCTTCTCGATGATCTTGGCGACCATCTCCGGGGTGATCGGCTCGATATAGGTCGCGTCCGCCACGTCCGGATCGGTCATGATCGTGGCCGGGTTCGAATTGACCAGGATGATGCGATAGCCCTCGGCGCGCAGCGCCTTACAGGCTTGCACGCCCGAATAGTCGAATTCACAGGCCTGACCGATGACGATCGGGCCCGCGCCGATGATCAGGATCGAGGAAAGGTCTGTTCTCTTGGGCATGGCTAACTCGCGCAAAGACACGGTCGCGCACATCCGCGCGCCCGCTGTCGACCATCTTGCAGGTTAAGCCGCCCGTTTAGAGACGGAGTCGGACGGGCGCAAGCCCCGCGTCTCACGAGGCGGTTAACGCCAGTCTTGCCGAACGAAGTTCAGCGAGCGTCGCAGCTCTTCAGGTCGAAGAACTGACGCGGAAGGCTGTCACGGTCCGCGTCGTCGCGCGGGACGGTTGGCTCGGTCCTGAGCGCGCAGACCGCCTTCTCGACGGCAATGCGGCGAACATGAAAGCTTTAGGGGTTCGCCGCCGCCGAGGCGTCCTTCGGCGCCGCGGCCATCGCCTTCGCCTCCGCCGAAGGATCGGTGGGCGCGACCCAGGCGGCTCCCGTCTTGCCCATCTTGTAGCCCAGGGTGAACAGCGACCGCAGGCTCTTGGACGAGAAGTCCAGGCCCGAGAAGTCGCCCTGCGCGTCGTCCGGGATGGCCGTGTACTGGAAGACCCCGCCATTGCGGCGCGTGAACGCGGCGTTGGCGGTCAGGTTGGTGCGCATCTGGGCCTTGTTCATGGCGATCCACGAGCGCCCCAGGATCGACAGGGCGTCACCCTTGGTGAAGCCGAAGCCGCCGTCGATCTGACCGTTGACGATCACGCGCACCTCGCCGGGCCCGGCCTTGTCGCGCCCGGGCAGGATCGACAGCAGCAGGGCCTCGGGCGCGATGAAGAAGGGCGTGGTCACGCTGCCGTCGACGTGCATCTCCGAGAGCTTGCGATTGGCGCCCTGGACCTCGATCAGGCTGGGCGGGAACACGCCCGGAATGCTGGCCGAGGCCACCAGCACGTCGCGGAACAGCTGCAGGGACGCCGCGTCGCCGCGCGCGGCGATGGCGCCCATGTCCCAGATCACCGTCTGCTCGGTGTCGAGATTGGTCGTGGCGATCAGCAGCCGCCGCCCCTTGGCGTTCTCCAGGGCCACGGCGTAGAGCATGGGATAGTCGACATACTTGTCGACCAGCTGCCGCAGCGCGTGGTTGCGGAAGATGCTGGGCGCGAAGAACAGGTCCAGCCCGCGCCTCTGCAGGATGCGGTCGACGGCGTCGCTGGTGTAGGCCTGGGTCAGGCGCCGATCCCAGTCCTTGCCCAGAAAGGCGAAGGGCGCGGTCAGGGCGCCGGTCGAAACCCCGGTGACGATGTCGAACTCCGGCCGGGTTCCCGCGTCGGACCAGCCGACCAGAACGCCCGCCCCGTAGGCGCCGTTCGAGCCGCCGCCCGAGATCGCCAGCACATTGACCTTGCGCCCCGCGATGCGGTCGTGAACGCCCTGGGCGAACTTCAGGCTGGCCTCCGGATCGACCGCGCTGAAGCGGACATCGACCAGGCCGCTCGGGGCGACCGACCCCAGGTCGGAAGCCGTGAACGCATCGCGCGGGAGGGTGCCGCAGGCCGTGAGGACCAGGACGAGGGTCAGAGCGGCTAAGGCGCGAAGGCCGCGCATGGGGCGTCTCCGGATTTGGGGCGATGATTAGCCAAATTGGCCCGCCAGGGGAATGACCCGTCTGCCCCAGGCCGATGCTTGCAAGTCATTATTGATAGAAAATGAGACGATCTCGCGTGGTGGACGATGGTCACGGAGGCCCCGACCGCGCGGGCCGAACGCGCGCGGCGCGGCGAGCGGCCAAGTGAAGGCGGGCGAGTGAAAGCGGGCGAGTGAAGACGGCGGCCCAAACGAAAACAGGCCAGCGCGAGCGCTGGCCTGTTCCCTTGAACCCGTGGGTCCGACTGCGAGGGTCGATTAGACCGCTTGCAGTTGGCCGGCCGAGGTCTTGCCGCTGCGGCGGTCGACTTCCGGCTCGAACGAGATCTTCTGACCTTCGTTCAGCGAGCCGAGGCCCGCGCGTTCGACGGCCGAGATGTGCACGAAGATGTCCGCGCCGCCGTTGTCCGGCTGAATGAAGCCAAAGCCCTTGGTGGAATTGAACCACTTCACGGTGCCAGTAGCCATGGTGAATATCCTTGTAGACAGGTGTGTTCGTCGGCCGAAAACGTCCCGATCGACGATCAAATTTCGTTGGAAGTTCGGAAGGCGCGTCCGGCGCTCCACCACGGGAGCAAGGAATAGCAGGCCGAGCGGCAGCGAATTCGATAGCCCACAATCGGCGATTTTATTTCAGAAATCAAGGCCGGAATTTCCGGTCTACTTAACGGGAATCCCGGACCCAGGCTCGGCTTCAAGCGTTGCCTCTCGGGCGGACTCTACCGTTCGCCAAATTGGCGCCCCACGACATCCGGAGCTTCGACATGACCCTGATCGAGAAGATCCCCACCCTCAGCGACGCCGAGCTCAAGACCCTGCTCGCCAACGCCCGGCGGCTGGACGTCACCGGCACGCCCGACCAGCGCCGCCAGGCGGCCGAGGTGAGGACGCCGCTGGAGCGCGAGGACTCCCGCCGACGCGCCGTCCGCTCGAAGACCTCGATCAGCGCGAAATCGGTCTTGCGGGACTCGTAATTGCAATTCATTCTCAGAAGCATCATCGCGAGGAGACGACGATGGTTCTGCGGGAGACGGGCGCCAGCTGGCTGGCGTCGATGATGCGGGCCGAGCGCGAGCCGGAAGAGCGGTCAGCGCTGCTGGACGGGGCGCCCGAGCCTGAGAGGCTTGCGGCGCTGGAAAGACTCTCCTCCCCTCTTGGGGGAGTTGGATCGGCGCGGATACGCGACGAGACGGAGGGGGACGGCGCGGGCGCCATGGCGCGGCGCTGACCCCCTCCACCGCCGTTCGGCGCCCCCCCCTCCCCCAGCAGGGGGAGGAGAGACAACCCCGCCCCTACTTCACGAACGGCCAGATCCAGGCGATCAGCCAGGGCGCGATCAACAGGATCAGAACGGTGAGCGGCGCGCCCAGCCGGGCGTAGTCCCCGAACCGATAGCCGCCGGGCCCCAGCACCAGGGTGTTGCACTGGTGGCCGACGGGCGTGAGGAAATCGCAGCCCGCTCCCACCGCCACGGCCATCAGGAACGGGTCGGGCGACAGGCCCAGCCGCTGGGCCACGCCCATGCCGATCGGGGCGGCGATCAGCACCGTGGCGGCGTTGTTCAGGAACGGCGTGGCCGCCATGGCCACGGCCATCATCGCCGTCAGGGTGGCGATCGGCGGCAGGCCGTGGAAGGCCCCCGACAGCCAGGCGGAGATCAGGTCGGCCCCGCCGGTCTTCTGCACCGTGTCGCTGACCGGGATCAGGGCCGCGACCAGCACCAGCACCGGCGCCTCGAGGGCGGCATAGGCCTCGCGCATCCGCAGGGCGCCGACGGCCACCACCAGCACCGCCGCGCCGAAGAAGCCCGCCGCCACCGGGACGACGCCGGTCGCCACCAGGGCCATGGCCACCGCCAGGATCGCCACCGGCAGCAGCGCGTGCCGCACCCCGCCCAGCCGCACCTCGCGTTCGGCCAGCGGCAGAAGACCCAAGGCCTGCAAAGCGCCCGGCAACGACTGCTCGGCCCCCTGCAGCACCAGGATGTCGCCGGCCTTCAGGCGGATGGTCGCCAGGCGGCCGGCCATGCGGTGGCCGCTGCGCGACACGCCCAGCAGGTTGACGCCGTGGGTGTCGGAAAGGGTGACGCTGCGCGCCGACTGGCCGATCAGGTCGCTCTCGCGGCCGATCACCGCCTCGACCACGCGGACCTCCTCGGTCGGCTCGGTCATGGCCACCGGCCGGTCGGCGTCCCGCAGGCGCAGCTTGGCCGCGACGATCAGCTGATTCAGTTCCTGCTGCTCGCCCTCCAGCAACAGGACGTCGCCGGGATGGATCTTGAGGTTGGCGTGCGGCGCCTCGATGCGCTTGCGTCCGCGCAGGATGGCGACCACCGAGACCGCGCCCTCGGCGGCCTTCTTCAGGGCGCCGACGCTGCCGGCCTGAAAGCTCCAACCCTCGGGGACCTCGACCTCGGTGACATAGGCGCTGGCCGCCAGGGCCGCGTCGACGTCGATGGCCGCCTTGCGGTCGCGCGGCAGCAGCCGGTAGGCGAAGGACAGATAGGCGACGGCGATGAGCGTCAGTATGCCGCCGACCGGGAAGAAGTCGAACATCCTGAACGGCTGGCCCAGGGCTTCCTGGCGCACCTCCGAGACGATGATGTTGGGCGAGGTGCCGACCAGCACGGCCAGCCCTCCGACCAGCGAGCCGAAGCTCATCGGCATCAGCAGGCGACCGGGCGACACGCCGGTGCGGCGGGCGATCTGCAGGGCGCTGGGCATCATCAGGGCCAGGGCCCCGACGTTCTTGGTGGCCATGGACAGCACGGCCGTGGTTCCGGCCAGCACGGGAACCTGGGTGCGCTCGTCCTTCAGCCTGGGCAGCAGCGGGGCCATGACCAGGTCGACGATCCCCGAGCGCGCGACGGCGGCGCTCAGCACCAGGGCGCTGGCGATGATGATGACGATGTCGTTGGCGAAGCCGTTGAAGGCCTCCTTCACCGGGATCAGGCCCATGGCCATGCCGGCCGCCAGCGCGCCCAGCGCGATCAGGTCGTAGCGCCACCGCCCCCAGACGAACGCGGCGATAGTGGCCGCGATAAGACCGAACGCGAGGCCTTGTTGTAGTGTCACGTGTGGAATTCCCCGAAGCTATGCTTCGGGGAAACGGGCGGAGCGGTGAAAAGATGCTCCCCCGATGCGGGGAAGGATCCGGAATTAAACCAGCGCCTTACGCGCCGCTTCCCAGTATTGCGCGCCGGTGATCAGGGTCACCAGGGTCGCCAGCCACAGCAGGCCGTGGGCCACGATCGTGAAGCCGCCCATCACGCTGGGCTCCGGCGACAGGCCGAACGCGCCCCAGCTGGCCAGGATCAGCTCCGCGCCGATGGCCACCAGCTGCAGGGTCGTCTTCCACTTGGCCAGCAGGGTCACCGGCAGCTTGACGCCCTTGCCCGCGCCGACCTCGCGCAGGGCGCTGACCGCGAACTCGCGGAACAGGATCAGGCCGGCCGGCAGCACGACCATGGCGTTGGGGCCCAGGGCCATCAGGCCCAGCAGCGCGCCGCAGACCAGGATCTTGTCGCCGATCGGGTCGAGAATCGCGCCCCAGACGCTGACCGCGTCCAGCTTGCGCGCCAGCCAGCCGTCGAAGAAGTCGGTCACCGAGGCCACCACGAAGGCGTAGAACGCCCAGCGCTCCAGCCGCAGCTGGGTCTCCGCGGTCAGGGTCTCGCTCAGATACGGCACGGCGCCCGCCGCGGCCGCCAGGGCGACGAACATGAACAGCGCCATCACGAGGCGCGAGCCGGTCAGGATATTGGGCAGGTTCTTCATGGCGCTGTTCATAACGCACAAAGGCGGGCCTGGGCTACGGCCGCTCCCCTGGAGCCTTCATTAGAGGGCTCTGACCTTGAGATCTGAAGCGCGTCCGGGCGGCGAAACCGCCCACGCCTTGCCCGCGCGCTTTAATCGAGACGTCCGATTTTTGAGACGCCGGGCGCGACTCGCTTCGCTATACAAACCAGGAGAGCGACGCTGCGCTCGTCATCGCGGGTCCGTCCAGGCATGGAAGAACGGGATCGAGGCGGCCTTGGCGGCCGACGCCGCGTCAGCTCGGTGCGCGGCCGGCTCGTGCTCCTGACTGTCAGCCTGCTGGTTCCGGCCCTGCTGTCGATGGGCTTCCTGCTGGCCGGCGCCGACCGCGAGTCGCGCGGGCGGCTCTATCAACAGCTGGTCACCACCGCCCGGGCCCTGAGCGGCGCGGTCGACCGCCAGGCGGCGGTGGGCGTCTCGGTGGTCGAGACCCTGGCCACCGACCAGGCCCTGATCAACGGCGACTGGGCCGCCTTCGACGCCCGCGCTCGCCGCGCCATGGAGCGCCGCGCCGGCTGGATCGTCGTCGCCGACCAGGACGGCCAGCAGGTGCTCAACACGCTGAAGCCCTATGGAACGCCCCTGCCCCGCATCAAGCGCACGCGGGAAGAGGCCGCCGCCTTCTCGGCCGGGCGCAGCAAGGTCTCGGACCTGCTGGACGGCCCCGTGGCCGGCAAGCCGGTGATCACGGTCGGCGCGCCGATCGTCGTCAAAGGCAAGTTCTACGTCCTCTCCTACGTGGTCGACTCGGCCTCGTTCACCTCGGTGTTCCGCCAGCAGCGCGTGCCCGACCGCTGGGTCGCCACCCTGCTGGACAACCACCGCCACGTGATCGCCCGCTCGCGGCTGAACGAGGCGTTCACCGGACATCTGGCCTCCAAGGACATGGAGGAGAACCTCCGCCACTCGACCGAAGGCGTCAGCAAGAGCGTCTCGCTGGAAGGCGTGCCGACCATGGTCGCCTACACCCGCTCGCCCCAGACCGGCTGGACCCTGGTGGTGGCCATCCCGCGCGAGGACCTGGCCAGCACGGTCAACCGCGCCGTGGCCCTGGGAACCGGCGTCTTCCTGCTGCTGCTGGTGCTGGGCGTCGCCCTGTCGGTGGTCTATTCCCGCCGCATCAACCAGGAGATAGGCCGCCTGGTCTCCGACGCCCGCCTCATCGGACGCGGCGAGACCCTGCCGCCCGCCGATCCCGACAGCCTGGAGGAGATCGCCGCCGTCCACGCCGCCCTGCGCCAGGCCTCCCGCGAGCTGAAGACCCGCGAAGAGCGCCAGGCGGTGATGATCAACGAGCTGAACCACCGCGTGAAGAACACCCTGGCCACGGTCCAGGCCCTGGCCCGCCAGACCTTCGCCAAGATCCCGAATTCCACGGACGGGAGCGCGCCGCTCGAGGTGTTCACCGACCGGCTGATCGCGCTCTCGGGCGCCCACGATCTGCTGACCCGCACCGGCTGGCGCGAGGCCGACATGGCCGCCGTGGTCGAGGCCAGCCTGGGCGCGCATGTCGAGCGCGTCGACCGTTCCGGTCCCGAGGTGGCCCTGGCCCCGCACACGGCCGTGGGTCTGTCCATGGTGTTCCACGAACTGGCCACCAACAGCGCCAAGTACGGGGCCCTGTCCGCGCCGGGCGGCCGGGTCGAGCTGACCTGGAAGCGCGATCCGGTCACCGACAACCTGCTCTTCACCTGGCGCGACGTCGGCGGCCCGCCGGTCACCCCGCCGGCGCGATCGGGCTTCGGCACCCGCCTGATCGAGAGCTCGATCCGCCGCGAGCAGAAGGGCCAGGCCCGGTTCGACTTCCGCCCCGACGGCCTGGTCTTCGAAGCCAGCCTGCCGCTGCCCGAACAGGCGCGGTGGAGCAATGCGTTCTGAGGAAGGAAAGCTCCGCCGGTCCGCCCTCGCGCCGGGAGCCTCCACCGACCTCCCGAACAGCGGACATTCCGGTCGTCTGTTCGGGGTGGGGAAGTGACGACCCTGCGGGCTTTCGGGTCCCGCTCTGCCAACGAGAAACTTCGCTTGCCGGTCCTTGACATGCCAAGATCACAGGCTCGCAATCATCCAAGGGACTTCAGGTCGGGTAGCATCCCAGAGGGACGAGGAGCGGGGGGCGCATGTCCAACGACGAGGGTGTCAGTTCGAAGAAGCTTTGCCGTATCTGCTGTGAGCCAATTGCCGCTGGCGCACGCAAGTGCATCCACTGCGACAGCTTCCAGGACTGGCGCGGGAACCTCGGCGTCAGCGCGACCGTGCTCTCGCTACTCGTTGCGTTGGTTTCCGTCCTGACCGCTTCCGCGCCCATTCTCACGAAAACGCTGACGCCCGAACGCTCCGATCTCGCCTTCGCTTTTCAAGGTGCCAACTCATACCAGCCCTCGCTGAGGCTGACTCCTTTTGGGATTCCCAGCGAGGGCAAATTCCGAATCAACGCTGCGGTGTGACGAATCGCATGGCGGAGGCATTGATGGGCGCGGGGCTGGAGATCACGCGATCCGGCCGGGGTTTTCGAACCCCAAGCACTTCGCTCAATGGAAGATGACGCTGACAGGCACGTGGCGTCGAAGTCGCGCATCGTGGCCTCGTTGATCGTGCCGGGCTCGGTATATCCGCTCGCGCCGCTGCTTCACCAGGCCCGCGTGTCCGTCCTGGCCCACCAGCCGGGTCGAACGTTGCAGCCCCTCGCTCGCGAGGCCGTTGACGAGGATCAATGTGCTGCTTTGCCGGATGCGCCTCTCATTGCGAACTTCAAAAAGGAAACAGGCTATGACCCGCACCAGATTCGCCGCCGCTGCGATCGGAATTGGCGTCTTCGCCATCCCCTTGGGCGCGCAGGCGGAGCCTCAAGCCCAAGGCGCAACGCCGTCTCAGAGCTCTCCGGGAGGCCCGATGATGGGGCGCGGCCCGGGGTCGGGAATGGGAATGCGCGGGGGCGCGCAGGCCGCATACGGCTGGTCCATGATGACACCGGCCGAACGGCAAGAGCACATGGCCAAGATGCAAGGGTTTGCGACCCGTGCGGAATGTCAGGCCTACGTTACCGAGCACCATAAACTGATGGCCGAACGGGCGAAGCAGCGCGGCTTGTCGGTGCCTGCAGAGCCACGCCGCGATCCTTGCGCCGGCCTCAAGTAGGTCCTCTCAACCGAATGCAAGTCCTTGTCACGGCGACACTGAGCTCGCGCCGCCACGCGAAATCCTTTCAGGGCTTGGGCATGTTGAGCCGACCGAGTCAGAAATCGAGCAGGCTGCCGCCTTCGAAACTGCTGCGGTCAAGGCCGGACTGGGGTCGTGTCCCTGGTAGTGGTGTAGCTGGGCGTTAGCGGAGCCGCTCGCGACGCGCGCCTTCCACATGGC
The DNA here is from genome assembly GCF_058798735.1 of Caulobacter sp. GW822-FHT07D08. NCBI lineage: Bacteria > Pseudomonadati > Pseudomonadota > Alphaproteobacteria > Caulobacterales > Caulobacteraceae > Caulobacter > Caulobacter sp. GW822-FHT07D08. Next base: position 18,160 of record NZ_JBXAKU010000005.1, read on the forward strand.
GCCATAGCGAGCGAGCGGGCTCGGCGGGCCGGTGCACGGTTGGTGGGTGGTCACCTACCAACGGACGTCGCTAACTTCCAACTAGGGTCGAGAGCGCCCGCCAGCATTCTTCCGGCAAGCGGCCCCTCGGATCGCCAGTGTCGGGACGATCGTCGATCCCGATAGATTCCGCCACGGACGCGGGGATGACGGCGTACTGCGTGAGGACCTGACGCGCTTGCGCAGAGTCAGCTAAACCCTGATCGCATGAGCTACACCGACGCCGAAATCGCCGCCCTGGCCGAGGGGCTGCTGGACCGCAGCCTGCCCAAGGACCAGTGGACCCACGCGGCCCACCTGACCGCCACCCTTCGCCTGGTCCGTCTGCGCGACGCGAACCTGGAGCGCGACCTGCCGTGGGTGATCCGCACCTACAATGTCGCGGTCGGCGGCCAGAACACCGAGACCAGCGGCTATCACGAGACGATCACCCAGGCCTATCTGGCCGCGATCCGCGCGTTCGAGGCGGCCCTGCCGCCCGGAACGTCCGACGCCGAGGCCGTCGCCCTGCTGCTGGCCACGCCGCTGGGTGACAAGAACTGGCCGCTCACGCACTGGTCGCGCGAGCGGCTGTTCTCGGTCGAGGCCCGCCGCTGGTGGGTGGACCCCGACCTGAAGCCGCTGGCCCATCCGCCCGCGCCGCGGGACGGCCTCTAGTTCTTGGCCCAGGGGATGAATTCGCCCAGCCGGACGCCGCCGGTATAGCCGGCCGCCGCGCCGCGCCCGCCGTTGTCGCCCACGAACAGGTTGTTGCCCTCGCACAGGGTCGAGGTGTCGCCGACCAGCAGCGCGTTGTTCGAGTTCAGGTCGTCGAGGCCCGCGGTCGGCCGGTTAACGTACAGCGTCGGGCTGCCGCGCAGGCGGTAGACGATGGCCGTGCCGTTGATGATCTGGGTGGTGATGATCTTGCGCGTCTCGAGGCAGTTGACCCCGGCGAGAACGGTCCGCCCTTCCAGCATCTTGGCCAGCGTCGCCTCGCCCTTGGCGTTCTCGGCCTGGGCGCCGGAGGCCGCCAGGACCCCCATCGCCGCCATCACGGCCCAGGTCTTAGGTTGAATACCCATTTTCTCCGTCGCCCCCCTTCGCGATCGACTCCAGGGCGCGAAGCCCAACCTCAGATAGCCGCAAGTCAATGTCGGGCCCTGTGGCTTTCCTTGAACGGCCTGTACAAAAATCGAAAGGACCCGGACGGTCATTCGGTCTATGAGCGCCGTCCGATGACCAGCCTCCACGCCTTCGTCCGCGGCAAGACCCCCCTCCGGCCCATCGACGCGCTGCGGGGCGGAGGCGGCGCGGTGCTGGGCCTGCTGTTCGCCGGGCTTCTGGGACGGCTGGCGGTGGGCGGACAGGATTGGCTGCATCCGCTGCTGGTGGCGCCGATCGGAGCGTCGGCGGTGCTGGTGTTCGCCGTGCCGGCCAGCCCGCTGGCCCAGCCGCGCGCGGTGCTGGGCGGCAATATCGTCTCGGCCCTGGTCGGGATCACGGTGGCGATCCTGGTCCCGCAGACCCTGATCGCCGCGCCGCTGGCCGTCGGCCTGGCGATCGGAACCATGATGCTGCTGGGCTGCCTGCACCCGCCGGGCGGGGCGGTGGCGCTGATCTGCGTGATCGGCGGCCCCAAGGTCGCCGAGGCCGGCTATCTGTTCGCGCTCAATCCGGTGGCGGCCGATAGCGTGCTGCTGACCGTCGCCGGCATGGCGTGGGGCCGGCTGACCGGACATTCCTATCCGCACCGCCCGCCCGCGCCCGCCGTCAGCCCGCACCACACCCAGGACCCCGCCCCCGGGCGCCGCGTGGGCTACAGCCCGGTCGACCTCGACCAGGCCCTGGCCCGCTACGGCGAACTGCTGGACGTCAGCCGCGAGGACCTGGACGCTCTGTTCCGCCAGGTCGAGCTGTCGGCCGCCCAGCGGCTGCACGCCCAGATCCTGTGCGGCGACGTGATGTCGAAGGACGTCATCAGCCTGCACCACGACCAGTCGGCGCAAAGCGCCCTGGCCTATCTGGCCGAGCACGACCTGCGCGCCGCCCCGGTGGTCGACGCCGACAACCGGGTGATCGGCATGGCCCGCCGCGCCGAGCTGCAAGCCAGCCGCCGCCGCACCGTCGAGGCGGCGCTGGATCCGTTCGTGCACAAGGTGATGGAGACCACCCCGATCGCGGCCCTGCTGCCGATCCTGTCCAGCGGCCGCGCCCACGAGGCCATGGTGGTCGACGGCGAGCGGCGGCTGATCGGGGTGATCACCCAGACCGACCTGATCGCGGTGCTGTACCGCGCCCACGTGGTCGAGGCGGTGGTGGGGGCTTAGGCGCGAGCTTTCAGGGCCTTGGCCACGACCGGGGCCAGGGCCTCGCCGATCTTCCTGGCGCCGACCGCGTTGGGGTGGACGCCATCCCGCTGCAGCAGGGCCGAATTACCGCCCACCCCGGCCAGGATGTTGGCGTAGAGCGGAACCCCGAACTCACGCGCCAGGCTGGGATAGAGGGCGTTGAACTCGCGGGCGTAGGACGCCCCGATGGCCGGCGGCGCGCCGACGCCGACCAGCACCGCGCCGATGCCGCGGCTTTTAAGCTTCCGCAGGACGCCGCGCAGATTGGCCTTGGTCTGGGCCGGCTCGACGCCTTGCAGCAGGTCGTTGCCGCCCAGCGCCACCACGCAGACCCGGGTGTCGGCCGCGACGCTGAAGCCGACCCGCGCCAGCCCGCCGCCGCTGGTGTCGCCCGAGACGCCGGCGGCCCGGACCACGGCCGAAACGCCCAGCTTGCCCAGCGCCGCCTGAAGTTGGGCCGGCATGGCGTCGCGCGCCGGCAGGCCCAGGCCCGCGGTGATCGAGTCGCCTAGTACGGTGACGATCTCGGGCTTGTTGGGGGCCTTCGGCGCGGCGGCGATCTGGGTCAGGAGGCCCAGGCCGAGCAAAATGCGGCGGCGGCTGGGAAAACGCTGTGCGGTCGGGCTCATGCCTTCCTATGTAGTCAGGCTGCCGGCCGAACAAGGACCGGCCTTACAGGAAACACCATGACCGACGACGCCTCGCCCCTGGTTCCCCCCCTGGTTTTGAGCGCCGTCGCCCTAACCCTGCCCTCCTCCGCCGGACCCGTGAACATCCTGCGCGGCGTCGACCTGGTGGTGAACGCCGGCGAGCGCGTGGCCGTGGTCGGGCCGTCGGGCTCGGGCAAGTCGTCGCTGATCGCGGTGGGAGCGGGGCTGGAGGAGCCGACCGCTGGGACGGTGCGGCTGTTCGGCCAGGACCTGGCGACGCTGAGCGAGGACGGCCGGGCCCGCCTGCGGCGCGGCCGGGCGGCGCTGGTGTTCCAGGCCTTCCACCTGCTGCCCAACATGACCGCCGAGGAGAACGTCGCCACGCCGCTGGAGATCGCCGGGACGCGCGAGGCCCTGCCGACCGCCCGCGACTGGCTGGGCCGCGTGGGCCTGTCCGGACGCCTGACCCACTATCCGCACCAGCTGTCGGGCGGCGAGCAGCAGCGCGTGGCCCTGGCCCGCGCCCTGGCCGCGCGGCCGGCTTTGCTGTTCGCCGACGAGCCGACCGGGAATCTTGATGGCGCGACGGCCGCGTCCGTGGCGGACCTGATGTTCAACCTGGTCTCCGAGGTCGGGGCCGCCCTGGTCATGGTCACCCACGACCCAAGTCTCGCCACCCGCGCCGACCGCATCGTGCGGATGGCCGACGGGCGCATCGCCTCGTGAGCCGGGCGCCTCTCGCCTTCCGTCTCGCGGCCCGCGAGCTGCGCTCGGGCGTGCGCGGTTTCCGCATCTTCCTGGCCTGCCTGGCCCTGGGCGTGGCCGCCATCGCCGCCGCCGGCTCGACCGCCGAGGCCTTCCGCCAGGGCCTGGCCAGCCAGGCGCGCGAGATCCTGGGCGGCGACCTGTCATTCTCGGTCGAGAACCGCGACTTCACCGACAAGGAGCGCGCCGCCTTCGACAGGCTGGGCGTGACGACCTACGCCGCCGTCGCTCGCGCCATGGCGCAGGCCCCCAGCGGCGAGCGCCGCCTGGTCAGCCTGCGCGGCGTCGACGCCCGCTTCCCGCTGGCCGGGAGGGTGACGCTTGAGGGCGCGCCGAACCTGGCCGCCGCCCTGGCCGACCGCGACGGCGTCCCCGGCGCGGCGGTCGAGCCGGCGCTGCTGGACCGCCTGCACCTGAAGATCGGCGACCGGTTCGAGGCCGGCCCGATGACCCTGGTCGTGCGCGCCCGGCTGGTCAGCGAGCCCGACGGCCTGTCGCGCGGCTTCTCGATGGCGCCGCGCGTATTGGTCCGTAGCGAGGTGCTGGAGCGCTCCGGCCTGCTGGCCCCCGGCGGCCTCACCAGCCGCACCGTCCGCGTGGCGCTGAAGCCCAGCGAGGATCCCCGCGCGATCGGCAAGGCCGTGCAGGCCGCGCTGCCGGAGTCCCACCTGCGGGTCCGCGACCGCCTGGACGCTGCGCCGGGCGCGCGGCGGCTGATCGACCAGCTGGAATATTTCCTGGGCTTCATCGGCCTCGCCTCCCTGGTGGCCGGCGGCCTGGGCGTGGCCGGCGCGGTCTCGGCCTATCTGTCGACGCGCGAGCCCGCCATCGCGGTGCTCAAGGCCCTCGGCGCCGAGAGCGGGCTGATCCGCGACCTGCACCTGATCCAGATCGGGGTGCTGGCCCTGCTGGGCGTCGCCATCGGCCTGGCGGTCGGGGCCGTCGCGCCGCTGGTGCTGGGTCAGCTGGCCGGCTCGAGCCTGCCGATCCCAGCGCTGTTCAAGGTCTATCCCTGGCCGCTGGCCAAGGCCGGGCTGTTCGGGATCCTGGCGGCGGCGGCCTTCTCGCTGATCCCGCTGGCGCGCGCCCGGGTCACGCCGCCCTCGGCCCTGTTCCGCCGCGCGCCCAAGGCCCGCCTGCCGCTGGGCCTGGAGACCCTCGGCGCGGTCGTCGCCGGCGTGGGCCTGGCCGCCCTGGCCGTCGCCACCGCCCCGACCCCGATGGCCGCGGCGATCATGATCGCCGGCGTCGCCGTCGCCTTCGGCCTGCTGACCGTGCTGGGCCGCTCGGCCGCCTGGCTGGCGGGCAAGGCGCGCGGCCTGACGCGAGGCCCCGTCAAGCTGGGCCTGGCCAATCTGGCGGGTCCCGGGTCGGCGGCGCGGACCGCCAGCCCGGCCATCGGCCTGGGCGTCGCCCTGCTGGCCTGCGTGGTGCTGATCCAGTCGGCGCTGCTGGCCCAGGTCAGCGACGTGGCCCCGCGCACCGCCCCGGCCATGGTCTTCACCGAGATCCCCGGCGACCGCGCCACCGCCTTCGACGCCGCCGTGGCCAGCGTCATCGGCCCGCTGCGCGAGGACGCCTATCTGCGGATGCCGTTCGCCACCGGCCGGATCATCGCCCTGAAGGGCAAGCCGGTCGACGTCAAGACCATCAAGAGCTCGGAACGCTGGGCCTTCGACAACGACCTCAGCCTGTCGCTGCTGGCCAAGGAGCCCAAGAGCGCCGGCGTGGTCTCCGGCCGCTGGTGGCCCGCCAACGACGCCGGCCCGCCCAAGGTCGCCCTCAGCGCCGAGATCGCCCAGGCCGCCAACCTCAAGGTCGGCGACAGCATCACCGTCCTGGTGCTGGGCCGGGAGATCGAGGCCAAGGTCGCCGTGCTGCGCAAGATCGACTTCGGCGGCTTTGGCCCCAGCTTCAACCTGATCTTCAACCCCGCCACGCTGGAGGGCGCGGAGCTGCGCAGCGTCGCCATCGCCCGCCTCAGCCGCACGCAGGAGGCGGCCCTGACCCGCAAGCTCGGCGAGGTGTTTCCGGGCGTCAATGTGATCAGCGTGCGCGAGCAGCTGGACGCGGCGGCGGCCCTGTTCGACCGCCTGGCGCTGGCCGTGCGCGGTGCGGCGGCGGTCGCGGGCCTGGCGGGCCTGCTGGTGCTGGCCGGGGCCATCGCCGCCGGGGCCAGGGCTCGGGCGCGCGAGGCCGCGACGCTGAAGGTGCTGGGCGCCACGCGCGGCCAGATCCTGGTCGCCTACGTCATCGAATATGGCGCGGTGGGCCTGATCGCGGGGGCGGCCGGCGTCGCGTTCGGCTTCGCCGCCGCCTGGCCGGTGGTGGTCAAGGTGTTCGAGGCCAGCTGGAGCGTCGACTGGAGCGGGGTGCTGGCGCTGCTGGCCGGCGCGACGGGCCTGGCGACCCTGGGCGGGCTGATCGCCGCCAGCCTGGCGCTGTCGCAACGTCCCGCGCCGGTGCTGCGGGGCGACTAGGCGGCTCGGCCGGCTTGGCCTCGCCCGTCGGCGCCAGACCTTGCCGAACGCTGAACGCGCGACCATCGTTCGCCCGCCACGTTATCCATAATGAGGAAGCGCCCGATGCTCGTCGTCCATCACCTCAACAATTCGCGCAGCCAGCGCGTGCTCTGGCTGCTCGAGGAGCTGGGCGTTCCGTACGAGGTCAAGCGCTACGAGCGCGACGCCAAGACCATGCTGGCGCCGCCGGAGCTGCGGGCGATCCACCCGCTGGGCAAGTCGCCGGTCATCACCGACGACGGCAAGACGATCGCCGAGACCGGGGCGATCGTGGAGTACATCATCGAGACCTACGGCCAGGGCCGGCTGATCCCGGCCGCCGGCGGTCCCGAGCGGCTGCGCTATACCTACTGGCTGCACTATGCCGAGGGCTCGGCCATGACGCCCCTGCTGCTGAAGCTGGTCTTCACCGCCCTGCCGGAGCGCGCGCCCGGCCTGCTGAAGGGCCTGGTCAGGTCGATCGCCAGCAAGGCCCAGCAGGGCTTCGTCGACCCGCAGCTCAAGGCTCATGTCGACTACTGGGAGGCCGAGCTGACCAAGACGCCATGGTTCGCCGGCGCCGAGTTCACCGCCGCCGACATCATGATGAGCTTTCCGCTGGAGGCCGGCGCGGCGCGGGCCGGGGCGGGCGACCGCCCGCACGTGAAGGCCTTCCTGGCCAAGATCCACGCCCGCCCCGCCTACCAGCGCGCGCTGGAGAAGGGCGGGCCCTACGCCTACGCGTAAGGGGCGCTGCGTGGCGCAGGCCGTGGGCCGGGATAGAGCGCCCCGTCACCCTAGTCCCCAGCTCCCCTTTCGTCGCGCCCTGAAAAAACCGCCAGAGGTCTGGCGGCCCTCAAGGGTGAAGCCGACACGACCTAGTCTGATTTCCCCCAGGGGCGTGAATCCCTGACTGACGTTTTTAGAGAAGGAAGAGGAAAGGCGTCGGCCCGCCGGTCGACCGCAGTCGCTACGGGCTCGTTAGAATCCCCCAATGAACTAGCTGATGCGCAGGCACCCCTGCTTTCAAGGCCATGCTCCCTACAGCGGAGCGTTCGTGCTCATTCAGCCTAATGGACAGCTCAGATATCATAGTCTCCAGGCCATTAGCCATGGAGTCGCTGCCATGTCGCGAAGCGCTCAGATAGTCGTATATTGTATCAATGACTTGATCGGGAATTGAGTTCTCAGCGAACCTCTGAGGCAAGTAGGCTGGTGGTTGATTATCCAGGGAAAAGGGATTTGCCACGTCTCCAATTTTAAATGAAAACTGACGTGACTTCGATTTTTCTATATCTAACCGTATGCTTTTGATCTGTTCGTATAGATCATCGAGCAGCTTGTCGCGAGGGTCCGCATCAACTCGAAGCTTCTGTCGACCTCTAGCGTGGGTGAGGGGATTGGAGACTGTGAAGTTGGGGCTCTCAATCGTCGAGAGATGCTGGGAGAGCTGCACTTTCAGTCCTTCGAACGACCGAAAGTCGTCGCGATCAAAAAAGATCGCCCGGTGTTGGGCGTTGTCGAACGGCAACGATGTCCCAACGGCAGCGATATGGATCACGGGCTTGGCCAAAGCGTGCCGGACGCCGAGCTCGTAGAGCACGTTCGCGTTCAGAAAGGTGAGATCCGCGATGCAGACGTCGTCTTCCATCACGCGTTCGAAGATCGCATCGTTGATCATGGCCGGATCCGCGATCGTGTCGGCCCGGCTGACGATGTAGCCTGCGCCTTCGAACACCGGCTTGATGGCGCCGTGTAGCACCCAGTCGGCGTGCCTGCGCTCTGGGCTGCCGTCGCCGCCGATCGGCGTGATGACGAAACACCGCTTTGGCTTCGGCGTCGTCTCCTGAGCGGTCTTCTCGGCCAAGTGGAATCCCCCGTCGTGCTCACCTCGGACCTATGAACCATGCCGCATTGCGGGCCTGCAACGGCGCAAGGCCGCACCTCCGCAAGAATGCAAAGGTCTGTTGTAGTGATTGACAACGCGGCGGCGCGTTGTTATCTACAACAACATGAACGCGGCGCTCCTTCTCGACGAACGCCAGATCCTCAGCCCGACGGCCTTCGTCGCGTTGAAGGTGTGGAGGGTTCCGGCGCCGGTGCGCGGCTCTAGCCACGATCTGAAGTACTCGTTCGTCCTGGTCGAGAACGGCCAATCGGTCGTCCGCTATGACAACGAGGCCGGCAAGGGCGACCACAAGCACCTGCCGACCGGCGAAGTCAGCGTCACGTTCACGAGCCCCGCCCAGCTGCTCAATGAATTCTGGGCCGACGTCGATCAGTGGAGGTCGAAATGAACACCGTCACGCTCTCGATCGGGGGCAGAGAGAAAATCAACAGCCGCGCCCTGGCCGCCCTGAGCGGCGAGCGGCAGGGCGCGCACATCACGTTCGAGTCTCTGGACGTCCTGTGGTCGACCATGACGAAGAAGCGCTGGGAGTTGCTGCAGGCCATGTGTGGGCAGGGCGGCCTGACCTATCGCCGGCTGGCGGAACTGGTCGGCCGCGACGTGAAGGCGGTTCACACCGACGTCGGAGCGCTGATCCTCGCCGGCCTGGTCGAGAAGTCTGCCGACGGCGGTGTCGTGTTTCCCTACGATCGGATCCACGTCGACTTCTGGATGCAGACGCCATCGGCCGCGTAGTCGAGCAGGTCGGGAGCGTTCCGCACTTGAAGTCGAAACGTCAACATCGTCGCCAGCGCCTACTATCGGTATAGGGGCTCACATCCCGGGGGACGCGATGATCGAGAAGACGAAACACCCTCGCCAATTTCTCTGGCTGACATCCGTAGCCAAACCGGTCGCTGACCCCAAGCTGGCCGCCCCCCTTGCGTCTACCGATCTGGCTGCCTATCCTCCCAGCCCCCGGTTGTGAGCGCCCTCGACCGGAAGAATTTCCTCCCAAAGGCGTCCGAGCTAAAATCCGCAATGGAAAAAGTGCCGATGACCGTCGGTGGGTATCAAACCCTCGACGAAGAACTGAAGCGTTTGAAGACCATCGAACGACCGTCCGTGATCGCCGCGATCGCAGAGGCGCGTTCGCATGGCGACCTGTCGGAAAACGCCGAGTATCACGCGGCAAAGGAGCGTCAGGGCTGGATCGAAGGCCAGATCGCCGAGATCGAGGACAAGATCGCGCGCGCTCAGGTGATCGACGTGTCGAAACTGTCGGGAAAGCAGGTGAAGTTCGGCGCCACCGTGTCGGTGGTCGACGAGGACACCGAGGACGAGGCCCGCTACCAGATCGTCGGCGAGCACGAGGCCGACGTGAAGTCGGGCCGGATCTCGGTGTCGTCGCCGCTGTCGCGCGCGATGATCGGCAAGGAGGTCGGCGAGGTGGTCGAGGTCAACACGCCCGGCGGCACCAAGGCCTACGAGATCCTCAAGGTGGAGTGGCTGTAAGGCGGTCCGCCGCCCCAGCCGCGCCATAAATCGAGTACAATGAAGCGAGGCTGCTTTTTGGAGCGGCCTCGCTTCGTTTGCGTGTTCCCGGGGTCGCCACTTGGCCGAAACGCCGAAACCTCCCTTGAAAGTGTGGGCCGTGTCCGACGGGCGCGCCGGCATCGAGGCCCAGGTCGTGGGCCTGTCGGAGGCGATCGCGCGTCTGTTCCCTTGCGAGGTCACCGTCAAGCGCGTGGGCTGGACCGGCGCCATCGGCCGCCTGCCGTGGTGGCTGAACCTCTTGCCCAAGCGCTGGCTGACGCCGGAAAGCGGCATCCCCCGGAACAAGGATGACGACTGGCCCGACCTGTGGATCGCCGCCGGCCGCGCCACCCTGCCGCTCTCCATCCGCGCCAAGCGCTGGTCCGGCGGCAAGACCTTCGTGGTCCAGATCCAGGACCCGCGCGTGCCGGCCACCATGTTCGACCTGGTGATCCCGCCCAAGCACGACCGCCTGACCGGTGACAACATCCTGCCGATCACCGGCTCGCCGCATCGCGTGACGCCCAAACGGCTCGAGACCGAGTACGCGGCCTTCGCCGAGGTCATCGATCCCCTGCCCCGGCCGCGCGTGGCGGTGCTGATCGGCGGCAAGTCCAAGGCCTTCGACCTCTCCAGCGAGCGCGCGGCCCAGATCGCCCACTCGATCCAGATCCCGCTGGAGCAGGAGGGCGGCTCGCTGCTGATGACCTTCTCGCGGCGCACGCCTGAGCCGGCCCGCGCCCTGATGACCGCGCGCCTGCGCCACCTGCCAGGCATGATCTGGGATGGGGAAGGTCCGAACCCCTATTTCGCTTTCCTGGCCGCCGCCGACTATATCCTCGTCACCGAGGACTCGACCAACATGGCCACCGAGGCGGCCTCGACCGGCAAGCCGGTGTTCGTGCTGAAGATGGACGGCTCCAGCCTGAAGTTCCGCATGTTCCACGAGGAGCTGGAAAGCCAGGGCGCGGCGCGGCCTTACGGCGGCGCGTTCCACGGCTGGACCTATGCGCCGGTCAACGAGACCGACCGGGCGGCGCGCGAGGTCCTGGCCCGGATCGGGGTGGAGATTCCGAAGCCGGCGGTCGAGGCTCCGGCGGTCGAGGACGCGCCGAAGCCGAAACGAAAGCCTCGGGCGAAGACGGTCGAGGCGGTCAGTGAAGCGCCAGCCGAAAAGCCCGCGCCGAAGCCGAAGAGGCCCAAGGCGACAAAAGCAAAAGCCTGATTTTTGCTGCTTGCGAGCGCGCGAATGTTCGCGTTACGTTCGCAACATGGTTCAACGCCCTACGCCGATACCGATCACCAAGACGGCCCGCAACGAGCAGCGTAAAGCGGTCGCGACCACCTGCAACGCCGTGTCCGTCGCGCTCCTCATCTCGGTGGGCCTTCAACCGCTGATGGCTGGCCATTTCAGCCCCTCGAACTTCCTCAGCGCCGTCGGCACGTTCATTGCCCTGCAGGTCGTTCTCCACTATGTCTTGAAGACGTTGGAGGACTAATGGACCCTTTCCTTCAGTTCACGCTGACGATGCTAGGCGGCGCGGGCATTGCGCTGGTCGTGTTCTGGCTGTCCATGCGCAGCGACCGCCGCTGAGCCTCGCCCTTCTCCAAACATGACCCGCATCCTGTTCGTTTGCGCCGCCGGATCCAGTGTCGGCGGCGGCCACGTCATGCGGTCCCTGACCCTGGCGCGGGCCCTTGAAGCGCGCGGCGCGACCTGCGCGTTCCTGGTTTCGCCCGAGGTCGCCCCCGAGGTCGCCAAGCTGCTGGACGCCTTCGCGCCGGACATGGCCCGAGCCAAGACCGATGACGGCTTCGACGCCCTGGTCTTCGACAGCTACGCCCTGACCGCCGACGACCACCGCGCGGTGGCCAAGGGCCGCCCGACCCTGGTCATCGACGACCTGGCCGACCGGCCGCTGGCCGCCGATCTGGTCCTGGACTCCGGCCCGGCGCGGACGGCGCGGGACTATGACCGCCTGGTCCCGCCGACCGCCAGGCTGCTGCTCGGCCCCGGCTACGCCCCCGTCCGCCCGACCTTCGCAGCCTTGCGCGAGGCCGCGCTGGCCCGCCGCGCCCAGCGCCCGCCGGTGAGCCGGATCCTGGTCTCCCTGGGCCTGACCGACGTCGGCGGAATCACCGGCCGCGTCGTCGACCTGCTGCGCCCGATCGTCGGCGCGGTGACGCTGGACATCGTCCTGGGCGGCGGCGCGCCCAGCCTGCCAGGCCTGCGGGCCCTGGCCGCCGACGACCCGCGCCTGACGCCGCACGTCGACACCCAGCACATGCCCGAGCTGATCCTCGCCGCCGACCTGGCCATCGGCGCCGGCGGCTCGACGACCTGGGAGCGCTGCGTCCTGGCCCTGCCCGCCCTGACCCTGATCCTGGCCGACAACCAGGTCGCGGCGGCCCGCGCGCTGGAAGCGGCCGGCGTCACGACCTGCCTGGCGGTCGAGGCGCCGGACTTCGACGCCACCTTCGTCGACGCGGCGCGGACCCTGCTGGCCGACGCCGACAAACGCGCGGCCCTGTCGCTCGCCAGCGCCGCCGTGTGCGACGGGATGGGCGCGGATCGGACGGCCGAGGCCTTCCTGATCCACGCCCTCGCGAAACCCGCCCTCTAGCGAACGGCGTTCATCTGCCTCTATCTTGGCGGCGATCCAGGGAGGGGCGACATGGCGCAGAAGAAATCGGTGGTGATCACCGGCGTATCGACCGGCATCGGCTGGGGAGCCGTCAAGGTGCTGATCGGCAAGGGCTTTCACGTCTTTGGCAGCGTCCGGAAACAGGCCGACGCCAACCGGCTGCAGGCTGAGTTCGGCGACGCCTTCACGCCCCTGGTGTTCGACGTCACCGATGGTCCGGGCGTCCGCGCCGGCGCGCGCCAGGTCGAGAGGGCTCTGGCCGGCGCGACCCTGGCGGGCCTGGTCAACAACGCCGGCATCGCCGTGGCCGGCCCGCTGCTGTACCTGCCGATCGACGAATGGCGCCAGCAGCTGGAGGTCAACCTGACCGGCGTGGTCATCGTCACCCAGGCCTTCGCGCCCCTGCTCGGGGCCGGCGGCGCGCAGCCGGTCAAGGAGCCCGGCCGCATCGTCAACATCTCCTCGGTCGGCGGCCGCAACGCCAACCCGTTCATGGCCCCCTACTGCACCAGCAAGTTCGGGCTGGAGGGCCTGTCGGAATCCCTGCGCCGCGAGCTCCTGCCCTTCGGCGTCGACGTCGTGGTCGTCGCCCCCGGCGCGGTCGCCACGCCGATCTGGGACAAGGCCGACGAGACCGACACCACCCGCTACGCCAACACCGTCTACGCTCCCGCCCTGGAGCGCCTGCGGTCCTACATGCTGTCGATCGGCAAGTCCGGCCTACCGCCCGAGACGATCGGCGAGGCCATCCACACGGCGCTGACGGCCGCGCGGCCCAAGGTCCGCTACGTCGTCTCGCCGTCGCCGATGCAGGTGCTGATGACCGAAATCCTGCCCAAGCGGACGCTGGACCGGATCACGGGCAAGAGGCTGGGGCTGATCTAACCCACCATCGACCAGTCCAGCGGCTCGCCGCGCGCGATGTCGCGGGTGGCGGTCTTGCCCAGGACGTTGTCCAGCTCGCCCGGCGGCAGGCCGTTGCCGGGGCGGACCGAGCGGATGTTGGCGCGGGAGAGCGGTTCGCCGGCTTTCACATCGGCGGTGACGTAGAGCGAGCGGCGGAAGAGCAGGCTGCCCTGCTCGGCGCCCAGCACGTCGTAGTGCGCCGCGCCTAGCGAGGCCCAGGCGTTCTTGGTGTCGTCGACCAGGGCTTTAAATTCGAGCGGCTCCAGGCTGAAGGCGGCGTCCGGTCCGCCGTCGGCGCGGGCCAGGGTGAAGTGCTTCTCGATCACGCAGGCGCCCAGGCTCACCGCCGCCACCGAGGCCGCCGTGCCCGGCGTGTGGTCCGACAGGCCGATCGGGCAGCCGAAGCGGGCGGCCATGTCGGGGACGGTCCGAACATTGGCGTCGGCGAACGTGGCCGGATAGCTCGACACGCAGTGCAGCAGCAGCACCCCCGCCGCGCCGGCGCCCAAAGCGGTGTCCAGGGCCGTTCGCATCTCGGCTAGGTTGGCCATGCCGGTCGAGATGATCAGCGGCTTGCCCTTGGACGCGGCGTACTTGATCAGCGGCAGGTCGACGGCCTCGAACGAGGCGATCTTGAAGGCCGGGGCGTCCAGGGCGTCGAGCAGGTCGACCGCGGTTTCGTCGAACGGGCTGGAGAAGATCGTCACCCCGCGCCGGCGGGCGCGCTCGAAGATGGCCGCGTGCCATTCGAACGGCGTGTGGGCCTCGGCGTAGAGCTCGTAGAGGGTGCGCCCGTCCCACAGGCCGCCCTTGATCCGGAACTCGGGCCGGTCGACGTCCAGCGTGATGGTGTCGGCGGTGTAGCTCTGGATCTTGATGGCGTCGCAGCCGGTGTCGGCGGCGGCGTCGACCATCGAAAGGCAGCGCTCGAGGCTGCCGTTGTGATTGCCCGACAGCTCGCAGATCACATAGGGCGGGAAGTCAGCGCCGATCTTGCGGCCGGCGATCTCGATGAAGGGGGCGGACATGGCGGATCACCCGGGAACGTGGTCACCGCCAGTTTAACCCATCAAAAGTGGATGAGGCGTCAATCGATCTGGGGGCGTCTTCGAGTAGCGCCGGAGCGGAATCGCGCCTAGATATCCGCCATGTCCACGACCGCTCCCCGCCAGACCCGTTGCCTGATCATTGGTTCGGGCCCCGCCGGCTACACCGCCGCCATCTATGCCGCCCGCGCGCTGCTGAAGCCCGTGCTGATCGCCGGCATCCAGCCCGGCGGCCAGCTGACCATCACCACCGATGTCGAGAACTATCCGGGCTTCGCCGACGTCATCCAGGGTCCCTGGCTGATGGACCAGATGCGCGCCCAGGCCGAGCATGTCGGGACCGAACTGGTCAACGACATCGTCACCTCGGTGGACCTGTCCAAGCGCCCGTTCATGGTGAAGACCGACAGCGGCCAGGACTGGATCGCCGAGACGATCATCATCGCCACCGGCGCCCAGGCCAAGTGGCTGGGCCTGGAAAGCGAGAGCCGGTTCCAGGGCTTCGGCGTTTCCGCCTGCGCCACCTGCGACGGCTTCTTCTATCGGAATAAAGAGGTGATCGTGGTCGGCGGCGGCAACACGGCCGTCGAGGAAGCGCTGTTCCTGACCAGCTTCGCCAGCAAGGTCACCCTGGTTCACCGCAAGGACGAGCTGCGGGCCGAGAAGATCCTGCAGGAGCGCCTGCTGGCCCACCCGAAGATCGAGGTGGTCTGGGACAGCGTCATCGACGAGGTCATTGGCCAGACTGACCCGATGGGCGTCACCGGCGCGCGCCTGAAGAACATCAAGACCGGCGAGACGACCGAGGTCGCCGCCGACGGCGTGTTCATCGCCATCGGCCACGCGCCGTCGTCGGAGCTGTTCGCCGGCCAGCTGGAGGTTGGTCCGGGCGGCTATCTGAAGGTCAAGCCCGGCAGCGCCTCGACCGCGATCGAGGGCGTCTACGCCGCCGGCGACGTGACCGACGACGTCTACCGCCAGGCGGTGACCGCGGCCGGCATGGGCTGCATGGCCGCTCTGGAGGCCGTCCGCTTCCTGGCCGAGGAAGACCACAAGGCCGCGCACCATCCGATCAGCCACGTCGAGGCGAACAAGATCGGGGTTTGGTGAGGGCGCGCCGACGAAAGTTCTCCCTCCTCCCCCTTCATGGGGGAGGTGGATCGGCGCGGATACGCGACGAGACGGAGGGGGCTAGTCATGCGCCCATGGCGCGGCGCTGCCCCCCTCCACCGCCATTCGGCGGTCCCCCTCCCCCAAGAGGGGGAGGAAAGGCTACCCTGGCCCTCCCCTAATTCAGCGGATTCAGCAGACTCGGCGGCCGAGCCTTCGGTTTCGGCGGCGGCGGCGGCGGCGCGGGCGGAGCGGCGACCACCGCCGGCGCGGGCTCGCTGACCGCCTCCAGCGCCTTGTTGATCCGGGCGATCTCGTCGGCGGTCGGGATCCGCCGCCCCGCCACCGTGCCCTGCATCGTGAGGCGTTCGCCGGTCGGCGAGGTCTCGTCCGGCACGCTGACCAGCTTGGCGTCGGGCAGGGCCAGGTTCGAGACCCCCAGCATCTGGGCCATGGCGCCCGTCGCCACCGGGCTGGCCGGCGTGTTCTGGGCGGCCAGGATCTCGGGCGTCGCGGCCTCCAGGGTGCGCGGGTCGGCGGCCATCAGGATGTCGGCGCTGACCGTCTCGTTGCCGGAATAGCGGCCGCTGAAGGCCTTCAGCGTCCCGGCCGGACCGGTCCAGCGATAGAAGATGTGCTGGCCGAACTGCTTCAGCTTGACCAGGGTCGGCGCCCAGTACGGCGAGACATAGTCGGCGTGGTAGTGCGTCGCCACGCCCACCGGCTTGAACACGAAACCCTTCAGGGCGCGCCGCGCCACCGCCTCGGCGTTGGCCCAGATCACGGGGACGGGCTCGCGCGCCAGCGAGCCGTCGCAGGCGAAGCTGAACTGACAGCCGGTGGCCCGCGCCGCGCCCTCGTAGATCACCCCGCAGATCGACTTCGGATAGCCCGGGTGGCGCATGCGGTTGATCACGGTCTGGGCCACGGCCATCTGGCCCTCGCCCGACTCGAACCCGGCCTCGTAATAGACCGCCTGGGTCAGGCAGTTCAGCGCCTTGGCGCGGGCCTCGGCCGCCCCCGTCAGCACGAACGGCCTGGCGGCCTCCAGGGGCTCCGGAACCGCCGGACGCAGGGCGTTGATCACCCGCGCCTCGTCGAAGTCCGGAGCCCGGTCGCCCAGGCGCGGGATGTCCTTCAGATCGATGACCTCCCAGCCCTCGACGCGACCCCAATAGTCCTGGTGCGGGCGGGGATCATGACGCTTGGCCAGGGCCAGCATGGCGGGGTCGAAGTCCGCGACATAGTGGCGCAGCGCGCGCTCGGTGAAACTGCCCGTCACCCGCATCAGGCCGGCCTCGCGCCCGGATCCGGACGGCACGTAATAGGTCGCGCACGCGGAAAGGCCGCCGACGACCAGCACGGTCGCGGCGGCCTTCCAGGCCAGAGGCGCTGTCAGGGTCTCCACCCCGTCCCGGTCAGCTTACTTGCCGCCCAGGGTGGAGCGGATCATCCAGGCGTGTTTCTCGTGGGCCTGAAGGCGCTGGGTCAGGAGGTCGGCCGTGACCTCGTCGCCGGCGTCGTCGGCGGTCGGGAAGCTGGCGCGCAGGGTGCGGATCACCGTCTCGTTGTCGGCCAGAAGCTCCTTCAGCATGGCTTCCCACTCGTTTTCGGGATTGCCGTCCTTGATGCTGGAGAGATTGCCGAACGCGCCGTAGCCCTGCGGAGCCAGCTCGCCCAGGGCGCGAATGCGTTCGGCGATGTCGTCCAGCGCCGCCCACTCCTCCTGGTACTGCCCTTCCAGCAGGACGTGCAGGGACTGGAAGTTCGGGCCGCGAACATTCCAGTGATAGCCGTGCGTCTTCAGATAGAGCGCGTAGCTGTCCGCCAGGACCTTGTTCAGCGAAGCGGCGATGTCGGCGCGCTGCTTGGCGCTCAGTCCGGTGTTCAAGGTGTCGGTCATCACTGATCTCCCGTGTTGCGTGCTCTAGGTAAGCGTGTCCATGCTCATGGCAAGACATCTTTGCGGGGAGCGAAGGTGGAGAAGAGAGACGCCCCGAACTTGGCTTCCGACGAGCACCGTCGAATCCATACTCTAGTTAGCGCTTGGCTCATCCCTCCGGTTCCACCGCCGGCGTGGCGATGCGTCGTCGCCGCGCTGATCGGCGTGGCCATGGCCGTGCTGATGCGCATCGCGCTGCTGGGCCTGCACGGCGGCGTCGGCGCCACCCAGCCCTTCTTTCCGCCGATCATGCTGGTGACGCTGTACGCCGGCTGGCGCTGGGGTCTGATCCCGGTGGCCGCCGGCGCGGCCTTCGCCGCGTGGCTGTGGAGCGACCAGGGCGCCGTGCCGATGTCCGAGGATGAGCTGACCACCATGGTCATCTATCTGCTCTGCGCGGTCATGGTGCTGGTCGCCGCCGAGGGCCTGCGCGGGGCGATGCGCGGACTGGCCCAGGCGCGGGAGGAGCGCGCCGAGGCCGAGGCCCGCCTGCGCGTCACCCAGACCGCGGCGGGCGTGGGTCCCTGGGACTACGACCTGCTGACCGGCGCGGTCCACATGTCGCTGGCGGCCCGGCGGGGCATGGGCGTTCCGGACGACGCGGTGATCCGCCTGGACGACATCCCCCGCTACATCCACCCCGACGACCGCGCCATGATCCAGGCGCACGTGCGGCGGGCCCTGAAGGACTTCGGGGACTACGAGGTCGAGTACCGCCTGGCCGACACCAGCCAGGGCGAGCGCTGGATCCATGCCCGCGGCGAGGTGGTCCGCGACGAGGACGGCAAGCCGATCCGCATGATCGGCCTGAACTTCGACGTCACCACCCGCCGCCGCGCCGAGGAGAGCGTGCGCGAAAGCGAGGCCCGCTTCCGCACGCTGGCCGACAGCGCCCCAGCCCTGATGTGGGTCACGCGCCCCGGCGGCGTCCGCGAGTTCGTCAACAAGGCCTATGTCGAGTTCGCCGGCCTGGACTACGAGGCGGCGGTGGCCATGGACTGGCGCACGCGTCTCTATCCCGAAGACCTGCCCGACATCCTCAAGGCCCAGGCCCAGGGCGAGGCTTCGCGCAAGCCGTTCCAGCTGGAAGGGCGCTATCGCCGAGCCGACGGCGAATGGCGCTGGCTGAAGTCGTTCTCGCGGCCGCGCTTCGATGCGGGCGGCGACTTCGTCGGCTTCATCGGCATCGCCTTCGACACCACCGACGCCAAGCAGGCCGAGGCCAAGCTGACCGGGATCAACGAGCTTCTGGAAGAGCGCGTCGCGGCGGCCGTGGCCCAGCGCGACGCGGCCCAGGCCGCCCTGCTCCAGTCGCAGAAGCTGGAAGCCATCGGCCAGCTGACCGGCGGGGTGGCCCACGACTTCAACAACCTGCTGACCGTGATCATCGGGGCCCTGGACGTGGTCGAGCGCCACCCCGACGACGAACGCCGGCGCGCGCGGATGGTCGCCGCCGCCCTCGCCGCCGCCAAGCGGGGCGAGAAGCTGACCCAGCACCTCCTGGCCTTCGCCCGCCGCCAGCCGCTGAAGCCCGAGGTCTGCCGCGTCGACCGGCTGATCGCCGAGTCCGAGGGCCTGCTCAAGCGCGCCCTGGGCGACGCCTACACCTTCAACCTGCGCCTGGGCGGCGGGGTTCGCTCGGCCAGGATCGACGCCGGCCAGTTCGAGGCGGCCCTGCTGAACATGGTCGTCAACGCCCGCGACGCCACCCCGCCGGGCGGCGAGGTCACCATCGAGAGCCGCCCCGTCACCCTCACCCGCAAGCAGGGCGAGCTGGAGCCCGGCCAGTACCTGCGCGTGGCCGTGCGCGACACCGGCATGGGCATGGACGCGGCCACCATCGCCCGCGCGGTCGAGCCGTTCTTCACCACCAAGGCGCCCGGCGAGGGCACCGGGCTGGGGCTGTCCCAGGTCTACGGCTTCGCGCGGCAGTCGGGCGGCTCGGTCGACATCGAGAGCAAGCCCGGTCAGGGCGCGACCGTGGCCCTGCTGCTGCCCATCGATGAGGGCGCGCCGGTCGCCGACACCACGCCCGCCGTGGACCACGTCCAGGCCCAGGTCCCCTCGCGCGTGCTGCTGGTCGAGGACGATCCCCAGGTCGCCGAGCTTGTCGACACCATGCTGCGCGACCTGGGCCACTCGGTGGTCCGCGCCGGCGGCGTCGAAGAGGCCCTGACCCGCCTGGCCCAGGACGACGGCATCCAGCTGGTGCTCAGCGACGTGATCATGCCCGGCGGCATGAGCGGCGTCGACCTGGCCGAGACGCTGGCCGCCACCCGTCCGGGCCTGCCTGTCGTGCTGTGCTCGGGCTACACCGGCAGCGACGAGGGCCGGGCGCGGGCGGGCGGCTGGCCCTTCCTGAGCAAGCCGTTCTCCCTGGAGAGCCTGGCCCAGGCCCTGGCCCAAGCGCGGCCGCATTGAGGCTCGTCGGGCAAGGCCTATGAATTTCCATAGATTGCGGCGCGCGGCGGCGGATCGGTAGGATAGATTTCTGATCAAGCTCGGAGCCGCCTGACGTGACGCCCGGCCCTGCCGACCCACCCCGCGGCCGCGCGAACTCAACCTATGGCGATTTCACCGCGCACGATGGCTTTGGCGATCGCTTCACCGAGGGTCAGAGCGCCAAGCTTCTCTCGGGCGTTGCGCAGGTGCAACTCGACGGTGACACGGGAAACGCCCAGAGCTTCAGCAACGGCGTCTTGGCGCTTGCCTCCGGCGAGATAGCGCAGACAGTCGCGTTCTCGCGCCGTCAGCGGCTTGCGGCCAGACCATTCGCGCCAGACCTGCCGGATAGAGGCGTTGTGGAAGATGTGCGCGATGCTGACCAAGATCGCACCGTGCTCCTTAATGACCATGCCGAACTCCCGCTCGCCCATCGACGAGCCGAGATTGATGGCGCCGACCGGCGAAAACGGGTCCTGAGGGCTGCTAAGCGGCACGCACAGGGTCGAGACCAATCCGGCCTCGGCGCCCCGCAGGGCCGTCGTCCGTTCCGCGTCGGCGATGCGCTCGATCTGGCTGGCGCCCCAGCGATAGGGCGTCAGGCGCCGCGCCTGCACCCGCATGACATGGACGTCGCTTACCGCCAGGTTCTGGTCGACATAATAGCCCATCCAGTCGTCGCTCATGGTCGTGAGAAACTGAACGCCGGCGCCTTCCAGGTCCGCCGCCTCCGGATCGAGGATGCCGTAGTTTATGGTGTCCAGGCCCAGCACGGCGAGGCCGCTGGTCAGCGCGGAAAAGCGCTCGGTCACGCTGGTCGCGCGCGCGAGGTCGCTGATCAGCCGCTCGCTATCGAAACCATTCATGCCACTCGCCCCCGCGCCGGATCAGACAGTCGTTCAGTGACGTCCGCGCGACAAGGCGGAACGGCGATATCCGGCGCGATCAAATGGCGGCGCCCCCGACTTAAGCCTCTCATTCTACCCTGGAGCGATCACCTTGGCTGACTATCACGGCGCTTCGGGCGCGGACACGCTGGACCAGGTCGCTCTAGGTATCGCCGACTGGAGCAGCATCTATGGCGAGGCTGGCGACGACCTCATCACCATCAGGAACGCCACGGCCATCGGCGGCGCCGGCAACGACACCATCCGCGGCGCGACGACGGGCTCGGGGATCGCCTATTGGACCTCCACCTCGGGCGTGACGATCAATCTGGCGACGGGCACGGCGCAGGACGGCCTGGGCGGCACGGACACGCTCAGCGGCATCCTCACGGTCCAGGACTCCAACTACAGCGACACGATCAGCGGCAGCGCCGCCAATGAAACCTTCTGGCTCAGCGCCGGCAGCGACACGGTCGTCGGCGGCGGCGGTTCGGACACCGTCATCTTCTATGGCCGCAAGTCCAGCGACGCGACGATCACCTACGATGCGGCCAGCAAGACCTTCACGGTCAAGAAACACTTCGCCAACGGCGACAACGGCGTCACCACGCTAACGGGGATCGCCAGCATCCAGTTCACGGGTCCCGGATCGGACAACGTCACGATCCGCGCCAGCAACTATCTGCAGAACGGGCAGTACGTGTTCGGCGACACGCTCTACGCCAACACCTCCACCATCGCCGGAGCCCAGCAGTTCCTGGTCGCCGACTTCACGGGCGACGGCAAGGCCGACCTGTTCGTGCCGACGATCGACTTCGCCTCCAACTACAACGCCAAGGGCCCCGAGCTGCTGTTCGCGGGCGACGGACAGGGTCACTTCGCCGACGCCACCGCCACGACGCTGCCCTCGACGGCCGCCGGCTACTTCGTGGCGCGTGTGCTCTCCGGCGACTTCAACAACGATGGTCGCCCAGACATCTTCGTGTTGGAGTCGGGACCCGACCGCGAGCCCTTCCCCGGCGGCCAGAACCAGTTGTTCCTGTCCGCCGCCAACGGAAAGATGGTCGACGCCAGCGCCAACCTGCCGCAGATCAAGATCTTCTCCCACGGCGGCGCGGTAGGCGACATCAATGGCGACGGCAATCTTGACGTCGCCGTCTTCGCCCTACACGCCTATTCCTCGAAAACTCCGGTCGGCCCGGCGCTGCAGATCCTGCTGGGGGACGGCAAGGGCGGCTTTACCTTGGACACCGCCAGCCTGCCCAAGCCATACCAGGGCACGAACTATAACGCCGGCAACACCTGGGGCGCGCTGATCGACGTCAACAATGACGGCCGGGTCGACCTGATCGCGGGCACCTGGAACGCGGCCTCGCGTCCCAGCGAGGTCTATCTGAACGACGGCAAGGGGTTCGGCGCCAGCACGGCCATGGCTCTGCCGGCCTCGGGCGTCAGCAACGAGTCGATCATGCAGGTCACGCCGATCGACCTGAACGGCGACGGCCTGATCGACCTGGCCCTGTCGGTGACCAATGGCGGCGCCAGCGGCTCCAACGACTTCTACACCGTGCCCTACATCCAACTGTTGGTGAACGACGGGAATGGCAAGTTCCATGACGAGACCCAGCAGCGACTCGCCCAGAGTTCAGCGACGCCGGCCGGAACGAACCTGCCGCTGACCTGGTACAAATTCCTTCAGGCGACCGACGTGAATGGCGACGGCTTCAAGGATCTGCTGGCAAGCGGAGACAACGGCACGGGCTCGGTGATCTTCCTCAACGACGGCACGGGACATTTCACGCGATTCTCGGCGGCGTTGCCGAGCCTGGCCACGGCCCTGACCGACGCCACGGGCAAGGTCTACGCCTTTGCGGCCGAAGAAAACGGGGTGATCAAGACGATCGCCAACGACCTGCCCTCGGCCGCGCCCGTCTTGGCGGCCTTCAACAACATCCTGCGCGAAACCACGCCGACCGCCGTCCACCTGGATCTGCGCAGCCAGGCGCTCGTCGGCGTCGGCAGCGGCCAACAAAGCCTGGCCCAGGCGACCGCCCAGATCGTCAAGGCCGCCAGCGCGACGACCTCCGTCGCGACCCTGGCCTATGAGTTTTTCACCGGAAAGATCCCCAGCCTGGCGGGCATCGACTTCCTGATCTCGCCGACCGGGCCGAATTCGACGAACCTGAACAGCGCCTACTACGCTCAGTTCAACACCGTGAACCGCTACATCAATTTCGCGGTCAACCTCGGCAAGAACGGCGAGGCCAAGGACTCGTTCCTGGCCAAGTACGGCGCGCTGTCACTCTTCGACGCCACGAAGGAAGCCTACAAGATCATCTTCGGCGCCACGCCCACCGACGCCAAGGTCCACACCCTGATCGACACGCGGGTCGACTATCTGGCCTTCTACGGCGGCGACGGCGCGACGGGCATCGGGACCAAGGCGGCGATGGTCGGCTTCCTGCTGGCGGCGGCGGCCACCGAGAACGTCGGGATGTACGCCAAGGCCAACGAGGCTTTCCTGAACGACCTGGCCGACGGCGCGACGTTCGCCGTCGACCTGATCGGGGTCTACGGCAAGGCCGAGTACGCCTATGGGGGCTAGCGTCTTCGGTCACGGATCCTCGCCAGCCTTGCGGTGATCTCCGGCGCCATCGCCGCATCCAGGTCCGTTCGCGAAAACCCGACAACCTCCACCGTGACTCCGCGCGCCTTCCCCCCTAGGCTCCGCTTCCGCGCGTACGGATTGCGTCTGAGGGGGTATTGGGAATGGATCGTCGGCTGACGGCGCTGGTCGCCTTGTTGTTGATGTCGGGCTCGGCGCTGGCGCAGACCGCGCCGCCCGCTCCCGCCCCCGCCGCCGATGCGGCAAAGCCGGACAAGCCCGAGAAGTGGAACGTCAACGCCCCGCCCGGCGTGGCCACCCGCGAAGTGCGCATCACCGTCGACAACGGCACCTGGATGAATGTCGACGTCTCGCGCGACGGCAAGCTGATCGCCTTCGACCTGCTGGGCGACATCTACACGATGCCGATCGCCGGCGGCACGCCGAAGCGGATCGCCGAGGGCCTGGCCTATGACCACCAGCCGCGCTTCTCGCCCGACGGCAAGCGCATCGCCTTCACCTCGGACCGCGGCGGCGGCGACAACATCTGGGTGATGAACCTGGACGGCAGCGACAAGCGCCAGGTGACCAAGGAGGACTTCCGCCTGCTGAACCAGCCCAGCTGGAGCCCGGACGGCCGCTTCATCGTCGCCAAGAAGCACTTCACCACCGGCCGCTCGCTGGGCACCGGCGAGGTGTGGATCTACCACGTCTCGGGCGGCGGCGGCGTGCCGCTGGTCAAGCGCGCCAGCGAGGTGCTGCAAAAGGAGCTGGGCGAGCCGATCTACGCCGCCGACGGCAAGAGCATCTTCTACGTCCGCAACGTCACCTCGGGCCCGATCTTCGAATACGCCCAGGACTCCAACACCGACCTGTTCGACATCGAGCGCTACGACCTGGAGACCGGCGAGGTGACCACCGTCGTCTCGGGCGTCGGCGGCTCGGTGCGCCCGACCCCGTCGCCGGACGGCAAGAAGATCGCCTTCGTCCGCCGCGAGCGCGCCAAGTCCAAGCTCTATGTGAAGGACCTGACCTCGGGCGAGGAGCGCAAGGTCTATGACGCCCTGGACCAGGACGTGCAGGAGACCTGGGCGGTCACCGGCGTCTATCCGAACATGGCCTGGACGCCCGACGGTACAAGCGTGGTGTTCTGGGCCGGCGGCAAGATCCGCCGCGTGGCGGTGGCCGACGGGGCCAATAGCGTCATCCCGTTCAAGATCGACGACACCCGCGTGGTCATCGACGCCATCCACCCGAAGGTCGAGATCGCCCCCGACAAGTTCCAGACCAAGATGCCGCGCTGGGCCAGCGTCTCGCCGGACGGCAAGTCGGTGGTGTTCGAGACCCTCGGCAAGCTGTGGATCAAGCCGACATCGGGTGGGGCTCCACGCCGCCTGGTGACCAGCGACGAGGCCGAGTTCGAGCTGTTCCCGTCGTGGTCGCGCGACGGCAAGACCATCGTCTTCGTCGGCTGGACCGACGCTGGGCTAGGCCACATCCGCACCGTCTCGGCGGCCGGCGGCGCGGCCAAGGACGTCATGAGCCAGCCGGGCCACTTCGGCGTCCCGCGGTTCTCGCCGGACGGCAAGACCATCGTGTTCGAGCAGCGGCGCAGCGGTGGGCTGACCTCGTCGCGCTGGTCGCAGAACCCGGGCGTCTATCGCGTGGCCGCGACCGGCGGGACCCCGGTGCGCATCTCCCGTGAAGGATCCGAGCCGCAGTTCGGCGCGTCCAACGACCGCGTCTTCATGCTGATGTCCGAGAAGGGCAAGCGCCAGCTGGTCAGCACCAACCTCGACGGCGAGGCCAAGCACGTCCACGCCAGCGGCGAGCTGGTCAACGACTACCAGGTCGCGCCCGACGGCCAGAACGTGGCCTTCCGCCAGAACTACGAAGCCTTCGTCATGCCGCTGCTGCCGGGAACGCAGGACGTCTCGGTCGACCAGAAGGGCGGCCCCCTGCCCGTCACCCGGGTCAGCGCCGAGGGCGCGGACTTCATCAACTGGTCGAACGGCGGGGCCCAGATCCACTGGAGCATGGGCCCGACCCTGTTCACGGCCAGCACCGAGGCGCTCTACGCCAACGCCCCGGCCGTTGAGGCTCCAAAGGACGCCCCCAAAGACAGCGCCAAGGAGTCTGGCAAGTTCAAGCCGGTCGCCACGGGCCTGTCCCTGTCGATGGAGGTCGCCGCCGACAAGCCGACGGGCGTGGTGGCCCTGACCGGCGCCCGCATCGTCACCATGGCCAGCAAGGACGGCGGGATCATCGACGACGGCGTCATCGTCATCAACGGCGACCGCATCGTCTCGGTCAGCCCCAAGGCCAGCGCGGTCATCCCCGCCAACGCCAAGCTGATCGACGTGGCCGGCAAGACCATCATCCCGGGCCTGGTCGACGCCCACGCCCACGGGCCGCAGGGCGAGGATGACCTGGTGCCGCAACAGAACTGGTCGTCGATGGTCAACCTGGCCATGGGCTCGACCACGATCCACGATCCGTCGGCCCGCGCCGCCGAGATCTTCGTCGCGGGCGAGATGCAGCGGGCCGGCAAGATCCTGGCCCCGCGCACCTTCTCGACCGGCGAGATCATCTACGGGGCCAAGGCGCCGGAGGTCTATGCCGAGATCAACACGCTGGACGACGCCCTGGCCCACGTGCGCCGGCTGAAGTCGCAGGGCGCCCACAGCGTCAAGAACTACAACCAGCCCCGTCGCGAACAGCGCCAGATGGTGGTGATCGCCGCCCAGAAGGAGGGGATGGAGGTCGTGCCGGAGGGCGGCTCGCTCTACAGCATGGACGTCAGCCTGGTGCAGGACGGCAATTCGACGCTGGAGCACAACCTGCCGGTCGAGCACTTCTACGACGACATCGTCAGCCTGTGGTCGCAGACCAAGACCAACTACACCCCGACCCTGGTGGTGGCCTATGGCGGCCTGGCCGGCGATCCCTACTGGCGCCAGCACATGGACGTCTGGAAGCACCCGCTGCTGTCCAGGCACGCCCCGCCGGCCCTGCTGGCCGCCCGCAACGTCCGCCGCGCGTCCGCGCCGGAAGAGGACTATGTCGACGGCGCCACGGCCCGCGAGGCCAAGAAGCTGGCCGATCGCGGTGTGCAGGTGGCCATCGGCGCCCACGGCCAGCAGGCGGGCCTGGGCCCCCACTGGGAGCTGTGGTCGTTCGTGCGCGGCGGCTGGACCCCGGTGGAGGCCCTGGCGGCCGGCACCATCAGCTCGGCCCGCAGCCTGGGCTACGACAAGGACGTCGGCTCGCTGGAGCCCGGCAAGCTGGCCGACCTCCTGGTCCTGGACGCCGACCCCACGGTCGACATCCGCAACAGCGACAAGATCAACCGCGTGATGCTGGGCGGCCGGCTCTACGACCCGACGACCTTGAACGAGGTCGGCACGGGCAAGCGCACGCGTCAGCCCTACTGGTGGGAACGCTCGGGCGAAGCCTACGGCGGCAGCCAGCCCGCGGAGTCGACGACCGAGGACGTGGGGTAAGAAGCGGCGGATCTGTTGGCTTGAAACACCGGCTGGCCGCTCGGCGGCCCGCCTTTTTCATGCGTCGATCCGCTCACGATCGATCGGGTCCTTGAGGTCGAAATACTGAACCGTCAGACGCGCGCGCCGAAGGACCGGACCGGCGCGATCGCGAGCACGAAGCCGACGCCGCCCGCGGCGGTCATCACCGCCAGCACCAACAGGCTCATCGGGTCAGCGGCCTTGAATCCGTCGAGCAGCAGGCCAAGGCTGGCGCCGAAGACGGCGCTGGACAGTTTCAGCGTGGCGGTCAGCAGGGCGAAGGCGGCCATGTCGGTGCGCACGCCAGTCTGCTCGGCATGGTGGCGGATCGCCGCGCTCATGCCGCGCCAGAACAGTGTCATCACCCCGCCCAGGCCGACGCCATGCGCGCAGCAGGCGACCAGGGCGACCGGCCCCGACCAGGGATCGGCCAGAAAGACCGCGCCGGCGATCAGGGCCAGGGTGGTGAAGCCGAGCGCCTGGGGGCCGACATCGCCGCGGGACGGCCAGCGCGCCACGGCGATCGGGCCGATCAGGTTTCCGAGCACCAGGGCGAACAGCAGGGCCGCGCCGGTGTGGTCGTGGGGCCCGTCGCGCTCGACGAAGGTGACCATGCGCGCGGTCATGCTCAGCGGTCCCGCCTGGGCGGCCGCGGCCAGCAGCAGCCGGCCTATGCCCCGCGGCGTGGTCAGGCCCTTGAGGCGCGGCGGCGTCGCGACGACCGGCGCGGGCCCGGCCCAGCGCACGATCCATCCGGCCGTCAGCGCGATCAGGATCGCGATCGCCCCGACCACGACGATCTCGCGCCCTTCGCGCACGCCCTGCCCGACGACCAGGAAGGAGAGCGCCGCCACGCAGAGCCGGGCCAGGGCGCTCAGCGCCTGGCGCAAGACCACGTACCGCTCCGCGTCGGCCCCGTCGCTGGGCAGCAGCGACACCAGCGCGTTCTGGGCGACATCGTAGACCGCGTAGGCCGTGCGCAGCAGGCCTAGCGCGACGATGAGATAGGCGAACGGAGGCAAGGCGCCGTGAACCGGGCTGAAGACGATCATCAGCGTCGTCGCCGTCGCCAGGCCGGCGGCGAACTGGATCAGCAGGATCCGCCGGCGGCTGCCCTCGGCCCGTCGCAACAGGAAGGCGACGCCGATATCCAGCACCGCGCCATAGGCCATCGAGAAGAACAACAGCAGCCCGGTCTCTGCCGCCGACAGTCCCAGCCGCACATTGGCGTAGTAGGCCAGCAGCAGATCGGTGAAGGTCCAGGCCAGGCTCTTGGCGAAGTGACCCGCGCCATAGGCCGAGCGCAGCAGGGCCGCGCTCGCCGGGCCATTCGCTCGAAGGGGCTTCTGGATCGACGCCATGCCGCGTCTATGGGGCGCGACGGAAACGGTTCAATGACAGCAAATCGGTGACGCCCGGCGCGAAATGGCGGTGGGTTCGCGCCAGAAGGGGACTCTGGCGCATTTGCATTGAGTACGGCCCAGCGGGTCTAGCGCAGATAGAATTGGCGATGAAAGGCGAACATGTCGTCGAAAAGGCAATACTCCGGCGCGCCCAGGTTGATCACGGGCGACTTAGAGGCGACGGCGCCCACCCAGCGCCGCCAGGTCGCCTGGAACAGGCTGGCCTCGCCTTCCGTGAACCAGGCGATCGGATAACCCAGCGAGACGTGGAACCGGTAGCCGTCGTGGTTCGGCGAGCGGATGGCCAGGAGGCGGGACAGGCGGTCGCGCAGGCCGCGCAGCCTGGCCTCCTCGGCGGCGTCGACGGGCAGCAGCAGCAGGGTCAGCGGCCTTGCCGGATCCTGGAGCTGTTCGAGGTCGACCTTCAGGCGGATCGGCGGCGCGTGGTCCAGCGCGAACCCTTTCAGCCGCTCGCCCAGCACCCGGTCGCAGTCGGCGATCGGCAGGTCCAGCGGCAGGTCCGCCGGCCAGCTCGCCTTCAGGCGCGGCCGGTCGTTCGCGCCCCCGAAGATCGTGGTGTGGTAGCTGGACGGCGGCAGCCACGCGATCTTGCGGGCGAACGGCAGGGCCGGGACCTCGCGATAGATGTCCAGGAAGGCGTCGAACGCCGCCGACCGCTCGCCCTGCTGGTCCAGGTGGCAGATGATCGTGTTGCCGGCGAACCGAAGGGGCCGACCGTCTGGCTGAAACTTGCTGAAGACATCCGGCGGATAGGCCGGACGGCTGGCGGCGCCCGCCCGCGCCGCCGGTCCGGCCACCGCGACGCCCGCCGCCGCCCGCAACAGCGCGCGGCGGCCTTCGGAAAGGAGATCGCCCCGCCGCATCAGAAATCCTTGCGCAGGCCGAAGCCGAAGTAGCGGCGGTCGTCGCGCGGCACGAACCGCACCACGCCGCTGCCGAAGGTCGACATCATCGACGAATAGTGGGTGTTGGCCAGGTTCTTGGCCAGCACGGTGAAGCGCCAGTCGCCGGGCGCGGTGACGGTCACGCCGGCGTTCCAGATCCCATAGGCGTCCTGCACCGTGTCGGGGGTCTGGTTGATGCTGTACTGCGTTCGGCTCTGCCAGCTGTATTCGGTCGTCAGCTCGACGGCGAAGGCGCCCTCCAGCGGCAGGCGGTAGTCAGCGCGGACGTTCAGCTTCCAGTCCGGCGAGAACGGCAGCGGCTTGCCGTTGACCTGGCACGAGGCCGCGGTCCCGGTCGGGCATTTGAAGTCGTCGATGCGGGCGTGGATGTAGGCCGCGGCGCCGGTCAGGGTCAGGCCCCGGACGGGCTTGGCCGCCAGGTCGGCCTCGATCCCGCGCGTCGACACCTTGCCGGCGTTGATCAGGCGGGTGACGGGTGAGCCGTTGTAAACGTCGTAGAAATTGACCTGGTAGTTCGAGAAGTCGGTGACGAAGCCGGCCAGGTTGGCCTGCAGGCGGCCGTCGAACAGACGGGACTTCAAGCCCACCTCATAGGCGTCGTTGGTCTCGGGCTTCAGGACCCCCGCGTCCTGGGGCAGCATGCTGAAGGCGACGTTGTAGGCGGGGCCCTTGTAGCCGCGCGAATAGGTGACATAGGCCATGCTCGACCCCGTCAGGTCATACTGCGCGCCCAGGCGGGCGGCGTAGCCGTCCTTGTCGGTCGAACCGGCGCTGACGAAGCTGGTCTGGATGCCCGCGACCGGGGTCGGCGATGAGGAAACGCGCTGGAAGCGGTAGCTCAGCGCGTCGCGCACGCCGCGCAGGCCGGCGATCAGGCGCAGGCGGTCGGAGGCGTTGATCGTCGCCTCGCCGAACAGCGAGGTGTTGTTGTCCGTGACACCGTAGTCGGCCAGGCCGTTGAACACCGCGCGGGTGGTCCCGGTCAGGGTGGTTGTCTCGCGGCGATAGAGCTCGTCGTCGGTCGCGCGCATGAAATAGGCCCCGACCACGTACTCGATCAGGCCGCCCTTCGGCGAGGCCAGGCGGATTTCCTGCGACAGCTGCTCGAAGCCGAGGTCGCCGCGATCATGCTGTTGCGGCAGGCCCGCGACCACGCCGGGCAGGCGGTCCTGGTCCTGGAACTGGATGTTGTCCCAGCGGCGGAAGGCGGTGACGCTGGTCAGGGTGTGGCCGGCGAAGCTCCAGTCCGCCTGCAGCGACAGGCCGCTGTTGAAGTCGCGGGCGTGGGTGTCGAGGTTGCTGTTGATCCGGCGGTTGTCGTCGCCGGGGACGACGGGGCCCAGAGCGGCGGCGAAGGCCGGGAAGTTGCTGACGACGCCGGTCGGATAGGCGGTCAGGTACGTCCGCCGCGCCACGCCGGTCGGGGCGGTGTCGCGCGAGGCCATGTAGTCGGCGACCAGGCGCAGGGTCAGGTCCTGGTTCGGCGTGTAAACCAGCTTGCCGCGCGCGCCGGTCCGCTCATAGCCGTTGACCGTCTCGCCGTTGAAGACGTTGGTGACGTTGCCGTCGTACTTGCCGGTGAAGAGGTTCAGCGACCCGGCCAGCTTGCCGGCCACGATCGGGCCCGAAAGGCCGGCCTTGAACCGCCGTTCGTCGCCGCCCGTGCCGTAGAAGGCCTCGCCATAGGCGTGGAGGTCCTGGCCGGGGTCCTTGGTGACGATGTTGACCACCCCGCCCGAGGCGTTCTTGCCGAACAGCGTGC
Organism: Caulobacter sp. GW822-FHT07D08; assembly: GCF_058798735.1. Classification (NCBI taxonomy): domain Bacteria; kingdom Pseudomonadati; phylum Pseudomonadota; class Alphaproteobacteria; order Caulobacterales; family Caulobacteraceae; genus Caulobacter; species Caulobacter sp. GW822-FHT07D08. The sequence goes on from NZ_JBXAKU010000005.1 coordinate 49,067, forward strand.
CCTGCGGCCCGCGCAGCACCTCGATGTGGTCGACGTCCAGCAGGTCCAGCGTCGCCTGGCCCTGGCGCGCCAGCACCACGCCGTCGACCACGGTCGAGACGGTCGGCTCGACGCCGGGCGAGGTCGAGACCGTGCCCAGGCCGCGGATGAACAGCGCCTGGTCCTTGTTCGAGGCCGCGGTGCGGAAGTTCAGGGTCGGCACGATCGTGGCGATGTCGCGCAGGCTGTTGAGGTTCGACCGCGCCAGTCGCTCGCCGTCGACGACGGTGACCGCCACCGGCACGTCCTGCAGCTTCTCCGGCCGGCGCGTGGCGGTGACGATGATCTCGGCGATCGCGTCGTCCGCCTGGGTGTGGGCCGCCTGGGCGTGGGCGGCGTCGAGGGCGACGCTCGTCAAGGCGATGGCCAGGGCGGCGGACGAACAAAGACGGATGCGCAGTCGCATGACGAAATCCCCGAAGCGCCGTGGCGCGGCTTAAATTCACTCGCCGTGGGTGCAATGCAACCTGGAACGAGCCTGTTCGATGCGCTATTGCACTTTTTATGCGTACATTATGTGACGAAGTACAGAGCTCGGATCCAGAATCTCACTTTTCATGCGTGAGATGGATGGCGCCATGATCGAGTCGCGCTATGAGGGCCGCATGGACGCTCCCTCCCCGCCCCCGCGCCCTCCGGAACTGACCCGCAGCGAGCGCCGACTGCTGGGCCTGCTGTTCCGTCGCGGCGGGGCGACCCAGGCGGCGCTGATCGAAGCGACGGACCTGACCCAGCAGTCCGTCTCGCGCCTGGTGGGCGGCCTCGCCGCCCAGGGCATGGTGGTGTTTGGCGAGAAGGCCGGCCTCGGCAAGCGCAGCTACCCGTCCACCTTGGTCCACCTGGCGCCCGATCACACCTATGGCCTGGGCGTGGCGGTGATGGCCGACGCGGTGGCGCTGGCGGCGGTCGACTTCGCCGGCAAGGTCCGGTTCGAGCGCAAGGCCCGGATGGGCGCGATGCCCGTGGCCAAGGTGCTGGCCTGGACCGACGCGGCCCTGGCGGAAGCCGCCGACGCCCTGGGGCGACCGCTGGGGACTCTGGCGGGCCTGGGGATCAGCGTCGCCGGCTCGTTCATCGGTGACGCGCCGGGCTTCAACACGCCCCACAGCCTCGAAGAATGGGCCGGCCTCGACGTCGCCCGACTGTTTTCGGAACGCTACGCCCTGCCCGCCTTCGCCGAGAACGACGGCAGCGCCGCCGCCATGGCCGAGGCGATGATCGGCGTCGGCCGCTGGGCCAAGAGCTTCGCCTATCTCTATCTGGGCGCCGGGGTCGGCGGCGGCGTCGTGCTGGACGGCGAGCTTTGGCGCGGCCGTTTCGGCAACGCCGGCGAGTTCGCGGGCGGCCTGCCGGGCAACATCTATCCGTTCCCCAATCTAGAACTGCTGCGCCTGATCGTGGCCCAGGGCGGCCAGCGGTTCGACACGGTCGACGAAATGATCGAGGCCTATGATCCCAGCTGGCCGGCCATCGACGAATGGATCGCGCGGGTCCGCGACTCCCTGTCGATCATCGCCTCGAACGCCACGGCGATCCTCGACCTCGAAGCGATCGTGATCGGCGGACGCACGCCGCCCGACCTGGCGCGGCGGATGATCGGCCACATCGAGCTTTTCGACCAGAAACGGCGATTGGCGCCGCGGCCGACCGCACGGCTCGTTCCCAGCGAGGCGCCCGGCGAGGCCGCCGCGATCGGCGCGGCCATGCTGCCGTTGCGCGCCGTCTATTTGAGCTAGAGTATCGAGGGGCGTCCCAGGTGAAACTGGCGCTTGAAGGCGAACATGTCCTCCAGCAGGCAGTATTCCGGCGCGCCTAGCTCGATCACCGGACAGGCCCTGGCCAGCCGGTCGCGCCAGCCGGCCAGGGCGGCGCGGAACGCCCGATCCTCCTCCGGTGTCAGCCAGCGATAGAGATAGGCCAGGGTGACATGGAAGCGGTAGGCGTCCTGGCCCGGCGCCCGGATGCCCAGGACGTCCGACAGACGAGACCGCAGGCGGCGCAGCTTGGCGTCCTCGGCCGCGTCCAGCGGAACCAGGCGAATGGCCAGGGGCCGTTCGGCGGGCGGCGGCTCGGCGAGGTCGACCCGCATGCGGAAGGGGAGCTCGCAGTCGAGGTCGAAGGCCTTCAGCCGCTCGCCCAGGATCCGATCGCACTCGGCCATCGGCAGGTCGAGCGGCAGGCCCGCGGGCCACAATCCGGGCCGCCGGTCGGAATCGTTGGCCCCGCCGAAGAGGGTCATGTGATAGCTGGACGGCGGCAGGGCCGTGATCTTGCGGCTGAAGGCGTGGGCCGGCAGCTCGCGATACACTTCCAGAAGGGCGTCGAAGAATTCCGATCCCGGCCCCTGCTGCGGCAGGTGGTGGATGATCGTGTTCCCGCGAAACGGCATGACCCGACCGTCGGCGCGGAACTTGCGGCCGACGTCGGGCGGATAGGCCCCACGCTCACCCGCCAGGGCCGCGCCGGCGAGGCCCAACGCGGGCGCCGCCGCCAGGAGTACGCGTCGGCTGAGCATCAGAACCTCGCCGACACGCCGACCATCACGGCCCTGGGCTGTTTGATCCGCGCCACCGGGATCTCCTTGTCGAGGCCCAGATTGGTGTCCACGCCCTGCCCCGTCAGGTTCGAGCCGTCGATGCGCAGGGTGTAGGTCCGGTCGATGTCATACGATAGCGAGGCGTCGATCTTGTCGGACGGCAGCACCCAGCGGATGCGGTAGAAATTGGCCGGGCTGGTCGTGCCGTTGCCGATATAGCGCTCCTCGGTCATCAGGTCGGTGTGGTTCCAGGCCACGCGAGCGCGCAGCTTGTCGCCCTCGTAGAAGACCGAGAGGTTGGTCGCGTATTTCGGCTGGCCCGGCAGGCCGTCCAGGGTCTTGGGCGCGCCGTCCGCCAGCTTGATCGGAAAGTCGGTCTTCGAGGCGATGCCGTTGAAGTTGACGCCGAAGTTGCTCCAGACGCCGGGCAGGAAGGTCAGGTACTTGATCAGGTTGACCTCGACGCCTTGCGTCGTGGCGGCCTCGTCGGCGTTGACGGCCGTGGTCAGCACGCCCGAAACCAGCGTCCCGCCGCCGACGTCGATGTCGGCCGTGCGGCCCAGCGAATAGATCTCGTTCCGGATCCGCTTGTGGAACAGGGCCAGCGAGGCCAGGCCCTTGCCCTCGTCCAGGTACCATTCCAGCGACAGGTCGAAATTGTCGGAGACTCGCGGCTTCAGATCCGGATTGCCGGTCGTCAGCTTGGGCAACGAGGCGTCCGCCAGATTCAGCGAGCCGCCCAGCAGGGCCATGTCGGTCAGCTTGGGCCGGCCGATCGTGCGGCTGTAGGCCGCGCGGATCTTCTTGTCGGGCGCGAGGTCGTAGATCGCCTGGGCCGACGGCATCCAGTGCGAATAGTCGCTGGCGGCGGTCACCGGGTCGTAGGTGGTCTTGCCGGCCTTGGTCGTGGCGCGGAAGCCGGTGGTCTCGACGTCGGTCGCCTCCAGGCGCAGGCCGCCCTGGACCGTCCAGCGGTCGGTCTTCCAGCGCGCCATGCCATAGGCGGCGTAGAGGTCCTCCTGGATCCAGAAGGCCTTGCTGAAGGCGCTGGCCGTGTCGACGGTCTTGGTCGCCTTCGAGAGATAGCGGTCCAGCATGCCGATCAGCTTACCCTGGTCGACGAAGACCATCTGGCCGGCGTCGCAGTTCAACGCGCAGATCCGCGTGGTCGAGGCCACGTCGGCCAGGGTGTAGGGCATGCCGGTCTGATAGCTCTTGGCGTAGTTCTCGCCGTGCTGGCGCCGGATCGCGCCGCCGCCGAACTCGACGCCCAGGCCCGTGTCCCCGGCGTCCATGTTGTAGGCCGCCTTCAGCCGGCCCTCATAGTTGCGGGCGTCGGTCTTGTAGCGCTCGTCATAGTGCTGCGGGTTCGACGCGCCGGTCCCGCCGACATAGGCGGCCAGATTGTCGTAGGCGGTTTGGTTCACCGGGGTGAAGGCCACCTCGTCGTCGCTGACGTCATAGCGGAACGACAGGCCGTTCTGGCTGAAGTTGTCGCTGATCTGCGGATTGTTGTAGGTGGCTCGCGACGCGGCCAGTTTCAGGCCCAGCGTCCAGTCGCCGGCCTGGTAGTCGACGGCGCTCTGCAGGCCATAGACCTTGCGATCGAACAGCAGCTTGAACGAGCGGACGTTCTGGGCGACGTCGCCGGGCTGGCCGGCGCGCGGTGAGAACACGCCCGAGGTGGCGGTCTGGCCGCTGACCAGGGCGTTGGCGCCGATGCTGGCGATCATGTCGTTGCGCAGCGACTTCTCGTTCTGGCCGAAATAGTAGCCAGTCGTCCGTACACTGAGCTTCTCGCTGACCCGCCAGTCCAGGACGCTCATCAGCGAGCGCCGCTCGCGGGTGTTGTCGTAGGCGTACCAGCGCCGCTCGACCGGGGCCGGGCCCGCGCCGACATAGGGCTGGCCGGTGTTCTTGCCGCTGGCGTCGAACCAATAGGCCGAGCTGCCGCGCTCCAGCTGCGGGATCCACATCTCGCGCCGCCAGTACGAGGCGCTCAGCGTCAGGCCGAACTGGTCGTCCGCGCCAAAGCGGCGGGTGATGAAGGCCTCGGCCTGAGCCACCGGGCGCTCGCCGCCCTTCGACTTGTCCTGAATCTGGTAGCCCAGCTTGGCCGAGAAGCGGGTCTGGTCCTTGCGAAAGTCGAAGGCGCCCGGAAGCCTGAAATTGATCGAGCCGCCGACGGAGTGGCCGTCCATGTCCGGCGTGCTGGTCTTGTAGACCTCCATGCGCGAGGCGATGTTGGACGGCAGGGTCTCCAGGTAGAACTGGCGGCCGCCGCCGTTGGTCTGGTTCTGGTTGTCCGGCGAGGCGATCTGCAGGCCGTCCAGGGTGGTGGTGATGTAGTGGGCGTTGAAGCCTCGGATGCTCGCGAAACGCGGCTCGCCCTGATAGTCGTAGACGCTGACGCCGGCGATCCGCTTCAGCGCGTCGCCGACGCTGAAGTCGGCCATCTGACCGATGTCATCAGCCGAGATCGCGTCCATCACCTGCACCGTGTCGCGCTTGGCGGCGATGGCGTTGCGGTCGGCCGCCCGCTGCCCGACGACGACGATCTCGTCGACCACGGCGGTCTGCCGGGCCTGGGCGACACCGCCCAGCGCCCCAAGCGCGGCGCCCGCGCAGAGCATGGATTTGAAGACGATAGACATGTGAGCGCCCCTTGATGCCTCTGACACCAATTAAGTAACAGTCTGTTATTTAATATTTGTGACGGTCGGGGGGAGAGGAGCCAGTCGCGCCCCGCGGGCTAGAAGAAATGATCGCCGAAAGCCAAGGCCGCCGCGCCGAGCGCCGTGGCGTCGCCCTCCACCCGCGACCGCAGCAGCGGCGGGAAAGCCCGGTCGAGGTCGCGCACGGGCGCGGTATAGAACGCCGAGCGCGCGATCAGGGCGTCGGCCAAGGCCGGGGTCAGGCGGCCGCCCAGCACGATCGCCTCGGGATCGACGATGGCGGCGATGGCCGAGAGGATGGCCTCGAACTGCGCCCGCGCCCGCTCGGCCCATCTGTCGATGATCGGGTCGCCGTCCGGCAGCCCCGCCAGCATGGCCTCGATCGAGTCGAAGCGCCGGCCGTCCGCCTCCAGCAGGGTCCGCAGCAGCTGCAGGGTCGGCCGGTCCTCTCGGCGTTCGGGCGGCAAGACGCCGGTGAACTCGCCGGCGTTGCCGTTGCGGCCTCGCCACAGCCTCCCGTCCAAGACCACCCCGCCCCCCAGGCCGCGGCCGACATAGAGATAGGCGAAGCTGGAGAGCGCCTTGCCGAGACCGTACAGCGCCTCCCCCATCGCCGCGGCGTTGCCGTCGTTGTCGATCCACACGGGCAGGCCGAAACGGGCGCTGAACTCGGCGTCCAGGTCGGCCAGGGCCCACTGCTCCATGACCAGCGGCGTGTTGATCTGCCGCCGCTGCCCCGTGAAGAACCCCGAGACGGCGACGCCCACGCCGAACAACCGGTCGCGATCGATGAGCGCCTCACCCGCCATCTCGTCGAAGCTGTCCGCCAGCCGCGCGATCGCCGCGTCCTTGTCGAAGGCGTCGAAAGGCTCACGCCGCTGGGCCCGCACCCGGCCTTGCAGGTCGATCAGCACGACCGAAAGCGCATCCTCGGCGATCGAAACCCCGTAGGCGAACGCCGCATCGGGGGCCAAGCTCAGCGGCAGGCTGGGCTGTCCCCGCCCGGCGATCACCCGCTCGCCCTCGACGACCAGCCCCTCCTCGATCAGGTCGCCGATCAGGCGGGTGACGGAAAGCGGCGCCAAGCCCGTCCGTCGCGCCAGGTCGGCGCGCGAAAGCGGACCGAAGTCGCGGACCAGGGTCAGCAGGCGACGCTCGTTGTCCGTACGGCCGGTCCGGCCGGCGGTCGTCGAAAAGGGTCGTTGGGGCATGCTGCGAATCCGGCCAGCCGCGAGCGTCTCCGTGCGATAAGGTCATCACGGCCGTCCGCCAAGCGGCGTCGCAAGAAGGCGTCACATCCGGGGCGCGCCCAACGGGGAGATCCAGGCCCGCCGCGCCGAGGCCGAGCCCGGCCGCGGGTCGAACGTCGCCGCTAGCGCGGGCGAACCCTGTCGCGTCCGCCCGTCCTTTCGAGCTTGGCGAGCAACCGATTGTACGTCGATTGTCGTATCGGTCTTCCATCGCGCAGAGACCGCCAGGTCGTCTCGCTCACGCCCAGCACTTCCTGCAGCCAGACCTTGGTCACCGCCGGCAGCGCACGACGAAGGACCAGGACCTGCTCTTGATCAACAAGCACCATGTTCATGTGTCGGATTCCACGGATGAGTCTCTAGGCCAATGCTGGCGGCCGACAGGCCGCCGTAGGGGGAACGTCAGGGCTTCAGGGTCGCGGCCTTGAGATCGGCGCCGCCCTTCAGGGCCAGGTCGTCGGAGGCCGCGCCGACCGCGACCTGGTAGCCGCCCTTGTCGATGATCCAGCGATTGGTCTTGACGTCGAACCGGCCCAGCAGGCGCGCATCGGCGGCAAGCGTGACGCGGCGGGTCTCGCCCGGCTTGAGATCAAGCTTGTCGAAGCCGATCAGCCGCTGCAGCGGCTTGCCTCCAGCCCCGGTCAGGTAGACCTGCGGCGCCGCCTTGCCGGCTCGCGGGCCGGTATTGGCCACGTCGAAGCTGACCGTCAGGGTGTCGCCCCCGGTGACCTTCAGGTTCGAGAAGGCGAACGTCGTATAGGACAGGCCGTGGCCGAAGGCGAACAGCGGCTTGTCGCCGGTCTTGGCGAAGCGCCGGTAGCCGACATCGGCCCCCTCGACATAGTTGACGTCGAAGCGCGTCTTCTCCGGCGCGCCGAGACCCGGCAACTGCTCGCGCGGATATTGGGCCAGCGAAGCCGGGAAGGTCACGGGCAACCGGCCCGAGGCGTCGACTTCGCCAAACAACACGTCGGCGATGGCCTCGCCGCCCCGCGCGCCCGAATACCAGGCCTCGACGACGGCTCCGGCCTGTTTCAGCCAGGGCATGGCCACCGCGCCGCCGGTCTGCAGCACGACGACGGCCTTGGGATTGGCCGCCGTCACCGCCGCGATCAGGGCGTCCTGGCCGTCGGGCAGCGACAGATCGACGGCGTCCTCGCCCTCGCCCATCCACTGATTGCCGAACACCACCACCACGTCGGCGGCCTTCGCCGCGGCCACGGCCGAGGCGACATAGCGGCCGTCGTCGAAGGTCACCTTGGCTTGCGGCGCCAGCTTGCGGATCGCGGCCAGCGGCGAGGACGGGTGGAAGTACTGGCTGCGGAACTGGGCCATCATCCCCTCCCCGCCCAGGGGGATGATCGTCTTCGCGCCGCCGGGCGGCACGACCTGGGAGGAGCCGCCGCCTGACAAAACACCGGCGTCGGCGTGGCCGCCGATCACGGCGATCGACCGGGCGGTCCTGGCCAGCGGCAGCAGGCCTGCGGTGTTCTTCAGCAGCACGACGCCTTCGCGCGCGGCCTCGAGGCTGACCGCGCCATTGGCGGCGTAGTCGATCTCGGACCTGGCGGCGGGGCGATCGAAGAGGCCGGCGGCGAACATCGAGCGCAAGATCCGGCGGCTCATGTCCGAAAGACGCGCGGCCGGGACCTCGCCCTTCTCGACGGCGGCCTTCAGCGGCTCGCCGAACCAGGTGGTCCCGTCCAGCTGCTCGCCGGACTGCTGGTCCAGGCCCTTGAGGGCGTAGTCGGTGGCGTGGACCGCGCCCCAGTCGGACATCACCCAGCCCTTGTAGCCCCAGTCGCGCTTGAGCACGGTGTTGAGCAGGTGGTCGTTGCCGCAGCTGTAGTCGCCATTGACCAGGTTGTAGGCGCACATCACCGAGCCGGGCTGGCCCCTTTCAATGGCGATCTCGAACGCCAGGAGGTCGCTCTCGCGGTGGGCGCCCTCCTCGATCACCGAATTGGCGGTCATCCGACCGGTCTCTTGACCGTTCAGCGAGAAGTGCTTGATCGTCGATATGACGCCCTGGTCCTGGATGCCCTTGATCGCCGAACCCGCCAGGGAGCCGGCGAGCCAGGGATCCTCGCCCAGATATTCGAAATTCCGGCCGTTGCGGGGATCGCGCGCCAGGTTGACGCCCCCGGCCAGTTGCACATTGAACCCCTTGGCGCGGGCCTCGCGGCCGACCATCGCGCCGCCTTCATAGATCAGGCGGGTATTGAAGGTGGCCGCCTGCGCCAGGCCTGACGGCAGGGCGGTCGCGCCGTCGCCCGGCCGCACGTTCAAGGGATTGGTCACGCCCAGGCTGGCGTCGCTCTCCTGCAGGGCCGGAACGCCCAGACGCGGCACGCCGGGGAAATAGCCGGCCGATCCGATCGCGCCTTGCGGAACCTTGAAGCCCAGGACCGGCATGGCCATCGGCCCGTGCAGCAAGCTGATCCGCTCATCCACGGTCAGCGCCTTGTCGAGCAGCGCGGCGCGCGCGTCCGGCGAGAGCTTGGCGTCGGCCCATGGGCGTTCGGCGGGCGCGGCGGCTTGGGCGGCCACGGCGAACGTGAGGACGGCGAGGCTAGAAGCGAGTGACATGAGATTCCTTGGCTTCCCCCGGCCCTCATGACGAGGACCCTGCGATTCACCGTTTCTGCGCCGGCGAGGGCCAAGGCTTAGCTCGATACGAAAACGTTTTCTATAATAATCGAAATTGGTCAGGCCTCTTTTTCGCGGACCGATGCGTGGCGCTTCGCGGGAGGGTCTCAGGAGGGCGGTGGCGCGACCGATTGACGAGAGATCAAGCGATAGTCCAGCTGTCGCTCCTTGATCCCCGCCCGAAACCTCTTGTCGCCAAACCCGGCGATCAGCATGTCCACCGCGGCCTCGGCCATCTCGGCGATGGGCTGGTGAACGGTGGTGAGCGGCGGCCAGGATGTCTGCGCGGCCATGGAGTTGTCGAAGCCGACGACCGAGATGCGCTCCGGCACCCCTACCCCATGCTTGGCCAAGGCGGCGAGCGCGCCGATGGCCATCTCATCATTGCCGGCGAAGATGGCCGTGGGGCGCGGGTCCAGGGCCAAGAGGGCTTCGGCGGCCCTGAAGCCCGAGCCGCTAAAGAAGTCGCCGTTGGCGATCCAATCGCCGGGAACCGTCGCGCCGCGGTCTCGCATGGCGGCCAGATAGCCCGCGCGCCGGCGGACCGCGGCGCGATGGTCGGCGGGACCGCCTATGAAGGCGATGCGGCGATGCCCCATGTCCCACAGGCGCAGGGTCTGCTCCCGGGCGGCCTCCTGATCGTCCATCCAGACGTAGGGCGCGCGGTCGACATCGCTGTTCGGCGCCAGGCGGACGTAGGGGATATTCGCATCCTCGACCGCGGCCAGCAGCCCGAGGTCGTCACAGAGCGGCGGGGTCAGGACGAGACCGTCGAAGGCGGCGTCCCGCAGGATCGCGCCCAAGGCTTCGGGCGGAATGACGCCTTGCGGGGTCTCGATCTGCTCGACGACCAGGTGGTAGCCGGCGCGGCGGCAGGCGGTCATCGCGCCAAGCTGAACCTCCCCGACATAGTGGTAGCCGCCCAGGCGCAGGAACATGACGCCGATCAGATAGCTGCGACGCCCCGACAGGGCGCGCGCGGAGACGTTTGGCCGGTAGCCGAGGCGCTCGACGATTTCGAGGACCCGGGTGCGGACTTCGGGCCCGGCCCCCTCTCCCCGATTGAGAACGCGGGAGACCGTCGCGATCGACACACCCGCTTCGCGCGCGATGTCGATGATCGTGACACTCTTGTCGTTGCTTTTCCCCATCGCCCAACCTCTAGCAGGAATCGCCGCCCGGACGAGCCCCGGCCTTGCTCCGGCGAACGCTCGCGACGACAAAAAAGCGGCGCGCCCTAAGGCGCGCCGCTGGTCGCCGAAGCGACGAGGGTCCCAGGGAAAGGGAGGAGGAACCCGAGAGAACGCGGCGCGATCGGCCGCGCCAATATTCCGACTAGAAGCCCATCCGCGCGCGGATGCCGACATAGCGCTTGGAGTTTCGCGGCAGCAGTTGAGCGACCGCGCCGGCATTGGACGAGCCGGTATAGCCGAGCGAGCTGGCGTAGTGCTGGTCGAACAGATTGTTGACGAACAGCGCCACGCGGTAGTTGTCCTCGTCACGACCCGCGACGCCAAGGCTGGCGTTGACCACGCCGTAGGCTTTCTGGCGCGAGATCGGCGTACCCAGGAGGTCAAGCATGACGGCGCTCTGGTGCGTGTACTCGGCCGTCACGAAGCCGTCGAAGGGCAGGTTCGGCAACGCGACATCGTAGGCGCCCGCCAGCGAGTACTTGAACTTCGGCGAGTTGGCCAACGGCTTGCCCGACAGGTCCTGGAAGTTCTGAGTCCCGACCCGGCGGCACCCCTCGGCGACCGTCTGGTTGGTGTAGCAAGGCGCGTTCGTGAATTCGCGGATCGTCGCGTCGGTATAGGCGGCGGTGGCGTCGATGCGCAGGGCGCGCACCGGCTTGGCCGAGACCTCGACCTCGACACCCTTGCTCCGCAGCGACCCCACATTGCTCAGTTGCGGAACGATGGTGCCGTCCGGCTGGGTGACGCCGCCCTGGGCCTGGAAGTCGGTGAAGTCGGTCAGGAAGCCCGTGACATTGAGCTGGACACGGTTTTCCAGGATCCGGCTCTTCAAGCCCAGTTCATAGGCCTTGCTCGTCTCGGGACGCACCGGCTTGGCCGCCCGCCCGGGATTGAAGCCCGTGCTGATGTCGAAGCCCTGGCCCTTGTAGCCCGTCGACAACGAGGCATAGGCCATGACGTGTTCGGCCAGGTCCTGGCGCAGCGCGACCTTGTAAGTGACGTGATCGTCCTTGGCCTTGCCGGAGCAGACCGACAGGCACGAGGCGTTGTTGGCCGGCGGGTTCGCCGTCGGCGTGGTGTTGACGAAGGTCGCATCGATGGACTCGTGGTTGAAGCGCACGCCGCCGTCCAGATGGGTCTTCTCGCCGACGTGGTAGGTCAGCTGGGTGAAGGCGGCCATGGTCTTGGTGCCGGCGGTCGCCGCCCAGGCCGTCGCGGCGTTCGGGCCGCGCGCATAGGAGCGGTTGGAGTCGCCGTCGGCGTAGAACAGGGCGAACAGGTAGTCGAGCTTGCGCGCGCCGCTCGAAACCAGCCGCAGTTCCTGCGTGAAATTCGTCGAGTGGAACGGGCCGCCGGCCGTCGAGCCCTTGGGCAGGATGCTCGTCGGATCGGCCGCGTTCAGCAGCGTCGGGGAACCGAGCGTGTCCAGGTCCTCGAGGAAGCGAAAGCGCCAGTCCTGGTAGCTGGTGATCGACACCAGGTTGGCGCCGCCCAGGTCGAGGCTGGCGCGGCCGTTCAGCATGGTCTGCTTGCTGGTGTTCTTCGGCTCGGTGTCGAGACGGATCTTATAGTTGTCGTCCCCGGGCGTCAGGCCCGCGGTCGACAGGGCCAGCGGCGCGCCAAAGGCGCTGGCGCCCGGATTGACGCTGCGGAACGTGCGGACCTGGCCATCGGTCTTGGTGTTGGTGTGCGAGGCCGTCAGGCTGATGTTGAGCGCTTCGGTCGGGTCCAGTTCAAGCCGCCCGCGGACACCGTAGGACCGGTCGCCGTTCAGCTTGTGACCGGTGTTGAGGTTGCGGATATAGCCGTCGCGATCGCCGTAGAAGGCGTTGAGGCGGAAGCCGGCCTTGTCGGAGATCGGGCCCGAGACCATCCCTTCGACGCGCTTTTCGCCATCGCTGGTCAGCGTGCCGCCGACGGAGGCCGTCAGGGTCTTTGTCGGCTTCTGGGTCACGATGTTGATAACCCCGGCGGCGGCGTTCTTGCCAAACAGCGTGCCTTGCGGACCGCGCAGGATTTCCAGGCGAGCGATGTCGTTGAGACCGGAGAAGGCCTGGGCCTGCTGCAGCAAGGCGACGTCATCGACCACGACCGCGACGCTGGGTTCGATGCCGATGCTGAACGAGAACGTGCCGATCCCGCGCAGATTGATGCTGTTGCCGGTGGCGTTGGTGTTCTCCGTGACCGTCAAGCTGGGCGAGACGCGGACCACATCCGTGACCTGGACGACGTTGCGCGCTTCCAGTTGCTCGCTGCTGACGGCGCTGACGGCGGCGGGCACGTCCTGCAGATTCTGTTCGCGCTTTTGCGCGGTGACGATGATCTCGTCGAGCGCCACGGCCTGGTTGGCCGGCTGCGGCGCGGTCTGCGCCCAAGCCTGGCCGGAAGCCGCGATCATGGCGGCGCTCGCCATCCAAAGAAGACGCCTGTTCATTTCCCCTCCTGTTATTTTAGCGAACGGTCTGTCCGGTCGCGCTTAATCTGTCTTACCAATTTTTGGATTTAGGGTCGGGGCGTCAACCTCTTTTTGCCTGACAACCTGAGCGATCCAGGCCACAATTGACTAGCGCGTCACCCGGCCGACAGCCTGGGCGCGCCAAAACAGGCCGATGATGACTTGGGAGACACCGAATGGCGGCGCGCGCAAAGGGGGACGTGGAGAAGACGAACCCCGCCGGCGACACCACCGCGAGCGGAGACCGCATCTACCAGAGATTGGCTCGGCATGTGTTCGACGACCTGATCGCGGGGCGTTACGAGATCGGCAGCCGCCTGCCCGCCGAGCGCGAGCTTTGCGCCGAGTACGGCGCCAGCCGGCCCGCGGTGCGCGAGGCGCTGATCGCGCTCGAGGTGCAAGGCTATATCGATATTCGGGTGGGCTCGGGCGCCTATGTTCGCCGACTGCCGGGCCGCGAAGACCACCCCGGCTTCGCCATCACCGCCTTCGAACTGACGGAGACGCGACTGGCGTTCGAAGGCGAGGCCGCCGCGCTGGCGGCCAACCATATCAACGACGACGAGATCGCCCGGCTTGAAATGCTGCTGGATGAAATGACCGTCGAAAACCTTCGCCCCAAGGTGACGGAGGACGCCGACCGGGCGTTCCACATGACCATCGCCCAGGCGACGCGCAACGCCGGGATCGTGCTGATGATCGAGGAGCTGTGGCGCCTGCGCTCGACGTCGCCGGCTTGCGCGCTGCTTCACAACAAGGCCCGCAGCGCCAAGATCCGCCCCGTCGTGGCCGAGCACCGTCGCATCGTCGAGGCGCTCAAGGCCCGGGATCCGCAAGCCGCCCGCGCCGCCATGCGCGCCCACCTCGCCGCCGTGATGGATCACCTGCTCTTCACGACCGAAGAGCTGGCGCTGGAGGAAGCGCGCCGGACAGCCGCGGGCGTGCGCGCGCGCTTCTCCACCGCTGCCCACGAAACCTGACTGACCAATTTTTCAAATTGATCTGGCAGATTTGATTTAAGGCGCTAAGCTCGCTCCAACGCGACCATCAGGTGGCGACTGGGAGGGATGCCGATGAGACGATTGCTGCTGGCCACGGCGATGATGAGCCTCATCGCCCCGGCGATCGTACGGGCCGAGTCGCCGGCCGCCCCGGTGCGGGCCGAGACCGCCCTGGCCGAGAACTGGCGCTTTCGCCAGGACGACACCCTGAGCGGCGCCGAGAACCCCGCCTTCGACGACCATGACTGGCAGCGGGTCACCGTGCCGCACACCTGGAACCGGGTCGGCCTCTACCTGCCCGGTCCGGTCGAGCGCACGCACAAGGCCGAGACCGTCAACAAGACCCAGGGCGTAGGCTGGTACCGGCTGGCGTTCGCCGCGCCCAGGCTGGAGGGCCGCCGCGCCTACCTGCAGTTCGACGCCGCCAGCCGCGCCGCCAAGGTCTGGCTGAACGGGGTCTATCTGGGTGAGCACCAGGGCGGCTTCTCGCGCTTCCGCCTCGACGCCACGGACGCCCTGCGAGGCGAAGGTCAGAACCTGCTGGTCGTGCGCACCGACAACAGCAAACCCGCGCCCGGTTCTTCCACGGCCGACAATCTGCCCCTGACCGGCGACTTCTTCGTGCATGGCGGCCTCTACCGCCCTGTCAGCCTCGTGCTCACCAACGCCGCCCATTTCGACATGCTCGATTTCGGCGGCGCCGGCGTCTACGCGAACACCGCCACGCTTTCGCCCGCCAGGGCCGAGATCCAGGTTCGCGGCAAACTCCGCAACGAGATGGCCGGAGCCCTGGCCGCCCGCATGGTGAGCAAGCTCTACGACGCCTCGGGGCGTGTGGCCGCTCAAGCCAGCACGACCGCGGCCCTCCCCGCCAAGGGCGCCCAGGAGGCGACCGTCACCCTGTCGCTGGTCAATCCGCATCTGTGGAACGGCGTGGCCGACCCGTATCTCTACCGCCTGGAGACCGATCTGGTCGCCGCCGACGGCCGGGTGCTCGATCGGGTCTCGACGCCGTTCGGGGTGCGCCAGATGGCGGTCGATCCCGATCGGGGCTTTCTGCTGAATGGAAAGCCCTATCGCCTGCACGGCGTCGGCTACCACCAGGACCGCGAGGGCAAGGGCTGGGCGATCAGCCCCGCCGATGTCGAGGACGACATGACGACCCTGCGCGAAATGGGCGCCAACACCCTTCGCCTGACTCATTACCAGCATGGCCAGACCATCCACGACCTCGCCGACAAGTATGGCTTCGTGCTTTGGGACGAGATCCCGCTGGTCTCGGCCTGGACGCTGGGCGGGGCGCTCGAGCCGACCCCGGCCCTGGTCGAGAACGCGCGCCAGCAGCTCAAGGAACTGATCCGGCAGAACTACAATCACGCCTCGGTCGCCACCTGGGGCATCGCCAACGAAGTCGATTTCGGCAATTCGTTCCCCGCCTTCCTGACCGGCTACAAGGACGGCAAGGCGCCCGATCCGATGCCGTTGCTGAAGGCGCTGAACGACCTGGCCCATCAGGAAGATCCGGGACGCCCCACGGCGCTGGCGACGTGCTGCGAAGGCCGGGTCTTCGCCGCCGGCGTGGATGTGCCGACCACGGCCGAGGCCGCCGACCTGGGCGGCGCCAACCGCTATTTCGGCTGGTATTTCGGCGCGCCGGGCGACCTTGGCCCGCACCTGGACGCCCTGCGCGCCAAGCGTCCGCGCCAGCCCCTGTCGGTGACGGAGTATGGCGCGGGCGGCGCGGTGACCCTCCACACCGACGATGTCCTGGGCGGCCCGATCGACTCCCGCGGCCGCACTCAGCCCGAGGAGTACGAGAGCTACATTCACGAGACCGCCTGGGCGGCCCTGTCGCAGCGCCCCTATCTCTGGGGCACATGGCTTTGGAACGCCTTCGACTTCGCCACCACGATCCGTCACGAGGGCGACGCCGACGACATCAACACCAAGGGCCTGGTCACCTACGACCGCAAGATTCGCAAGGACGCCTGGTACTTCTACAAGGCCAACTGGGCGACCACGCCGACGGTGCATATCAACGGCCGACGCTATGTCGACCGCGCCTATCCGGTCACCGATGTGCGGGTCTATTCGAACGGCGCGACCACCGAGCTGACGCTCAATGGCCGCTCTCTGGGGTCGCTGAGCGACTGTCCGCTGCGGATCTGCGTCTGGCCGGGCGTGCGCCTGGCGCCTGGCGAAAACGTCCTGGTCGCCCGCGCCCGGTTCGGCGGCCGGCCCGTCGAGGATCGCATCACCTGGAAGCGTCCGGCCGACGCCGCGGCGTCGTTCCGCATCGACGCGGGCGCGATCGTCGGCGCGGGCAAGGCCACGGCCTTTGGCTCCGACGCCTTCTTCAAGGGCGGCGAGGCTCTGTCGGCCAATACCCCGGCCGACTACGGACGTCCCGCCGCGCGGGCCCAGATCAGCGGAACCGACGAGGTCGACGTGGCCGCCAGCTATCGCCAGGGCCGCTTCGCCTATGCGATCCCGGTCGCGGCCGGCCGCTATCGCGTGAGCCTCACCTTCGTCGAGCCCAAGCTGGCGAGCGACGAGCGGCGCTTCGACGTCGTCGCCAACGGCGCGCGGATGCTGGGCGACCTTGATGTTTCGGCGCAGGCCGGCGGTCCGCTCAAGGCGCTGATCAAGACGTTCGAGACCGGCGCCGGCGACCAGGGCCTGACGCTGGAGTTCAACCCCACCAAGGGCGAGGCGGTCGTCTCCGCGATCGAGATCACGCCCCTCCCCGCCGCCAAGCCATAGGAATCCAAGACGTGTTGATGACGCAGACCATGCGCTGGTTCGGGCCCGCGGATCCGGTTTCGCTCGCCGGTATCCGGCAAGCCGGCGCCACAGAGGTGGTCACCGCCCTGCACGAGATCCCCAACGGCGCGGTCTGGCCCCGCGCCCTGATCGCCGAACGCCGCGCCATGATCGAGGCCGCCGGGCTGGGCTGGACGGTGGTCGAGAGCCTGCCGGTGCATGAGGACCTGAAGACCGGCGGCCCCAGGTGGGACGAACTCGTCGAAAACTACCGCCAGAGCCTGATGAACCTCGCGGCCGAGGGCGTGAAGGTCGTCACCTACAACTTCATGCCGCTGCTGGACTGGACGCGCACGGACCTGGCCTGGCGCCTGCCCGACGGCGCCCTGGCCCTGCGCTTCGAACTGGACGCCCTCGCGGCCTTCGACCTGTTCATCCTGCGCCGGCCCGACGCCGAGCGCGACTACGACGTCGGCACGCTGGAGCGCGCGGCGGTCCACTACGTCTCGCTGTCCCGCGACGAGCGCGAGCGCCTGGAGCGGACGATCATCGCCGGCCTGCCCGGCGCCGAGGAGACCTTCACCGCCGGGGCGTTCCTGCAGGCGATCCAGCGCTATGACGGCGTCGACGCCGAGCAGGCGCGCGCCAATCACATCGCCTTCCTCAAGGCCGTCTGCCCCACCGCCGACGCCCTGGGCCTGCGGCTGGCGGTCCACCCGGACGATCCGCCCTTCCCGATCTTCGGCCTGCCGCGCGTCGTCAGCACCGAGGCCGACTTCGACGCGCTGATCGCGGCGGTTCCCAATCCGTCCAATGGCGTCTGCTTCTGTGTCGGTTCGCTGGGTGTCCGCCCCGACAACGACCTGCCGGGCATGATCAAGCGCCTGGGCTCGCGCATCGCCTTCCTGCACCTGCGCTCGATCCAACGCGAGGCCCATGGCGCCTTCCACGAGGCCGCGCACCTGGAAGGTGACGCTGACATGGCCAAGGTCATCACGGCCGTCCATCACGTCTCGACCCGAGAGCGGCGTTCGATCCCGATGCGCCCGGACCATGGTCACCAGATGATCGACGACCTGAACAGGACCACCAATCCCGGCTACTCCCTCATCGGCCGCCTGAGGGGACTGGCCGAACTGCGGGGCATGGAGCGCGGCATCGCCCATGCGCTTGATGGCTAGTCTGCCGTAACCGCCGTTGGCTTGCCTCGCGGCAACTGGGCGTTCACCGAGGCGAAGTCGAGTCGCCCTTGAAAAGAACGTCACCCGTCGCCGGCAGACCCATCACGGCGGCCAGGGTCGGGGCGATGCTCTCCATGCGGATGGTCCCCAGGTTGCGCCCCTTGGGAACGGCGCCGCCCTGGATGAAGAACGCCGAGCGCATTTCCGGATAGTCGGCGGGATAGCCATGCATGCCGCGATACCGGCTTGGCGAAACCCGAGGCGCGGCCGGATCGCGGCCCATTTCGAAGCCGATCTCGAAGCCGAGCCGGAACGCTGGCGCGCGGCCAGCGGCATAGGCCGGCGTCTTGGTCAGGTCCGCCACATCGCGAATATGAAACGACGGATCCTTCTCAAGATCGCTCAGGAAGGCGCGAACCCTCTGCTGAAGGTCAGGGTCGCCCGGACGCGCGAGATACACCGAAGCGGTGGCCCCGCCCCAAGGCATGGCCTCCCAGGATTCGAACTGGGACTTGTCCCGGTTGAGCCGCGCGAGCCCCGCGTCGGCGAAGGCCTGCAGCAGGTTCACGTCGTCGTGCAGCGGCGCGAAGCCGTGATCGGACACGACGGCCACGACGGCCGCCGGGTCGGCGGCTCTCGCCGCCTCCGCCAGCGCGCCCACGACCTGGTCGACATTCCGCAAGGCCGCCTTGGCCTCCGGGCTGTCCGGACCGGACAGATGCTGCGCGTGATCGAAGGCCGAGAAGTTGATCAGCAGCAGTCGCGGATGACGCGACTTCAGGATCTCGGCGGCGAAGCGACCCGCGACGCGATCGGAATCCGGCGTGTGCATGATCGCCTGCGCGAGCTTCGAGCCGGTCTTCTTTTCCAGTTCGTCGACCAGTCCGGGCGTCGACAGGGCCCGGATCAGCTTGACGTCCTCCAGAGTCTGGTCGCGCCAGTACAGGGGGATGTTGAAATCGATGTCGGCGGCGCCGACCGTCACGGGCCAGTTGACGCTGGCGACGGTTCCGCCGTGCTGCTTGACCCGAGTCCACAGCGTCGGCGTCCGGATGTCCTGCGCGTACCAGTAGTACTGATTGGCCTTCGGATGCAGAGGGTCGAACACCAGGTTGTCGACGACGCCATGCTCTTCCGGCGCGACGCCGGTGACCAGGGAAACATGGTTGGGCAGGGTCAGGGTCGGCGTTTCGTTTCGAACCGACTCCGCATAGCTGCCCTCCCGCAGAAAGCCGCGAAGGTTGGGCAGGTCGGGGTCGCCGGCCTTCAGGCCGGTGATCTCGCTTGGGCGCATGCCGTCGATCGAGATGACCACCAGTGAGTTGGCTCTGGCGATTGAGCCGGATGCAACCGTCAGGGCGGCGATCAGGGCCGCGAACCGGATCAGCGAACGCATGCGATTTCCCTCGTTCTCAAGCGATTACACGATACATAAATTCAATATGTAACATCTCCATGATTATATATATTGATTTCAAGGGTGGTTGGCGTCGGACGCTCCGACCGGCATGATCGCCCCGCGCCCGCGCCATGAGTCCTCGGCGTCCGGGGAGGATCCATCAGGCGAGCGCGCGCATCGGAGTTTTGGATGGAACAGAAGAAAGACGGCAAGCGCGGCTTGGGCGCGCTGAGTCTGCAGGTCCTGCGGACCTTCGTGACCGTCGCCGAAACGGGCAGCTTTTCCAACGCGGCCAAACAGCTGGAGATCGCCCAGCCCACGGTTTCGTTTCAGATCGCCAGCGTGGAGGAAATGCTGGGGGCGACCCTGTTCCACAGGCGGCCCAAGCCCGAACTGACCTCGGTGGGCCGGGACGTCTATACGCGCGTGCGGATCATCCTTAGCCGCGTGAACGAACTGGAGGCCAGTCTGGACCAGTTCAAGCAGCTCGAGCTGGGCCAGATCCGGATCGGCATCAGCGCGCCCCGATGCGCCCTATCGCTGATCGGCATGTTCATGCGCGATCACCCCGGCGTCGATGTCCACACCATCGCCGGCAACTCGGACGATCTGCTGCGCCTGCTGGAGCAGAACCGCATCGATATCGCGATCGCCGGCCTGCCGCAGGCGGTGACCGATTTCAACTGCCGCCTGATCGAGGCCATCCACCTGTGCGCCTGGCTGCCGGCCGGCGACGCGCTGGCGGGGCGCTCCGCGATCGATCTTGAGACCTTGGCGACGCTGCCCCTGGTCATGCGCGAGCAGGGGTCGATCACGCGGCGGATCTTCGAGAGCGCCTGCGCGGAAAAGGGACTGACGCCAGACGTCCGCCTGACCATTCATAGCCGCGAAAGCGTTCGCGAAGCGGTCGCGGCCGGCGTCGGCGCCGGCATCGTCTTCAATTCGGAAGCCAATTTCGACTCCCGGGTGAGCTTCATTCCGATCGAGCCGCAACTCGTCGCGGGCACCTATCTGATCTATCCGGAAACGCTGTGCGATCTGCCCGCCGTTCGCGCCTTTGTCGATCTGGTGGAACGCAAGCAGCCCGCCGCGCCGTCGTTGCTGACCGCTTCGCAAGCCGTGCGCGCCGAGCCCGTCGGGGACTCAGTCGTCTGAAAGCAGGCGTTCGATGATCGGCGTGGCGCGTCGCCCCATCAACTGTTGTCCGGCGGCGGACGGATGCAGGCCGTCGATGAGCAGGCCGGCCTCCTGGTCGCCCAGCAGCAGACGCCCGTCGCGGTAGTGCAGCCGCCGGTCGCCCAGCGCCCGGCGACGGTCGACCAGGCCTTCAAGCAGGCCGCGCGCCGAGGCGGCGGTCAGCGCGCCCTCGGCCAGGCTGGCCGGACGCGGCGGCGGCGCAACGCCCTCGGCCGTCCGCCGCGCGGGCCCTGGGTGGGTTTCGAAAACGCCCGAGTGGATCGGCGAGATCACCATGATCGGGACATCCGGCCGCTCGCGGCGAATGATGTCGAGAAAGGTGTGAACCGCGGGAATGAAGGCTCGCTCGCGCATGGCGTCGGTCGTGATGACGTTGACGCCGATCTCCAGGGTCAGGATGTCAGCGTCGCTCCGCGCCATCGCCCGGGCGACGAAGCCCTCGAGCAGGCAGTTGCCGCTGTAGCCCAGCGAGGTGAGATCCAGGTCCAGCCCTCGTGCCGCCACGGCGGGCCAGCAGTCGCTGGGCCCCTCGGCCTCCTTGCCGTGGCTGATCGAACTGCCGTAGTGCAGCCATCGCCGCTGGGCGCCGGGCGGTGGCGCGACCAGGGCGTCCGCGTCCACCCGCAGGGCCTTGAGGGTGATCGCCGCGTTCTGAGGCAGCCACAGTTCGAGCCGCTTCAGGCCTGGCGGCAGAGGGGCGAAGAGAAGGCGCGTGGTCGGCCCCGCTTGCCGCGTCACCTCGGGCGGAAACCGCCCGAAATCGACCAGCAGGGTTGGCCCGTCGGCCGCGACGCGGCGCTCGAACAGGCGATCATCGACAAACAGGTCGAACGCGACCGGCCGTCGCGCGCCGCCGACATAACGGAGTCCGGTCGCTTCCGCGTCCAGTTCCAGCGCCCGCGTGTCGCTGTCCAGCCGCAGCCGCATCCCGGCGGCCATGCTCGCCGTCAGCACCAGCTGGGGGTCAGGGTCCCTCCCCTCCGCGGTGGCGGGAAGTCGCGACAGGCTAAGACCGTCCGTCGACCGCGCCCAGGTCACGGCGCCGCGAACGAGGTCATCGGTCAGATCCAGGGTTCGCAAGGCGTGCGGCTTCCAGAACAGGGGGGCGGCGAGAGCGGAATGTCTGGCGAACGGGCCACCGCCCCGGCGGAGCGATGGCCGTATGTCAGATCAATAGCGCAGCTTGAAGGTCGCGCCATAGGACCGCGGTTCGCGGAAGAAGCGGATCTGGTCGCCATAGGCGCCGTTCTGCGAATAGACCTGGTTCAGGCGGTCGGTGACGTTGTTGCTGAACACGGTCAGGGACCAGCGCTCGTCCAGGGCCGCCACGCCGATCTTGGCGTCGAAGGAATAGTGGCGGGGAATATATTCCCGAACCGCGTTGACCACGTTGGCGTACGAGAACGTCTCCATCGCATAGCCGCCGCCGACAAAGGCTTTCAGCGCCGACGTGATCGGCCGCTCATAGGCGCCAGCCAGATAGAGCTTGTAGTCCGGCGCATAGGGCAACCGGTTGCCGGTGCAGTTCGTGTTGAGCCCGTTGCAGTTCAGGAAATCGGTGAACCGCGCGCGCGTATAGGCGAAATTGGCGGTCAGGCTGAGCCCTTGCAGGGGGATCGCCTCCACCTCGGCCTCGACGCCCTTCGACCGCGCCTTGCCGGCGTTGGCCAGGCGCGCGACCGACGACCCGTTCACGGTTGGCGTCCATTGCGACACCTGGAAGCCGGTGAAATCCTCCCAGAAGCCGGTCGCGTTGAAGCGCAGGCGCCGCGCGAACCACTCGGACTTGAGCCCGATCTCGTAGTTGGTGGAGGATTCGTCGCCGAGCCGCAGGCCGGCGTTGAACACGGCCTGGGTGATCACGCCCGTGTTCCAGCCGCCCGCCTTGAAGCCCTTGGACACGCTGGCGAACAGGGTGGCGTCCTCCGTCGGATGGTAGCTGATCGAGACCTTGGGCGTGAACGCCCGGAAGGTCTGCTTGTCGGTCTGGTCGGAGAACTGAGCGAAGGAGGCGTAGGCCAGGTTGGCCGCACTGGTCGGGTCGGCGCGCAGCGGATCGTTTTCCGAGAAGTGCTCGAGCGTCTTGCGGATCACCGAATAGCGGGCGCCCGCGCCGATCTCCACGTCAGGGGTCGGCCGGTAGAGCAGCGAGCCGTAGGCCGCGTAGGATTGGTCCGACACCGTCGCGGGCGCGTGGATGACGGTGTTGTTGTACAGCCGCAGCGGCGAAGCGGCCACCGCGGCGGGAATGGCGGCCTCGGGGACGCCTCGGCTCCAGAAGGTCAGGGCCGCGAACTCCGAGCCCAGATAGTAGCGGGTCTCGGCGCCGTTCTCGCCGTCCTGGTAATACAGCCCGGCGATGAAGCTGAGCGGCTGGGCGGCGTCGCTCGACAGGCGCAGCTCCTGGCTGAACTGGCGCGAGGTCTGGTTGAGGTCGTAGACGCGCCCCGGGGCCGGCAGGTCGGTGGCGTCGGAAATCTGCTGGAAGCGCTCGGTCTGATAGGCGCTGATCGAGGTCAGCTTGAGCCCCTCGCTCAGGCGCCAGTCGACGGAGCCGATGAAGAACTGCGACCGGCCCGTCTCGCCCTGGTCGTTGCTGTTGACGATCTGGAGGTCGCCGGGCAGCGGCAGGCCGCTGAATTTCGGATAGAGCTTCTGGAAGCTCGCCCACTGCGCGGGCGACCAGACGCCGATGGTCCAGATGGACTTGTTGTCGTCCCACAGGCCCGAATACTGCAGATTGATCTCGACATCCGCGTTCGGCTGATAGCGCAGCTGCGCGCGCAACGAGCGCCGATCCACCCCGCCGTAGGACCGGTCGAGGTAGATGTTGTCGATGAAGCCGTCCGACGTCTCGCTGGTGGCGGTCACGGCCAGGGCGAGCTTGTCCTTGATAAGCGGCAGGTTCACGCGCGCCCCGAAGCGGCGGTGGCTGAAGCTGCCGAACTCGCCGACGGCCTCGCCGCCCAGATCGCCCAAGTCGGGCTTTCGGGTGATGAAGCTGATGGCCCCGGCGTCGGTGTTCATGCCGAAGGTCGTGCCTTGGGGCCCCCGAAGGAATTCAACCCGCTCCATGCCCAGCAGGGTCTGGTTGTCGGCGTAGGAACGCTTGATGTAGACGCCGTCCAGATAGGCGCCCACGCGCGCGTCGTAGCCCGGCGTGCTGGCGTAGTCGACGACGCCGCGCATGCCGATCTGGCCGACGGTCTTGGCCCGGTTGACGGCGAAGGTGACGCCCGGCGCCGCGCGCTCCAGATTGTCGAGGCTGACCGCGTTCAGCTGGTCGATCCGCTTGGCCGTGAAGGCCAGGATCGAGACCGGAACCGATTGCAGCTTCTCCTCGCGCCGCTGCGCCGTGACGACGATTTCCTCGATGGCTTGCGAAGCCTTCGCCGGCTCCGCGGCGTCGTCGCGGGTCTCGGCGAGCGCCGGACTGGCGGCCGCGGCGAGCGCGGTCGCGATGGCGATGAGCGATGGTCCAAACCTGTTCATGGGGCCCCCAGGATTTGCCTGACACGCACGGGCGTGTCGGTTGATCGGAATTGTTGATGAGTAGATATTCATAAATCCATGAAACTAATGTGATGGCTCGCGGCGTCGGCTCTGGTTCGACGCGAAACCCCCGACGTACGCTGACGAATCGGGCCCGTTTCGCCCACGCATGCCGAAGCAATCAGCTCAAAACAGAGCTAAATTATAGATTTTTATGATCCGATAAATCTTGATATCAATTTCTCTAATTGATACGACGACGCCATCATTCTCCCAAAGCGAGGAGCGCCCGATGACTGAGATGAAGGCCTATTTCCCAACGCTCGAGGCGCTTGGCGCCTTCCTGGAAGAGATGGCCAACCGGCCCTGCGAGGCGCCGGAGCTGAGCGAACTCGACCACGGACTGCAATGCGCCGAGGTGCTGAAGGCGATGAGACCCGATGATGTCGAGTTACAGGTGGCGGGCTTGCTGCACGATGTCGCTCACGGCCTGTGCCACATCCGCGACCACGCCGAGTTCGGCGCTCACGCGCTACGCGATGTGATGAACGATCGGGTGAATGCGCTCGTCGCCCTGCATGTCGCGGCCAAGCGGTATCTGGTGACCACTGAGCGCGCCTATCGCGATCGTCTGTCCCCCACCAGCCTGCGCAGTTTCGAGCTGCAGGGCGGCGACATGAACGCGGCCGAAATCACCCAGTTCGCCAGCGATCCCCATCGCGACGACGCCCTGCGCCTTCGGGAAGCCGATGACGCCGCCAAGGTTGTCGGCAAGGTCGTCCCGGGCCTTGACGCCTGGCGCGACGCTCTGCGCGCCTGCGCGCGACGAGCCTGAAAGTCTCACGGCGCTGACGGAGTGCGCGATGGATGGCCTGAGGAACTTTCTGCGAGAGCGCCGCGGGCTGGTCGCGCCCTGGGCCCTGTCGTTCGCGTTCGCGACCTATTTCTGCATGTACGCGTTTCGCAAGCCGTTCACCGCCGGGACCTATGATCATATCGTCGGCTGGCCCTTCGCCTTCGACTTCAAGGCCAGCCTCATCCTGAGCCAGGTGCTCGGCTACACGCTCTCCAAGGCCCTTGGCATAAGGATCGTCGCCGAGGCCGACGATCGGGGACGGGGGTGGCTGATCTTGGCGCTGATCGGCCTGAGCGAGCTTTCCCTGGTCCTGTTCGCCGTGCTGCCGACGACCTTGAAGCCGTTCGCGATGTTTCTGAACGGACTGCCGCTGGGCATGATCTGGAGCTTGGTCCTGCGCTATCTGGAAGGGCGTCGGACCAGCGAAATTCTCGGCGCGGGCCTGTGCACGAGCTTTATTCTCTCCTCGGGCGTGGTGAAGAGCGTCGGGCTGTGGCTGCTGGTCGAGCGCGATGTCGCCGACACCTGGATGCCCGCCCTGGCCGGCGCGATCTTCCTGCCGATCATCGCCTGTTCGATATTTCTGCTGGCCCAGACGCCGGCGCCCGACAGCCAGGACAAAGAGGAAAGGACCGCGCGCGTCCCCATGCGCAAGGCCGACCGCCAGGCCTTCTTTCAGCAGCATCGTCTGGAACTGTTCCTGCTGGGCGGAGCCTTCGCGCTGCTGGCGACCGTTCGCGACTTCCGCGACAATTTCGCCGTCGAGATCTGGCGGGCGGTGGGCTACGCGAAAGCGCCGCAGGTGTTGGCCCTGTCGGAGGCGCCGGCCGCGCTGCTGGTTCTGGTGACGGTCGCGCTGCTGGCGCGCGTCAAGGACAATCGCCAGGCCGTCCGGCGCGTTCATCTGGCCATGCTGGGCGGCGTCGCGCTGGCGCTGACCTCGACGATCCTGTTTCAGCTCAAGATGATCGGCCCCATCGGCTGGATGATCAGCCTGGGCGCGGGGATCTACCTCGGCTACGTGCCGTGCACCTCGGTTCTGGCCGACCGGCTGATCGCCGCCCTGCGATCCGGCGGGAACACCGGCTATCTGGTCAACCTGTTCGACACCTGGGCCTATCTGGGCAGTGTCCTCATCCTCCTGATGAAGGCGTTCGCCCTGCCAGACGTGAACTGGCTGCCGTTCTTCCTGGCGCTCAGCTATGCCTGCCTTTCTCTGAGCGCCTTTGGGATACTCGCCTCCTATGGCCGTTTCCTGGGACAAAGAGAGACGACGCCTTAGATCCGTCGTCCTTCTGGGGCGATGGATCGACGTCCCCGCCCCCACCAAGCGGCGCCAAAGCCACACCCCACCAGAAGAAAGCCACACCTCGCCGGAAGTAAGTAACCTTTCACTGAACCGACATCGATTCCCCGCTATAGCGCCTCAGCGCTCGGGCGCGGGGAGGTTTGCTCCCTCGCCGCCGGCGCGTCTTAGACGGCCATCAAGGCCGCGAACGAGGGTCTCTCAAACACCATGCGTACTCCCCAAACCAACAAGCTCGCCCTGCTCCTGGGCGCGGCCGCCGCGACCCTGATCGCCGGCGCCGCCCACGCCCAACAGGCCGCTTCGAACGACACCGCCTCGACGGCGCTGGACGAAGTCGTCGTCACCGCCGAGCGCCGCTCGGAAAACCTGCAGAAGGTGCCGCTGTCGGTCGCCGCCGTGGCCGGCGAGCAGCTGCGCGCCATCACCGCCGACGGCAGCGACATCCTGGCCCTGTCGGGCAAGGTCCCCAGCTTCTACGCCGAGACCACCACGGGCCGGATCTTCCCGCGCTTCTACATCCGCGGCCTCGGCAACATCGACTTCTACCTCGGCGCCTCGCAGCCGGTGTCGATCATCCATGACGACGTGATCATGGAGCACGTGGTCCTGAAGTCGAACCCGCTGTTCGACATCGGCCAGGTGGAAGTGCTGCGCGGCCCGCAAGGCTCGCTGTTCGGCCGCAACACCACCGCCGGCATCGTCAAGTTCGACACCATCAAGCCGAGCGAGGACTTCAACGCCCGCTTCGCGGCCTCGTACGGCACGTACGGCACGACCACCTTCGACGGCGGCGTCGGCGGCCCGCTGGCCGACGGCCTGATGTTCCGCGCCTCGGTGCTGTACCAGCACCGCGACGACTATGTGGACAACACCTTCTCGGGCGTCAGCGCCGACGGCACCGCCTCGCCGAAGAAGAACGCCATGGGCGGCTTCAACGAAAAGGACGCCCGCATCCAGGTGCTGGCCAAGCCGAACGACAAGCTGTCGGTCCTGGTCTCGGCCCACGCCCGTGACTACGACGGCACCTCGACCCTGTTCCTGCGTCAGGCCCTGACCAAGGGCTCGAACAAGCCCAACGCGCCGCGCGACAGCGTCGCCCTGGACGAGGCCAACAACAACCCGCAGGCCTACAAGACCTACGGGACGTCGGCCCACATCGACTACGACTTCGGTCCGGTCACCCTGACCTCGATCAGCGCCTATGAGTCGACCAGCGGCTACAGCCGCGGCGACACCGACGGCGGCGCGGCGGCCAACTTCCCGGTCAATGGCGTGCCGAACGGCTTCGGCCAGTCGATGGGCCAGATCCGCGACCTCGACCAGCTGACCCAGGAAATCCGCCTGGCCAGCAACGGCGAAGGCAAGCTGAAGTGGCAGGTCGGCGGCCTGTACTTCGACTCGCGCGACACCACCGACTTCTATCAGCGCGGCTATTTCCTGCTGCCGACCTCGGCCGGCTACAACCCCAACAACTGGGTGCGCCTGAACAACCTGAACACCTCGTGGGCGGTGTTCGGCCAGGTCAGCTACCAACTGACCGACGCCCTGACGATCACGGGCGGCCTGCGCGACACCTATGACGCCAAGAAGACCGTCCTGGTGAAGACCTCGAACAACGCCGCCAACGTGTCGACCTATACCGGCCGCCGCTACGTGCGGATGGCCGACGAGCAGGTCAGCTGGGACCTGTCGGCCAACTACCAGGTCAATCCGGACGTCAGCGTCTACGCCCGCGCGGCCAAGGGCTTCCGCGGCCCGACCATCCAGGGCCGCTCGGCGGTGTTCAACGCCGACTTCACCACGGCCGACTCGGAAACGATCCAGTCGTACGAACTGGGCTTCAAGAGCTTCCTGCTCGAGAACACCCTGCGCTTCAACGCCTCGGCCTTCACCTATGAGGTCAAGGACATCCAGCTGAACGGCAACGACAGCAACGGCAACGGCGTGCTGTTCAACGCCGACAAGGCGCAAGCCTACGGCGTCGAGGCCGACCTCGAGTGGCGTCCGGTCCGCAACCTGCTGCTGACCGCCGGCGCCAGCTACCTGCACAGCGAGATCAAGGACAAGCGCGTCTACGCTCAAGTCTGCGCGCTGAACGGCGTGGTGGTCTGCACGGTCGAAAACCCGACGATCAAGGTGGGCGCCAACACCTTCGCCCAGATCGACGGCCAGCCGCTGCCGAACGCCCCGAAGTACAACCTGAACTTCACGGGCCGCTACGACATCCCGGTCGGCGAGGCCGGCCGCGTGTTCGTGGCCACCGACTGGAACGTCCAGGGCTACACCAACTTCGTGCTCTACAAGACCAAGGAGTTCTACTCCAAGGGCTCGTTCGAGGGCGGCCTGAAGCTGGGCTACGAGAACCTCGACAAGGGCTACGAGATCGCCCTGTTCGGCCGCAACATCACGAACGAGAAGAACCTCAAGGGCGTGATCGAGAACTACATGGCCGCCGTCTACAACGAGCCCCGCATCGTCGGCGTCTCGCTCAGCGCCAAGCTGAAATAAGCGTTTCCTCCCCGGAAAACCTCGAGCCCCGGAGCCCCGCGCTCCGGGGCTTTTTTCTTTGGGGCGGCGGGTCTCGCCAAAATCCGACCTTCCCGGCGTTCGCCGGGGAGATCGGAAGATGTGTCGGGCGAAGACGCTCCGCTCACATTCCGCCCAAAAGAAAGGGCCGGTCCCTTTCGGAACCGGCCCCGTCTTCAGACTGGCGACCCGAGGGTCATCAGGTCTTAGTAGGCGAAGCGCACGCCCAGCTTGAACGTCCGGCCGATCACGCCGGGCGAATGGAAGGTGGTCAGGAAGTTCGGGTTCGACGCATACGAGCCCGGAGCAATCGGCGCGCGCTTGTCGAAGACGTTGCCGACATTGGCGTACAGTTGGACCTGATCGTTGATCTGGGCCGTGCCGTTCATGTCGACGTAGACAAACTTCTTGATGTAGCAGAAGCGGTTGGCGATATCCGTGTTGCCGTTGGCGTACGGGTTGCCCTTCACGCAGTCGGTGGTGCCGTAGTCATCGGCCGCGACCGACTTGATCTTACCGACATAGTAGGCGGTGGCCGACAGGGTGTAGCGGTCCCACGAGACCGTGTTCTGCCAGTTCGCGCGCCAGTTCGGCGTACCGTTGCCCGACGACAGCTCGTACGGACCCAGGGTGCCGGCGTACTTCTGCACCTTACCATCGGCGGTGTGCAGGTCGTACTTCAGCACGTGGGTGACTTCGACGCGGCTGTTCAGCTTGGCGTCAGCCCACAGGCCGACGTTGGCCGTGGCCGAGAAGTCGACGCCTGAGGTTTGCGAATAGCTGGCGTTCTCGAACGGCGCATTGATGATCAGGATGCGCGGCAAGGCCGTCGGGTACAGCGGATCGGGAGAGTCCACCACGTTGCACGAATAGCCCGCGCCCACGGCCGCCACGGCGGCGCAGGCGTCAGCCATGTTCGTCTTCGTATAATAGGCCGCCCGAGCCTCGGAGATCTTCGAGCCGCTGACGATCAGGTTGTTCTTCTTGACGTTGTAGTAGTCGACCGTCATCGACAGCCAACGGGTCGGCTGCACAATGGTGCCCAGCGTGAAGCTGCGCGAGGTTTCCGGCTTCAGGTTCGGGTTACCGACCAGACCCGAACCCAGCGAGTAGGATTGGGCGTAGGGGTTGGTGTTGCCGGCGCTGGTCAGGCCACCGTGGGCCAGTTGGAACGAGGCAGGCGTCGAATATGTCGAGAAACCGGCGTACTGCGAACGCGGACCCGATTCCGCGAAGGTCGGGGCGCGGAAGCCTTCCGAATACGTACCGCGGAAAGCCAGTTGCTTCATCGGCGTGTACTTGGCGCCGATCTTCGGCGAGAAGTGGCTGAAGCCTTCCGAGTAGTCGTCGTAACGACCCGACAGGTTGATTTCCAACTTGTCGACGACTGGCGCCAGGATTTCGAAGAACCCGGCCTTGACCGTGTGCTTGCCGAAGGCCGACGAGGTGGTCAGGCCGTAGGTGTCCAGACGGGCGTTCTGGTTGTTGTTCTCCAGGACTTCCTTACGGATCTGACCGCCGACGGCCAGCATCATGTCGCCGCCCGGCAGGGTCCACAGCTTGTGGGTGATCGTGCCGTCCAGAGCCATGATCGACGAGTGCGAGTTCGTCACGACGTCAGGCGAGATCGCGTTGCGCACGGCCTCGGTGTTCTTCGACGGATCGACGAAGTTGTACGAGCCCGTGTTGATCGCGTTCACCAGGCTAGCGATGTTCAGATACCCGCGCTGGCGGATACGCAGGTTGTCACGGGCGCCGACAGCGTCGACCGACCAGTTCCAACCATCGCCGAAGCTGCCCTTCAGGCCAGCCGTGCCGCGGATGACTTCGTTGACGCGATTGCTGCCGGCGGGGATGTCGCCGAACGTGTAGAAGATTCGCGCGGCGCCGCTGGCCGGATTGCTGGCGAAGGCGGCGGCGTAGGGGTTGTTCGGGTTCAGGCGACGATCAGCCGCCGTCGCGCAGTTGGTCCCGGTCGAGCAGATCCACACCGGCAGGGCGATGTTCAGGCCCGACAGCGACGGCGAGGCGCCAAACGGCTGGGTGTTACGGATGGTGCGCGGCTGGTTCTTGATGTCGACTTCATTGCTCGAATAGCTGCCGGTGACATAGGCCTCGACGTTCTCCGAGAGGCGCATGCTGAGGCGGCCGTTGAAGGCGTAGCGCTTCTGCAGCGGTTGAACTTGGTTGTAGGTGTCGACCAGGTTCCATTTGCAGGTCGTGCCGCGGGCCGAACCGGTCGTCACCGTGTAGGTGCCGTTGGTGCAGTTCGACGTGTTGAGCGCGGTGTAGTTGTAGTAGTTTTGCGTCTTGCCGGCGGAGTCGACATAGGTGCCGCTCGGGGTCAGCGACGAGCTGCCCGAAAGCGGGTTGTTCAGGTCAGACTGGGTGCCTAGGGCGACGATCGCGGTCGGCGTCGCCGAGGTGACATTGCTGTCGGCAGAGTTGTTGTCGAGACCGCCGATCGAGGTCAGGTCCTGGTTGTTGTAGGGGAAGCCGCGCGAGTGCGTCGTGACGCGGCCGTCCTTCTGATATTCGGCGTTGACATAGAAGTTCCAGCCGGACTCCTCATAGTCGCCGTAGCCGAAAGTGATGTCGGCGCGCTTATGCTCGCCATCACCTCGGTCGGTTTCGCCGGCTTCCATGCTGCCGGCGACGCCGACGAAGGTCTTCTTCAGCTTCAGGTTCACCACGCCGCCGATGGCGTCAGCGCCGTACGACGACGAGGCGCCGTCCTTCAGAACTTCGATCCGGTCGATCAGGCTGAACGGGATGGTGTTCAGGTCGACATAGGCGTTGTGGCCGTCGTCGTTGATCGGGAAGTTGGTCGAACGCAGGCCGTCGACCAGCACGAGGGTCGACGAAACGCCCAGACCGCGCAGCGACACGGCCGAACCGCCGGCCGAGAAGCCGCTCTGGAAGCCGGTGCCGATCGAACCGGCGCCGTCGGCCGAGATCGAACGGATCGCTTCCGCAGCGGTGGTGATGCCTGCATGGGCCAGGTTTTCCGAGGTCAGCACGGTGACCGGCGACGGGGTTTCGGTGTCGGTGCGGCGGAACAGCGAACCGGTGACGATAATTTCCTCAACTTGCGTCTGGTCGCTTTGGGCCGCGGGCGCGGTCTGCGCGGCGGCCTGGCTGGCGCCCAGCACGGCCACGGCGGCGCCGCAGATCATGGAGGAAGCGAGCAAACGCTCCCGGATGGACTTCGTATTCAAGGTAGTACTCCCCAGCGTCTCTACATCGCGCATGCGCACATGCGCGGCTCCGGATCACGGATTGGGATCCGACTGGCGGGGAGCTACGAACTTAATCGATCTCAGGTCAACGAACATTGCGAGCGTGAAATGCGTCGTCAAACGGCTGTCGCAATAAAGTCACAGCCTTACAAGTTTGTAATGATCGCACCTATTCTGAGACTGGTAAAGAGATCGAAGTTTAGTTCACTACTTTCAATAATATTATTTCATAAAAAATTATGAAATTTGATGCGCTTGTCTTCCTACTTTATACTTGTACACTAAATACTGTACATTTGAAACGCATCGAAAGGCGCTTAGCTTTCCGCGTAGTCGCGCTGGTGACAGAATTTTTCTTCCACATTACGGATATGTAAGCCTGAAACCTGGCGATAACGCGGCAGGTCTTGGCAAGCGGCGACCGCTGCAGGCGCCTCGCCGTAGTTTAACGTGCTGCTCCCAAGGCGAAGCTGTCGCCTCCGAAAATGGCGCCGCGCTTTTATGCCGGGTTTGCATTCTCGCTTGCAGGGGCTATATGTACGGATCAGTTATGCTCACTTTCAGCATAACCTAGGCGCCGGGTCGCCAGCGGAACATCCGCGGAAGCTCCCGGCGTTTTTCGAGGCCCTGGAAATGCTCACTTTGAGCATAACGGAGTATCAGATGGCTGACGGGTTTGCCGCTCCGCTCGAGTTCACCGCCCAGGTCGAGGCGGAGACCGCCGGCGTCTGGGACAAGGTCAAGCACCACGTCACCCCGATGGAGTGGCGCGTTCAGGCCCCGTTGATCGCCGAGATCAACCGCCTCAAGCGCGAGAAGAACGCCGCGATCCTGGCCCACAACTACATGACGCCGGACATCTTCCACGGCGTGGGCGACTTCGTCGGCGACAGCCTGGCCCTGGCCAAGGAAGCCGCGAAGTCGGACGCCCAGATCATCGTCCAGGCCGGCGTCCACTTCATGGCCGAGACCAGCAAGGTCCTGAGCCCCGAAAAGAAGATCCTGATCCCCGACCTGAAGGCCGGCTGCAGCCTCGCCTCCTCGATCACCGGCGCCGACGTGCGACTGATCAAGCAGCGCTATCCGGGGATCCCGGTCGTCACCTATGTCAACACCACCGCCGACGTGAAGGCCGAGACCGACATCTGCTGCACCAGCGCCAACGCCGTGCAGGTGGTCGAGTGGGCGGCCAGGGAATGGGGCGTCGACAAGGTCATCCTGATCCCGGACGAGTATCTGGCCCGCAACGTCGCGCGCCAGACCGACGTCAAGATCATCGCCTGGGCCGGCCACTGCGAGGTGCACAAGCGCTTCACCGCCAGCGACATCGCCGACATGCGCGCGGCCTGGCCCGGCGCGGAAGTCCTGGCCCACCCCGAGTGCCCGACCGAGATCCTGGAAGCCGCCGACTTCGCCGGCTCAACCGCGGCGATGAACGACTACGTGGCCCAGCGCAAGCCGGCCCAGGTGGTGCTGATCACCGAGTGCTCGATGGCCAGCAATGTTCAGGCCGAGAGCCCGCTGACCCAGTTCATCGGCCCCTGCAACATGTGCCCGCACATGAAGCGGATCACGCTGCAGAACATCCATGACGCCCTCGTTCACGAGCAGTTCGAGGTGACGGTCGACGCCGACATCCTCGACCGCGCGCGCCTGGCCGTGCAGCGGATGATCGACCTGCCGCCGCCGGCCGTCCCGGCCCGTTACGACCTGGTCAAGGCCCGGCATCACGTGAATGTCGAGCTGATTTAACGCCCCGCGGCCCTCGTCCTTCGACAAGCTCAGGATGAGGGAATGAGAGTCACAGTAGGTTTCCTCATGCTGAGCTTGTCGAAGCACGAGAAAGCCGGCCCCTCGAAGGAGCCATTTCGTTGACCCAGTATCGCGTAGACTTCGACGGCCCCGTCATCCTCGGCGCCGGCCTGGCCGGCCTCTCGGCCGCGCTGGCCGCGCACAAGGCGCTCGTCCTGTCGCCGACGCCGCTGGCGACCGGCTGCTCCAGCGCCTGGGCGCAGGGCGGCATGGCCGCGGCGTTGTCGAGCGACGACAGCCCGGCGCTGCACGCGGCCGACACCATCGCCGCCGGCGCGGGCCTCTGCGATCCCAAGGCCGTCGACCTGCTGACCCGCGAAGGCCCGCAGGCCGTCCGCGACCTGGCCGCTCTGGGCGCGCCGTTCGATCGGAAAACCGGCGGCGAGTTCGTGCTCAGCCTGGAAGCCGCCCACGCCAAGGCCCGGGTCGCCCGGGTCGGCGGCGACGGCGCGGGCGCGGCGATCATGGCCGCCGTCATCGCCGCCGTCCGCGCCGCGCCGGCCATCGAGGTCCGCGAGAACGCCCGCGCCCGTCGCCTGCTTCAGGACGCGACCGGTCGCGTGGTCGGGGTCCTGGCCGAGATCGACGGCGCGCTGGTCGAGATCCGCAGCCACAGCGTGATCCTGGCCACCGGCGGCATCGGCGGCCTCTACGCCGTCACCACCACGCCGAAGGAGGTGCGCGGCGAGGGCCTGGGCTTGGCCGCCCTGGCCGGCGCGACGATCGCCGATCCGGAGTTCGTGCAGTTCCACCCCACGGCCATCGACATCGGCCGAGACCCCGCCCCCCTGGCCACCGAGGCCCTGCGCGGCGAGGGCGCGATCCTGCGCAATGTCGACGGTCGCGCCTTCATGGCCGACTATCACCCGGCCCGCGAGCTGGCCCCGCGTGACGTGGTGGCCCGCGCCATCCACGCCGAGCGCGAATCCGGGCGCGGCGCGTTCCTGGACGCCGTCGCCGCCGTCGGCCCGCACTTCCCCAAGGAATTCCCGGCCGTGTTCGAGGCCTGCCGCGCGGGCGGCCTGGACCCGCGCCGCGAGATGATCCCGGTCGTCCCTGCGGTGCACTATCACATGGGCGGGGTCGCCACGGACCTGGACGGCCGCGCCAGCCTGCCGGGCCTCTACGCCGCCGGCGAGTGCGCCTCGACGGGCGTCCAGGGCGCCAACCGCCTGGCCTCCAACAGCCTGCTGGAAGCGGCCGTGTTCGGCGCCCGCGCCGGCCGCGCGGCGGCGGCCGAGGGTCAAGCGGGCGGCGAGCCGGTCAGCCTGGAGCCCCTGCCCGACCTGCCCGACGCCGCCTTCCAGATCCTGCGCAAGGCCATGAGCCGCGACGCCGGGGTGATCCGCGACGAAGCGGGCCTGACCCGCCTGCTGGAACAGATCGACGCCCTGGAGCCCGCCTACGGCCCCTGCCCGCCCCTGGTCGCCGCCCGCCTGATCGTCGACGCCGCCCTGGCCCGCCAGGAAAGCCGAGGCGGCCACTATCGCCGCGACTTCCCCGCGACCGCCGAGCCGGTCCGCACCTTCGTCACCCTCACGAGCGCGGACGCCGCCGTCCGCTACGCCGCCGAATGAGCATCGTTCCTCTCGACGACATCCTCGTCCGCCCGATCGTCGACCACGCCCTGGCCGAGGACCTGGGCCGGGCCGGCGATATCACCGGCCAGGCCTGCATCGACCCGGACGCCCGCCTGTCGGTGGTCTGGGCCAGCCGCCAGGACGGCCGGGTCTCGGGCCTGTCCTGCGCGCGCCTGTCCCTGGCCGCGCTCGACCCGACCGCGACCTTCGAGGTCGCAGCCCCGGACGGCTCGGATGTCATGCCGGGCGCGATCCTGGCCCGCGCCGAGGGCAATGCCCGCGCCGTGCTGGCCGCCGAGCGCACGGGACTGAACCTGCTGGGCCGGCTGTCGGGCGTCGCCACCCTGACGCGGGCCTATGTCCGCCTGGTCGAGGGCACGGGGGCGACCATCGTCGACACCCGCAAGACCACGCCGGGCCTGCGCGCCCTGGAGAAATACGCCGTCCGCTGCGGCGGCGGGGTCAATCACCGCTTCGGCCTGGATGACGCCATCCTGATCAAGGACAACCACGTCGCCGCCTGCGGCGGGGTCGGCGAAGCCGTGAGGCGCGCCCGCGCCCACGCCGGCCACCTGGTCAAGGTGGAGGTCGAGGTCGACGGCCTGGACCAGCTGGACGAGGCCCTTAAGCACGGGCCGGACGTGGTGATGCTGGACAATTTCAGCCTCGACGACCTGAAGACCGCCGTGCGCCTGGCCAAGGGCCGCGCGGTGCTGGAGGCCTCGGGCGGCGTGAACCTGACGACGGTAAGAGCCATCGCCGAGACCGGCGTCGACGTGATCAGCGTCGGGGCGCTGACGCACTCGGCGCCGGTGCTGGATATCGGACTCGACGCGGCCTGAGGCGGCAGATGCTCCCCCAGAAGGGGAGGATCTAGAACACCTTCATCAACTCCCGCACCACCATCGCGGCCAGCACGCCCGTGGAAATCACGAACAGCAGGAACCGCACCGGCACCAGGTTGATGCTGATCTGCAGCAGGCTGTGCAGCACCCGCACGCCGACATAGACCCAGGCGAAATGCACCGCCATCGGGTCGGCGTGGCCCGCGACCTGGATGGCCAGCGCCGCCGCGTAGAAGATGGTCGGCTGTTCCATCAGGTGGTTGTAGTTGTCGGCCGCCGCCCGCGCGGCGTCGGGCAGGATGTCCAGCGAGCCCGGGAATCGGGCGTCCTGCGGCTTGACCCCGGCCTTGTGCATCGCCGGGATGCGCTGGACGTACATCCAGACCCACATCACCAGCGACCAGGCCACCAGCGCCATCACCGGCGCGATCATCGAACTATTCACGTGAACCCTCCCCTTGTTTTGGCAAAGCCTAACGGGATAACGTCGATATCGGAAGGGTGACGTTTGGGGACGGCGCTAACCTTGGCCCCGATCCCGGAACGGATCGGCCGGATAGACCCCCAGGATCTCGAACTTCTCCGAGAAGAACTTCAGCTCGTCCAGCGCCAGGGCCAGCGAGCGATCCTCCGGCCGGCCGTCGACCTCGGCGTAGAAGAAGGTCGCCGTGAAGTTCCCGCCTTCCATGTAGCTTTCCAGCTTGGTCATGTTGACGCCGTTGGTCGCGAAGCCGCCAAGCGCCTTGTACAGCGCCGCCGGCAGGTTGCGGACGCGGAACACGAAGCTGGTCACGCAGCGGTGGGTGAAGTCCGGGGCCGGCGGGGCCTTGTCGGCCGTCATCACCAGGAAGCGGGTGGTGTTGTGGCGCTCGTCCTCGATGTCGCGGGCCAGGATGTCCAGGCCGTAGATCTCGGCCGCCAGGGCCGGCGCGACGGCGCCGTGGGTCGGGTTGGGTTTCAGGGCCAGGGCCTTGGCCGCGCCGGCCGTGTCGCCGGCGGCTTCGGTGTCCACGCCCAGGCGCTTGAGGCTGTTGCGGCATTGGGACAGCGCGATCGGCATCGAGCTGACCACCTTCACGTCCTCCAGCTTGACGCCCTTGTTGGCCATCAGCTGGAAGCGGATCGGCTTGAAGCGCTCGCCGATGATCTTCAGACCCGAGGCCGGCAGCAGGTGGTGCACGTCGGCGACCCGGCCGGCGATCGAATTCTCGATCGGGATCATCCCCAGGGCGGCGATCCCGGTCTTGATGGCCTCGAACGCCTCCTCGAAGGTCTTGCAGGGATAGGCCTCGTAGTCCGGGAAATAGGTCCGGCACGCCTCATGGCTGTTGGCGCCGGGCTCGCCCTGGAAGGCGATCTTCTTGAGGATGCTCATAGGGCCTGCTTTCCAGCTTCTTGGCGGGCGGCTTCCAGATCGGAAGGATTGTCGACGGAAATGGGGGCGGTCGCCGCCACCGCCGCGCGGATGGTCAGGCCCAGCTCGAGGGCGCGCAACTGCTCCAACTTCTCGCGCTTTTCGAGGGCGGACGGCGCGGCGTCGTTGAACACCACCAGCGCCTCGCGGCGATAGCCGTAGATGCCGATGTGGCGCCATACCGGCCCGTCGCCATAGAGCGTCGAACGGGTGAAATAGAGCGCGCGGCCGCTTTGGCCATCGTCCTCCATGGCCAGGACGGCCTTGACCACGTCGGGGTTCGAGCGGTCGGCGATTGATGCTTCCGGGGCGACGACGGTGGCGATATCGGCGTCGTCGAACTCCTTAAGTATCCGGGCGCAGTCGCTCAGCACGGCCGGATCGACGAACGGCATGTCGCCCTGCAGGTTGATCACGACGTCATGTTCGAACCCCGGATCGAGTTCGGCCAGCGCCGCCAGAATCCGGTCCGAACCCGACGGCAGATCAGGGTCGGTCAGCACCGCCACGCCGCCAGCGGCTTGAACGGCCTCAA
This sequence comes from Caulobacter sp. GW822-FHT07D08, assembly GCF_058798735.1. NCBI lineage: Bacteria > Pseudomonadati > Pseudomonadota > Alphaproteobacteria > Caulobacterales > Caulobacteraceae > Caulobacter > Caulobacter sp. GW822-FHT07D08. Next base: position 87,013 of record NZ_JBXAKU010000005.1, read on the forward strand.
CGATTTCGCGATCGCCGGCCGCCACGGCGACAGGGCCGATGCCGGCCGCCAGGGCCTGGTTCAGAACCCGGACGATCATCGACGCGCCGCCGATGTCGGCCAGCGGTTTGTTGGGCAAACGCGTCGCGGCCATCCGCGCGGGGATCAGGACGATCGGGTTCATGGCGGTTCTGGGTCTCAAATCTTTGCGGACCGGTTGCGCGAGGGGCGGTAGCGTGTAAGAGACGCGAGCGCAACATGACGTGCGCTGGAGACTCGTATCGCGAGTCCGAGGCGCTGGTTCAAAGCCCGCCCTGGGGTGGGCCGACAAGAGGCTGACTAGGCTGAAATGAGCGACCTGACGTTCAACAAGATCGCTGGCGGCGTGCTGCTGACCGGCCTCATCATCTTTGGTCTGCGAGAAGCGTCGGACATCGTCTTCAAGAAGCATGAAGTCGAGAAGGCCGGCTACGAGATCGCGGTCCAGGAAGACTCCGCCGGCGGCGCCGCCGCGGCGGTCGACACCCCGCCCGACTGGAACGCGGTGCTGACCCCGGCCAACGCGGCCGCCGGCGCCGCCGTCTCGGCCAAGTGCGCGGCCTGCCACAAGCTGGACGCCTCGAACGCCAACGCCACCGGCCCGGGCCTCTGGGACGTCGTCGGCCGCAAGCCGGCCGGCCACCCGGGCTTCAACTATTCGGGCGCGATGAAGGACTTCTCGGGCAAGACCCCGGTGTGGGACTACGACGCCCTGTACACCTTCCTGAAGGCCCCGGGTAAGGACGTCCCCGGCACCAACATGACCTTCGTGGGTCTGAAGAAGCCGGAAGATCGCATCGCGGTCATCGCCTACCTGCACAGCCTCGGCTCGAAGCTGCCGATCCCGCCGCCGCGTCCGGCCGCCGCCGCCGCTCCGGCCGAAGGCGCGCCCGCCGCCGACGCCGCGGCCCCGGCCGCTCCGGGCGGCACGACGGCTCCGGCCGCTGGCGCCGCCGCTGCTCCGGCCGCTCCGGCCGCCGGTGGCGCGACGGCCCCGCCGAAAGCCTAAGCCTTCCAAAGCTGACAAGATCGAAGAGGCCGCGCAGCGAAAGCTCCGCGGCCTTTTTTCGGTTTCAAACCCGCCGATATCCCAGCACCGCGCCCGTGGGCGTCGCCGCGATCCGCGCCACGGCCTCGGCCAGCGGCTCGACCGCCGTCGCCATGTGGTGGGCGTTGGCGTGGAGGATGGTCTCCCCGTCCAGCAGGATGGCCACGTGGCCCTTCCAGAACACCAGGTCGCCGCGCCGGCGGTCGGCCTCGGCGATCTCGGCGAAGAAGCCCCGCTGCATGTCGGTGTCCCTCGGACAGGCCCGCGCGCAGGCGTAGAGCGCCTGCTGCACCAGGCCCGAGCAGTCCAGGCCCAGGCTCTCGCGGCCGCCCCACTGGTAGGGCGCGCCCAGGAAGCGTTCGGCGACGGCGACATAGTCCTTCTCGCCCCGGCCGATCGGAGTCAGGTGCGCGTCGACGAACCAGCCCGTGCCGGCGGCCTTGGCGAAGCGGCCCTCGCGGGCCTCGATCGTCACAAGGCTGTTGAGGCTGTAGAGCCCCTCCGGCCGCGACTTGATGTCGGGCTTGCTGAAGGCGTAGGTGCGGATCGCCGACACCGCGTGGGTCGGCGGGTGGCCCTGCTCGACCAGGTCAGAGGTCGCGACATAGCCGACATAGCCGTCGCGCGGGGCCTGGCCCCAGGCGAAGCCGTCCTTTTCCTCGAGCACCCGGAAGACCTCGCCGAACAACAGCTGGTCCCACTGCTCGGCGGCGGGCGCGGCGGCGGCGCGGATGGCGGCCGCGGGCGCGGCGCAGACCATCAGGCGGCTGGCCGCGTAGCGCTCGGCCGGAACCAGGCCCTCCAGGCGCTGGTCGGCCAGGTCGGGCCGGGCCAGGGTGATGCGAGTATCAAGCGTCATGCGAAACGGCCCTTGAGCATGGCGAAGGCGGCGCGAATGGCCTGGACTTCCCCGCCGACCGGGAATCCGGGACGCGCCTTGGGGTTCCAGGCGAAGACGTCGAAGTGGGCCCAGGGTCCCACATCCTCACCGCTCTCCTTGTCGGACTTGGGGGCGAAGCGCTGCAGGAACAAGGCCGCCGTGGTGGCGCCGGCCTGGGCCCAGCCGTCGGGATCGTTCTTGAGGTCGGCGATGTCGCTGTCCAGGGCCTCGCGATAGCCCTCGGTCAAGGGCATCCGCCACAGCGCGTCGGCGACGGTCTTCGAAGCCGTCTCCAGCTGGACGGCCAGCTTGTCGTCCGGGGTCCAGAACGGGATCACGAACGGCCCCATGGCCATGCGGGCCGCGCCGGTCAGGGTGGCGAAGTCCAGGGTCAGGGCGGGCTTCAGCTCGGCGGCGCGGGTCAGGGCGTCGGCCAGGATCAGCCGGCCCTCGGCGTCGGTGTTGCCCACCTCGACGGTCAGGCCGGCGCGGGTCTGAAGCACGTCGCCCGGGCGCATGGCGTCGCCGGCGATGGCGTTCTCGACCACCGGGGTCAGGATCACCAGGCGCACGGGAAGATTGGCGTGCATGACCATCCGGCCCAGGGCCAGGGCGTGGGCGGCGCCGCCCATGTCCTTCTTCATCAGCCGCATCCCGGCCGAGGGCTTGATGTCGAGACCGCCGGTGTCGAACACCACGCCTTTCCCCACGAGGGCCACGACCGGGTGGGCCGCATCGCCCCAGGCGATCTCGATCATGCGGGGGCTACGCGCCTCGACGGCCGCGCGGCCCACGGCGTGGACGGCGGGATAGCCCTCCGTCAGCAACGCATCGCCAGCGACCACGGAGAACGTCGCCCCGTACTTCTCGGCGATCTCGCGGGCGATGGTCTCGATCTGCAGCGGCCCCATGTCGTTGGCCGGGGTGTTGACCATGTCGCGCGCCAGGGCGCAGGCGTGGGCCGTGGCGGTCACCACGGCGGCGTCGACGCCCTTGGGCGCCACCAGCCGGGCGATCGGCTCGCCCTTCTTCTTGTAACGGTCGAAGCGGTAGGTTCCGAGGGCGAAGGCCAGGGCCGCCTGTTCCGGATCGACGCCGCGCGGCAGCTTCGAGAGCGCGTACTCTCCGGCCGGCAGCTTGCCCGCCAGGGTCCGGAACAGCGACAGATCAACGCGGCCCGCACCAGTTCCGAGCAGCACCTGCTCGACCGCGCCGCTGGATCCCGGGACCGCCAGCACCTGGCCCGCCTTGCCCGTGAAGGTGTTGGCGGTGGCGTAAGTCCTTACCGGCGCGCGCTTTCTGGCCAGGAGGCCCTCGAGTTCGGCCTCGCTCACCGGATGGACCGGGATCGCCTGCCCCTGCGCCGAGGCCAGGATCGGATGCGTCGCGTCGGACATCGACGAAGTCCTTTAAAATTATGCTTAACGATTCCTTGAGGGCCGCGCCCGGACAATGGGCGAACCTTCTGGAGACATGTCTTTCATGTGTCGCAAGCGCGCGCTCGTCGCAACCCTGCTCGCCCCGGCCGTCCTGCTGATCGCGCCGGCCGCCTTCGCCGCCGACTCCGCCAAGCCCGCCCAGGTCGAGGCCGCCAAGGCCGCGCCGGTCAAGGCCTCGCCGCAGCAGCGCGCCGAGGCCCGCCGCCTGGACCCGCTGGCCCGCGCCGCCTTCTGGGGCGCCGAGTTCGAGACCGACCCGGCCGACGCCGAGGCTGGCGCCGCCCTGGCCCAATCCCTGCGCGCCCTGGGCCGCAACGACGACGCCGCCGAGGCCGCGACCAAGGGCCTGGTCTCCCGCCCCGACGACGAGGCCCTGCTGCTGGAGCTGGCCCGCGCCCACATCGCCCGGGGCCAGGGCTTCTACGCCATCGAGCCGGCCCGCAAGGCCGCCGCCCTCAATCCCCGCGACTGGCGCCCGCTGACCCTGCTGGGCGTGGCCTACGAGCAGGCCGAGCGCGACGACGAGGCCGAGGCCGCGCACCGCCAGGCTCTGGCCCTGGCGCCGACCGAGGCCACGCCGCTGGCCAACTACGCCATGCACCTGGCCGCCAAGGGCGACCTGGCCGGCGCCGAGGTCCAACTGCGCCGCGCCGCCGCCCTGCCCTCGGCCGGCATCCAGGTGCGCCAGAACCTGGCCCTGGTGGTCGGCCTGCAAGGCCGCCTGCCGGAAGCCGAGAAACTGGCCCGCGCCGATCTGCCGCCCGAGCAGGTCAGCAACAACCTGGCCTACCTGCGCGCCGCCCTCGGCCAGGCCGGCTCCGGCCGCAGCTGGGAGTCGCTGAAGGCGGGCGGCGGGCAGTAGGGTCTGTTGTTCGGATCAGACATCAACTCAACTGGCGAAGCGGACTTCTGCTTTGACCACGCCCCCCATAGAGTCATGATAACATCGCCCCGTCACCTTGCCGCGCCCTCGGCCTATACGCGCTTCGAGGCGACGGAGCCGGCCTCGTAACTTGGCGCACTCGCGGTTTGGCGGGTCAAGGGAAACTGACCTACGGTGCGTTTGGCCTCTTCGGAGAGATCGACCTTGTCCTGAATCGGATCCCGCTGCCCGAGCAGGTCAGCGATTTGTTGCGTCCAGCTCGCGTCCTGGGTCTTGGATTCGGACAGCTTGAGCGCGGTCGCGAGCTTTGAATTTGCCGCGGCCTTCTCGTTCTGGTTTCCACCGGCCGAGGACTGCTCGATGAACTGATCGAGCTTGATCCCGGCCAGCATCGAGTTGCGCCAGCTGTTGACGTCCGCGAACGGCTTAGCGCCGCTCATGTCGGAGGCGTTAACATGGCCCCGGAAGAGAATATCTTGGTTCGAACCGCTCTGCTTGTCGAAGAAGTCGAGCGCGGCTTGCCGAGCGCCCGACGCTCCGCCGTTCTGCTGGCCAGCGATCATCGCGAGCGTATAGCTCTGACCCACTTGCTTGATCTTTTGGGAAATGGCCGAGTTGCCGCTCTCGTTATAGAGCTTCCTGTTCTCCTCGCCCATGCCGACCAGACCGCCAGAAACCGCCATGTCGTGCAAGGCCGTCCAGGCGTCCATTTGCTCGCTCTCGGAGTAGGAGCCGGCGCTGTTGCTGACCTTGCCGATCAGTTCATTGAAGCGATCTTGGTTCTTGAAACCGTCCGAAGGCGTCGACTGCGGGGCGACAGCCGGCTGCGCGGCGGGCTGAGGAGCAACAGGCGGAGACGAGGAGATTTCCATGGCCAGCCTCAACTAAACTGTGAGACCGCAAAATACGGCCACACACCTTAATGTTGCATTGCTACCGGCGGCGCGCCTACCCCCCCAGCGCCTGGCTGAGCACTCGGCTGGCCTTGGTGAGAACGCCCAGCAGCGGCATCGCCACCATGTTCTTGATGGTGAACGCCAGAAACGCCGCCAGGCCCGCCAACAGCGCCGTCTCGATGGCCGCGCCTCCCTCTTCCTCGGCCGCGAACGCGCGAACCGGAGGGCCCTTCCCCATGTGTTTCATCCCACTGTCCCAAATCGAAACCGAGGGGTCGGGTCAGCGCAAGCCGCGCGCCACGCCTTGGACGGGTCTTTTAGGGGTGGGAAGCGTCAGTGCTTCCCGAAGATGTCCTGCACCTTCAGGATCGCCGGGCCCAGGATCATGACGAACAGCACCGGCAGGAAGAACACGATCATCGGCACGGTCAGCTGGGCCGGCAGGGCCGCGGCCTTCTTCTCGGCGGCAGAGAGGCGCAGATCGCGGTTCTCCTTGGCCATGACCCGCAGGGCCGTGCCCAGCGGCGTGCCGTAGCGCTCGGCCTGGATCATGGCGGTGGCCACGGACTTGATGCCCGGATGGTTGGTCCGGCGCGCCAGGTTCTCATAGGCCAGGCGGCGGTCGGGCAGGTACGACAGTTCGGCGGTGAGCAGGGACAGCTCCTCGGCCAGCTCCATCGACGAGGCGCCGACCTCCGAGCCGACCTTCTGGATGGCCGCCTCGATCGACATCCCGCTTTCAACGCAGATCAGCAGCAGGTCCAGCGAATCGGGGAAGGCCGCCACGATCGACTCGCGGCGCTTCTGGGCGATGTTGCTGATGTAGACGTTGGGCGCGTAGTAGCCGAGGGCCAGGGCCGCGACGCAGGCGCACAGCTTCTGCATCGGCAACAGGCCGAAACCGTTGACGACATTGAGATAGAACCCGACCACCCCGGCGAACACGAACGGCGCCACGAAGCGGAAGAAATAGAAGGTGGTCACCGGGCGCGGGCCGCGGAAGCCGGCCTGGGCCAGGTTGTCGACGACCTTGGGATCCTCGAGCAGCCGCGACAGCTGCAGCCGCTCGACCACGTTCTTGTAGAGGCCCTCGTCCTGGTGGCGCAGGGTGCCGCCCGTCGCGCCGCGCGAGGCGATGTTCTGGCGCGACCTTCGACGCAGCTCCTCGCGGCGGTTGGCTACCGACTTCAGGCGGCCCTCGAGGTTGTTGTCGCGCAGCGCCGGCGAGGCCAGGGTGATGATCGTGGCGAACGTCACCAGGGCGATGAACGCCGTCAGCAGGTTCGAGGGATCGGTCAGGGCGGTGGCGAGACTCACGGCGACCCTCCTCTCAGAACTTGAAGTTGATCATCTTGCGCATCACCAGGATGCCCATGGTCATCCACAGCAGGCCGCCCAGGATCATCAGGTGGCCGCGCGGGTCGGTGAACATCGGCTTCATGTAGGCCGGCGAGGTGACGCTGATCAGGATGACGACGCCGGGCGGCAGGCAGCCGATGATCGAGGCCGAGGCGATCGCCTCGGCGGAGAGCGCCTTGATCTTCTCCTTCATCAGCTTGCGCGCGCGCAGCACGGTGGAGAGGTTGCCCAGCGCCTCGGCCAGGTTGCCGCCGGTCTTGGCCTGGATGCCCAGCACGATCGCGAAGAAGCGCAGCTCGTTGGTCGGCATGCGCTCGTACATCTTCTCCAGGGCCGCATCTATCGGCACGCCCATGGCGATGTTCTCGGTCAGGGTGCGGAATTCGCCGCCCAGGGGCTCGGGGCTCTCCTTGCCGATGATCTTCAGGCAGTCGTGGACCGGCAGCCCCGACTTGATGCCGCGCACGATGATGTCGATGGCGTCCGAGAAGGCCTCGGTGAACTTCTTGGTCCGCCCCTTGGCCAGGAAGCCCAGGACCCAGCGCGGCAGGCCCAGACCCGCGGCGAAACCGCCCGCCAAGGCGATCAGCGGGTTCTGGCTCAGCACGAGGACGATCAGGGCGACGACGACCGCCAGCGCGCCGCTGATGATCCAGAACATCCTGACGTTCTGGCCCAGGCCCGCGGCCAGCATGCGCGCGCTGATGCTCAGCGTGGCCTTCTTCTGCTTGCGCTCCTGCTCCTTGAGCGCCTTGAGGATGTTCTGGCGACGGGCGTCCGGCGTGTTGGCGGCGGCCCTGGCGCGCACGGCGACCTGGCGCTCGCCGCCTCCGGCGATCATCTGGGCCCGCTTGGCGGCCTTGGCCTGGCCGCTGTCCCCGCCCGCGAAGGCGAAGCCCAGGCCCGCGATGGTGATGAACCCCAGGATGCCGGCGATCACGAACAGCATAGCCTACTCCGCCGCGTCGAGGGCTTCGGCCAGCTCGCGCTCCAGGCCGTAGTAGCGGGCGCGATCCCAGAAGCGCGGCCGAGCGATGCCGGTCGAGCGGTGCTTGCCGATCACCTTGCCGTCGGCGTCCTCGCCGGTGATCTCGTAGACGAACAGGTCCTGGGTGACGATCACGTCGCCTTCCAGGCCGACCACCTCGGTGATGTGGGTGATGCGGCGACTACCATCGCGCAAGCGCGCCGCCTGGACGATGACGTCGACCGAGCCGACGATCATCTCCTTGATGGTCTTCGAGGGCAGGCCGTAGCCGCCCATGGTGATCATGCTCTCGATACGGCTGATGGCCTCGCGCGGGCTGTTGGCGTGCAGCGTGCCCATCGAGCCGTCGTGGCCGGTGTTCATGGCCTGGAGCAGGTCGAACGCCTCCGGGCCGCGGACTTCGCCGACGATGATGCGTTCGGGACGCATCCGCAGACAGTTCTTGACCAGATCGCGCATGGTCACCGAGCCGGAGCCTTCCAGGTTCGGCGGGCGGGTTTCCAGGCGCACCACGTGCGGCTGCTGCAGCTGCAGTTCGGCGGCGTCCTCGCAGGTCACGACCCGTTCCGTGGGGTCGATGAAGGCGGTCATGGTGTTGAGCAGGGTGGTCTTGCCCGAGCCCGTGCCGCCCGAGATGACGATGTTGCAGCGGCAGGCGCCGATGACCCCCAGAACCCGCGCCCCTTCCGGGCTGATGGAGGCGTACTCCACCAGGTTCTTCATGGTCAGCTTGTCCTTCTTGAACTTCCGGATGGTCAGGGTCGGACCATCCAGCGCCAAGGGCGGGGCGATGACGTTGACGCGCGAGCCGTCGGGCAGGCGGGCGTCGCAGATCGGAGAGCTCTCGTCGACGCGGCGGCCGACCTGGCTGACGATCCGCTGGCAGATGTTCATCAGCTGCATGTTGTCGCGGAAGCGGACATTGGTCAGCTGGACCTTGCCGCCCACTTCGATGAACACCCGGTGGGCGCCGTTGACCATGATGTCGGCGATGTCGTCGCGGGCCAGCAGGGGCTCCAGCGGACCATAGCCGAGGACGTCGTTGATGATGTCCTGGACCAGCGTCTCCTGTTCCGCCACGGACATCGAGACGTTCTTGATCGCCACCAGCTCGGCGACGATGTCGCGGATCTCCTCGGCGGCCTGCTTCTGGTCGAGCTGGGCCAGCTGGCTCAGGTCGATGGTGTTCAGCAGGGCGTTGAAGATCACCGTCTTGGTGGCGTGGTAGTAGTCGCTCTGCTCACGGACGATGTTGGTCGTCTGGGCGGCGGCGATCCCCTGCGCGGCGCGCAGCTGGTCCAGGCCCGGCGTCGCCTTCGGGGCGGGACCGTTGACCTTTGGCGCCGGCGCGGTCGGCGCGGCGGCCGGCTCGATCCGCTGGGGACGCGTGGCGATGGCCGCGCCGCCCGCCGGGGCGGGGGGCGGCGCCTTCTGTTCGGCGGGGGCTGACGGGTCGCGCTTGCCGAACATCTACTTCTTCTTGAACAGGCCCGAGAGCACGGAGGACTTCTGCGAGGGCGGCGGCTCGCGGCGGCTGATCAGGCGCGCCAGGTGCTCCAGGCCCTCGGCGGCCTTCGACTTGGGCGCCACCTCGGCCAGCATCTGGCCGTTGTTGGCCGCCTGGCCGTAGGGCTTGGGATCGAACGGCAGCACCAGCGAGGGCTGGATGCCCAGGGCCTCGCCGAAATCCTTCACCGGAATCTCGGGACGGCCGGGCACGCCGACCTGATTCAGAACCAGGCGCGGCGGCACGTCGTTGGGCCGCGAGGCCTTGACCAGGTCTATGATGTTCTTGGCGTTGCGCAGGGACGCCAGGTCCGGCATGGCCACCACCACCAGGTCGTCGGACCCGACCAGCACCCGGCGGGTGGCGGCGTTCCAGACGTGCGGGATGTCCAGCACCACGAACGGCGCGGCGCCGCGGATCTTCTGGGTCGCTTCCTCGTAGGCGTCGGCGCCGATGTCGTAGTCGTCGTCCAGCGTCGCCGGGGCGGCGAACAGCGACAGGCGGTCGCCGCAGCGGACCATCATGCGGTCCATCAGCACCGGGTCCAGGCGGTCGGGCTGGGTCAGGGCGTCCAGGACGCCTTGCAGCGGATCCTGGTTGAAGTCGAGGCCGGCGGTGCCGAAGGCCAGGTCGAGATCGACCAGCACCGTGGCGGTCTGCATCTTCTCGGCCATCGCCCAGGCGAAGTTGTGCGCCAGCGTCGAGGCCCCCACCCCGCCCTTGGCGCCGACGAAGGCGATCTGGCGGCCGACGAACGGCGCGGACGGATCGGCGTAGAGGCCGCCGACGGCGCGGATCACCTGCAGGGGCGAAAGCGGCTGGGTCAGGTACTCGCTGACCCCGCGGCGCATCAGCTCGCGATAGAGGGCGATGTCGTTGGTCTGGCCCAGCACCACCACCTTGGTGCCCGGGTCGCAGACCTGGGCCAGGCTGTCCAGCAGGTGCAGCAGGCGCTGGGCGCCGTCGGTCGTCTCGACCATGACCAGCGAGGGCGTCGGCTGGTTCTGGTAGTAGTCGACGGCCGCCTCCAGCCCGCCGTCGCGAACGATGGTCGAGGCCCGGGCCATGCGGCGGTCCGCGGCGGCGTGCTCGACCAGGGCCGCCGTTTCCGGACGGGCGCAGAAGGCGTGGATGGTGATGCGCGGGATCGCCGCGTCGCCCAGGCCGCCGTCCGAGATCGGCTCATGATAGACCGGCGCGGCCGGGGCGGCGGCCTCGGCGATGTCGAGGTCGTCGTCTTGGACGGCCGCCGGCCGCGGCGCGCGCGGTTGCGGCGGCGGCTGAGGCGGCGGGGCGGCGCGCTGCGCCTGAGGCTGGGGCTGAGGCTGGGGCGCGGTGCGCGGCGCCTGAGGTCCTTCGGGACGGGCGGGCGGGAAGTCGGCGAACGGGTCGTCGAAGCCGCCCACGGTCGGGTTCAGCGACGGCGGCGCGGACGCGCGCCAGGGATCGTTCGCGCCGGTCGTGAATTCGTCGGCGGCGTCAAAGCCCAGGTCGAAGGGATCGCTGTCGGACGGCCGCATTACTGGATCGCCTTCGAGATCGAGCCGCTGGCCTGGTCGTCCTTCTTGGAGCTGGTCGTCTCACCCTTGCGGTAGAGGCCCAGCACCGTGTCGCGACGGCCGGTGTCGGCCGGCGTCATGTCGCGCGGACGGATCAGATCCTCGGGATTGGCGACCTGGGCGGCCAGATTGGCGGCCATGGCGCAGCCGAAATTGTCATAGGCTTCGTTGTTGCGGGTGGCGGCCAGGTTTTCCCAGCGCTGCCCGCATTTGAGCTTCTCGGCCTCGTAGCGCAGGAAGCCGACGCGGATGGTCTCGTCATCGGGGCCGGTCGGGTTGAAGCCGACGACCCGCACGCGCGAGCCCGGCGCGCCCAGGCTGACCAGACGGTCGCGGATCTGGGTGGCCATGGCGCCGGCGCTGTTGGGCGAGGTGACGACCAGCTCGCGCCCCTCGGCCCGCAGCCAGCGGTCCATCAGGGCCTCCAGCGCGGCCGACTGGTTGGCCGACAGGCCCTTGGCGTGCGGCGCCAGCACGATCTCGTCCGGCGCGGAGGTGACCTTGATGCGGTCCGTCCACTGCTGGGTGTCGGTGGCGGCGGTCTTCGACGGACCCTCGCCGGGCGGCGTCGAGGCGCAGGCGGCCAGGCCGGACAAGGCCAGGGCCATCAGGACGGTCTTGACGAAAGGCTTGTGCGTCATGGGTGCGTCCTACTCGATCACATAGCCGACGGGGCCCTGGTACGCGCGCCCCGCGTTGGCGCCGGCCGGGGCCTTGACCACCTTGTTGAGACGGCCCAGCAGGACCGTGCTCATGTCGTTGGCGAAGACCAGACCGTCGGCCGGCGTCTGCAGGTTCTGCGGACGGGTCGGGTCGACGATGTACGGGGTGACGATGATCACCAGCTCGGTCTGGCCGTTCAGGAAGTCTCGCGACCGGAACAGCGTGCCCAGGATCGGCATCGAGGTCATGCCGGGGATGGAGTCGATCGTCTGCTTGGTCGTCTGCTGCAGCAGGCCGGCGATCATCAGCGAGCCGCCCGAAGGAATCTCGACGGTCGTCTCGGCGCGGCGCACCGACAGGCCCGGCACCGTCAGGGCCGCCGAGGTCGAGCCGGAGGACACCGTGAAGGCGCCCAGGCTGGAGAGTTCGGAGACCTCGGTCGAGATCTTCAGCGAGATGCGGCCGCCCGACAGCACCACGGGCGTATAGCCGAGGCCCACGCCGTAGGGCTTGAATTCGATCGAGATCTTGCCGGTCTGGTCGCTGCCGGTCGGAACCGGGAACTCGCCGCCAACCAGGAAGTGGCCGGCCTCGCCGGACACCGCGGTCAGGTTTGGTTCGGCCAGGGTGCGCACCAGGCCCACGCGCTCGAACGCCTGGACCATGCTCTTGGCCTGGTTGAGGCCCGTGCTGCCGGCGGTGTCCTTGACGGTGGCGGTGTCGCCGTTGCCGATGACGATTTCCTTGCCATCCGGTCCCGTCAGGCCGGTATGGACGACCTTGCCATGGACCACGGCGTAGCATTCGCCGTCCATGCCCGAGGAGCAGGGCACCTGCAGCTGCGGCTGCTTGGTGGTGTTCAGCGAATAGCCGCCGGTGACCCCGCCCAGCAGGCTGCCGTTGACGCCGTAGGTCGGCGACAGGCCGAAGCTGAACTGATCCTGGCCCAGCTGGCCCATGATGGCGTTGAGGTCGAAGCCCAGCTGCTTGATGACGTTGCGCTGCACCTCGATGATGCGAACCTGCAGCATCACCTGGTCCTTGCCGGCGATGGTCAGCATGTTCAGCACGTTCTCCGGCTTGCCGGTGAACTGGGCGGCGATGCGCGACACCGCGTCGGATTCCGAGGCGTTGCGCACCATGCCGGTCAGGATGACGCTGTCGCGGATCGCCTGCACCTGGATCTTGGCGTCGGGCAGCACCCGCGTCAGGGTCGCCGCCAGAAGGTCGACGGGTTGGGTCACGCGGATGTTCAGCGACACGATCCGTCGGCCGTAAGCGTCGTAGAACGCCGCGTCGGTCGAACCCTCCGCCAGGCCCACCACGTGGATGTGGCGTTTGTCGCGCAGCACCGCGTCGGCGACGAGCGGGTTGGTGACCAGCAGGTCGCGGACGTCCGCGGGCAGCTCGATGATCGCCGACTTGCCCTTGACCAGCTCGACCGTGGCGGCGCTCTGGTCGGCCGTCAGGATGATGCGGGTCGCCTGGTCGCCGAGCGGCGGCGGGGCCAGCGGCATGGCCGGCGGCGGCAGGGGCGCCGGGCGCGAGACGCGGGCGGCGGGACGATAGACGTGCGAGCCGCCGACCGGACCGTCGGCGAAGACCGGCGCGGTCGAGGACAGGCCCAGCAGGACGGCCAGATGGGCCGTCAGGATACGGCGCTTCAGGGACATTTGAGCTTTCGCGAAGGCGTCCATGGGGCGGCTCACGGGCGCACCGAGACGTTGGAGGTCTGGCCGCCCCGATTGATGCGGATGGTGGAGTCCGAAGCGGCCGTCTTCCCGACGATGCCCGAGGGGCCGCCGAGATCGGTATAGGCGCGCAGGGCCAGGGTCACCGGACCGCCGGCCTTGGCGCGGGTCAGGGCCTCGGCCTCGGTCGGGCCGACCTCAAGGGTGGCGGTGGCCGCGACGATGGACTTGGCGTCCTTCTCGGCGGCGGTGCTCTGGTCGAGCGCCAGGACGCGGATGTTCTGCAGCACGGTCTCGGCCATGACGAAGCGGCCGCCGCCGCCGCCGCCCTCGCCGTCGCTGGAGGCGCTGACCTGGCCTTCGCGGGTGATCAGCACGTCGACGCGGTCGCCGGGCAGGATGAAGCCGCCTGCCGCGGTCTCGGACGTGACCGGCACGGCCATGGCGCGCTTGCCCGGGGTCAGGACGACGGACAGGTAGCCGCCCTCGCCGCCGCGCACGATCTTGCGGTTGGTGACCGGTTCGCCGGCCAGGATCGGGTCGCGGACGATCGCGCCCTCGACGATCTTGGCCGGATCGCCGCCGATCATCTGGTCGGCGGCGCCGCTGACGGCGGCCTTGGCGGCCTCGACCTTGCCGTCGGGCGCGGCCGGGGTCGCGCCATTGGTGATGAAGGCGCCGCTGATGGCGTCGGACGGCCAGGCCTGCCAGGCGACGTCGGCGGCCACCAGGCGCGTGCCGATCGGCAGGTCGCGCTTGGCCACCAGGACCTGGGTCATCGGCTTGCCCGGCGCGGCGGTCGCGGCCACGACGGCGGGAGCGACCGGCTTGCCGCCCAGCGCGCGCTGCAGGACCACGGCCAGGCCGATGGCCGAGACGGCGGCGATCAGGACGATCAGGAGGCGAACGGGACTCATGGCGCGGGCTGTAACTCAAGGGGGAACCGAACGGCCGCCGTCCGGCGGGCGCGCGCGATTCGTCAGTCAGCCTTTCTGGCCACGCTCCATGCTCGCCCGCGCATGGTTAACGGCTGCTAAAAGTTTTCATCGTTCAGGCGGCGGGGCGCGCGGCAGGGTGTCGCGGGATGAGTCAGCGCGCGGCCGGGCTCAACTCAAGGGAGTCTCAGCCCAGGGCCGCGACGGCCAGGGCGCCGTGCGGGAAGGCCCACAGGGCGCCGGCGGCGATGGCGACGCCGTACGGCAGATCGCCGTCCTTGGCCGCCAGCTTGCGCAGCCAGGCCGGCCCGCCGGCCACGGCCGGAACCAGATAGCCCGAGCGCAGGGTCAGGATGGCGAAGGTCAGGACGCCGCCCGCCAGGCCGGTATAGACTAGAAACAGGAAGGCGCCGGGCCAGCCCATCCACAGGGCGCAGACGGCGAACAGCTTGCCGTCGCCGCCGCCGATCCAACCGGCGGCGAACATACCCATTCCGAGGACGAGGCCGCCGAGGCCCACGGCCAGGCACAGACCGATCTGGGTCAGGGGCGCGCCACTGACCAGGGCGGCCGGAACGAAGGCGGCGATCAGGGCCAGCGAGATCCAGTTGGGGATCTTGTAGCTGATCAGGTCCTTCAGGCCGCCGATGACGGCCAAGACCGGAAAGATCAGCAGCAGCGGGATCTGGATAGCTTGCATGCTCTCGCGCCTTGTAAAATCCCCGTCGGGGACCCCTTCCGTACCGGGCCATTCTGGGACGGACGGATGAAGCAATCGTTTCTCGCCGCTCGGCGGAAGCCCGGAACCTCTGTCATCCAGGCAAAGAGAAATGGGCAGGCAAAGAAAAAGGGCCGAGACCCAAGCCTCGACCCTTTTCTTTTCGAGCGTTTAGCTGGACTTAGGTCCCAGCGTTCGCGACCTTGTCCTTGATGTCGTTGAACTTCGTGTTCAGCGTGGTGCCCAGAGCGCCAACACCCGTGATGATGACGACGGCGATGAGGGCAGCGATCAGGCCATATTCGATGGCCGTGGCGCCCGATTCATCCTTCAGAAAGCGCGTGACGAACTTGGTCATGTCTAGATCTCCTAAAGTCAGAGCTGGTTGATTTGAGGCTTCAAGCCGGCTCGACTTGCTAACCCCCGAAAACACGATCAATTTCGCCGAGCTCACTTAATGCTGAGTAAACATCAGTTGGTTTCTCAGATTTTTCTTTTGGTTTATTTGTATTTACCGTTATCTGTTCTTAACCATGGCCGCAGCGAAAGCGATCAACCCCTTTTGAATCAAGGACTTTCTCAAGCGACGCTTGGACGCACGCAAACGGGCCTTAGTCTTTTGTTGACCAAACCAAAGGATGCTGAGGCACGTTCGGATCCGAGATCGGAAACCTCATGCGCCGCCTTTCGCTCGCCATCGCCGCCGTCCTGACCCTCTCGGGGGCCGGCGCCAACGCTCAGAACACGGGCGTCCTGCCGGTGAAGGCGACCTCGACCGACCTGCCGCTGGCCGCGGGCGAAGCCTCCTATATGAGCGTGGGCGGCGCGGTGCGGGACGTGGTGGTCGCCGATCCCACCATCGCCGACGTCAGCATCGTCAACGAGCGCACCCTGGTCGTGATGGGCAAGCGTCCGGGCGTCACCACCCTGATGGCCTTCGGAGCCGGCGGTCGCGCCCTGACCACCCGCCAGGTGGTGGTCTCCGAGGTCGGCGACGGCGGCGTCACCATCTATCGCGGCGCGACGACCAACAGCTACGCCTGCGGCGCCGCGCGCTGCACGCGTGTCGGCGGCCCCGGCCCGGCCTCGGGCACGCCGTAGGCGCCCTCCCCCACGCGAGCGCGCTCTAACCAGTGGTTAGGATCGTTCGGCTAGTCTGTCGGACGATCATTTCAGGGTCCGCGCCGCCGCATGGCCTACAATCACATCTTCGCTCGCGCCCGACGCCGGCTGGCCCGCTTCGCCGGCCGCTTCTCGCGCGCCGAGCAGGGCGCCACGGCGGTCGAGTTCGCCCTGGTCTTCATGCCCTTCCTGATGCTCGTCTTCGCCCTGATCGAGCTGGGCCTGGTCTATATGGTCTCGCTGCTGCTCGAGAACGCGGTCATCGACGTGGGCCGCACCATCCGCACCGGCGAGGTGCAGACCAACGGCGGCACGGCCGCCACCTTCAAGACCGCCGTCTGCAACAAGATCGGACCGATCGGCGCGATGAGCTGCGAGAGCGCCCTGCGGCTCGACGTGCGCACCTATGCCGACTACTCGACCGGCAACACCTCGGCCTCGGCCACCAACACCGTTCCGACCAGCATGCAGTGGAACCCGGGCACGGCCGGCTCGATCGTCCTGGTCCGCGCCTACTACACCTGGCCGCTGATCTCGCCGCTGATGCAGACCGGCTTCCAGAACGCCAGCGGCCAATGGGTCGTCTACGCCGCCACCGCCTTCACCAACGAGCCGTACGACCAATGATCCGCCCCTCGCCCCCCTGGCTGCAGAAGGTCCTCGGGAAGAGGGTCTGCCTGAAGACATTCTGGCGCGACAGCCGCGGCGTCTCGGCCATCGAGTTCGCCCTGATCGCCCCCGTGCTGATCCTGATGTATTTCGGCTTCGCCGAGACGACCCAGGCCATGATGGCCCAGCGTCGCCTGTCGAACATCACCGCGCAGATCGGCGACCTTGTCGCCCAGACCCCCCAGACCGGCCCGAGCAAGATGACCGACATCTTCAACATCGGGAATCTGATCATGGCGCCCTATCCGACCGCCGGCCTGAAGATGTGCATCTACAGCGTCGTCTCCAACGCCAAGGGCGAGGACACCGTCGCCTGGGTGCAGCCCAACCCCGCCGGCGTCGGCATGACCGGCTGCCCGGCCAAGGGCGCCCCCGTCACCGACATCTCGACCGGCGTGCTGGCGGCCAATCAGAGCATCATCGTCTCGCGGGCCACCTACGACTACACTTCGGCGACCAAGCTGGTCATGCCCACCACCATGACCTTCAAGCGCAACTACTACCTGCGCCCGCGCCGCTCCGACACGGTGACCTGGGTCAGCACGCTGTAGCAAGGCGCTCGACAAGCGGGTGCGGCGTGAAGGTCCGCTCGCCCAAGGGGGTGACGAGCCGCGAGAGCGGGCGCAAGCCGATCAGGCTGTTGGTCAGGAACACCGCCTCGGCCCGCTCCAGCGCCTCGACCCCGACGGCGACCGCCTCGACCGCTTCGGCCGCCATCAGCCGCGCCCGGGTGATCCCGGCCAGCACGCCGCAGTCCAGGCGCGGGGTGAACAGACGCCCGCCCTCGATCCAGAACAGATTGGCCGCCCCGGCGCAGGCGATCTCGCCGCGATTGTTCAGCATCACCGCCTCGTCGGCGCCGGCGGCCCTGGCCTCGGCCCGGGCCAGGACGTTGTCGAGATAGCTCAGGGTCTTCAGGCGCGAGGCGGGCGAGCCCTCGTTGCGGCGCGCGGCCGCGACGATCGCGCTGGCTGGCGTGACGACCGGCGCGGCCGGCGCGGCGGTGGCGAACAGGCGCGGCAGCGGCGCGGCCGGACGGTCCAGCCCCCGGCCGCCCGAACCGGCGGTCAGGGTCAGGCGCACGGCGAACCGGCCAGCGGCCGGCGCCGCACCGCGCACAAGCTGCTCGGCCTCATCGCGGTCGAACGGCAGGCCCAGCACGGCGCAGCCGGCGGCCATGCGGTCGAGATGGGCGGCCAGACGCGGCAGCGCGCCGTCGACCGCCAGCATCGTCTCGAACAGGCCGTCGCCGAGCAGCAAGCCCCTGTCCTCAAGAGGAATAATCATTCCGTCAGGGCCCTCTTCAGCGCGGCGATCTTGGCCTCGGTCTCCAGGCGCTCGCCGCGCGGATCGCTGTCGGCGACGATACCCGCCCCGGCGCGCGCCTCCAGGGTCCAACCCTGGCCATCCTCGACCAGGCCGACCGTGCGGATCAGCACGCTCGAGTCGAACGCCCCGTCGAAGCCGGCCCAGAACAGGCTGCCGCAATAGGGTCCGCGCGGCGGTTCCAGGCCGGCGATGACTTTCATCGCCTGGACCTTGGGCGCCCCGGTGATCGAGCCCGGCGGGAAGCTGGCCCGCAGCAGGTCGGCGACCGTCCGGCCGCCGGCCAGCTGGCCGGTCACCGTCGAAACCAGATGGTGGACGTTGGCGAAGCTCTCGACCTTGAACAGCTCGCGCGCCTTGACGCTGCCCGGCGGACTGACCCGGGCCAGGTCGTTGCGCATCAGATCCACGATCATCAGGTTCTCGGCGAGGTCCTTGTCGCTGGCCAGCAGCTCGGCGGCCAGGGCCCGGTCCTCCGCGGCGTCGCGGCCGCGGGGACGCGTGCCCTTGATCGGCTGGGTCAGGATCGCCCCGTCCGCGTCGACCTTCAGAAACCGTTCCGGCGAGTTGGAGACCACGGCCCGGCCCGGCAGGCGCAGATAGGCCGAGAACGGGGCCGGGCTCTGGCCGCGCAGCCGCGTGAACAGGTCGAACGGATCGGCGCCGGCGGCGAGCCGTCCGGTCCAGGCGCGGGCGATATTGGCCTGGAAGATCTCTCCGGAGAGGATGCGCCCGACCACGTCGGCCACCGCGACCTCGTAGGCCTCGCCGTCGGAGACGGTCAGATCCGGGCACAGCGGGCCGTCGAACGGCGCGCGATCGGACGGCGCGTCCAGCCAGGCCAGAGCCTCACGAGCGCGGGCTCCCGCCTCGGCGTCCGTCGCGCCTCGCCCCACGGCCACGACCTGCCGGGCGTGGTGATCGAAGGCCAGCAGGGCCGGATAGCGGGCGCAGCTCAGGTCCGGCCAGGCGGTGCGGGAGAGGCCCAGATCCTCGACGCGGTCGCCCAGTTCGTAGGCCGCCAGCCCGATGACCCCGCCCTGGAACGGCGGACCGTCGGGCTCGCTCGGCCGGCGGGGGCCGGTCAGCTCGGCGAGCCTGGCGAACGGATCGGCGGGATCGGCGGCGGCGAAGCTGAAGGTCGCGTCGGGCTGGCGCAGCAGATACGACCACCGCCCCGCTCCGCCGGTGACCAGGGCGCAGGCATACGGCTCGTCCCGGAACGGGGCCAGCGCCCACACCGGCTCGCGCCAGGGGGCGGTAAGGAGAGCGACGCGGCGCATGGCGCGGTGATGTAGCAGGCGGAGCAGACCCCCTCCACCGCCGTTCGGCGGTCCCCCTCCCCCAACGGGGGGAGGAGAGATTTCTCCGCCACCCTCTTGGGGGCGGACAGACCTGCGCTAGTAGGTGGGGGCTAGTGCTGAGCCTCCCGGCCCCCGCCCTTCACCGTGAACAGGCCGACCAGCCCCAGGGCCAGCAGGCCGGCGATCGGGATGAAGCCGGCCACCTGGCTGGCGAACATCTTGGTCGCCAGGGCCACCAGCAGCGAGCCCAGCCACATGGTGGCGGTGCCCGACAGCGAGAACAGGCCGAAGAAGGCGGCCATGCGGTCCGGCGGGGCCAGGCGCACCAGCAGGGTGCGGCTCGAGGCGTACTGGGCGGTGACGAAGACGGCGATCAGCAGGCCCAGGCCCAGATAGATCAGCTCCGGCAGGGTGCGGAACAGCGGGCCGTTCCAGACGGCCGGATGGGTCGCCGCGTCCCAGGTCCACAGGTACAGGATCTTCTCGCGGTCCATGCCCAGCGTGCCCAGCAGCACCAGGATGCAGATGCCGACCTCGACCTGGATCGCCCGCCGGGGACCCAGGGTCTTGTCCAGCCACGGCGCGATCAGGCCGCCCAGCACGCCGAAGATCGACAGCGAAATGCCGTAGGCCAGCATCTCCAGCTCGCCCCACTTCATCAGTCCGGCCGCGAACAGGCCGCCGAAGATCAGCAGGGCGGTCATGCCGTCGCAATAGAGCATCCGCGCGCCCAGGAACTTGGCGACGTCGGCGTGACCCTTGAGGTTGGCGAAGGTGTCGAGGATCAGCTTGACGCCCTCCTTGATCGCCGCGCCCAGCGAGGCGCCGGTGCGCGGCGCGTCGCGGGTCCACAGGAAGAACGGGATCGCCCCCAGCAGCATGACCGCCGCCGATAGCGGGCCGACGATGCGGCTAGGCTCGTGCTCGACTTGGCTGAGGCCGAACAGCGGCGCGCTGGGCACGAACGACCAGGGCACGACACCGGGCAGCACGAAGGCCCACATCACGAAGATCAGCAGACTGACCGACAGGCCGTTGGCCAGGGCGTAGCCCAGCCCCGACAGCACCGGCTCCTGGCCCTTCTCGGACGCCCGCGCCAGCAGGGAATTGTTGAGCACGTCGCCGCAGTTATAGGCCACGCCCAGGATGATCAGCGCCACGCCCACCAGATCAACGGGCAGGCCGCCGGGCTTGGCCCACCACAGGGCGAACAGCAAGGGCGCCATGATCGCCAGGATAAGGGCCATGAACGGCTTGCGCGGCCCGAACCGCTCGATCGAGGCGCCCAGGATCGGCGCCAGGGCGGCGGTCAGCAGGCCATAGACGGTGGAGATGTCGGCGACGGTCGCCTGGCCTCTGACCGAATCCCCGACCAGCACCCGCGAGAAATAGGGCGAGAAGACATAGATGGTGACCAGGATCACATAGGGGTCGCGTGAGCCCTGGTGCAGGATCCAGCTGAGCGCGCTTCGGGAGAGCTTCTGTTTGGGGGCGGGGACCAGGACATCGTCGCCGGCGACATCGCTCATGCCCGGAGGCGTACCCGCCAACTCGCTCATACCACACCCTAGTGACGCTCAGCCCTCTGATGGGGCAGTGGCGCGAGGCTGGACCTTAAACGAGCGTTTGTCACCTTACGGATTTTTCCCCTTCTCCCCTTGCGGGAGAAGGTGTCGACGAAGTCGACGGATGAGGGGTCTCTCGGTGGCGCAGCGCCACCCCTCACCCGACCCGCTTCGCGGGCCACCCTCTCCCGCAAGGGGAGAGGGTAAGCAGATCAGAGCAGAATATGCGCCCGCACCTTTTCGCGCGTGTCCGCGTCGAGCCCCACCGCCTGCTCAAGATAGCCATCCAGGCCGCCGTGCTCGGCCTTGATCACCTCGAACGCCGCCGCCAGGTAGCGGGCCTCGACGCCCATGGCCGCGCGCATGGCGGCCTCGTCCGGGCGGCGGCCGGTGATCCCCTCGATGTGGTCCATGAACATCGCCCCGCGACGGTCGAAGCGGGTCGGGTCATTGGTCAGCAGGTAGTCGTCGATGACGTCGTCGTCGGTCACGCCGGCGATGTGGTGGGTCAGGGCCGCCAGCACGCCGGTGCGATCCTTGCCCGCCGCGCAGTGGATCAGGGCCGGGCCCTTGCTCTCGGCCAACGCCAGGAAGAAGCGGCGGAAGAGGTCGATGTGCCGCTCCTTGAACGGCAGACGGCGATAGTACTCGTCCATGTAGTCGTGGACCGCGTCGACGGTCAGGTCCGTACTGGTGATGAACTCCAGCCACGGATCCGTCCCCGTGACGCCCAGGTCATTGTCGATCACCTGGGCGGAAAAGCCCGTCCAGCGGCGCGAGGGCGAACGCTCGCGCTCATTGGGCCGGCGCAGGTCGACCAGGGTGACGATGCCCAGGGCCGCCAGGGCCTCCAGGTCGGTGTCGGTCGCCTCGGCCTGGTGGGCGGCGCGGAACAGCACGCCCCGCTTCAGCCGCCCCGCCCCCGCGGCGTAGTCGCCGAAGTCGCGGAAGTTCTCGACGCCTTGCAGGGGGATGGTTCTGGTCATGGGCCGAATTAGCGCCGCCCAAACTCAAAATAAACCCCAAACCCGTTCTCCCCGGCGAAAGCCGGGGCCCAGATACATTCGGAAAGGCTGGGGTGTTCGCGCCTTGGGTCGTCGCCGAAACCACGAGAGCTCTGGGTTCGATCTGGGCCCCGGCTTTCGCCGGGGAGAACGGAAAATTTAAGCTACTTCCTCAGCAGCGGCTGGATGCGATCCTGCAGCGGTTGGTCGACATAGGTGTGAAACAGCCACGCGAAGCCATAGGCGATCGGGAAACCGGCCAGCCACATCAGCCACTGCCAGCCGATGCCGATCGGCACCGTCTCGATCAGCTTGTGCACGGCGCTCCAATAGATCACCCCGACGAAGATGTGGGTGATGAACAGGGCGAACGACAGCTTGGCGCCCTCCTCGATCCAGGCTCTCGGGCGCTTGACCGGCAGACGGCCGGCGCCCAGCACGATCATGGCGATAGCCAAGAGCGACGGGGCGTCGAACAGCCAGGGGTCGGGAAGGGCGTAGCGGTCCAGCGGCTGGGTGACGACCAGCAGGGCGACGCCGCCCCACAGCAGGGCCTTGGCCGCCGTCTCCGACGGCCAGCGCATGTCGACGACCCGCGCCAGGCAGACGCCCAGGATGAACAGCGGCAGGGCGCGCACCACGCCGTACTGGAACTGCAGATCCGGCAGGGCATGGTGGAAGACGTGGCGGGCGATCACCTCGAACACGCCCAGGATCGCGGCCGCGCCCAGCGGCAGGATCCAGGCGTGGCGCACCTTGCTGACCGTCTTCCAGAAGAACGGGAACAGGGCGTAGCAGACGATCAGGGCCGACAGCGACCAGCTGGGCAGGTTCCAGCCGTCGCTGGTGAAGCCCCAGGCGTGAACCAGGAAGGCCTGGGCCGGCAGCTGATCCCAGGCGAAGCGGCTGGGCTTGTGGGCGTCGGTGCCGACGGTGTTGAGCAGCAGCACCAGCACGGCCAGCATGGCCAGCACCACGAGGTGCCCCGGCCACACCCGCGCCGCGCGGCGAACCCAGAAGCGCGGGGTGCTGATATGCCCCTTGATCACCGAGCCGCCATAGGCTCGGCCCAGCACGTAGCCGGACAGCATCAGGAAGAAGTCCGTCGCCAGGAAGCCGCGCGAGAACACCTGGCCGAAGCGCTCGATCCGCATCGGGCTCTCGGCGCCATAGTGATAGACGACGATCAGCAGCGAGGCGAGGAAGCGCAGGAAATCCAGCGCGCCGCCCCGGACGGCGGCCTTGTCGGGACGCTCCAGCACAACCGCGGCCTGCGGCGCGTCCGGAGGAATCTGGGAAAGCGGGACGGTCACAGGCCCCGCCATAACAAAGCCGGCGCCCGTGTGAAAGCCGTGTCCGGAACGTCGTCTTGCGGTATGGCGTCGCGGCCACTATCTGCAACTCCTACTGTTTCTAATAGGCCCAACCCCATAGGATCGACCATGTCTCGCCTGCCCGTCCTGTTCGTCGGCCACGGCTCGCCGATGAACGCCATCGAGGACAATGCCTGGAGCCGCGACTGGCGCAGGCTGGGCCAGACCCTGCCGCGTCCCAAGGCGGTGCTGATGGTCAGCGCCCACTGGGAGACTCGCGGCGCCTCGGCGGTCAGCGCTTCCAGCGCGCCCGAGACCATCCATGATTTCGGCGGCTTTCCGCAGGCGCTGTTCGATGTCCAGTACCGCGCGCCGGGCGATCCGGCCCTGGCGGGGCGGGTCGCCGAGCTCCTCTCCCCCGACGTCGTGGTCCAGCACCCGACGCGCGGCCTGGACCACGGCGCCTGGGGCGTGCTGAAGCCGATGTATCCCGACGCGGACGTGCCGGTGGTGCAGCTCGGCATCGACCGCGGCCGGCCGGACCGCTGGCACTACGAGGCCGGCCGCCGCCTGGCCGCCCTGCGCGACGAGGGCGTGCTGATCATGGGCAGCGGCGACATCGTCCACAACCTGCGCGCGGCCGACTTCCGGCGACCCGAGGCGCCGCCGTGGGCCGACCGCTTCAACGAGACGGCCAAGGCGCTGATCCTGGCGGGCGATCATGAGCCGCTGATCGACTGGCGCGGCCTGGGTCCGGACGCGGAGATCTCGATCAACAGCGCCGAGCACTATCTGCCGCTGCTCTATGTGCTGGGCGCGCAGACGCCGGGCGAGCCGATGAGCTTCTTCACGGATGACGTGTTCGCGGCGATCTCGATGACGGGGGTGCGGGTCGGTTAGAGCGGCGCTGTAAGTCTCTCCTCCCCCTTTGGGGGAGGTGGATCGGCGCGGATACGCGACGAGACGGAGGGGGATGACGCAGGCCTAAATTAGCGCGGCGCCGACCCCCTCCACCGCCGTTCGGCGGTCCCCCTCCCCCAATAGGGGGAGGAGAGAGCACCGGCTGGTTCACAGCGCCGCCGCCGCCTTCTCCGCCGCGGCCAGCCGCTGCTCCATCCCCTTGCCGTACATCCCCGAGATCCGCGCCAGCACCTCGGCCGGCGCGGTCTCCGGCCGGCCGGCGTCGAACGGCGGGGCCGGCGCATACTCGACCGCCAGCTGGATCCCCTGCGCCACCGCCTCGCCGGCCAGTTCGGCCACGACGGTCAGGGCGAAGTCGATGCCCGCCGTCACCCCGCCGCCGGTGATGTAGCGTCCGTCCCGCGCCACCCGCGACGGATCGGGGATGGCGCCGAACAGCGCCAGCTGGTCGCGCCAGGCCCAATGGCACGCCGCCCGCCTGCCCTTCAGCAGTCCCGCCGCGCCCAGCACCAGCGAGCCGGTGCAGACCGAGGTCACGTACCGCGCGCCATCGGCCAGCCGCCGGATTTCCGCGATGAAGTCCATGTCGCCCATGGCCTGTGTCGTCCCGAACCCGCCCGGCACGATCAGCACGTCGCAGGCCTCGATGTCCGACAGTTTCGGCAGGCGCGCGAAGACCAGGCCGTCGGCCTCGATCTCGCCGCCCTCCAGGCTGGCCACCGTCACCTTGGCGCCGGGCAGGCGGCAGAGGATCTGGTGCGGACCGGTGAAGTCCAGGTGGGTCACGCCGGGGAAGATGGCGATCACGATTTGCAACTGCTGGCTCATGCGATGGTCTCCGTCATGATTTGCGTGGAGACCATGGTTCGGTTAGCGTTCGTCTGAAATGACATAGTTCCCACGGTTTCAGCCAAGGCTAAGGGCATGACCCGCGCGATCGGCTTTCTGGTCTATCCCGGTTTCCAGCTTCTGGACGCCACCGGCCCCATCGCCGCCTTCGAGATCGCCGGGCGGTTCTCGCCGGGCGCCTATGCCTTGCATTTCCTGTCGCTGCGCGGCGAGCCGACGCCCAGCTCGTCGGGCGTGACGATCCACACCACCGCCCTGGCCGACGCGCCGCGCCTCGACACCCTGCTGGTGTCCGGCGGCGACGGGGTGAAGGTCCCAGCCACCTGCCCCGAGACCCTGGCCTTCGTCCGCGCCGCCGGCCGCGACTGCCGCCGCGTGGCCTCGGTCTGCTCTGGCGCCTATGTCCTGGCCGAGGCGGGCCTCCTGGACGGCAAGCGCGCCACCACCCACTGGAGCCGGACGAAGGACTTCCAACGCCGCTATCCCGACGTGAAGCTGGAGCCCGACCGCATCTGGATTCAGGACGGGGCGGTGTGGAGCTCGGCCGGCATCACCGCCGGCATCGACCTGTCCCTGGCCCTGATCGGCGCCGACGAGGGCGAGGCCATCGCCCGCCGCACCGCCCAGCAGTTGGTGGTCTATCACCACCGCCCCGGCGGCCAGTCGCAGTTCTCGGCGCTGATCGACCTGCGCCCCGGGCGCTTCGACGCCCTGCTGTCCTGGGCCCGCCAGAACCTGGCGCGGTCCCTGTCGGTCGAGCAGCTGGCCGACCGCGCCGCCATGAGCCCGCGCAACTTCGCCCGCCTGTTCGCCCAGGAGACCGGCGTCACCCCCGCCAAGGCCGTCGAGCGCCTGCGGGTCGAGGCCGCCCGCGCTCTGCTGGACAGCCAGCCGCTGCAGGTCGAGGACGTGGCCCTGGAGACCGGGTTCGGCGACAGCGAGCGGATGCGCCGGGCCTTCATCCGCGCCTTCGGCCAGCCGCCCCAGGCGCTGCGGCGATCGGCCAAGAGCGTCTGAAACGCCGAGCCCACCGCCCCCTTGCCTCGCCGGGGCCGCGACCAAGCATGGCCGTACCTTCGGGACATCGCCCCGCAACATAGGGGCCGCAGCGTGCGTTTCGGGATCGAGGGACTATTCGATCTTGGAGCACATCATGCCCGTCGCGAAACTGCTGGGCGTCACCGCCCTGGCGGCCGCCACCCTGGCCCTGACCGTCCCGTCGACGGCCGGCGCCTTCGACCGATACGATCGCCACGATCGCTACGACTATCGCTACGACCGCCATCACGCTCGCCACGACCGCGTGCGCTATGATCGCGGCCGGCACTATCGCCCCCACAAGGTGCGGGTGTGCCGCCCCGAGTGGCGACACCATCACCGGGTGACCGTCTGCCGCTACGTCTGGCGCTAAGGTCGCGCGGGCCGCCCGCCTGATCCGCGGGCGGCCTCGCTCCTGTCTAATCCGGCGCGCCCCGCGCCTTTTCCAGGGCCTCATCGACCCGATGGGCCGCGGCCGTGCCGCCAGCGTCGTCGGCGGCGATGTCGCCCTGATCGTTCAGGTCGGTATTGGCCTTGGTGATGGCCTCTTCGGCCTTCTCTTCGGACATCTTGTCGGGGTTCGAGCTGACTGTGGGCATCGGGACGCTCCTGCGGGATGGTTCTGGATCAACCCCGGGGCCGTGCGCCTGTTCCGACGGCTAAGCCGCTTCGGCGTCCGTCGTCGGCAGGAACGGCGAGATCACCGCCGTGGCGCGCGCGATCCAAGCCGCCTTCTCGCCCACGGGCGCGACATAGTGGATCACCTCCTCGGCCGCCTCCAGCCCGGCGGCGCGCGCGATGACCCAGGCGGCCAGATACTGCGAAGCCAGGCAGCCGCCCGCCGTGGCGACATTGCCGTGGGCCACGAACGGCGCGTCCAGCACCTGGACCCCCGCCTCGATGACCCAGGGCTTGGTGGTCAGGTCCGTACAGGCCGGCAGATCGCCGACCAGACCCAGCTTGGCCAGGATCAGCGTGCCCGAACACTGCGCCCCGATCAGCTGGCGCGCCGGGTCGAGCTGGATCCGGGCCAGCAGATCGGCGTCGGCGGCCACCTCGCGGGTCTTGATCCCGCTGCCGATGATCACCGCGTCGGCTTCGGCGGCGAACTCCAGCGGTCGCTGGCGCTGGACCGTCACGCCGTTCAGCGACGTGACCTCCGGGGTCGGGCTGGTGATGTGCGCCGCCCAGCCGCTGGCCTTCATGCGGTTGAGGATCGCCGCGGCGATGAACGAGTCCAGCTCGTTGAAGCCGTCGAACGTCAGCACCGCGATCTGCATGGGAAGTCTCCTATCCCGCCAACCTAACCGGCCGGCGTAATCCGCTCAACGCGATTGAAGCCCCCAACCCTTGGCCCGGGCTTCGGATCGGTCCAGGCTGGACGCCATGCTCTATCTCGTCATCAAGGCCGCCGTCTCGGGGGTGATCGTCGCCGCCGTGTCGGAGATCGCCAAGCGCTATCCGGGCCTGGGCGGCTTGGTGGCGTCGCTGCCGCTGGTCTCGGTGCTGGGCATGATCTGGCTGTGGCGCGACACTCACGATCCGGCGCGGATGGCGGCCCACGCCAGCGGCACGTTCTGGTTCGTCCTGCCATCGCTGCCGATGTTCCTGCTGATCCCGGCGATGCTGAAGCGCGGCGCGCCGTTCTGGACGGCTCTCGTCGCCGGCTGCGTTCTGACCATGGCGCTTTACGCGGCGATGGTCTGGGCCGGGCCGAAGCTGGGCCTGAAGCTGTAGCTCAACCTCTGGACGCGCCGCGCGCGCACCGATAGCCTTCCCGCGTTCGCGGAGGGGTCATGCGCGGTCCGAACCACATCCTGCCGACGCTGGCGGCGCTGGCCCTCTCGTCGCTGGGCGGGCTAGCGCACGCCGCGGCGTGCGAGCAGCGCTCGCCGACCGTGTTCGCCCTCAGCGGCGAGACCAACCCGGCCATGGCCGACTGCGTGGCCGCCAAGCTGCAGCCGACCACGACCGAGCTGGTCGTCGACAGCCAGGGCGGTCCCAGCGGCGCGGCCATGGACATCGCCGAGCGCCTCTCGGGCCTGGGCGACCTGACGATCCGGGTTGACGGCCAGTGCGCCTCGTCCTGCGCCAACTATGTCCTGCCGCTGGGCCGACGCCTGCTGATCGGGCGCCAGGCGATCATCATGGTCCATGGCGGCATGGACCCCGCCCAGGTCGCCAAGGTCGAGCCGAACAAGAAGGCCATGATCCAGGCCCTGGCCGACAGGCAGCTGGCCTTCGCGCGCCGCCACAGGATCCCGCCCGGCTGGCTGCTCTACCGCACGGCGGCGGCGCCCACGCGGGTCGACGGCCTGGACGGCGCCTATCGCTGGCGGACCACGCCCGAGGCCGAACTCTATCTGGTCGAGGCGCCGATGTTGCGCTCGTGCCTGCCCCGCCTGGATGTCACCGCCTACGAGACCTGGCTGAAAGGCCAGATGACCCCGGAACGGATCGCGCGCCTCAAGAAGAGCCGCATCGCCGCCACCGGCACGATCGTCTGCAATGGGCAGGGGTGGTAGGCGGCGGACCTCGGGAGCCGAAAACCTCGTCCTTCGACAAGCTCAGGATGAGGTTTTCCACTGAACCGTCGTCGAAACTAGTCCTCACCCTGAGCTTGTCGAAGGGCGAGGACGGGCCTGCTCACAGTCCCGTCCGGTCCAGACGCAGAACCATGCCGTCTACCCCTTGGCCTCCAGCCGCGCCGTCAGCGCGGTCATCTGGGCCTCGAGCCGTCCCAGCGCCTCGGCGTGCTGCTTGCCCAGCGCGACGATGTCACGCTCGCGCAGGGCGTCCAGCTTGTCGTGCAGGTGTATGATCTCCAGCTCGGCCCGCAGGTTGACGACATAGTCGTGCTCGGCGTTCTGGCGATCCTTCAGCGCCTGGCGGTTCTGGCTCATCATGATCACCGGGGCCTGCAGCGCCGCGACGGTGGACAGCAGCAGGTTGAGGAAGATGAACGGATAGGGGTCGAAAGCCAGGTTCAGCGGCTTGAGCGCGACATTGACCGCCGTCCATAGCAGCAAGGCCGCGCTGAAACCGCCGATGAAACCCCACGAGCCGCCGACCGCCGCCACCTTGTCGGCCAGCCGGTCCCAGAACGAGCGGTCGTCATTGAGCAGGATCGAGTTCAGGCCGGTCGGCGCCTCGGCGCAGATCAGGTCGATGACGCTCTTCTGGACCTCGTTCAGCTGTCCATAGGGGACAGACAGAAGTTGGCGGGACAACTGGTCGAGGCGGTCGTCGACATTCATGGGCGGGCTCTTGGGCAGGTGAAGACCGGATCATCGGCTGAGCCGGCGTGCGAAACCAACTTAAGCGTCATCACCCGGTGATTGACAGGCCCGCCTTCGCAAGGCGACGCTCGGCGGGTCGGGTGGGGCCGACCTCAAGTCAAACCGATCGATGGAGACGACCGATGGCCCATAAGTTCGTGATCAAGAAGAACAAGGCGGGCGAGTTCGTCGCCTACTTCACCTACAACAGCGAGACCATCTTCTGGACCGAAGGCTATGCGTCGAAGGCCTCGGCCAAGAACGCGATCGAGTCGATCCTGAAGAACGGCCCGGGCGCCGAGATCGACGACCAGACGGACTGAGGCTCTCCTCCCCCTTCATGGGGAGGTGGATCGCCGCGAAGCGCGGCGAGACGGAGGGGGCTGGTCAGGCCTCGATAGCGCGGCGCCGCCCCCCTCCACCGCCCTTCGGCGGTCCCCCTCCCCCCGAGGGGGAGAAGAAATCGACCGCTTGACCCATCGCTCCCCCGGGTCTCTGATCATTGATAACAATGATACGGGAGGGAGCCGTCATGCCGGCCAACGGGCGCAAGAGCATCTTTATCACCGGGGCCGCCAGCGGCATCGGCCTGGCCTGCGCCAAGCGGTTCGCCGCGGCGGGCTGGTTCATCGGGCTGTCGGACATCGACAAGGCCGGGCTCAAGGCCGCCCTGCTGGCCATCGGACCGGACAACGGCTCCATCCATCCGCTGGACGTCCGCGACCGCGACGGATGGGCCAACGCCCTGGGCGAATTCGGCAAGGAGACGGGCGGCAAGGCCGATGTCGTGCTCAACAACGCCGGGGTCGCCCGGTTCGGGGTGCTGGAGGATCTGTCCGACGCCGACTGCGACATCCAGATCGACGTCAACATCAAGGGCGTGATCAACGGCGCGCGGGCGGGTCTGCCGCTGCTGAAGGCCGCCGGCGGGCGGCTGATCAATGTCGCCTCGTGCGCGGGGCTCTACGGCTCGCCGAAGCTGGCGGTCTATTCAGCCACCAAGTTCGCGGTGCGGGGCCTGTCCGAAGCCTTGGACGTCGAATACGCCCGGCACGGCGTCAGCGTCGCCTGCGTCATGCCGTGGTTCGTCGAGACGCCGATCCTGAACGCCGGGGCTTCGGGCTCCAACGAGCACATGGCCGACGCCCTGCGCGCCGGCGGGCTGGAGGTCTATCCCGTCGAGGACGCCGCCCAGGCGGTCTGGGACGCCGCCCACGGCAAGCAGCTGCACTATTTCGTGGGCAAGCGGGCGAAGCAGATGCGCTTCGCCACCAGCCACATGCCGGGCGCCGTCAGGAAGCAGCTCCGCTCCCGGCCCCTACTGTCGTCTTGAGGCCTTCCAGCGGCGCGCGGTCGGACGAGACCGGGATCGCCTTGGTCGAGGCCGCGGTCGCCGGAGCCTTGATCGACATCGCCGAGGCCGGCGTCGTCTTGGCGGCCGTGGCGATCGGCGCCGAAGCGGGTTCGGTCACCGCCGCGCCGATCGGGCCGCCCATGCCCGGAGCGTTCGTCGAGGCGGGCTCGAGGCGACCCAGGGCGCTGGCGGCGTAGACCACCGGCGGACGACCATCAGCGGTCAGGCTGGCGATCTCGGACGGGGCGATGTCGTCGACACTGGGCAGGCGCGACGGCGCGAAGCTCGAGGCGCCGCCGCGACCGAAGCGATAGAAGATGTGCATGCCGACCTGGGCGACGCGCAGCAGGCGCGGACCCCAGCCGGGCGAAACATTGATCGTGTGGAAGTGCGTGGCCGAACCGACCTCGCTCTGGATCGTGCCGGCCAGGGTGCGCGAGGCGACCTTGCGGGCCCGGGCCCAGGCGCCGACGTCGCGGGCGCGGCGCATCGAGCCGTCGCAGGCGAAGCTGAACTGGCAGCCCGTGCGGTTGACCGCGCCTTGGAAGACCACGCCGCAGATCGACTTCGGGAAGGCCGGATGGCGCACGCGGTTCATCACCACCTGGGCCACGGCCGCCTGGCCGCTGGGGGTCTCGCCGCGCGCTTCGTAATAGACGGCGTCGGCCAGGCATTCGAGCTCGCGCGAGCTCTCCAGGGCGTTGCCCAGCTGGAATGGGGTGGCGCCCCCGACGTTGAAGGCGTTGCCGAAGCTGGCCCGGAGCATCAGCGGACCGGTGCGGCCGCTCTGGCCGGGCATCAGGCTGGAGCCGGCGCCTTCGAGGCGGGCGGCAAGCTGCTGGGTCTGACGGCCGCTGCGTTCGACCGCGGCGAAGAGATAGGGATCATGACGCTTGGCCACGGCAAGGGCGCCGGGGTCCATACGCGTAGAAGCGCTGAGCATCGCCGCGTCGGAGAAGTTCCCCGAAGCGCCTTCCGCCAATCGGGCGACGCGGGCGTGGGTGGAGGCCGATTGGGCCAGGCCACCCAGAAGGTAAACGCCGCCCAGAGCCAGACCCGTGATGGATCCGACCAATACGGCGCCGACCAGCCCGCGCGCATCCGCGCGCGTCTGCGACTTGATATACAAAACTCGTGTCCTGCGCGGCGAGGGCGCTCCGGCCCCCCGACAAAAACCGCCCCGAAATCCCCGGAAAAATCACTGCGGGGAGCGCTTCGAAGCGGAGACCCGGCCGTATCACGATGTGGCCAAGGTCCTGCTTGTAGCGGCTTATGACGTATCCGTGACCGACTCGCAAGCACTTGCCGCACTGCAACATGGCCTCTGCGCTCAGAAGTCGCACAGTTGAATTGTTAACGCCTTGAATCATCGCGAGAAGCTGGACGACTGCGAGCGGCGTTTTTTTGTGGATGGAAACGCCTTGCCGCACCTGTGTTCGCCGATTTCTGAACCGTCTTCGGCGGCGCCGCATCGTTACTCGACGACGACATAAACCTTAACATTCGGGGTGAACGAAGACTCAGAACACGGAGCTTCGAGGGGCCTGTCCGCCCGCCTACTTCCCCCTCACCAGCCGACGCCCGTCGACGAACAGCTTGGTCAGATAGACGCCGGCCGCGACGACCATCATGACCTTGAAGGACAGGTCGACGGTCTCTTGCAGGCGGACCAGATTCTCGCCCGGCGCATCGGGGAGCATTAAGGTGATCAGCGGCTGGGCCGGCCACAGCACGGCCACCAGGACCAGGCCGCCCAGCGAGCAGATCAGCTCCAGGCCGGCGCGCGGCCGCGCCCAGCCCGGCTTGACCACCACCAGCAGAGACGAGCAGACCTGCACCACCGACAAGGCCAGGATCGGCCAGTACAGCGCCTTCAGGACCGGGCTCAGCGCGATACCGACGTCGTCGCCGTTGTCGACGAGGGCGCCCATCGGGAACGGCAGCAGCCGGGTCCACCAGGCGATGAACAGCAGCGTGACGATCAGCTCGAACAGCCCCTCGAAGCGGCTCTTGACGAACAGCCCCTTGCCTTGGGGGATGTGCGGCAGGTCGCTGGCCTTCCACTGGCTGAAGTCGCCCAGCCTGATCCAGCCGCGCTCGACCGCCGCGCCGACCAGGGTGGCGCAGCCGATCAGGCTGAGCGCGGTCGGAATGAAATCGTTGATCACGCCGCTGATCATGTGCGACCCGCCCTGCCCCGTGACCAGCAGGATCCCCGCCGGGACGATCGCGGCGATCGCGGCGATCGCCAGCAGCACTTTCACGCCGAATTCCCAGAACGGATAGAGCTCCGGCCCGATCAGGGCGGTGTGGGGGCCGTAGCGGCCGGCCACGGCGATCGGGTGGCCGATGTCGCGCAGCAGGGCCTCGATCTCGCGCTTGTCGAGCGGACGACGACGGACGGCCTCCTGCTCCTCGACGCGGTTCATGATCAGGTCGCGCAGCTCGGCGGTGATGTCCTGGCGCTGGTCCTTGGGCAGCAGGGCGGCCACGGCCGCCAGGTAACGATCGATCAGATCGCTCATGGTCTTGTCCCCTTGGAAATGAGAGGCCGCCTTCACAGCAGCGGCTCGAGGGCGGCGTTGATCGCGCGCCATTCGTCGGCGAGGCGGGCCAGCACGCGCCTTCCCTCATCCGACAGCTGGTAGAAACGCTTCTTGCGCTTGTCTTCCTCGCGCCATTCGCTGGCCAGGAGCCCCTGGGTCTCCAGCCGGCGCAGCATCGGATAGAGCGCGCCTTCGTCAATCTCCACGCCCACGGCCTGGAGGGCCTGGCGCAGGCTGTAGCCGTACCGCTCCTCCCGCAGCTGGGCGAGGACGGCCAGGATCAGGCTCCCCCGCCGCAGCTCCAGGCGGAGCGATTCAAAGATGTCCGTATCGGTGGGCATTGGGTGTGCGTCGCATAGTGTGTGGCACATGGTGTGCGATACACACTGTATGTCACACAGTATGAGGGGGAGTCAACAGCCGGGGAACACCGTTCGGCTTTTCGCCACGGGAAAGCCCGGAAGCCGCGCGGGGCTGTCCGGGCTGACAGGCGCTGGCCCTCCCTCAGATGATGCCGCCGTTGACGCGCAGGACCTGGCCGTTGACCCAGGCGCCGTCCGGACCGGCCAGGAAGGCGATGCTCCCGGCGATATCGTCCGGCTGGCCGAGGCGCTCGAGCGGGGCGGCCTTGGACAGGCGCTCGATCACCTCGGCGGGCTTGCCGTCCAGGAAGAGCCTGGTCGCCGTCGGTCCGGGGGCGATCGCATTGACCGTGATGTTCCGGCCGCGCAGCTCCTTGCTCAGGATGGCGCTCATCGTCTCGACGGCGGCCTTGCTGGCGGCATAGACGCCGTAGCCAGTGGGCAGCAGGCCGACGACGCTGGACGACAGGCTGATGATCCGGCCGCCGTCGCGCAGGCGGCGGGCGGCCTCGCGCAGGACATTGAAGACGCCCTTCAGGTTCACGGCGATGGTCTGGTCGAACAGGGCGTCGTCGGTGTCGGCGATGTTGGCCAGCTTCATGATCCCGGCGTTGTTGATCACCACGTCGACGCCGCCAAACGCCGTCTCGGCGCTGTCGAACAGGCGGCGGACGGCGGCGGGGTCGCTGACATCGGCCTGGGCGACGACGGCCTTGCCGCCGGCGGCCTCGATCTCGCGCGCCACCTGCTCGGCGGGCGCGGCGTTCCCGGCATAGTTGACGATCACCGCGAAGCCGTCGCGGGCCAGGCGTCGGGCGGTTTCCGCGCCGATGCCGCCCGAGGCGCCGGTCACCAGCGCCACCTTCGAAGTTTGCTGAGTCATTGGAATGTCTCCGGTCTCTTTCGGGGCCGACCTCTTGTCGGCTGGGAGACCATGCGCCTTCGCCATGATTGAATAATTCAGCCAATCGCGACATTATTGTTCGCATTATCGAATAATGGAGGCGCGCGACGTGGATCGGTTCGAGGCGATGCGCCTGTTCACGCGGATCGTGGAGCGCCGCAGCTTCACCCAGGCCGCCGCCGATCTCGACCTGCCCCGCTCGACCGCCACCGAGGCCGTGCAGCAGCTGGAGAGCCGGCTGGGCGTGCGGCTGCTCCAGCGCACCACCCGCCAGGTCAGTCCCACCCTGGACGGCGAGGCCTACTACCAGCGTTGCCTGCGCCTGCTGGACGATCTGGAGGAAGCCGAGGGCGCGTTCCGCGAGCGCACGCCGCGCGGCCTGCTGCGGGTCGACGTCCAGGGCGCTCTGGCCCGGCGGTTCATCGTTCCGGGCCTGCCCGCGTTCCTGGACCGCTATCCGGAGCTGAAGATCCAGATGACCGAGGGCGATCGGCTGGTCGATCTGGTGCGCGAGGGCGTCGACTGCGTGCTGCGGCTGGGCGACCTGGAGGACAGCGCCATGGTCGGCCGCCGCGTGGCCCTGCTGCCCGAGGTGACCTGCGCCGCGCCGGCCTATCTGGCGCGCCAGGGAACTCCCCGCACGCCCGAGGACCTGAAGGCCCACCGCATGGTCGGCTTCCTGCAAGCGGGGACCGGACATCCCTACCCGCTGGAACTGACGATCGACGGCAAGCCGCGCCAGATCGCCGTGCCCGCCGACGTCACCGTCAACTCGGCCGAGAACACCGTGGCCATGGGCCTGCTGGGCCTGGGCCTGATCCAGGTCCCGCGCTACCGGGTCGAGGCGCAGCTGGCCGACGGCGGCCTGGTCGAGGTGCTGGCCGACTTCCCGCCCAGCCCGACGCCGGTGTCCCTGCTCTATCCGCGCAGCCGACAGCTGTCCCCGCGCGTTAGAGTGTTCATCGACTGGGCGGCGCGGCGGTTCGGTTCGGGATGACAGAAACTTGCAGCGGGAGTTTGCGATGGCGGACCTCAGCCGCTTCGTCGAGGCCCAGACGACCGTCCACGACACCGCCCTGGCCGAACTGAAGCGCGGCCGGAAGACCAGTCACTGGATGTGGTTCGTGTTCCCCCAGATCGCCGGCCTGGGCCGCAGCCCGACCGCCCGCTTCTACGCCATCGTCGATCTGGACGAGGCCCGCGCCTATCTGGCCCATCCCGTCCTGGGCCCGCGCCTCGTCGAGGCGGTCGAGGCCATCCTGGCCCTGCCCGGCCATGACGCCCGCGCCGTGTTCGGATCGCCCGACGACCTGAAGCTGCGCTCGTCCCTGACCCTGTTCCAGGCCGCCGCGCCGGACGAGCCGAGCTTCCAGAAGGCGCTCGACAAGTACTTCGCGGGCGCGCCCGATCCGATGACGGTGGAACGACTGTAAAAACAGCTCTGAGTTGACAATTGGCCAAATTCGCGCCAAAGTCCGCGCCGTACCGGGGCGTGAATTTGTCGAGTCCGTAGACGCGCGTCGCGTCCGGCCGCGCCCTCCTTTTCTGGCTTTCGTTCGCGTCGACCTCCGTCCGGGGCCTGCCATGTCGCTGAAGCCTGTCGCCGACCTCGCGCAATATGGCCTGCTGATCTGGCTGGCCGTGGTCGCGGCGGTCTTGCTGCTGAAGGGCTTCTCCGGCGGCGACATCCGGGGGCTGATCGTCAATCCCAAGACCGGCGGCGTCTCGGCCGCGCGGCTACAGGCCCTGGGCGTCACGGTCGGGTTCGCCGGCTGGTACGCGACCCTGGGGCTGCAGGCGATCTCGGCCCACGCCGACAAGCTGCCCGAACTTCCGACCGAGGCGCTCTCGATCCTGGCCGCCAGCCTCGGCGTGCATATCGGCGGCAAGCTCTATGAACGCACATAAGGGGGAAGCATCATGATCAACACGCCCTGGGGCCTGCTGGCCTACATCGTCGGCGTCGCCGTCGTCGCCATTATCCTGGGCTTCGCGGCCGTGGTCGCCTGGCGGCTGGCCACCAAGCGCGGCGAGCTGGACGGGCTGATCGCCGAGATCCCGTCCGAGACGGCGCTGAAGGCGGCGCTGGTCGCGGCCGTCACCGCCGCCGGCGGCCAGGCCCCGACCGCCGACGCCGTGGCCGCCGCCGTCCGTCGCGTGCCGGTCAAGGCCAGCCTGTCACGCTTCCAGTTCCTGATCTTCACCTTCGTGGTGGCGGGGCTGTTCCTGCTGCTGTCGATCGAGGCCGGGGCCTTCGTCGAGGTGCCGCCGACCGTGCTGGGCCTGATCGGCATCAGCGGCGGCAGCTTCATCATCTCCAAGGGCATTTCCAGCAACAGCAGCGGCGGCACGGGCGGAACGGCCAATACCGGCGACACCACTCAGTCCTGACCGCCAGAAACCTGATCGCCAGACGGGAGAGACCGCGATGCTTCGCTTAACCCTGCTTGGGGCCGCGTTGCTGGCGCTGGCCCCGGCCGCCGCCCTCGCCCCAGACGCTTCGTGGGCCCAGGCCACGCCGCCCGGGACGCCGCAGAAAGGCGCGCGGCCCGACCCGGCCCCGGCGGCCTGCCTGGCCCGCTTCGCCCAGGTCGGCCTGCCCCGGCATCGCGGCGACGACGAGCTGGCCAAGCAGATCCTGATCTGCCGCGACGGCTACGCCGTGTCGTTCAACAAGGAGACGCGCAATCCCGACTGGGTGATCGAGCGGCTGTCGCCGGCCGCCCTGACCGGGACCGCCAAGCGCAAGGACAATTTCCGCGCCGATCCCGACGCCAGGGGCTTCAGCCCGACGCCGCGGGACTATACCGACCCGGCCAACCCCCGCGACCGCGGCCACCAGGCCCCGGCGGCCGACTTCAAGTCCAGCCAGCCCCTGACCGACGACAGCTTCTACATGAGCAACATGTCGCCGCAGGTCGGAGCCGGCTTCAACCGCGCCCAGTGGCGGTTCCTGGAGGAGGACGTGCGCGCGGCGGTGCTGTGCGGCGGCCACCAGGACGTGATCGCGATCACCGGCCCGATCTATGGCTCCAGCGCGCTGTGGATCGGCAAGGGCCCGTACAAGATCCTGTCGCCGGCCGCCTATTTCAAGGTGCTGTACGACCTGCGGCGCGGCCGGGCGATCGGCTTCCGCCTCGACAACAAGGCCTACAAGAAGACGCCGTCGGACAAGTTCATCGTCCCGATCAGCCAGCTCGAGGTCGAGACCGGCCTCGACTTCCTGACCGCCCTCCCCCGCCGCGACCAGAACATCCTGGAAAGCAGCAAGGGCAGCTTCTGGGGTCATGGCCAGGGCTGCGCGAACGAAGTGAGGGATTAGGAGGCGGGCAAGGCTCGCCGTTCGAAGCACTGGCTTTCGCCGAAACGGACTCATCTGGAGGCGCGGGCGTCTGGCGTCGGCGCGGGCGGCGAAGGTCGAAAGTCCCCCTGACGAGTCGCCCTTTTTGAAGCGACGCCATTTTTCCGCCCGCAGCCCGGAAATCGGGACGGGAGACATTTTTCTTACGGCATCGAAACGCTGCTGCGTCCTACGAACAGGAGGCCCCAGCATGTCGGCGTCGGTCATGAGAACACCGCTTGAGCAGGTCGTGATCGACTACTCAGGACCGCTCACGCGCTTTTTCCAGCGACGTATCCGGGCGGGCCAAGAGGCGGACGACCTCGTCCAGGAAGTGTTTGGACGGCTGGCCCGGCAGAACCTTTCAACAGTGGACAACCTCCACGGCTATATCTTCCAGATCGCCGCCAATGTTCTGCGCGATCAGGCGCGCCGAGCCAGCACTCGCGCCTTCATCGTCGCTCAGCACGGTGATTTCGATGCGGAGGATCAGGCCGGCTTCTCGCCCGAACGGGTGCTGCAAAGCCGCGAGACCCTGCAGAGCCTGGTCTCGGCGCTCTACGAACTGCCGCCCGCCGTCCGCAACGTGTTCAGCCAGTACCATTTCGACGGAGTCTCCCAAGTGGAAATCGCCCGGCGGATGAGCATGTCGCTGAGCACCGTCGAAAAGCAGATGGCCAAGGCCAACGCCCACCTCCTCAAGCGTCTGCGGAAGCTCCTATGAACAGGACGCCGGACATGGATCAGATCGAGGCCGCCGCGGCGTCTTGGGACGCGCGACTGCGCCGGGGCGACGCGACCGAGCGTGAACGCATCGCCTTCCAGGCCTGGTTGCTGGAAGCCGACGAGCATCGCCAAGCTCACGAACGCCTGCAGGCCGCCCTGTCCACGCTTCGGGCCCAGGCGGACCTGCCGGAGCTGAGCGCCCTGCGCGACGCGGCCCGGCAGACCGCAAGGCGCATGGACCGCCGGCGCATGGCCATCGGCGCCGGTATGGCCGCGGCGCTGGCCTTGGCGGCAGGCCTGGGTTTGAACGCCAATCGCGGCGCCGAAGCCTTGGCTGTCCTGCAGGGAGCGAAGATCTACAGCACGACGCTGAACGAACGGACACAGGTCGTCCTTGCCGACGGTTCCGCGGTGACGCTGGATTCCAACACCCGCTTGGCGGCCAAGCTGAGCCCGGCGCGCCGGGACATCACCCTGCTTTCGGGCCGCGCCCTCTTCCACGTCGCCAAGGACCGGCAGCGTCCGTTCGTGGTCCGCGCGCGGGATCGGACCGTGACGGCGTTGGGCACCGTCTTCGACGTCGGCCTTTCGCAGCGCGGTCTGCGCGTGACCCTGCTGGAGGGGCGCGTGGCCGTCCGATCGGTGCAGGCCGGCGATGTTTCCCGCGAGTTGGCGCCGCGTCAGGAATTCGTGGAACGGGACCACGTGAGCGCGATCGTCAGGACCGTGGATCCGGAGAAGGCCCTTGGGTGGGTCGACGGCCAGATCTTCTTCGAAAACGACACCCTGGCGCAGGCCGCCGACGAGATGAACCAGTATTCGCGCCTGAAGATCGTCGTCGATCCGGCCGTCGCGAACCTGAAGATCAACGGCATGTTCCGGGCCGGGAACCAAACGGGCTTCGTCGGCGCCCTCCAGACCACCATGCCGGTCGAAGTTCGGCCGGACGACCATGGCCAACTCTTGGTCACGAGACGGCCCGGCGCCGCCCGTGACGCAGCGATCGTCGGAGACGGAAGTGAGCAGTAAGCAGGAAGACAAGCGCCTGGGCATGTCGGCCCGGATCAGTCGGCGCGACGTGGTCAACGGCGTCCTCGCCGGCAGCGGCGCCATCTTGATGTCCGGCTGCGCCACCGGGGCGGACGCGGCCGAAGCCGCCGGGCCGGTGCGCGACGCCTTCACCGGCCGCGGCGGGGTGGGCGACTACGCTCTGTCGAACGGCAACACCCAGACGGTGATCAACGCCGCGCACCGCGTGCGTGACATGACCTTCGACGCGCTGCCGACGGCCGATGACAGCGAGCAGGTCGACCTGGTGATCGTGGGGGGCGGGCCGGCCGGTCTCCTGACCGCCTTCGACTACGTCAACCTGACGGGAGGCAAGAAGACCACCCTGATCCTGGAGAACCACCCGATCTTCGGCGGGGCGTCCAAGCAGAACGACTTCCTGGTCAATGGCGTGCGCCTGACCGGCCCGCAGGCGGCCAACGACTTTGGTCCGCCGGTCAAGGGCTCCGGAGGAATCATGGACCGGGTCTTCGATGATCTGGACCTTCCGCGCGACTACGCGTTCGCCAGCTTCGACCCCAAGTTCAAACCCCTGCGGTTCGCGTGGGACAACTACACGAACATGGACGGCTTCGGCGAACGGCTCGTCGACATCGGTTACCACTTCAACGCCGCCGACGGCGCCAGCCCACCCCGCCTGGAGCGCAATATCTGGGACGATGGCCTGGCCCGCACGCCGTTCTCGCCCGAACTGCGTCGCCAGCTTCTGGCCTGGCGCGCCAACGCCGGCGGGACCTCCGACCTCAGCCCCGAGCAGCTCGATGGGATGAGCTACGCCCACTATCTCGAAGTGGTGAAGGACTATGATCCGGCGGTGACCCGCGTGGCGCGCCCGCCCATCGCCCTGCTCACCGGCCTTGGCATGGGCGCGGTGTCGGCGCTCGCCGCCAGCCGCTACGTCACCAACACCGCCCGCCAGACCATGTCCTTCCCGGGCGGCAACAGCGGCATGGCGCGCCCGCTGATCAAGAAGATGTTCCCCGGCGCGATCGGCGGCGAGAACACCTTCGCCGACATCCAAAGCAAGCCCATCAACTTCGCCGCCTTCGACCGTCCCGGCCAGCCCACCCGCCTTCGGCTGGGCGCCACCGCAGTCAAGGTCAGCCATACCGGCAAGGCGGGGCAGGAAGACGGCGTCCTGGTGGTCTACGAGAAGGGTGGGCGTCTCCATCAGGTGCGCGCCAAGGCCGTGGTCATGGCCAGCGGCGGCTGGGTGAACCGGCGCGTGCTGACCGACATGCCCATCGACATCGCCTCGGCCTACGGCGAGTTCATTCACGGCCCGGCCCTGGTCATCAACGTGGCCCTGACCAACTGGCGGGCGATGTACGACCTGGGCGTGACGGCGCTACGCTGGTTCGACGACGCCAACATGCTGGGGTTCAGCGGCAACATCCGCGCGCCAATGCTGGTCGACGGCATGACCCCGCCGCTCGATCCCGACAAGCCCGCCCTCTTCACCATGTACATGGGCGTCTACCCGGTCGAGGGCGCGGACGCGCGGGCGCAGACGGTCGCGAGCCGCATCAAGCTCCTGGGAACGCCCTACGCCACCTACGAGCGGATCGTGCGTCAGCAATTGGCGACCATCCTGGCTGGAACCCGTTTCGACCCCGCCAAGGACATCGCCGGGGTCGTCATCAACCGCTGGGGGCATGCCCGCGTCGTCCAGCCGCCCGGCTTCTTCCTGGGCAAGGACGGCAAGCCCAGTCCCCTGAAGGTGGTCGCCAAGGGCTACGGCCGGGTGATCATCGCCCACTCCGAGCTCAACGGCGCCCAGAACGCCCGCGGGGCCTTCGAGCATGGCGCGCGGGCGGCCAAGGAAGCCGCGGTCCTGACCTGAGCCTTCGCGCCGCCGCCATAGACCACCCCCCGCCGCCGCCGCCTCCGCGCGCGGCGGCGTTTTTTCATCCCGCAGAAATGGAGACCAGATCATGCGCATCGCCTCTTCCCTCGCCGCCCTCGCCCTGTTGGGCGCGGCCTCGTCCGCCTGCGCCCAGGAGGTCGTCCGGCACGGCCGCGAGGGTTCGATGCTGCTGGAAAGCGTCGAGTTGGGCGCTGGGGCCAAGACCATCATTCTCGGCGGCTACGCGGCCGCGCCCCTCGATCCCAACGACCGATCCAAGGGCTATGGAGACACCAAGACCCAGACCATCAGCACCCTGAAGAAGATGCAGGCTGTGTTGGAAAAGCACGGTTACAAGATGTCCGACATGGTCAAGATGAACATCTTCGTGGTGACCGATCCGGCGCTGGGCAAGGCCGACTACGCCGGGGTCAACGCCGGCTTCAAGGAGTTCTTCCTGACCACGGCCAACCCCAACACGGTGGCCCGCACCGCCCTGGAGATCAAGGCGCTGCAAAGCCCCGACCTCTATGTCGAGATCGAGGGTTGGGCCGCCCGCTAATCATTTTCACAAGAGCCGGAAACGCGATCGCCGCCCCTCGGGGCGGCGATCTTTGTTTCAGTTCCGCGCGCCAACGCCTGGAAACAAGCGTCTCCGTCCGGGGCGCGACGATCGCCCCGGACGAAGACGGCGTCGTCAGAAGCGGAAACGCGCCCCGACCCGGTAGGCTCGACCCAGCAGGTCGTATTGGCTGGTCGTGCCGAACGCGTAAGCGACGCTGAACAGGCCGGGGATCGGATTGGGGTCACGATCCAGCAGGTTCTCCACGACGCCAAACACGGTCACGTCGCGGCCGGCGATCTTCAGGTCGTAGTTCTGCGCCAACTCGACATAGGCGGCCGAGCCGAAGTGGTTGATCGCCTCGGCCACGCCTTGCGCGTTGGTGGTCGGGAAGTTGCTGAGCCGGCCGCCGCCCAGATAGCGCACCGTGACGGTCGTGCGGCTGGGGCCGTAGGCGTAGGTCCCCGTCACCAGGCCGTTCCACTTCATCGTGCCGGGCAGGCCCAGTTGGTCGGTCAGGGTGCCGGCCAGGGCGGTTTCGTTCTTGAGGGTGTTCGACGCCAGAAGGCGCAGGTCGATCGAACCCTTCAGGCTGTCGGTGAGGCTGGCCAAGTCGGCGCGGTAGGAGACCTCGTAGTCGACGCCTTCCACCGCCTGCTTCTGGGCGTTGACGCCGCCGATATAGATGGTGGCTCCCTCGATGCCGCGGCTGCCGGGCGCGCGGATGATCGAGGCGCAAGAGGCCGGATCCTGCTGCACGCCGGCGCCATAGCATTGGTTGATCAGCTGCTGCGCGCCGATGGCCACGATCGCGTTGCCGATATCGATCTTGTACCAGTCAACCGAAGCGCTGAAGCCCCGAAGCCAGTGGGGACGATAGACCAGGCCAGCGGTCCAGGTTTTGGCCGCTTCAGGCACCAGGTTCGGGTTGCCGCCGCTGATCGTGTAGGTGGACACCGTCGGACCGCCAGGCTGGCTGGCGTCCACGAAGGTGTTCTGGAAGGCCGTGCCGGCGGCGAAGAGATCGCTCAGGTTCGGCGCTCGAATGTCGCGCGAGCGCGTGGCGCGCAGACGCAGATCGTCGTTAACCTCCCAGGTGAGTCCGGCCTTCCAGGTCGTGACCGCGCCACTCGTCGAGTAGTCGGTCCGGCGGATCGCGCCGTTGAAGTCGACGCTCTTGAAGAAGGGCGCGTCCTTGATCAGCGGGACGAGCACCTCGCCGAAGATCTCCTTGACGTCATAGCTGCCTTGCGAAGCGCTGAAGTTGCCCGTGTACCAGGCCGACTGCAGCGACAGGGCGTCGGCCGTCGCTTTGAACTGTTCCTTGCGATACTCGAAGCCGGCGGCGATCGAGACCGGTCCGGCCCAGGTGGAGAAGGGCTCATATTGGGCGTCGATGGCCCAGACGTCCTGCTGGATATCGAGGTCCTGGCGGGCTTGCAGACCCTCGTCGACGCCGAGCACCCAGCGGGTCGCGTTCTGGCTGGGCGCGCCGATGCCGAAGATGTTCAGCGGCACGCAGCCGTTCGAGGCGTTGGTCAGTTGCGAGCGGCAGATCGCCTGGCCCGTCGCGACCCCGGCCACGCCACCGGTCGCGGGATTGGCGATGACGTCGATGGCCTGATTGTAGCGAGCGACAATCGGATTGTTGTCGCGCGTGTACCACACGTCGCTATCGCCGCGTTGGTAGTAGGCGCTCCACTTTCCGGTCTCCAGGAAGCGACCTTCCAGGGCGGCCAGGTAGCGGTTCTGGCGACGGTAGTAACCCGCCTCGCCGCCATGTCCGCCCGGCGTCACGAGGTCGTAGTTCAGGCGGCCCATGGTGAAGCCGGTCAGGTTGTTGGCGACCATCGCCTGGCGGATGGCGCTGGGGATGAACGGGTTGTCGATGCTGACATTGATGTTGGCCATGCGGTTATATTGCGATGACCAGTTGGAGGCGTCCGACCCGCCGCGCGAGGCCTCGAAGATGGCGGTGACGCTGTCGGTCAGCTCGTAGCTGGCGCGGCCGTAGACAGCCCAGTTCTTCACGGGCGGCAGCAGCGGCCAGATG
Source organism: Caulobacter sp. GW822-FHT07D08 (assembly GCF_058798735.1). Lineage (NCBI taxonomy): Bacteria > Pseudomonadati > Pseudomonadota > Alphaproteobacteria > Caulobacterales > Caulobacteraceae > Caulobacter > Caulobacter sp. GW822-FHT07D08. The sequence goes on from NZ_JBXAKU010000005.1 coordinate 130,747, forward strand.
CGCGCGATGTCCTCGACCGTGCCGCCGGCCTGATAGTCCCCGCTCTGGATCGGTCCGAAGACGAACTGGCCGACCTGGGCGTTCTCGCCGAACATCACGCCGCGCAGCGGCCCGCTGGTGATCAGGCCTCCGGGCGTGGCGCGGCCATAGCCGATGTCGTTGCGGACAATGCGGCCCGGCTGGCCGTTGGTGGCGGTCCAGGCCGGATTGGCGATCATCCGGAAGCCCGGCTGATACCAGTCGCGGCTCATCACCGAGTCGACGCCCTTTCCGTCGAAATAGTTGCCGCTCAGCAGCAGGTGACCGCGACCGCCCGCGAACTTGGCGCCGAACGCCAAGTCGGCCGTGTAGGTCTCGCTGTCGCCGCGCTCCGTGGCGCCGGCGCTGACCGAGCCCTTCAGGCCGGTGAACTTGGTGTCGAGGACGAAGTTGACCACACCGGCCACGGCGTCGGAGCCGTAGGCCGCCGAGGCGCCGCCGGTGACGATATCCACCCGCTGGAGCAGATTGGTCGGCAGCAGGTTGATATCCACGGCCGAGTTGAGGCCGGCCGAGACGACGCGTCGCCCATCTAGCAAGACCAGGGTGCGTGTCGGGCCCAGATTGCGGGCGTTGAGCAGATTGGCGCCGCCGCCGGTGGTGCCGGCGCTCAGCGTCGTGGTGCGCGGCGAGGTCGGCTGCCCCATCTGCGGCAGCTGGTTGATGTAGTCGGCGACGTTGGTCGGGGCCCGACGCTCGAGCGCCTCCTGCCCCAGCACCGTGGTCGGCGTCGGCGCCTGATAGCCATCGCGCACGATCCGCGAGCCGGTGACCATCACCTCCTCAACCACCTGCGGCGCGCTATCCTCGATCGGGGAATCGCTTGCGGCTTGGGCGACGGGCGCGGCCTGACCATAGCTGATCTTCTCGAGCAGGGCCGAGGCGCTCTTTGCCGTCGCCACCGGCGGGCTGCTGACCGCCGTCGAGGGCGTCTGCGTACGGCCGAGGGTCAGGACGGCGCCGCGATCGGAGGCCGACTGCAGGCCCGTGCCCTTGAGCAGGGCGTTCAAGGCCGCATGCGGTTCCAGGCGCCCTTGCACGCCCGCGGTGCGGCGGCCCGCGACCAGGGCGCTCGGAACCATCATCTCCTGGTTCGCCTGCCGCGCGAATGTGCTTAGCGCAACGCTCAGCTCGCCGGGCGCGATATTGAACTCCCGCGCTCGCTCGCCGGCCGCCGCGGGCGTCGCCGCCAGCGAGATCGCGAGCGCCGTCGCCGAACAGCCGCCATAGATCGAAAGCCTGTTACGCATGTTGCATCCCCGATAGTTGAGAGGCCCGCGGCCTTTCCAACTTGGGGGACGCAACACCGTCACAATCCCGCCAAAAAAGATTCACTTGGAACGCAAGGGAGGGCGTAGGGCGCGGCGCGCGCCTATAGCGAAGGCGGCTCGCCGGTATGGCGCCCAAGGTCCGATCTCAATCGGCGGCTTGGTGGGCGCTCCTGGGACATCTCCGTTGGTCTGGCGAGCACCGCAACCGGGGATATCCATTGACCTGCGCGATGAGCCTCCTCACTCTCGGGACCAAGAAACGGGCGCGCGACGCCGGTCATGATCAGCCATTGATCCGTATCGGTCTCCCACGCACGGCTGTCACAAACCCGTGCGATGCGGACCTGATGCAGGCACCTTACCTAGCGCGCAGTCGGTGGTTGGCGGCCCATGTGCTCCCGCACGAACCGGCTATGCGCGCCTGGATCCGCCGCACGACGCAGATCTCCGATACCGATATCGACGACATCGTGCAGGAGACCTACGCCATCCTCGCCAAGCTGGAGAGCGTCGAGGCGATCCGCGATCCCAAGACCTACGCCTTCCAGGTCGCCCGGTCTGTCTTTCTGCAGGGCCTGCGGCGCAGCAAGATCGTCCCCATCGGTTCCATCGCCGACCTCGCCGCGCTCGGGGACGCCGACGACGCGCCCAGCCCGGAGCAGCACACTCACGGCAAGCGGGAACTGGAGCGTGTCGAGGCTGCGATCCAGGACATGCCCACGCAGGTCCGCAAGGTCTTCTGGCTTCGCCGAGTGGATGGCCTTTCCCAGCGCGAGACCGCAAAGCAGCTTGGCCTTGCGGAACACACCGTCGAAAAGTACAGCGCCAGGGGGCTGAAATTCCTGCTGGCGCAATTTGGCCGTGGCGGAAATGCCGCCGCCAAGTCATCTAAGACACAGGACGCCGCTCAGGACCCCGTGGTTGTAGACCCCAAACCTTCGAATGCCCGAACGCGAACACGCCAATGATATAGAAGACGCCGCCACGATCTGGGCGGCCAAGGCTGAACGCGGACTGACGGCGGAGGATCGGGAAATCCTCGATCGGTGGCTTGAAGGCGACAGCAGACGGCTCGGCGCCTTCGTTCGCGCCCAAGCGGCCTGGATCCACGCCGAACGCGCCGTCGCGCTCGGAAAGATGCCCGAGCCGGAGGACGCCCCTCCTCCCAAGCCCTTCGCCGAGTCTGCCGCCGTCCCTCATCATTCGCCGCGCCGCCGAGCGCCGGACCGACGCATGGTCGTGGGCGGCGGCGTCGCCCTCGCTGCGGCCTTCGCCGGCGCCTACGTGGTCGGCTCGGGTCGGCATCGCACTCTCGAAAGCGGTGTCGGCGAAATCCGCCGCCTCGCGCTCAAGGGCGGAACCATCCTGACGCTCGACACCGATACGCGGGTCGATCTCGCCGCGTCGTCGGAGGATAGGCGGCTCGAACTGGTTCGCGGCAAGCTGTTCGTCGATGTGGCCCGATGGCAGGATCGCCCTTTCGTCGTGCGGGCCGGCGATCTCGTCCTGGAGACCGTGGATGGCGCGTTCGGCCTGCAGAACCTGGGAAAAGCGCCGATCACGGCGCTCGTCACCCAGGGCAAGCTGATCGCTTCACAATCCCGAGGCATGTTCGGGGCAAGACGAACCGTCACGGTCGAAAAGGATCATGCCCTCACGCTCGCCTCGGATGAGCTCCTGGCCGCCAGCGGCGTGCGGCCCGTGGCGGTCGCCCAGCAGGCTCAGCTCCTGGCCTGGCGCGAGGGGATGCTGTCGTTTGGCGGCGAGCGGCTCGAGGACGCGGTCCGCGCCTTCGATCGCTATGGCCCGGTGCGGATCGTCGTGGCCGATCCCGGGCTTGCCCGCCAGAGGATCACCGGCCTCTTCAAGGCCGACGATCCTAGGGGCTTCGCCACAGCCATCGCCGCCAGCTTCGGCGGCAGCGTCGAGAGCCAGGGCGAGACCCTTCGGATCACCGCAAAAAAATCCGGTTCGGCGTAGCCGGAAAGTCGCGGCCTCGCGCATCTACCCAACAAGGGTCGTTCCACGCGCGGGTGCGTGTCGTTCGTCAGGAGGCCAGACGTGTTTCCCGCGCGGGTGACAGTCGCGATCATCGCGTCGATGCTGGCGGTCGCGCCGGCGGTCGCCCACGCGCAGCAGAAGATCCGCTTCAACCTCGCCGAACAGCCCGCCGTGACCGGAATTCCCGAGTTCGCGCGTCAGGCCGGACTCCAGATCGTGTCGCCCGCCGGTCTCGCCGGCCTGAAGACACGCGCGGTAAGGGGTGACCTTACCGTCGAAGAGGGCCTTCGCCGGCTGCTCGGTGGCGCCGACCTCTACGTCGCGGCGCGTAGGGGCGACGTCATCAGCCTCGCGGCCCGACCGCGCGTGGCGATGCGGCCCCCAAGCCCCTCGCCCGCGCGCCGGTCGATCGAAGCGCCGCCGCCCGGGCCTCAGCCGGACACGGTCTCCGACGTCGTCGTCACCGGCACGGTGTCGCCCGAGCGGCGGCTCGACGCGGGCCTGGCGATCACCACCGCGTCGCTAGACCGGATCCACGAACTGGCGCCCAACAACACCGCCGATCTCCTGAAGCTGGCCCCCGGCATCTGGGCCGAGACCACGGGTGGCGCCACTGGGGCCAATGTGTTCGTCCGCGGGTTCCCGACCACGGGCGACGCCCCTTTCCTTACCGTACAGCTGGACGGCGCGCCGATCTTCCCGCCCACCGAGCTGGCCTTCAGCGAAAACACCACGCTGTTCCGCATCGACGACATGATCGAGCGGGTCGAGATCCTGCGCGGCGGCGCCAGTACGATCCTGTCGAACGGCCAACCCGGAGCGGTCATCAACTTCATCCAGCGCATCGGCACGCCTGAGCCGCACGCCGGGCTGCGACTGACGACGACCGACTATGGCACGAGGCGCGCCGACGCCTGGCTCAGCGGACCGGTGGCGCGCGACACGGTCTTCGCCGTCGGCGGATTCTACCGGATCTCCGAGGGTATTCGGGACACCCAGTTCCCGGCCGATCGCGGCGGCCAGATCACCGCCAACCTGACCCGCCGCTTCGACGGCGGCTCCGTCACCGGCTATGTCCGCTACACACGCGACCGTAACGCCTTCTACACCGGCGCGCCGCTGATCGCGGACGGCGACGGCGGCTTCAGCGCCCTGCCCGGCTTTGATCCGCTGCGCGACACGCTCGTCGGCTCGGATACCCGACGCCTGGCGATCGAGACCGGGCCGGGCGCGTATCGGCCGGTCGACCTGGACAATGGGCGCGGTCTTGATCTTCTCATCGCCGGCGCCAGCCTGGAATGGTCTCCGGGCGGCGACATAGAGGTGACCAACCGGTTCAACGTCACGCGCGGCGACGCCAATACGATTGGGCTGTTCACCGGCCCCGTCCCAACCACCCTGGGCCAGTACATCGCTGACACGGTGGCGCGAGCCAATGCCGATCCTCGCGTGATCCTGGCGGCGGGACGCGCGTCATCGGGCCAAGCGTCGCTGGCCGCCACCGGCGCTCCGCTCGCGCCCGACCGCTATGTCCTCACCGCCGGGCTCTGGTCGGTAACGAAGACGATCGCCTCGGTCACCGACGAGCTGCGGGTGTCGCGCGCGATCGGCGCGGATCACAGACTGACGGCGGGCCTCTATGTCTCGGACTATCGGTCAGACGATGTCCGCCAGTTCGGCAACAACCTGCTGCTGCTGGCCGAACCCAACGCCCGGCGGATCGATCTCGTGCTCGACAACGGCGTCCGGGCCAGTCGCGACGGCTTCGTCAGCGCCACCACCAGCCAGGTCGTCGGCTACAGCCACGGCAGCAACATCGCGCTGCTCCTCAACGACCGATGGACTGTCTCGGAGCGGACCAGCCTCAACGCCGGCGTCCGGATCGAGCATCAGTCGCTGCGCGGCGCCGTGCGCGAGGTCCAGGCCAACACCGATTTCGACGGCGACCCGCGCACGCTCTACGACAACAACGGCGCCCTGCTGCTCGGCTCCTCGACGGCGCTGAAAGACGAGTCCGGGAAGGCGTCCTGGACCGTCGGGCTGGTCCACAAGGCCCTCCCCGATCGACTGACGCTGCACGCGCGCTTCAACCACGGCTCCAACCTGCAGAGCTTCGAGAAGCTGCGGATCGGCGGTCGACGCGGCCAGTCGGCGGACGTGCTCGAGGCGGGCGCTGACGTCGCCGCGGGATCCGTGCGCGCCTCGGTGAATGTCTTCGTCAACCGGTTCTCGGGCCTGCAGTTCACGCGACTGCTGGCGCAGCCGGACGGAACGGTCGGGTCGATCATCCTGCTGGGCGGCGCGCGCGCGGCGGGCCTCGAACTCGACGCCGACATCGCGCCGGCCCCGCGCTGGAAGGTCGAGCTGCGAGGGACCTGGCAGGACGGCCGCTATCGGGGCTTCGGCGACAACAGCGGCAACCGCGTCGTGCGCCAGCCCAACCTGCAGTTCGCCGTGTCGCCGGCGTACGCCACGCGCATCGGCCACGCCGACGTCAAGCTGCGCGCCACCTACACCTTTGTCGGCCAACGCTATTCGGACGTCGAGAACCTGCAGAAGCTTCCGCGCTATTCGACGATCGACGCAGGTGTGCACGTGCAGCTGGACAATGGCGTTTATGGCGATCTGGTCGCCCAGAACCTGTTCAACGCCTTTGGCCTGACCGAAGGCAACACCCGCGTGCTGGGCGCGGTTCTGTCGTCAGGCCCGATCATCGCCAGGCCGCTGTTTGGCCGGAACCTGAGCCTGTCCCTGGGCTATCGTTTCTGATCGCCGCCCGCCGCGACGCGCGGTCCCCGATAAAAAACTTCCGGTCCCTAGCCGGATTTCGCGAGCGCTCCGCATCTAGTTTTCGGAAGCGGGCCAACCGCCGCGCTTCCGCCAACCCGTGGTTCGCGCAGCACGAATAAATCCAGAGGCGCGATCCACCCGACTTTTCCGGGGGGAGCCCAATGAACCTGACCCTACGCATCGCCCTGCTTGCGTCCGCCGCCGCGATCGCCTGTCCAGCCGCCGCCCAAACCCAGTCCGACACCACCGCCGCCACGGTCGACGAGATCGTCGTCGTCGGATCGGCAAACCCGAATGGCCAGAAGACGCTCGAGGCTGGCTACGCGGTCACCTCGCTCAGCAGCGACGCGATCAGGGCCGCCGCGCCGATCAGCGCCGCCGACGTGCTGAAACAGGTGCCTGGCATCTGGGCCGAAACCACCGGCGGCGTCTCGGGCCCGAACATCGCCGTGCGCGGCTTCCCGACCGGCGGCGACGCCAAGTTCGTGACCATGCAGATCGACTCGCTGCCGATCTATCCGGTCCCCAGCCTGTCGTTCCTCGACAACTCCACCCAGTTCCGCCTCGACGAGACGGTCAAGCGTGTGGAAGCCACGATCGGCGGCCAGGCCGTGCTGTTCGGCAACGGTCAGCCCGGCGCGACGGTCAACTGGGTGCAGAAGACCGGCAAGAGCGATCCGGGCGGCCTCGCCCAGTTCACCTACGGGACCGGCAAGCTCATGCGCGCGGACGGCTACTATGGCGCGGACCTCGGTAATGGCTGGTACGGCAGCCTCGGCGGCTTCTACCGGACGTCCAAGGGCGTACGGAACACCCAGTTCCCGGCCGACCAGGGCTACCAGGTGGTCGCCACTCTGACGCGCGAGTTCGAGAACGGCTCGGCCACGCTCTACGGGCGCCAGACCTACGACCGCAACGCCTTCTTCACGCCGATCCCGCTGCTGCGTTCGGGCGAGGGCAATGACGCCAAGCTTCACCCGTTTCCGGGGTTTGATCCGACGCGCGACACCTTCCTGGGCAACGCCACGCGTATCGTGACGTTCGACGTCGCCTCGAACGGGACCAACACGCCGCTCTCAAAAACGGTGGATCTTGCCCGCGGGCGGGGTGTCGACATCCACCTGGTCGGGTTCGATTTCGACCGGAAGTTCGGCGACTTCGCCTTCTCCAACAAGATGGCCTACTCGGCCGGCACGACGCCGACGATCGCGCAGTTCACCGGCGCCACGCCCGTGACGCTGGGCTCGTTCATCGCCACCCAGGCGGCGACGGCCAACGCCAACGCCGCCGCGCTGGCGGCGGCCGGACGCCCCGCCACAACCGGCTCGGCGACCCTGATCGGGACCGGCGCCGCCCTCACCGACATGACCCAGAACGTGATCGGCGTCGGCGTCTTCTACGTCGTCAAGAAGATCAAATCGTTCCAGGACGAGGCGCGCCTGTCGCGCGAGATCTTCAGCGGCAACACCCTGACCGGCGGCGTCTATTTCGCCGACTACAGCTCGGACGACACCTGGCTGACCGGCCACAACCAGCTGATGACGGTTCAGAACCACGCCCAGCCGATCAACCTGGTGCTGGACAACGGCGTGAAGATCACCAACGGCAGCGGCGTCTACACGCCGACCGCCCTGGCGCTGCACAACGTCTACAGCGGCCGCAACACGGCGGTGTTCCTGAACGACCACTGGGAAGTCACCGAGCGCCTGCGGTTCGACGCCGGCTTCCGCTACGAGTGGGAGGAGATCGACGCCAGCTTCCAGAATTCGGCCAAGCAGAACATCTCCACCGACCCGCTGGCGCTGTACGACGTCCAGGCCTCAGTGCTGCTGCCCGGTTCGCGGCCGGTCCACTACAGCGGCTCGAAGGGCGCGTTCAACGTCAACGCCAACTACGAGATCACGCCGGGGATTAACGCCTTCATCGGCTACAACAAGGGCTACGCCCTGCCCGTCTTCGACGACCTGCGCAACAACGTCACCGCCGTCACGAAGGTCGATCAGTTGCAGGGGGGCATCAAGACCCGCGGGTCCTGGTACGCCGTCAACCTGACCGGCTTCTACAACACCTTCCGCGGCCAGCCGAGCTCGCAGATCCTCGCCGACGGCACGGTGGTCCGGTACCTGACCAGCTCGGACACCTACGGCCTGGAGTTCGATGGCGTCATCCGGCCGTTCCAGAACTTCTCGCTGACGGTGTCGGGCGACTACCAGCACGGCAAGTACGTGGCCGGCGGTCCGGGCATCACCGGCAACCAGGTGCTGCGCAACCCCGACTTCCAGGCCCGGGTGACGCCCAGCTACACCTTCGACACCTCGGCCGGCGGACTGACACTCTACGCCACCGGGACCTATGTCACCCAGCGCTTCGCCGACCTGCAGAACCTGCAGCCGCTGCCCAAGTACGCGACGCTGGATCTCGGGGCCTCGCTGGCTCTGGCGAACGGCATGGAGCTGGCGGTCACCGGCACCAACGTCACCAACAAGCTGGCGATCACCGAGGGCAACACCCGCGTGGTCGGCAGCGGCGTCGGGGCCGGCGGCGTCTTCCTGGGCCGCCCGCTGTTTGGGCCCAACTACCAGGTCAGCCTGCGCATGAAGTTCTAAGCCTCTCGGCCGGCCCGGGCTTCAGCTCGGGCCGGCGCCTTTCCAGGGATTCCCCATCATGAAGACGTTCCGCGCCGCGCTTGCGGCGCTCGCCGTGGTCTTCGCGCCAGCGACGGCCGCCCAGGCCGCCCCGGACACTTTACCGGCCTGGTCGCAGGGCTATCTGTATATCCACCACATCAGCACCGGACGCGGCAACGCGACCTATTTCGTCCTGCCCGACGGGACGACGATGCTGATTGACGCCGGCGAGGCCGATCCGGAGTTTGCGAAGATGGTGGCGCCGCTGAAGGCGTTCCCGCCGCTTCCCGACGGCGAGCATTCGGCCGGCTGGTGGATCGCCGACTACATCCGCCAGTTCGCGCCCGCCGGCCGCCCGGTGAAACTCGACTACGCCCTGATCACCCATTTCCACACCGACCACATGGGCACGGTCACGCCGGACAAGCCGATGTCGCGAACCCGCGCCTATCGTCTCGCCGGCATCACCGAGGTGGCCGACCTCATCCCGGTCACCACGCTCGTCGACCGGGCCGCGCCGTCTTACGACTATCCGGTCGACCTGAAGACATGCGCGAGCCCCGGCGGCCTGCCCGGTTCAAACGGCCTGTCCCTGGCCAACTATCTCGCCTTCGCCGACTATCGGATGAAGCATGGCCAGGCCGTGGTGGGCCTGAGACCCGGCGCGCTGGATCAGATCAGACTGGCCAAGGCCGAGGCCTACCCCACCTTCCACATCCGCAACATCGCCTCCAGCGGCGTGATCTGGACCGGCGCGCGCGACGAGACCCAGGACTACATCCCCAAGGGCGCGGTCAAGGATTGCGGCTTCGACGAGAACCCGTTCAGCAACGTGCTGACGGTCGCCTATGGCCGGTTCAAATACTATTCGGGCGGCGATATCCCGGGCGTGCCCAACTACACCCAGCCCTGGTGGCGCGACATCGAGACCCCTGTGTCGGCGGTGGTCGGCCCCGTCGACGTCATGCTGCTCGACCACCACGGCAACCGCGACACCATCAACGAGAACATCCTGCGTAATCTCGCGCCGCGCGTCATGGTGCAGGAAAACTGGCTCTCGCCGCAGCCGGGCGAGGAGGTGGTCACCCGCATGGCGTCCAAGGGTCTCTATCCGGGTCCGCGCGACGTCTTCTCCACCGGCATGGCGCCAGAGACGCGGGCGGCGATCGGGCCGATCATGGACAGCCTCTACAAGAGCTATAACGGCCACGTCGTCATCCGCGTCGCGCCCGGTGGCGAGCAGTACGAAGTCTATGTCCTGAACGACACCGATGCTCGTCGCGAGACGGTGAAGCGGTTTGGCCCCTACCTGTCGAAGTAGCCCCTGGCCGCACCCGCAAAAGCTAAACTCTGGCCGGTCCTCCCCTTATGGCCGGCCGAACGGGCGATCGGTTCGATGGCCCTGACTGGCGAGCAGCCGGCCCGACTGGCTGCTCGCCGCTTTTTGCCGCCTGCCGCCGTCGCCGGCCGACCTCTTTCCGGGCCTCTTCCACGGTGCAGATGCGTCGGCTGTTTCCGGACGGGAAGACCTTCGGTCCCCAAGCGCGCAAGAGAGATACAGCCCCGAAAACTGCGATTGACAGTCATTCTCACTTAAACGTAATTGCGACGCATTATTAGATTCTGGGGCGGTGATGCGTTTTCAACTTTCGATGATCGGAGCCGTCAGCGCTCTGGCCTTGACCATGGGCATGGCCCACGCGGCGGAAACCCCAACAGCGCCCGCGGTCGATCAATCGACCAACGCCGTCGAAGCCGTGATCGTCACCGGCGAGAAGTCGTCGCGTGGCCTGCAGGAGACGACGACCAGCGTCGCGGTGACCACGGCCCGCACGATCGAGCGCGAGCATCTGAAAACCCTCTACGATGTGGTCAATCGCACCGCCAACATGAGCGACACCTACGGCAAGAGCGGCTTCACCATCCGAGGGGTGTCCAACACCAACGTCTCGGGCGGCGGCTCCAGCGGCCTGGCGACGATCTACCTGGACGGCGCGGCCCTGCCCGACGCCGCGGCCTATAGCGGCCCGCTGGAGATGTGGGACATCGGCCAGATCGAAGTGTTCCGCGGTCCTCAATCGACGCTTCAGGGCCGCAACGCCCTGGCCGGCGCGGTGGTGATCCGCTCGACCGATCCGACCTTCACCTGGGGCTTCAAGGCCCGCGCCGAAGCCGCCAGTGGCGACGAGCGCTCGATCGCCTTCGCCGGGGGCGGCCCGATCATCGCCGACCAGCTGGCCTTCCGCCTGGCGGTCGAGGACAAGTCCACCGACGGCTTCATCTACAACCCGACCCGTCACGTCGACGCCGAGGCCGCCGACATCTTCAACGTCCGCGGCAAGCTGCTGCTGACCCCGACCGCCCTGCCCGGCCTCAAGGCGCTGGCGACCTACAGCCATTTCAAGCGCGACGCCGGCTACCTCTATACCTATTCGCGCACCGATACGCCGGACCACTACGACCACCGCGTCGACACCTCCGGAGATCCGCAGACCTCCAATTCCAAGGGCGACATCTTCACGCTCGACGCCAGCTACAAGTTGACCGACCAGCTGACGGCGACCGGCGTCGTGTCCTGGAACAAGCTGCACTCGATCGGCAAGTACGACGCCGACTACTCGCCGGCCCGTATCAGCTACGGGACGCGCGACGATACAACCAAGACCGCCTCGCAGGAGCTGCGGCTGAACTACGCCCACACCCGCTTCAAGGGCCTGTTGGGTTTCTATCACGCCAAACGAGACAGCGACCTAAGCTCCGTCAGCCTGACCAACGTCCAGTTCCCAACCTCGACCCTCACGGCGGTCATGACGCAAACCCTGGTGGGCATGGGCTATTCCCAGCCCGTCGCGGCGGCGACAGCGGCGGACTTCTCGGCCCGCTATGCCGGCGCTTTGCCAGTCATTCCGGTCAATTACAGCTCGGCGAACCCCGAGGCCATCGAAACGAGCGCCTTGTTCTTCGACGGCAGCTTCGCCCTGAACGACAAGCTGACCCTGCTGGGCGGCCTGCGCTACGATCACGAAGAAAACACCAGCAGCAGCACGGCGACGGCGATCCTGGCCTCGGCCCTGCCCTCGGCAGCGACCTTCCCCGCGCCCTACCAACCTTTCGTGCCGACCGTGAACGCTTTCGTCACCGGCATGGTCGCGCAGGCCGGCGCCTCAGCCCCGGAATCGACCCGCAAGTTCAATGCCTGGCTACCCAAGATCGGCGTGAAGTACGCCTGGACCGACGACATCTCCACCAGCCTGACCGCCCAACGCGGCTATCGCTCAGGCGGCCAGATGGTCAACATCGCGCGCTCGACGGTCGCGCCCTATGACCAGGAGTATACCTGGAACTACGAAGCCTCGCTACGCACCGCCTGGCTGGACAACACCCTGACGGTCAACGCCAACGCCTATTACACCGACTGGAAGGACCAGCAGGTCATCGTCTATCTGGGCCTGAACGCCTATGACTATCAGGTGGTCAACGCCGGCAAGTCGCACCTTTACGGCTTTGAGCTGGAGGTGTCGCAGCAGGTGACGCCTCGGTTCAACTGGTACGCTTCGGCCGGTCACACGCGCACCCAGTTCGACGAGTTCAAGGTCAATGTCGGCGCGACCTCGACCGACCTGACGGGCGCGGAGTTCCCCTACGCCCAGCACTGGACCCTGGCCGCTGGCGCCGACTATCGCTGGGACAACGGTTTCGTGGCCAACCTCAACGCCAACTACCGCACCAAGGCCTATTCCCAGGCCGACGTGAACCAGGCCACCGACGACCCGGTCAAGGCGCGGGCCCTGGTCAACGGGCGGTTCGGCTATGAGCAGGAGCACTGGGGGATCTACGTGTTCGGCAAGAACCTGCTGGACAAGAAGTACGCCCAGTATTCCCGTTCCGACCAGAACATCGCCCTGCTCGGCGATCCTCGGGTGATCGGCGTCTCGCTCGAGACCCGCTGGTGACCGGTTCGCTGGCCCCCGACGCCTTAATCGGCCTGGCCCTGACGCCCCTCGCTCTGGTCGCGGCCCTGATGCTGCGCCAAGCCTGGAGACGCAACAGCCTAGGCCGCCCTTGGCTGATCTCCGGCGCCTGGGCGCTGCTGGGGACAATCCTGGCAGCCAGTGGTTTCCTGCTGGGCGGCGCACGGGGGCCGGCCATCGTTCTGGCGCTCGGCTCGACCGTGGCCCTGGCGCTGGTCGCGACCGGCGTCGAGTTTCGCAACGCCAAGAAGAAGGCTCCGCGCGAGCTGGCTCTCGAGCCGTCCGAGCGCCGACGCATCGCCTGGCGCGGCTGGCTGCGGGGCTTCCTGGCCGGTCCGCTGGCCGGGATCGCCGCCCTGGGCTGCGGCCTGGCCATCGCCATCTGCGCGCCCGGCGCGATGCAGAGCCGCATGGTGATCGGCGGACTGATGGTGCCGTTCCTATGGGCCGGCGGCATGGCCTGGACACTATCCGACGACAAGATCCTTCGCGCCACCGCCGTGCTGACCGGCGTTTCGGTCGTCACCCTGGGCGCGGCCTTCCTGAAGGGGGCGCTGTAATGGACGCGAAAACGACGCCTTCCGCCAAGCCGCGCGCGATCGGCAAGTCGATCTGGCCCAAGGTCCCCGCCGAGTTCGTGCGGGCCATGCTGGCCGGCCATTCAGCCCTGGGCCTTGCCTTCGCGGCCCTGATCTACCTGGTCTGCTTTTCCGGCTCGATCGCCGTCTTCACCCAGGAATATACCCGTTGGGAACAGCCGGCGGGGCCGGTGCTGCAGCACACCACGCCCCAGGCGGTGGACAGAGCCTTCCGCCAAACCCTGGCGATCAATCCTGACGCCCATGACCTGTTGATCCAGCTGCCCCAGCCCGTCCGCCCGCGCCTGACCGTCCATCTCGACGACGCCAAGAAGGCGGAGCGCACCTTCGTCGCCGACGCCGCCGGCGCGATCGTCGGCGAGCTGAAGACGCCCTGGACCGAATTCCAGGCCGAGCTCCACACCGTGCTGCACCTGCCGCGTGCTTGGGGCGGCTTCGTCGTAGGGCTCACCGGCGTGGCCCTGCTGTCGTCTCTGATCTCGGGCGTCCTGTCGCATCCACGCGTCTTCAAGGACGCCTTCGCCTTTCGTTGGGGAGGATCCAAACGCCTGCAGGAAGCCGACCTTCACAATCGCATCAGCATCTGGGGCCTGCCCTTCCACCTGGTGGTGTCGCTGACCGGCGCGTTCCTGGGCCTGACGGTGATCATTGTCGGCGTGCTGGCCCTGGCCACGTTCAAGGGTGACACCGCCAAGGCCTACGCCCTGTTCAGCGGCCCGACGGTGGCCGACGATCCACGCCCCGCGCCGGTATTAGACTTGGCCAAGCCGCTGAAGACCCTGGGCGCCGCTCGTCCCGATGCGCGCCCGGCCTACCTCTATGTCGAACACCCCGGCGAGCGCGGCCAGCACGTGATGGTCAACGCCGTCACCCCTGGCCGTTTGTCGCGCGGCGAGACGTTTGTGCTCGATGGTGATGGCAAGCTGCTCGGCCAGGTCGGCTACGAGAGCGGCGCCCTGGGCCTCAAGGTGCTGTCGTCGATGACGCCCCTGCACTTCGGTTGGTTCGGCGGCTGGCCGGTTAAGGTCGCCTATCTGCTGCTGGGACTGGGCCTGACCTCCGTGACGTCCAGCGGCGTCGCCATCTGGCTGGCCCGCCGCCGCGACAAGGGTCGCCCCGCGCCGCGCTGGGAGCGCGTGTGGACCGCATTCGTCTGGAGCCAGCCTTTCGCCTACGCCGCCTCGGCCGTCGCCGCCCTGATCCTACCCGCCCCACCGGTGACCGTCTGGATCGTCGCCACCCTGGCGGCCAGCGGGACGGCGATCGTCTGGTCGCCCGCGGCCATCTCGATCCGCCTGCGCCTGGCGACGGCGGCCCTATTGCTGCTGACAGCCGGCGTTCATGCCGCGCTAAACGGCGCGCGAATGGCCGATCCAGTCGGCTGGATCACCGACGCCTGCGTAGTGCTGGCCGCTCTCCTCCTGGCCGGTAGTGTCTGGAAGGCGCGCCAGCCGGTGAGAGGCGAGCTGGCGCCATAGGCCGCCCAGCCGGTCCTCCCGCCACACTGCTGCCACTCCCCGTCAGCAGGCCCTCTAGCCGTGAGCCTCGCGGGTCCCTAACTTGGGGCCATGCCTCGCACCCCCGACACCGCGCCTCTTGGGGGCGTTTCCGACGTCTCGACGCCCTTCGTCCTGGATACCCTTGGGGACACCGTCCAGGACGTCGCCGACGCGACCATGCCCATGCTGTGGACCCCGCACCGCCCCGCGCGGCCGGACAAGTCCGAGGGCGGCAAGAAATTCAAGCTCGTTTCCGACTACCAGCCCGCCGGCGACCAGCCGACGGCGATCAAGGAGCTGGTCGAGGGCATCAATAACCGCGAGCAGGACCAGGTGCTGCTGGGCGTCACGGGCTCGGGCAAGACCTTCACCATGGCCCAGGTCATCGCCGCCACCCAGCGCCCGGCGCTGATCCTGGCCCCGAACAAGACCCTGGCCGCCCAGCTCTACAGCGAGATGAAGTCGTTCTTCCCCGAGAACGCGGTCGAGTACTTCGTCAGCTACTACGACTACTACCAGCCGGAGGCCTACGTGCCCCGGACCGACACCTATATCGAGAAGGACAGCTCCATCAACGAGCAGATCGACCGGATGCGCCACTCGGCCACCCGGGCGATCCTGGAGCGCGACGACGTCATCGTCGTGGCCTCGGTCAGCTGCATCTACGGCATCGGCTCGGTCGAGACCTACACGGCCATGACCTTCACCCTGACGGTCGGCGACCGGGTGGACGAGAAGCAGCTGATCGCCGACCTGGTGGCCCAGCAGTACAAGCGCAACGAGATGGCCTTCGAGCGCGGCACCTTCCGCCGCCGCGGCGACACCATCGAGATTTTCCCCGCCCACTACGAGGACCGCGCCTGGCGCGTGACCATGTTCGGCGACGAGGTCGAGTCGATCAGCGAGTTCGACACCCTGACCGGCAAGAAGACCGCCGAGCTGGAGACCATCAAGGTCTACGCCAACAGCCACCACGTCACCCCGCGCCCGACCCTGCGCCAGGCGATCATCGCCATCCGCGCCGAGCTGAAGGAGCGGCTGGCCTGGATGTACGAGAACGGCAAGCTGCTGGAGGCCCAGCGCCTGGAGCAGCGGACCAATTTCGACCTCGAGATGATCGAGACCACCGGCTCGTGCGCCGGCATCGAGAACTACAGCCGCTATCTGTCCGGCCGCCAGCCGGGCGAGCCGCCGCCGACCTTCTTCGAATATATCCCCGACAACGCCCTGCTGTTCACCGACGAGAGCCACCAGACGGTTCCGCAGATCGGCGCCATGTACAAGGGCGACCGCAACCGCAAATGGACCCTGGCCGAGTACGGCTTCCGCCTGCCCTCGGCCCTGGACAACCGCCCCCTCAAGTTCGAGGAGTGGGACGCCATGCGGCCGCAGACGGTGCACGTCAGCGCCACCCCGGCCGGCTGGGAGATCGAGCGGGCCGGCGGCGTCTTCGCCGAGCAGGTGATCCGCCCCACCGGCCTGATCGACCCGCCGGTCGAGGTGCGCCCGGTCTCCAAGGACGGCGCCAGCCAAGTCGACGACGTGGTCGACGAGATCCGCCAGACCATCAAGAAGGGCTACCGCACCCTGGTCACCGTCCTGACCAAGAAGATGGCCGAGGACCTGACCGAATACCTGACCGAACAGGGCATCCGCGTCCGCTACATGCACAGCGACGTCGACACCCTGGAGCGCATCGAGATCATCCGTGAACTGCGGATGGGCAATATCGACGTGCTGGTGGGCATCAACCTGCTGCGCGAGGGTCTGGACATCCCCGAGTGCGGCTTCGTGGCCATTCTCGACGCCGACAAGGAAGGCTTCCTGCGCTCGGAGACCAGCCTGATCCAGACCATCGGCCGCGCCGCGCGCAACGTCGACGGCAAGGTCGTGCTCTATGCCGACCGGATCACCGGCTCGATGGAGCGGGCCATGGCCGAGACCTCGCGCCGCCGCGAGAAGCAGCACGCCTACAATCTCGAGCACGGCATCACGCCCGAGAGCGTCAAGCGCGACATCAAGGACATCCTCAACAGCCCCTACGAGCGCGGCGACCGCGTGCTGGTGCCGATGGGCATGTCCGAGACCGACGACCGCCCGTTCAGCGGCGACAACTTCAAGGCCGCGCTCAAGGACCTGGAGGCCAAGATGCGCGAGGCCGCCGCCAACCTGGAGTTCGAGACCGCCGCCCGCCTGCGCGACGAGATCAAGCGCATGAAACTGATGGACCTGGAATTCGCCAACGAGGTCCTGGCGGCGACGGGGGACGAGGTCGACAAGTCGGCCCCCAAGCGCCTGCGCGCCGAGATCCGCCAGGAGAAGGCGGAGGAGTTCAGGAAGAAGCGGAAGTAGCGGGGATCGGCTCCTCCTCCACGTCGCGGGGGCGGGGGCCAATGCGGCCCACGTCCCCGTTCGACCCGGCGCCGCCTTCCGAGGATAGCCTGGTCAATGACCTGCGCCCCATTGACGCAAGTCGGCGTCTGGGGTCGCGAATTAAGATTTCGTCAAACTGAAAAGCCAAGAGTTCGCGGGCGGACAAAGTGTATTTCGCCCGCCTGTTTGGCGTACTCAAAATTACATAGTCAGACGAACAATAATTTCGCGCTCCTTGGTGCGCGGAGGGGAGACATCTGTGCGCCTGTTGGAGAATACGAAGATCGGCGTGAAAATCGCCTCCATGATGATCGCGCTTGGGCTGATCTGTATGCTCGTCGCCGCCTATGGCGGTGAGCAACTGAGGAAAAGCGATGCAACCTATTCTGTTCTCTCGGACGTGCGTGGTCCCGCCAGGGTAGAGATGGCGCGCGCAAACCGCAGCTTGAACCAGATGGCTTACTTCGCCGCCATGACCGTGTTCTATGACGGCGCCTCGCCTGAAGGACGCAGCGCCAAGGCCAACTACGACAAGGCCTATGCGAAACTCCAGGGTTTTCTGAAGGACGGCGCCGAGGGCCTGCCCGACCAGAGCGACCAGATCAAGGCGCTGTCGGCGAACGCCGAGGGCGTGAAGGCCGCCTTGGACAAGGTCGTTGAATTCGGCTTGCAGAACCGCAACGACGAGGCGGCCCAGGCGATGATCGTTGCAGCCAAGCAAGTCGAGACCTTCGGCGCGGCCAACACCAAGATCGTCGAGGCCAGCATCAAGGACGGCCACGAACAATCCAACGCCTTGAGCGCCAATTCCAGCCGCACGCGCTGGCAGTTGCTGATCATCGCCGCGCTCGGCACGGCCGTGGGCGTGGGCAGCGCGCTCTGGATGACCGGTGTCAGCATCACCCGGCCGCTCGACCACCTGGCCGACAGAATGCGCCGCTTGGCGTCCGGCGATCTCGAGGTCGAGGTCGACGGCCAGGCGCGGGGCGACGAGGTTGGCCTGATGGCCAAGGCCGTCCAGGTTTTCAAGGACAATGGCCTGAAGGCTCGCGATCTGGCCAGCGACGCCGATCGGCTGCGGGCCGAGGCCGAGGGGGAGCGCGGGCGGGCCGAAGCCGAACGTCGCAAGACCGAAGCCGAACAGGCGATGGTGGTCTCCGCGCTCGCCGCCAGTCTGGCGAAGTTGGCCCAAGGCGATCTGACGACCCAGATCGATGCGGAATTCAACGGTCAGTACGCCCAGATCAAGTCCGACTTCAACGACGCCATCGCCAGTCTGCGCGAGGCGATGACCGCGATCTCGGGAACGACCGACGGCATCCGCGGCGGCTCCGACGAGATCGCCGCCGCGTCCGACGATCTGTCGCGGCGGACGGAGCAGCAAGCCGCCAGCCTGGAGGAAACCGCCGCCGCGCTCGACGAGATCACCGCCACGGTCAGGCGCAGCGCCGAGGGGGCCCGCCAGGCTTCCGGCGCCGCCACGGGCGCGAAGGTCGACGCCGAGAAATCGGGGCGGATCATGCAGGAAGCGGTCACGGCCATGACCGAAATCGAGCAGAGCTCGGGCCAGATCACCCAGATCATCGGCGTCATCGACGAGATCGCCTTCCAGACGAATCTCCTGGCCCTGAACGCCGGCGTCGAGGCCGCCCGGGCCGGTGAAGCTGGACGTGGGTTCGCCGTCGTCGCCCAGGAAGTGCGCGCCCTGGCCCAGCGTTCGGCCGAAGCGGCCAAGGAGATCAAGACCCTGATCGCCAACTCCTCGTCTCAGGTCGAGCGTGGGGTGAAACTGGTCAGCGCGACCGGAGAGGCCCTGACCGACATCGTCGGCAAGGTCAGTCAGATCGACCTGCTGATTTCGGAGATCGCCCAGTCCTCCCAGGAACAGGCCACGGGCCTCAACCAGGTCAATGTCGCCGTCAATCAGATGGATCAGGTGACCCAGCAGAACGCGGCCATGGTCGAGCAGGCCACCGCCGCCGCGTCCAACCTCAAGAACGAGGCCAATGAGCTGGGGCGCTTGGTGCTGCGCTTTGAAACCGGCCAGGGCGCGCGCCGCGCCGCGCCAGCCCGCGCCCAACCGGCTCGGCCTGATCGTCAGGCGCCGCCGCGCAATCCCGTGGCCAAGATGCAGGCCAAGATCGCAAGTTTCACGCGGCCGAGCGGAGGCGGCGCGGCGGCCGTGGCTCAGGAATCCTGGGAGGAGTTCTGATCCTGACCGCCAGTCCCTCGGCCTGACCTGAAACGCGGAGCGGCCCAGCGCGGCGACGAAGAAGCGGCCGGTTCAGCCGGAGCCGGCCGCGCTCCAGATCGCGTGAAACGGTGACCGTCGCCAAACTGACACCTCGCTTCGCTACTCCAGCGCTCTGGAAGTTGGCGGTCGTCGCCGGCGGGACGCGGCGCGATGGCTTGGCTACGTGACATAGACAAGTGGTTCGCCGAGGCGGTGCTGCCGTTCGCGCAGACCTACCGCGCCTATGCCCGCAAGCTGACCGGCGACGCCGTCGAGGCCGAGGACCTGGTGCAGGAAGCCTACGCCAAGGTGCTGAGCGTGCCCGACTGGCGGCGCCTGGAGCAACCGGAGCGCTTTGTGCTGACCATCATCCGCAACCTGGCCTTCGAGCGTTTCCGCCGGGCCAAGGTCGTGGGCATTCGCCAGATCGGGGTGTTGGAGATGGAAGCTCTGCCCGACCCCGCGCCGGACGCGCATGCCGTGACCAGCGCCCGCGAGGAGCTGTCGCGCGTCCTCGAGGCGGTCAACCGCCTGCCCGAACAGTGCCGACGCGTGGTCACCTTGCGAAAAATGGAAGGCCTTTCGCCGGGCCAGATAGCGGTTCGGTTGAACTTGTCCATCTCTACGGTTGAGAAGCACCTAGCCAAAGGGCTGATGCTGCTGACCAAGTCCCTGGCGGCGAGCGAAGACCGAAGGATCGGGAGTAAAGCGAGTACATGGCGAAAACGGGCGATCAAGACAGAGACGCGCTGATCGCCCAGGCTTCGGAATGGCTGGCGCGTCTGGACGCCGGCCGCGCGGATCCCGCCGAGTTCGAGGCTTGGCGCGACACCGATCCGCGCCGCGCCGCCGCCTTCGCCGAGGTCGCGGCCGCCTGGAGCAAGCTGGACGCCTTGCGCGACGCCGAGCCCGGCCCTGACCTGATCGGGCGGCCGGCCGTGAGCCGTCGCGCCTGGCTGGGCGGAGGCGTGGCCCTGGCCGCGAGCGTCGTCGGCGCGGCCTATCTGGGACGTGATCAACTGCTGCGCGCCCGAACCCTCACGGGTGTCGGCGAACGGCGGACCCTGGCCCTGCCCGACGGCAGCTCGGTCGAGCTGAACACCGACACCGAGGTCCTGTGGCGGTTCGACCGCAAGCGCCGTCGCCTGTGGCTGGAGCGCGGCGAGGTCGCCTTGACCATCGCCCAGGACGCCCTGCGGCCGTTCGAGCTGTTCACGCGGCAGGGGCTCGCGCAATTGGCCTCGGGCCAGTTCAACGCCCGACTGCGCCCCGTCGGCCTGGACCTGATCGTCCTGGCCGGCCGCGCGGCGATCAAGACGGCCGCTGGCGAGACCCGGGCCGTCGTCGAGAGCGCCACCGACGAGCGCCAGGCGCTGGCGGTGACGACGACCGGCGTCGTCATCGCGCCCGCTCCCGAATCCGAGGTGCAGGCCGTGCAGGCCTGGCGTCGCGGTGAAATCGTCTTCGACGGTCAGCGCCTGGCCGACGCTGTCGAGGAGTACAATCGCTACCTCACCCGCAAGTTGGTCGTAGAAGACCCCAAGGTCGGCGCCATGCGTCTGGGCGGCCGGTTCCTGACGGACAATCCCGAGAACTTCCTGGACGCCTTGCGCACAACGTTCGGCATACGGATTATCGACGATGGATCGTCACGAATTCTTCTAAAATCTCGATAGCGGTTTTTCGCGCCCCCTCCATCTGGCCGAACGAGACGCCGGTTTTCGGCGGACGAAAAGAGGGGCGAATACGATGATCAAGTCTTGGACGCGATTTGGGGCGCCGCGCATCGGCGCATGTCTGCTTCTGGCCACGACGGCGCTGGTCGCGCCGGTCGTCGCCCAGGCCCAGGCGGCCGCGCGGGTGGAGTTCAACATCCCGGCCGGCGACATGGCCCAGGCCCTGACCGCCTTCTCGCGCCAGGCGGGCGTGCAGATCCTGTTCCCCTATGACGTGGCCGCCAAACACCGCGCGGCGGGCCTGCAAGGCGCCTATGGCCGCGAGGACGCGGTCCGCAAGCTGATCGACGGCAGCGACCTGGAGATCGCCTCGGCCACCGCCCAGGTCATCACCCTGCGCCAGCGGGGCGCCGGCCCTTTGGCCGCCGGCCCGGCCGCCGCTGATGTGTCGACGGTCGAGGAGTTGATCGTCACCTCGCGCGCCGGCTCCGACGCCCGCACGCGTCTGGCCACCAGCTACGCCGTCACCACCATGAACGAAGAGACCCTGCGACTGCGCTCGCCGATGGGCGTGGCCGACGCTCTGAAGTCGGTGCCCGGCTTCTGGGTCGAGGCCTCGGGCGGCGAGGCCAGCGCCAACATCCGCGCCCGCGGCATCCCGCAGGAGGGCTTCTCGGCCATCGCCCTGCAGGAAGACGGCGCGCCGGTCCAGCACGACGGCGGCCTGGGCTATCTGAACGCCGACCAGTCGTTCCGCCTGGACGAGACCATCGAGCGCATCGAGGTGGTGCGTGGCGGCCCATCCTCGATCTTCGCCTCCTACGCCCCGGGCGGCACGGTCAACTTCATCACCCGCAAGGGCGAGACGAAGGAGGGCGTCGTCAAGGTCCAGGCCAGCGACTACGGCCTCAAGCGCGTCGACGCCTATTACGGCGGCCCGATCGGCGACTGGCGCGCCAGCGTCGGCGGCTTCTGGCGCGAGGACGACGGCATCCGCGATCCCGGCTTCACGGCCAACAAGGGCTATCAGGTCCGCGCCTCGATCGGCCGCGACTTCCAGCGCGGCAGCTTCGACTTCAACATCAAGCACCTGGACGACAACGTCATCCTGTTCGCCGGCGTGCCGCTGAAGTTCGACTCCAATGGCGAGGCCAGCGCCGCGCCGGGCTTCGATCCGCTGACCGGCACGCTGGCGGGTCCGGAGACCACGAAGCTGACCCTGCGCGGCCCCAAGGGCCCGTTCGACTGGGACCTGTCGCGCGGCACCGAGGTCAAGCTGACCCAGGCCACCGCCGCCCTGAACTACGAGATCGCCGATGGCTGGCGTCTGCAGGAGACCCTGCGCTACCGGACCTCGGAGTCCAAGCGCATCGGCCTCTTCCCCAACACCCCGGTGCTGGGCTCGGCCCGCATCGCCCAGTACAAGGCCGCCCTGCTGGCCGCGACGCCCGGCGCGGTCGACGTGCAGCTGCGCTACGCCACCAATCCCAGCCAAGTGTTCGACACCGCGGGCCAGAACGGCAACGGCCTCGTGGTGGATGGCTCGCTGCGCTACGTCTCCGTGCCGCTGGATGAGCTGATCAACGACACCCGCCTGCTGCACAAGTTCGAGATCGGCGGCCAGACCCATGACGTGGCGGCCGGCTTCTATCACGCCCACGTCGAGGAGGCCTTCAACCGCTATTCGGCCAATGCTCTGCTGGACGTGCGCGAGAACGCGCGCCGCCTGGACCTGGTGGCGGTCGACGGCGCGGGCAAGGTCCTCTCCAGCCTGACCGAGAACGGCATCAGCCGTTACGGCGCCGAGTTCGCCAATGGCGACGGCAAGTCCAACACCACCGCCCTCTACCTGACCGACGAATGGCAGGTGACGCCGAGTCTTCGCATCGACGCCGGCGTGCGCTGGGAGAAGGTCGAGTTCACCGGTCGCAGCGAGCGGACGGCGACCATCAACCTGGGCCTCTCGCCGACTCCGGCCGACGACACCGTGCTGGCCGGCTCGGGCGTCTATGACCGCTTCACGCGCAAGTTCGAGCACAGCGGCTGGACCGTCGGCGCGGACTATCGGATCAGCCCGCGCATGGGCCTCTTCGCCCGTTACACCTCGGCCTTCCGCCTGCCGTCGCTGGGCGACTACATCACCAACGCGTTCAACACCGCGCCGATCGTCCAGACGATGGATCTGTGGGAAGCCGGCTACAAGCTGAGCGCCGGCAAGCTCGATCTCTACGCCACGGTGTTCCACACCGCCTATGACGCCCTGACCTTCGGCAGCCTGGTGTTCAACCCCACCACCGGCGCCTATGTGAACCAGACCAGCATCACCGACACCAAGACCCTGGGCCTGGAGCTGGAAGGGACGTTGCGCCCGGTCTCGTGGTTCGACCTGGGCTTCAGCGCCACGATCCAGAACCCCGAGTTCGGCGACTACAAGTTCGAGGAAGGCTGCGCGGTCTCGGCCTCGGACCCGACCTGCCAGATCAAGCCGCCGGCGGGCTCGGCGACGCGGACTCGCGACTTCACCGGCAATCAGCTGATCCGCGCGCCAAAGACGGCCTTCCGCCTGACGCCCGGCCTCAACCTGATGGACGGCCGCCTGCGGATCGAGAGCACCATCGAGCGCTACGGCGACCGGTTCTCGGACGCGGCCAACACCTCCAAGCTCGCGGCCTACACCCTGGTGGGCGCCACGGTGCGGTTCAACGTCACCGACCAGCTCTCGGCCTATGTCTACGGCACGAACCTGACCAACGAACTGGGCCTGACCGAGGGCAATCCCCGCGCCGGCCAGATCATCAGCAGCGAGGCCGGATCGCTGTACGGCGTCGGCCGGCCGGAGTTCGGCCGGGCCTTCAAGGCGGCGCTTCTCTACAAGTTCTAGGGCGCGCCGCCTGACTTCCTTCCCCTGAACCTTGGGGCGGCCGCAGCTTCGGCCGCCCTTCTTTTTATTGGAGCTTCCGATGATCCGCTGGCTCACTCTGGCCCTTCTGCTGATCGCCGCGCCCGCCTGGGCCCAGTCCGGCGGGCCCGACCTCGTCCTGACCGGTCAGATCACCGGCGCCGACCACCAGACCTACAAGCCGGTGACCTTCGACGTTCCGGCCGGCGTCACGCGCCTGTCGGTCGCGTTCGACTACACCGGTCGAGAGGACAAGACCGTGGTGGACCTTGGGTTGCTGGACCCCATCCGCTTCCGCGGCTGGAGCGGCGGCGCCAAGAAGGCGTTCTTCGTCTCCGCCGAGGCGGCGACGGCCAGCTACCTGCCCGGGCCGCTGCCGGCCGGGAAGTGGACGCTATTGCTGGGCGTGCCCAATGCTCGGCCGAACGCGAAGGCGACCTACGAGGCCCGGATCTGGTTCCAGCGCACGCCCGCGCCGCTTCCCGCCGTCCTGCCCAAGGCCACGACGCCGGGCTGGTATCGCGGCGACCTGCACATGCACACCGCCCATAGCGACGGCGGCTGCGTGACCGGCGACGCCCCGCGCGCGCCCTGCCCCGTCTACCGCACCGTCTTGGCCGCTCAGGCCGCCAGTCTCGACTTCATCGCCATCACCGACCACAACACGACCAGTCAGGCCGAGGCGATGGCCGAGCTCCAGCCGGCGTTTCCCGGCCTGCTGCTGATCCCGGGCCGCGAGGTCACCACCTTCCAGGGTCACGCCAACGTCTTCGGCCCCACGGCCTTCATCGACTTCCGCCTGGGGTCCAAGACCGTGCCGACCCTCCGCGACCTGCAGCGGGCGGTGAAGGCGGCGGGCGGCGTCTTCTCCATCAACCACCCGGCCGCGCCGTCCGGCGAGCAGTGCATGGGCTGCGGCTGGACCGTCAAGGACACCGACTACGACGCCGTCCAGGCGATCGAGGTCGCCAACGGCGGCAACGAAAAGGCCCTGGGCGACTTCGAGGGCGTCCTGTCGGGCGTGCCCTTCTGGGAGGCCCAGCTGAACCAGGGCCGGCGCATCACCGCCGTGGGCGGCAGCGACAACCACGACGCCGGCATCCCGCACGACAAGCCGTCCGCCGTCGGTCGTCCGGCGACGGTCGTCCATGCCGAAGGCCTCTCGACCGAAGCCATTCTCGCCGGCCTGCGCGCCGGCCGGGTGTTCATCGACCTGGACGGGACCCGCGACCGTATGCTCGACCTGACGGCCACGACGGGCGGCCGAAAGGCCGTCATGGGCGAGACGCTGGCGGTTAAGGCCGGCGAGACGGTGACCTTCACCGCCGTCGTCTCCAACCTCGATGTCGCGGGCCTGGAGGTGATCCGTGACGGGGCCAAGGCCGCCGTGAGCATCTCTCCGGCGGGCGAGTTCTCGATCCGCGCGGGACAGGGCGCCAGTTGGGTGCGGGTCAATTCGCGCGACCCGGCGGGGCGATTGCTCGTGATCGGCAACCCCATCTATCTCGCGGTCGGCCCTTGAGGCTAAACGACCTTCCGAGACGTGTGGAGCGTCGGAGCATTCCGGTCAGATCGACACCGGTCCCCATGCCGGACGGCGTTGCGTCCTAACCCACCATCCCCGCCAGCCGCCCGCGGATGATCTCCTCGGCCTCGGCGACGATGCGGTCGACTAGGTCCTTCACGGTCGGGATGTCGTGGATCAGGCCCTGGACCATGCCGGCGCTCCAGATGCCGCCGTCGGTGTCGCCCTTGGCCAGGGCGTCGCGGCCGCGGGTTCCGGCGACCAGGTGGGCGACGTCCTCGAACTTGGCGCCGCCGGCCCGCTCGATCTGCACCACCTCCTGGCTGACGGCGTTGCGCATCACGCGGGCCGTATTGTGCAGGGTGCGGAAGATCAGGTCGGTCTGGCGCTCGTCGTTGGCGACCATCTGCTCCT
The DNA here is from genome assembly GCF_058798735.1 of Caulobacter sp. GW822-FHT07D08. Classification (NCBI taxonomy): domain Bacteria; kingdom Pseudomonadati; phylum Pseudomonadota; class Alphaproteobacteria; order Caulobacterales; family Caulobacteraceae; genus Caulobacter; species Caulobacter sp. GW822-FHT07D08. The sequence goes on from NZ_JBXAKU010000005.1 coordinate 156,664, forward strand.
TGAAGGCCATTGGGATCGGGGCCTCCTGGGTGACGCAGAACCGGGTGCCCATGTTGACGCCGTCGGCGCCCAGCGCCAGGGCCGCCACCAGGCCGCGGGCGTCGGCGATGCCGCCCGAGGCCAGCATCGGGATCTTCACCTTGTCGGCGGCGGCGGCGATCAGGATCAGGCCGGGGATGTCGTCCTCGCCCGGGTGGCCGGCGCACTCGAAGCCGTCGATCGAGATGGCGTCGACGCCCATCCGCTCGGCGCTGAGGGCGTGGCGGACGGCGGTGCACTTGTGGATGACCTTGACCCCGTGGGCTTTCAAGTCGTCCACGTGCTCCTGAGGCTTATAACCCGCGGTCTCGACGATCTTGATCCCGCTCTCGATGATCGCGGCCCGATACTCGGCATAGGGCGGCGGGGTCATGGCCGGCAGGATGGTCAGATTGACGCCGAACGGCTTGTCGGTGAGGTCGCGGGTGCGGGCGATCTCCTTGGCCAGCGCTTCCGGCGTCGGCTGGGTCAGGGCGGTGAGAAAGCCCAGCGCCCCGGCGTTGGCGACGGCGCTGACCAGCTCGGCCTTGCCGACCCACTGCATGCCGCCCTGGGCGATCGGGTGCTCGACGCCGAACAGCGCGGTGAAACGGGTCTTGATGGCCATGGTTGGGTCGCTCCCTCTGGTTTCGGGAGACTATGCCGGAGTGACGCTAGGGGCAGGCAAGCGCCTTCAGCGCCGCCCGATCCGCGCCAGCTCGTCGGCCCGGTCGCGGGTGCGGTCCGTCATGCATTCCTCGCCGTCCAGCTTGCCCTGCTGGCCGTATTTCGTCTCGTCATAGTAGGGCATGCACTCGGCGTCGCGGTCCTTGATCCAGGCGCGCTGCTCGTTGCGCAAAGCCAGCCTCTGGGCGGGCTTCAACCGGGCCATCAGCGCCTGGTAGACGCGGTTGAGCCGGGCGTCCTCGGCGATGCGCGGGCCGGAGAAGCACTGCATCAGTTCCATGTTCGACCCGCCCAGCCGGTCGCAGCGTTCGCGGGTGGTTTCGCCGTGCGCCTGGGAGGCGGCGGGCGCGGCCAGCAGCAGGACGGCGGCGATGGCGAGGACGCGGATCATCGGGGCAAGCTCCACCAGAGAGCGCCACCGTAGAGCATTTTCCGACGAAGTGGATACCGGTTCGTCGTCAGAAAATGCGTTAAAACAAGAGCCTAGAGCATTTCGCCGATCCAATTGGAACAGCGATCCGCAAACCTTTCCGGCGGACGTCAAATCCGCCGGTTAAGTCTCCTACTGCAGCCCCGCGCGGCCGATGGCGTAGAAGCGGTCGGCGCGTTGCTTGCGCAGCTGCTCGGCGCTCATGTGGGCCATGGCCTTCAGTTCTTCCTCGACCGCGTCGCCGACGGCCTGGATGGCGACGTCGCCGTTCGAGTGGGCGCCGCCGGCGGGCTCCTCGACGATGCGATCGACGATGCCCAGCTTGATCAGGTCCTGGGCGGTGATGCGCATCTGGGTGGCCGCGTCCTTGGCCCGGGCGCCGTCGCGCCACAGGATCGAGGCCGCGCCTTCCGGCGAGATCACCGAATAGATCGAGTGCTCCAGGATCAGCACGCGGTTGGCGCCGGCCAGGGCGATGGCCCCGCCCGAGCCGCCCTCGCCGACGATGGTGGCGACCATCGGCGTGCCGAGCGTGAGGCAGCGTTCGGTGGAGCGGGCGATGGCCTCGGCCTGGCCGCGCTCCTCGGCCCCCAGGCCCGGATAGGCGCCGGCGGTGTCGACGAAGGTGATGACCGGCAGGCTGAAGCGCTCGGCCATGTCCATCAGGCGGACGGCCTTGCGATAGCCTTCGGGGCGGGCCATGCCGAAATTGTGCTTCAGGCGCGTCGTCGTATCGTGGCCCTTCTCGTGGCCCATGACCACGACCGGCTGGCCGCGGAACCGACCCAGGCCTCCGACGATCGCCTGGTCGTCGGCGAACTTGCGGTCGCCGCGCAGCTCGACGAATTCGTCGATCAGGCCCGCGACATAATCGCGCAGGTGCGGCCGCTGGGGATGCCGGGCGACCATGGTCTTCTGCCAGGCGTCCAGATTGGCGTAGGCCTCCTTGCGGAGCTCCTGGGCGCGGTCGCGCAGGGCTTGGATCTCGAGGTCGAACGCCCCCGGTCCAGCGGTCTCGGAGAGCTTGCTCAGCTCCTCGATCTTGCTTTCCAGATCAGCGATTGGGCGTTCGAAATCGAGATAATGGGCGGCCATGGACTCTTGAACGTCGCCGTTGATGAAAGGGTGCGAACCTAGTGGCGGAATCCCCCGAGGGAAAGGGGCCAGATTCAGGCCGGGAACCGCCGCGAATCCGACGTGTTTTATCCACAGGCTGAATGGTGCGGTTCACAGGTGAGTCTCGAATCGAGACTCTCTCCCCTGGTGAATCGCGACATAGAGTCCTATGTTCTTTTGTAGCAGGTCGCGGAAGTCGATCTGCGCCCCGCGGCCCCCGCCATCGAACGTGCGCGGCCCCGCCTGTAGAGAGTGCATAGCGCCCATGCAGGTGTTCACCTTTTTCTGTGTTGAAGCCGACGGCTCGGTGCCGCGCTTCGACGTCACGCCCTGCGCCGACGACTCGGCCGCGCGCGCGAGAGCTTTCGAACTTCTCGACATGCACCACCGCTGTGACTTCGTGGAGGTCTGGCGCGGATCGCAGCGTGTGTTCGACGTCAGCCCGCTGCGGGCGGTCGCGGCCTGAGGGTCCATCCTCGTCCTTCGACAGGCTCAGGATGAGGATTACTCTCGACGCGTCCGTAGAAACCTCATCCTGAGCCTGTCGAAGGACGAAGTTGAGGGCCAAGAATTCCGACCGCGATGAATAATTGCATCGCGACGTGAGCGGCTATAGCGTCAACTTCCGGATGGGGCCCGACCGCGCTCCGCTTGCCGGAAGGCCGCCTCATGGACGTCGCCGTCTCTTCGCGTTTTGGCCTCTCCGCGCCGCTTATTCCCCCCGCCCCGAAGATCCACGCCAAGCCGCTGGGCGTCACCCCGCTGGGCCAGCTGCGCGTGGCCTGGGAGATGGGCCGCAGCCTGATCGGGGCCTATTGCGAGGAGGACTATGAGACCCTCGCGGTCCCCTACGCCTTCATGGGCCAGCCGGGCCTGTTCCTGAACGACCCCGCCGGCGTCCGCCACGTGCTGACCTCTCCGAAATACGCCCGACCGGTCAAGGCCGCCCGCTCGCTGAAGCCCCTGGTCGGCGAGGGCGTGCTGATGTCCGAGGGCGAGACCTGGCGGCGGCAGCGCAAGAGCCTGGCGCCCGTCTTCACCCCCGCCGCGATCAGCGGCCTGTTGCCCCACTTCGTCGCCGCCGGCGCCGGGCTGGCCGAAGCCCTCGAAGGCAGAGACCGCGCCAATCTGGCCCAGGACTTCCACCGCGCCACCCTGGACGCGGTGCTGCGGGCCCTGTTCTCGCGCCGCGCCGACACGGAAGGCGCGGTGCTGGCCGACCTGGCCCGCCGCTACATGGAGGGGCCGGCGCACTTCAACCTGATGGACTTCGTCGCCAAGGGCGCCGACGACCTGCTGTTCATGGACGGCGAGCGACGACGGCTCGGCAAGCGCTGGTTCACGGCGGTCGACGCCCTGATCGAGGAGCGACGGGCCAAGCCGCATCCGGAAGTCCGCGACCTGCTCGACCGCCTGCTGGCCGCGCGGAACGAGGATGGCTCGCCCCTGCCCGACCAGGAAATCCGCGACCAGTGCAGCTCGATGCTGGCCGCCGGTTTCGAGACCACCTCGCGGCTGCTGTTCTGGGCGACCTATCTGCTGGCGCTGGACCCGGCGACGCAGGATCGCGTCCGCGCCGAAGTGCTGGCCTTCCCGGCCGAGCGGGTGGCCAGCCTGGACGACCTCAAGGCCTGGCCGCTGCTGCGCTCGGTGCTGTTCGAGACCCTGCGACTCTATCCGACCGCGCCGCTGATCGCTCGCCAGGCCCTGGAGGCCGACGTGGTCTCGGGCTGCGACGTCGTTCCCGGCTGCATGGTCACCATCAGCCCGTGGGTCATCCACCGGCACCGCAAGCTGTGGGACGCCCCGACCGCCTTCAAGCCCGAACGGTTCATCGACCAGCCTCACCCTTGGGGCCTGGAGGCCTTCCTGCCGTTCGGGGCCGGGCCGCGCGTCTGCATCGGCGCGGGCTTCGCCCTGGCCGAGGCGCAGATCGTGCTGGCCAGCCTGCTGGCGCGCTTCAAGGTCTCGATGGCCAGCGACCGGCCGGTCTTGCCGCGCGCCTCGATCACCCTGGGGCCGAACCATGCGCCGGATTTCCGTCTGGAGCCGATCGTACAAGCCCGGCCTTGATCGGCGGGACATGAAGCGCCAGCTTCCGACCACCGCTCTGCAAGGATTCACGTCATGACCGAAGTCGCCCAGACCCGTCCGTTCGCCACCGCCACGGACACCGGCACAGGGGTCCTGCAGACCTTCGTCACCGCCGGCCCCTCGACCATCGTCGCCGACGTCTCAGTGGCCCAGGGCGGGCTCGATCTGGGTCCTGACCCGCACGAGTTGGTCGCCGCGGGCCTGGCGGCCTGCACCACCATGACCCTGCGCCTCTACGCCAACCGCAAGAATTGGGACGTCAGCGGCCTGCACGTCGAAGTCTTCTCGCACTACGACGCCGACAAGACCCCGCCCGAGCGCTTCGAGCGGGTCATCAGCCTCGACGGCAACCTCAACGAGGAACAGCGCGAGCGCCTGTTCGAGATCGCCGACCGCTGCCCGATCCACAAGCTGCTGACGGCGGGAGCGAGGATCGTGACGACGGTGGCGGAGCAGGACTGATTGCTTCTCCCTTCCCCCTTGATGGGGGAAGGGTCGGGGATGGGGGTGATGCTGAGCTGGAAGCCGCGCTCGGCATCAACCGCCGTAGTCACCCCCACCCCCGCCCCTCCCCCATCAAGGGGGAGGGAACCTGTTTCAGAACCCGTACAGCGCCTTATACTCCGCATCCTTGCCCGCGATCTGACGCGCGCAGTCGACCATCACCTTGGCCTGTTTCCAGGTGGCGTCGTCCTGCATCTTGCCGTCGATCATCGCCACGCCGGTCCCATCCGGCATGGCCTCCAGGATTTTGCGCGCGAAGGCCACTTCGGCCGGGTCGGGGCTGAACACCCGCTTGGCGATCTCGATCTGGCTGGGGTGCAGGCTCCAGGCGCCGGCGCAGCCCATCAGGAAGGCGTTGCGGAACTGCTGCTCGCAGGCTGTCGGGTCGTCGATCGCCCCGAACGGACCGTAGAACGGCTTGATCCCATGAGCCGCGCAGGCGTCGACCATCTTGGCGAAGGTGTAGTGCCAGAGATCCTGCTGCACCGAGACGCGCGGCGAGCCGTCCGCATACGGATCCTCGATGACGCGGTAGCCCGGATGCCCGCCGCCGACCCGCGTCGTCTTCATCGCCCGGCTGGCGGCCAGATCGGCCGGACCCAGTGAAATCCCCTGCATGCGAGGGCTGGCGGCGGCGATGGCCTCGACGTTCATCACGCCCTCGGCCGTCTCCAGGATGGCGTGCAGTAGGATCGGCCGCGTGACGCCGTGCTTGGCTTCCAGCGAGGCCAGCAACTGATCCATGTAGAAGATGTCCCACGGCCCCTCGACCTTGGGCACCATGATCACGTCGATCTTGTCGCCGGCCTTCTCGACGATGGTGCTGATCTCATCCAGGTGCCAGGGCGAGTTCAGGCAGTTGATCCGCGTCCAGAAGCCGACGCCCAGGGCCTTGAAGTCGACCTCGCGCGACATCGAAACCAGGCCGGCCAGGGCCGCGCCCTTGGCGTCGGCCGGGATGGCGTCCTCGAGGTTGGCCAGGATGACGTCGACGGTCGGGGCGATCTCGGGGACCTTGGCGCGGACCTTGTCCAGATGCGGCGGCACGAAGTGGATCATCCGCTCGACGCGGGCCGGCAGCTCGCGATAGGGCGCGGGCGCGCCGATGGCCAAGGGTTTGAAAAAGCCGCGTGCGGTTTTCATGCCGATCACTCCCCGAACAGTCTTTGTTGACGCGCGACAGTCGCCGAAACCGGCATCCGCCTTCGGCTGTCGCACTGCCGTTTCGCAGTTGCGAGAAGACTGCGGCGACGCGGCATCAAGGTCAAGGCTGACGCGCGGGTCAGGCCTTGGCGGCGGGCGGCGGGACCGGCTTGGGCGCCTCGTCGGGGTCCTCGCGCTCGAGGTCGGCGGCGGCGTCGTTGCTGGAGCCGGGCTTGACCGCCTTGGCGGCCTTGCGGCGGCGGGCGGCGGGTTCCAGCTTGAGGCTGGTCAGGGCGTCCTCGCCCTCCTCGCCGAAGAGCCCCCGCACCCGGATGTCGCGCTGCGGATAAGGGATCTCGATTCCCGCCTCGCGCAGGGCGTCGTCGATCAGCCAGGTATAGGCCGCGAAGATCGCCGCCGGCCGGCGGACGGCCTCGACCGTCGGCCAGACCACCAGCTCGAACTTCAAGCTGCTCTCGCCATAGCCGACCAGCCAGACCTGGGCCCGGCGCACGGCGTCGTCCGGCGAGGTGTAGGGCGCGGCCCTGGCGGCCTTCAGCACCGCCTCGCGCACCTGGTTCTTGTCGGCCCCGAAGGCGGCGACGAACGGCACGCGCAAGCGGCGGTTGGTGTTGCGCAGGGTCCAGTTGATCACCTGGTCGTTCACCAGCACCGAGTTGGGCACGATGATGTCGGTGCTGTCATTGGTGCGGATGCGGGTGGCGCGCGGGCCGATCTCGTGGACCACGCCGCGCCCGCCATTGGACAGCTCGACGAAGTCGCCCACCGCCACCAGCCGCTCGAACACCAGGCTCACGCCGGAGGCGAAGTCCTTGATGATGCCCTGCAGGCCCAGGCCGACGCCGACACCGACGGCGCCGGCGAACACCGCCAGCGAGGTCAGGTCCAGGCCCATGGTCGACAGGCCCACCGTCACCCCGATGATCACCAGGCCGTAGGTCAGGACCTTCTCGACGATGTAGAGCGAGGCCGCGTCCCCGGCCGCCCGCTCGCGCAGCCCCCGCAGCCCGACCGAACTCAGCCGTGCGGCGAACAGCGCCACCGCCACGATCAGCACCCCGGCCGCGAGGCCTCCGACCGTCACCGACGCCTTGCCCAGCTTCAGGAGTTCGAAGGAATCGAGCGTGCGGAGCGAGTTGGCGGCCATGAGCCGGAGTGTGGGCGGATCGGGCGGGAGGGATCAAGGGCCCTCTCCTCCCCCTCTTGGGGGAGGTGGCGCGCCCGCGAAGCGCGGCGTGACGGAGGGGGCTGGTCATGACTCAGCAGGCGCGGCGCTGACCCCCTCCACCGCCGTTCGGCGGTCCCCCTCCCCCAAGGGGGGAGGAGAGATTTAGCCGTGGCCCCTCTACCGCCCCACCATCGCCATGCCGGCCTTGGTGTAGCGCTCGCCCTCGATGGCGGTTTCCGGAACCGCCGCCGCGATGCGGGTGAGATCCTCGGCCGAGAGGGTGACGTCGACGGCGCCGATGTTCTCCTCCAGGCGGGCGATCTTGGTGGTGCCGGGGATCGGGACGATGTCCGGGCCCTGGTGCAGGATCCAGGCGAGCGCCAGCTGGGCCGGGGTGATCCCCTTCTCGCCGGCGATCTGGGTCAGGGCCTCGACCAGGCCGAGGTTCTTGGTCAGGGCCTCGCCCTGGAAGCGCGGCAGGTTGCGGCGGAAGTCGTCGGCGGCCAGCTCGCTCTTCAGCGCCCCGGTCAGGAAGCCACGCCCCAGCGGGCTATAGGGGACCAGGCCGACGCCCAGCTCGCGCAGGGTCGGCAGGATCTCGGCCTCGAGCTCGCGGAACCACAGCGAATATTCGCTCTGCAGGGCCGCGACCGGCTGGACCGCGTGGGCCTTGCGGATCGTCGCCGCGCCGGCTTCGGAGAGGCCGAAATGCTTGACCTTGCCCTCGGCGATCAGGTCCTTGACCGTCCCGGCCACGTCCTCGATCGGCACGTTGGGGTCGACGCGGTGCTGATAGAAGAGGTCGATGACCTCGACACCCAGGCGCTTCAGCGAGGCCTCGGCCACGGCGCGGATGTGCTCGGGGCGGCTGTCGACGCCGCGCATGCGCGAAAAGCCCTCGCCCGTCCCTTCCGGCGCGATGTCGAAGCCGAACTTGGTGGCGATCACGACCTTGTCGCGGAAGGGCCTCAGACCCTCGCCGACCAGGATCTCGTTCAGATAGGGACCATAGACCTCGGCGGTGTCGAAGAAGGTCACGCCCAGCTCGACGGCCTTGGCCAGCACCTTGTGGGCGTCGGCGCTGTCGAGGGCCGTGCCATAGACCTGGCCCATGCCCATGCAGCCGAGACCGATGGCCGAGACCTCGAGGCCGTCGCCGAGTTTGCGCGTCTTCATGGGATGCTCCTTAGGTGTGGGATGACGATGAAGATGGGACCCGCGCGCGGCAAGCCTAGGGCCTTCGCGTCGATATGGAGGATCAGGCAATCTTCCCGGCGCGCCGGACAATCAATCGTCTTCAGGCCGCCAGCTTCATCAGGCTGCCCGGCGGCATGTCCTGCCGGATCTGCGTGTCCAGGTCCTCGGTCATCTGGTCGAGGTCCTTGAGGCCGTCCTCGACGTCCTTGACCTCGTCGGAGCGCTCGAACTTGCCCGGCTGGGTCAGGATGCCCTTGGTCTTGGCGGTCTGCAGCTCGTCCTTCAGGGCCTTGCTGAGCGCGCGGACCGACTTGATGAAGTCCATGTCGCCGCTGGCCTCGCCCTTGGCCTGGTCTTCCAGGTCCTTGCGGGCGGCGGCCTGCTGGTCGGGCGTCAGCGAAGCGTCCGGGGCGGCGGCGAAGTCGGCCTTGAACATTTCGCCGGCGTCCTTGGCCGCCTTGCCGTACGCCTTGACGGCGCCCTGCAGCTCCTTGGCCACGGCGGCCAGCGCCTTGGCCATGGCCTTGGGGTCGTTGGCGTAGAGCTTCTTCAGCAGCTTCATCTTCTCGATGACGCGATTCAGCTTCTCGCGGGCGCGGCCCTTGGCGTCGCCGATCTGGGTCTTGCGGTTGGTCCGCATGTCGCTTTTCAGGCGGTCCAGCGCCTCGGCCTCGGGGCTCCTGGTCGCCACGGGGGCGTCCTTGGACTCTTGCGGAGACGTCGCCCCGACCAACCCCATCGTCTTGCCATAGGCGGCCAGGACCATCGGTCCCGCCTGCCCCGCCGTCGTCACCATGGCTTTCAGCCCCGCCCGGCGGTTCTCCGCCCGTTCGACGGAGACCCTAACGCGGGAGGGTTAAGCTAGGCCTTCTTCACGAACTCGGTGCGCAGGACCAGGCCCCGGACCTTGTCGACATTGGCCTCGATCTCCTCGGGATCGCCGGTCAGGCGGATCTTCTTGACCACCGTGCCGCGCTTCAGGGTCACGCCGCCCGAACCCTTGACCTTCAGGTCCTTGATCAGGGTGACGGTGTCGCCTTCGGCCAGCAGGGTTCCGTTGGAGTCGCGGGTCTCTTCCGACATGGTGGGCCTTTCGGGATAGGGCGGCCCAAGAGGCAAACCCGTAGATTTGGTGGGGGCTTTCCTAAGGGCTGCCAAGGCCGCACGTCAATACGGCGTCTTCTTGCGCCCCAGCGGATGCTTGGTCTGGACGATGTGCTGCAGGTGCTCGCCGGCCACGTGGGTGTAGATCTGGGTGGTGGCGATATCGGCGTGGCCGAGCAGGGTCTGGATGACCCTCAGGTCGGCGCCGCCTTCCAGCAGGTGGGTGGCGAAGGCGTGGCGCAGGACGTGCGGGCTGACCTTCTCGCGGTCGATGCCCGCGGCGATCGCGGCGTCCTCCAGCAGCTGGCCGACCCTGCGGGCCGTCAGGCGGCCGGACACGCCGCGCGACGGGAAAAGCCAGGGGCTGTCTTTCGCGCCCTTGGGAAAGAAGGCCGGGCGCTCGACGAGGTAGGCCTTCACCGCCGTCCGGGCGGCGTCGTTCAGCGGAGCCAGCCGCTCCTTGCCGCCCTTGCCCTTGACGATCAGATAGGCCGGATCCCGCGCCAGGGCCAACAGCGGCAGGGCCAGCAGCTCGGAGATCCGCAGGCCCGAGGCGTAGATCAGCTCGATGATGCAGGACAGGCGCAGACCTTGCGCGCCGTCTTTCGCGATGGCGGCGGCCAGCAGGCGCTCGATCTCCTCGCGCTCCAGCACCTTGGGCAGGGGTCGTCCGGCCTTGGGCGCGGCGACGCGGCGGGAGGGGTCGTCGGTTCGCCAGGTCTCGCCCAGCACGAAGCGGTAGAACTGCCGCACGGCCGAGCGGCGGCGGGCGGCGGTGGCCGGCGACAGGCCCCGCGCGCCGAGGTCCTGGAAATAGGCCTCGATGGTCTCGGCGTCGGCGTCGTCCAGGTCGTGACCCGAGCGGCTGAGGAAGCCTCGGGCGTCCTCCAGGTCCTTGCCATAGGCGGTCAGGGTGTTGCGGGCCGCGGCGCGCTCGACGGCCATCATCTCCAGGAAGGCGTCGACCCAGCCGGAGCCCTTCGTACTCATTTGACGAAGGCGAGCGACAGCAGCCCCTCGACGACGACGGCGCGGGCGTCGGCGGTCAGGCCGGCGCGGTTCAGGGCGTGGGCGATGCGGGCGCGATCCACCGGCTGCGGGCCGGTGGCTCCGGCGTCGAGCGCGATCGACAGGGCCAGCAGGCCCGCCTCGCCCTTGCGCTTGGCGCCGGCGGCGTCCTCCAGCAGGACTGCCCGCGCGGACGAAGCGGCCGGCTTGCCCAGGTCGAAATTGGCGAACTGCGCGCGGGCGTCGGCGTCCATCGCGCCGCCCAGGCTGGCCAGCAGCACGGAAGCCGACTGGGCCGCCGACCTGGCCCCGCCCGAGGCGCCCCGCGCCACCAGATTGCCCAGCACCTGATTGTCGAGCTTGCCGGAAGCGGCGGCGATCAGGGCGTCGAGGATGGCGAGATCAGCGGGGCCGGCGCCGGGGATGCTGTCCTGGACCAGATGGCCGCGGATGGTTCGGGCGCTGGCGACATCGCCGGCCGCGACGGCCGCGCGGGCCATCAGCACCGGGTCCTGCAAGGGCGCGCCGGCGGCGGCCAGGCCGGCGATCGAAGCGGCCGAGGCGTGGGCGGCCTCGACGAAGGCCGGCACGGTCTTGGCCTGACGCAGGAACGCCAGGTCCGAGGCCTCCTGCGCCGTCAGGTCCGCGCCCGGCGCGACGCCGGCCAGGTCACCGCTGGCGGGCTTCAGCACCGGCTTCAGGGCCGGCGAGGCCGAGGCGATGGCGGCGGCCGACTGCAGGTCGAGGTTCAGGCGGCGCGACAGGGCGTAGTTGACCCCGTTCTTCAGATTGGCCGCGCCCGGCGCCGTACCGCCCAGCGCCGCGCCCATCAGGCGCGCGTAGTCCGTGTCTCCGTCCTGTTTTCTTGGCGTGGCGTTCTGGGCCAGCTGGAAGGTCAGCTGGGCGGCGTCGGCCTGGCCGGCCTTCATCTGGCAGAAGGCCCGCAGACGCAGCCAGTAGGCCGCGCCGCGATCGACGGTCAGGGCGTCCTGCACGCGGCAGGCCTTGTCGTCGTCGCCGGTGATCAGGGCCGCCTCGGCGGTGGCCATGGACAGTGGGGCGCTGCCGGGCGCGCCGGTCGCGCGGTCCAGGATGGCGTTGGCGCCCTTGGCCTCGCCCAGGGCCACCAGGGCCATGCCGCGCGCCGCGCCCATGTCGACATTGTCGCCCACCCCGGCCGGACCATTGGCGCCGGTCGAGAGCATCCGCCTGGCCAGGTTCGCGAAGGCCGGCGACAGCGGCTTGGTCCCGGCCAGTTTCGGCACGACATCGCGCATGATGTCGGGCGCGGTGTCCTTCCACAGATCACCGGGAAGGCCGGTCTCGGCCACCGGGCTGGAGAAATAGTCGGGCGCGGCCAGGCTCTTGACCCTGACCTCCTCCTGACCCGCCTCTTGGGCCCCGGCGACGGTCCCCAGACCCGAGGACGTGAGCAGGAGCGCGGAGAGCGCGACGGCTTGCGTGTGACGCTTCGAAAAGACCATGGACCGGTTATGACGCATCGCGGCGCTCTCGCAAACTTGGCGGTTTGGCCAAGCCTCGTGTAAACCCGCGACCGCATCATGACCGCCATCGTCCTTTCCCCCGAAGAACTCGCCGCCCTGCGCCAGCGGACCATCGTGCTGGTCGGCCTGATGGGCGTGGGCAAGTCCAGCGTCGGACGGCGGCTGGCGACTGTGCTGGACCTGCCGTTCCGCGACGCCGACAACGAGGTCGAGGCCGCCGCCGGCCGCTCGATCTCGGAAATCTTCGCCGAGCTGGGCGAAGCCGCCTTCCGCGACGGCGAGCGCCGGGTGATCGGCCGCCTGCTGGACGAGCCGCCGCACGTACTGGCTACCGGCGGCGGGGCTTTCGTCAGTCCCGAGACCCGCGCCCTGATCAACGCCAAGGCCGTCTCGGTCTGGCTGAAGGCCGATGTCGAGCTGCTGGCCCGCCGCGTCTCGCGCAAGGACAATCGCCCGCTGGTGCGCGGCAAGGATCCGGTGGTGGTCCTGACCGAACTGGCGAAGGCGCGCTATCCCGCCTATGCCGAGGCCCAGGTGCACGTCGAGACCGGCGACACCCCGCACGGGGTGGCGGTCGACGCCATCCTGACCGCGCTGCTGGCCCACATGTCCGCCCAATAGGAGTATCGCCATGATCCGCACCGTTTCCGTGGGGCTGGGCGAGCGCGCCTATGACGTCGTCATCGGTCCGGGGCTGATCGACAGGGCCGGCGAGCGGATCGCTCCGGTGCTTGGCAGGCGCAAGCGCGTGGCCATCGTCACCGACAGCAACGTCGGCGAGCACCATGGCGAGCGTCTGGCGGTGTCGCTGGAAAAGGCCGGCGTCGCGGTCGACGTCATCACCATCCCGCCCGGCGAGGAGAGCAAGAGCTTCGAGGGCCTGGCCGATCTCTCCGACCGCCTGCTGGCCCTGGGCCTGGAGCGCGGCGACCAGATCGTGGCGTTCGGCGGCGGCGTGGTTGGCGACCTCGCGGGCTTCGCGGCGGCGATCTACAAGCGCGGGATCGACTTCGTGCAGGTTCCGACCACCCTGCTGGCCCAGGTCGACAGCTCGGTCGGCGGCAAGACCGCCATCGACACCCCGCGCGGCAAGAACCTGATCGGCGCCTTCCACCAGCCACGCCTCGTGCTGGCCGACCTCGACGTCCTGGCCACCCTGCCCGCCCGCGAGCTGGCCTGCGGCTATGCCGAGATCGTCAAGTACGGCCTGCTGGGCGACTTCGCCTTCTTCGAGTGGCTGGAGACCAACGTCGGCAAGGTGCTGGAACGCGACGTCGACGCCCTGGTCCGCGCCGTGGGCCGTTCCGTGGAGATGAAGGCTGAAATCGTCGAGGAGGACGAGAAGGAAGCGGGCCGTCGCGCCCTGCTGAACCTCGGCCACACCTTCGGCCACGCCATCGAGGCCGAGATGGGCTTTGGCGACGCGCTCAAGCACGGCGAGGCGGTGGGCGTCGGCATGGCCCAGGCGTTCCGGTTCTCGGCCAAGCTGGGCCTGTGCCCTAGCCAGGACGCGGTCCGCGCCGAGGCGGCGATCAAGGCGGCGGGGCTGCCGACCCGGATGAGCGACGTCCGCCCCGAACCGTTCAGCGCCAACGCCCTGATCGCCCACTGCGGCCAGGACAAGAAGGCCGAGGGCGGCAAGCTGACCTTTGTCCTCGTGCGCGGCATCGGCGACGCCTTCGTGGCCAAGGACGTGGATCGGGAAGCGTTGAAGGCGTTCCTGATCGAGGAAGGCGCGGTCTAGTCTAGGCCGGCTTGCGGCGGGATCGCGAATGCCCCTAAGGTTGAGCGACAATCGCTGGTTTACCGGCGGCAATGCGAGACGCCCACGACGGAGGCCTCGATGCTGAGCCACCCAAGCGCCGATGCCCCGGTGCTCGTCGACCGCGCCGCCTTCGCCAGACTGGTTGCGGCCGCCGAACGGGCCGCGCAGGACCCCGCCGCCGTCAGCAAACTGGTCGAGGCCGTCCGCGCCCTGGAGGCCGAGCGGCACGCGATCGAATGGGACGAGGCGGACGCAGAGGTGGTCGAGGGGACCTATTTCGGCGACGCGCACGGCTACCACCGGGCGCACCCCGCGCCCGACCTGGCGGGCGTGCGGCCCGACATGCCGCCCGCGAGGGTGCTGTTCAGGTCAGATCGGGCCTTCGGCGACATCATCGTCGCGGACGAGCCGCCCGTCCCGGTCGAACGGATCGCCCGGCTGGAGGCGCTTGGCATCGCCGCGCCCAGCGCGTGGGTTCTCTACCCGATACCCTACCGGACCATCTCCGTCAGCAAACCCCTACAGATGGGCTTCAGTTGGAGGACGCCGCGCGCGGTCGCCAAGGTCGAGAGCCCGCCCGGCGGCGCCTGGCTGGTTTCGGGAGCCGAGCGCCGGCCGTTCGCCTGGTTCGCGAATAGCGCCGACGCCGACTACATGGCCGCCAGCCTCGACATGGTCAGCACCCTATCCGGCGAGGTCACGCGGTTCGGCGGCGGCTCGTTCACGCCGCAGGACATCATCAAGAGCGGCTTCCTGGGCCTGATCCGGGCGCTGCGTTGGTCGGTGGAGCCCGGCGATCGCTGGGAGCGCGAACCGCCCGAAGCCCTGCGCGCGGTCGGGGTTGAGCTTGAGAAACGCCTTGTAGAGTTTCTAGCGGGCCGCGAGGCTTGGCGCTCCGGCGCCTCGACGGCTACCTAAGCTCCCGGAAGGGCTCTAGAACACCCCCATGCTCACCGCCCTGCTCGGCCTCGCGCCCATCGTCATCGCCCTGTTGGCCCTGTCGGCGATCTTCTCGGCCGCCGAGACGTCGATGACGGGGGCCAGCCGTTCGCGGATGCATCAGCTGGAGCGCGAGGGCGACGCGCCGGCCCGGCGGGTCAACAAGCTGCTGTCCGACCAGGAGACGATGATCGGGGCGGTGCTGCTGGGCAACAACCTGATCAACATCCTGGCCTCGGCCCTGGCGACCCAGGTGCTGACCCGTCTGATCCCCGGACCGTGGGGCGTGGCCGTGGCCACCGCCGCCATGACCGTGCTGGTGCTGGTGTTCGCCGAGGTGCTGCCCAAGACGGTGGCCATCGTCCGCCCGGACGACACGGCCCGCGCCCTGTCGGGCCCAACCCTGTTCATCGTCCGCGCGTTCGGGCCGATCATCTACGTGATCCAGTGGATCGTGCGCCGCGCCCTGCGGGTGTTCGGGGTCAAGCTGGACATGGCCGTCGACGTGCTGGCCGCCCACGAGGAGATCCGCGGCGCGGTCGACTACCACCATTCCGAGGGCCTGGTTGAGACCGACGACCGGCGGATGCTGGGCGGGGTGCTGGACCTGTCGGACATGGACGTCTCGGAGATCATGGTCCACCGCAAGTCGATGGTCCTGCTGGACGCCGACCAGCCCACCCGCGACCTCGTCGAGGAAGTGCTGGAGGCCCAGCACACGCGCATCCCGCTCTATCGCGACGAGCCGGACAACATCATCGGCGTGCTGCACGCCCGCGACCTGCTGAAGGCCCTCGCCCAATCGCCGACGGGCGTCGAGGGCCTGGACATCGCCGCCATCCTGCGCGAGCCCTGGTTCATTCCCGACACCACGAACCTGAAGGACCAGCTCAACGCCTTCCTCAAGCGCAAGAGCCACTTCGCCCTGGTCGTCGACGAGTACGGCGCCCTGCAGGGTCTGGTGACGCTGGAGGATATCCTCGAGGAGATCGTCGGCGAGATCGACGACGAGCACGACACCGCACTGGAGGGCGTGCGCCGCCAGCAGGATGGCTCGGTCTATGTCGACGGCCACGTCACGGTGCGCGACCTGAACCGCGCCATGGACTGGCGCCTGCCCGAAGGCGACGCCGTCACCATCGCCGGCCTGGTCATCCACGAGGCCCAGATGATCCCCGAGCCGGGCCAGACCTTCATCTTCCACCACCACCGCTTCCAGGTCTTCCGCCGGCAGAGGAACCAGATCACCGCCCTGCGGATCAGCGCGCCCCTGGACGAAGACGCCGAACTCTGAATCTCTACAGTCAGGGTCGCCCATTTCTGTGACTGGGAACCGGATCGAAAAAGGCGCGTTTTGCGTCCTTGCGGACCAGGGGCGGTCCGGACTTTAGGGGGCGCGTTTGGCCAGCTTGGTGGCTGAGAGCAGGGTTCGCGACGGCGATGAGCCGGACGCGCGAGCGCGCTTGGCCCAGCTGGAAGCCGCCCTCGCCGACGAAATCCGTAAGTCCGAAACCCTGGCCCGGGTGAACGCGGCCGTGACCAGCAGCACCGACATCGACACCTGCGTACAGGTGGTGCTGGACGGGGCGCGCGAGATCATCGGCGCCGCGTACGGGGCGTTCTTCTACAATCAGGTCGAGCCGGATGGGGAATCCTACGCGCTCTATCGCCTGTCGGGCGCCGCGCCCGAAGCGTTCGCCAGCTTCCCCAAGCTCCGCAAGACCGAGGTCTTCGCCCCCACCTTCGAGAACGCCGGCGTCGTGCGGTCGGACGACATCACCCAGGACCCGCGCTATGGCAAGAACGCCCCGCGCAAGGGCATGCCGGAGGGGCATCTTCCGGTTCGCAGCTACCTGGCCATTCCGGTCGCCACGCGGCGGGGCGAGGTGCTGGGCGGCCTGTTCTTCGGCCATCCCGAGCCGGGCCGCTTCAGCCTCCATGACGAGACCCTGGTCATCGGCCTCGGCGCCCAGGTGGCGGCCACCATCGATTCGATCAAGCTGAACGCCGGAGCCGTGGCCGAACTGACCCAGCGCCGGCGGGCCGAGGAGCGGCTGAAGTTCGCGCTCGACAGCGGCCGCATGGGGTCGTGGGATCTGGACGTCGCCACCAAGACCTACGAGGCCTCGGACCTCTGCAAGCTCAACTACGGGCGCCGGCCGGACGAGACCTTCACCTTCGCCGACCTGATCGAGACCATCCATCCCGAGGATCGTCCGCGCGTCCTGGCGGCGATCGAGAGCGCCATCCGTGACGGGACGAACTACGACATCGAGTATCGCGTGGTGCACCCGACCGGCGAGCTGCGCTGGCTGCACGCCCGCGGCCGCGCGGCCACGAGCGCCGACAACGGCGGCGTGCGGCGCCTGGCCGGGGTGTCGCTGGACATCACCGAGCGCAAGCGCGCCGAGGAACGTCAGAAGCTGCTGGTCAACGAGCTGAATCACCGGGTGAAGAACAGCCTGGCCACCGTGCAGTCGATCGCCGCCCAGACCCTGCGGTCGGTCGCCGCGCCGGAGTTCTTCCGCGACGCCTTCGAGACCCGGCTGATCGCCCTGTCGCACACCCACGACCTGCTGACCCGCGAAAGCTGGGCCGGCGCCAGCCTGCGCGAGGTGTTCGACCTCGAGCTGCTCGCCATGGCCGGCGAGGATCGCGTCGGCTTCACCTATGCCGGCGACGTGCGCCTCAATCCGAAGGCCGCGGTGGCCCTGGGCATGGGCATCCATGAACTGACCACCAATGCGGCCAAGTACGGCGCTCTCTCGACCCCGAACGGCCGCGTGGCCGTCGATTGGGCCATCGAGGACGGCGTTTTGCGTCTCACCTGGACCGAAAGCGGCGGTCCGCCCGCCTCGCCGCCGGCCCGTCGCGGCTTCGGCGTACGCCTTCTGGAGCGCGGCCTTGCGGCCGAGCTATCCGGCGCGGTCGAGCTGACCTATGATACCGTCGGCCTCGTCTGCCAAATGGCGTTGCCCCTGCGCGCGCTGGAGCCCTGAAACATGAAGACTCTTACGTCCCTGAAGGTCCTGGTCGTCGAAGACGAGGCGCTGGTCTCGATGCTGGTCGAGGACATGCTGACCGACCTCGGCTGCACGATCGTCGGTCCCGCGGCCGAGATCGAGGAAGCCTTGCGCCTGGCGGGGTCGGCCGACATCGACGCGGCCCTGCTGGACGTCAATCTGGGCGGCCGCCCGATCTTCCCGGTCGCCGACGCCCTGAAGGCGCGCGGCGTGCCCTTCGCCTTCGCCAGCGGCTATGGCGAGGCGGGCCTGACCGACGACCACCGCGGCGCGACCGTGCTGCAGAAGCCCTTCCGCGAGGCCGATCTGCGCCGTGTGCTCGAGACCCTGGTCGGCCAGACGGCTTAGGCCGCTCCCCTCCCAGGGAAACGGCTCATGGCGTGAATTTCGCGCGGCGGGTCAGTCCAGGTCGCGTGGCCCGAAGGAATGGGGCAGCAAGGTCCAGAAAGGGATCCGCTCGGTCGTCCGGCCGCCCTGGACCGAGACGATCTCGCAGGCTTCGCCCGCGAACTCGGCGATGCGCTGACGGCAGGCGCCGCACGGCTGGACCACCGCGTCGGAGCCGGCGGCGATCAGCACCTTGTCGATCTTCCGCGAGCCGCCGGCCGTGATCATCGCCCCGATCGCCGTCTGCTCGGCGCACGTGCCCGCCGGATAGGCGGCGTTCTCGACATTGACGCCGTAGTGCGCGCGGCCCTCGTCGTCGATCACCGCCGCGGCCACCGTGAAGTTCGAATAGCGGGCGTAGGCGCGCGACAGCAGGTCCGGCAGGATCCGCGCGGCGTCCTGTTCGACGGATTCGGGGCTTTGGGTGACGTCGGCGCTCATGCGGTTTCTGGCCTGCCGGCAGGATCGCGCCGGGGAGAGAGGCAATCAGCCGCAGAGCCGTCAGGCAAGCAAAAAAGTAAGCGCCGCCTTACGCTTCGCCGGGCGCCTTGGCGATGATCGACAGGGCGTGGACCGGCCCCGCCAACTCTTCGGCCAACACCTTCATCACCATGCGCTGGCGCATCACCCGGGCCTTACCGGCAAAGGCCTCGGCCTCGATTCGCAGATTGAAGTGGCTCTCGCCCGAACCGGTGTGGCCCGCGTGGCCGTGATGGCGGTCGCTGTCGTCGACCAGTTCGAGCTTCGAGGGCGAAAAAGCCTCGTTCAGCTTGCGAAGGAGGGTGTCCGTGACGTCGCCCATGTGCGTCTCTTGCATGTCAATCCTTGAACGGAAATAGCGCGGGATTACTCTAAGCGCCATGAACCGGCCGTTCGAGTATCGCCCCAAATTCACCGACATCCGTGTCCGCCCTCCCAAGAAGGGCGAGGACGACGTGGTCAACGACGTCCTGGGCCTCAAGCCCGGCGAAAAACGCTGCGATCATCCCGACTGCCGACTGGCGGGATCGACCAAGGCGCCGAAGTCGCGCGACCTGCCGAACCAGCACTACTGGTTCTGTCAGCAGCACGCGGCCGAGTACAACAAGAACTGGAATTTCTACGCCGGCATGAGCGAGGCGCAGATCCGCGCCGCCCAGGAGGCTGAGCGCCAGACCGGCGGTCGCCCGACCTGGAGCTTCAAGGCCGACGCCAACTCCCGGGAAGCCGCCGCGGCGGCCGCCCGCGACGCCCGCGCCTTCGCCGACCCGTTCGGCATCTTCCGGGCCCAGCAGCGCAAGGCCGAGTCCGCGCGCGACGCCGCCGAGCGCAGCCTGGGCAAGCTGGAACGCCAGGCTCTGGCCGACCTCGACCTGGAAGCCGGCGCCGACAGCGCCGCGATCAAGGCCAAGTACAAGGAACTGCTCAAGCGCTGCCACCCCGACGCCAACGGCGGCGACCGCAGCGCCGAGCACAAGCTCCAGAGGGTCATCAAGGCGTACAAGACCCTGCAGAAGTCGGGGATGGTGAAGGCTTAGGGCCTTCCCCTCCCCGCGCTCCCGGCCGCGCGACGGCCAAATCGCTCCGAGCTTGCGGAACGGCCCGCGCCTGGGCCATCCTCGCGCCGCCTTTCCGGGCGAGGGACAGACATCTCATGACCGACCCAGATTGGCGCGCGCCGGTCGATCCGCCGACGCCGGTGACCCCGGTGCCGTTCGGCAAACCCTGGAGCATCTGGGCCTGGGGCGGCCTCATCTCGACGGCGGGCCTGGCCCTGGCCGTCGCGCCGCGCCCGGTGCTGGCGCTGCTGCACGCCCACGTCGAGACGGCCTCCCTGCCCTGGGTGCGATTCGCCGGCCTGCTGCTGATGGCCTACGCCATGGGCTACCACGTCGCCGGCTGGACCGGGCAGCGCACCTATATGCGAGCGTCGGTGGTGCTGCGGGTGTTGTCGCTGGTGGTGATCGGCGCCTTCGTCCTGCTGGACTGGCTGCCCAAGGCCTGGCTGGCCGTGGGCTTGGCCGACATGGTCGGAGCCGTGTGGACGACGCTGGAACTCAGGTGGCGGCCAAAGCCGAAGGCCTGAACCGCCGCTGGACGAAGAACGCCGCCAGCCAGCAGGCCATGGCCCAGGCCGCGCCCATGCACCAGCCGGCCAGGACGTCGCTGGCCCAGTGGACGCCCAGATAGACGCGGCTGAGGCCGACCAGCAGGCTGACCAGCACCGCCGCCCCGACCGCCAGAACCTTGACCCGCCGACGGTCCGCGAAGCGCGCGGCCAGCACGCCCAGGGTCAGGAACACGACGGCCGACAGCATGGCGTTGACCGCCTCGACCGCGCGGTAGACCAGATCCGGCCGCTCGCGCTCGAACACCCGCTTCAGGCCCTGGCTGATCAGCAGGCCGCCCCCCGCCCCGGCCACCAGCAGCAGTCCCTCGCTCCAGCGGCGCAGGGACGCCAGCAGGGCGAAGGCCAGCAGGATGATCAGGCCCAGCACCGTCACCGAGCCCAGAGCGGTGATGTCGGCGGCGGCCACGTGCAGCCATCCGGGCCCGATCAGTTCGTGCGGCTGGCCGTCGACCCGCAGGGCTTTCAGCACCGAGAGATCCAGCGCCCGGGTCTCGCCCTCGGCCACCTCATCCGCGATCGACAGGAAGCCCCAGCCGCCCAGCGTGACCACCAGCAGGGCGCTGGTCGCGCCCAATTCGCGGCGCGCGGCGGACAGCAGTCCCGGAAAGCCGATACGGATCAAACGGATGGTCATCTAGTCGACACTTCTCGCAACAACATATCTCAAATGAAACATGAACTTAAGCTGAGCGGGGCCGTTCATCCCGCCTCTAGGTCGAGCATCCTAGGGTGCTCTCACCTTCCAAGGAGACCGACCATGAAACGTCTTATCACCGCTTCGCTCGCCGTTCTGATGCTGGCCGGCGGCGCTGGCGCCGCTTCGGCCCAGGACTATCGCAACGACAACCATCGCGGCAACCAGGCCTATGAACAAGGCCGCCGCGACCAGGCGCGTCACGAAAACCGTATGGATCGCCGCGACGACCGCCGTGACGACCGACGCGAGTATCGCCGCTGGGCCAAGGGCCAACGCCTGGACCACCGCTATCGCGGCAACAGCTATTACGTCAGCGACTATCGTCGCTACGGCCTGCGCCAGCCGCCGCGCGGCTATCGCTGGCAGCGCGTGAACGATCAATACGTCCTGGCCGCCGTCGCGACCGGCCTGATCGCCTCGGTGATCATCGCCAACCACTAGAAAATAGCGCTGGAGCGGGCGCCGCGACGCGGCGCCCTCTTCCCCTGCCCCAAAGCGTGACTTTGGTCGCGCTCCGCGGACTCAAACTTTCGTTTCAATTGGATTCCAATTGAAACGGGGGGGCTCAAGCGTTTAATCCGATGTCATGCCCGAGTTCGCCGAAACCAGCTCCGCCGCCGATCCGCTGATCACCCTGGTCCCCGACAAGTGGGTGACGCTCCGAGACGCGTTCGGCGTCGACAGCGACATGAAGGTTCCAGCCTTCTCGCACCGCGACCCGCACGTTCCCGAGATCGACACGGCCTACAAGTTCGATCCCCAGACGACCAAGGCCATCTGCGCCGGCTTCGCCAAGGATCGCCGCGTGATGGTCCAGGGCTATCACGGCACCGGCAAGTCGACCCACATCGAGCAGATCGCCGCGCGCCTGAACTGGCCGCTGGTCCGGGTGAACCTGGACAGCCACGTCTCGCGGATCGACCTCGTGGGCAAGGACGCCATCGTCCTGAAGGAAGGCAAGCAGGTCACCGAATTCCGCGAGGGCATCCTGCCCTGGGCCCTGCAGCGCCCGATCGCCCTGGTGTTCGACGAATATGACGCCGGCCGTCCGGACGTGATGTTCGTGATCCAGCGCGTGCTGGAAGCCGGCGGCAAGCTGACCTTGCTCGACCAGAACCGCGTCATCCGCGCCAATCCGTATTTCCGGCTGTTCTCGACGACCAACACCATCGGTCTGGGCGACACCACCGGCCTCTATCACGGCACCCAGCAGATCAACCAAGGCCAGATGGACCGCTGGTCGATCGTCACCACGCTGAATTATCTGGAGCACGACGTCGAGGCGGCGATCGTCCTGGCCAAGAACCCGTCCTACGACACGACGGAAGGCAAGCGCACGATCTCGGCCATGGTCCGCGTCGCCGACATGACCCGCAACGCCTTCATGAACGGCGACATCTCGACAGTCATGAGCCCGCGCACGGTGATCACCTGGGCCCAGAACGCCGAGATCTTCGATCACGACGTGGCCCTGGCCTTCCGCCTGACCTTCCTGAACAAGTGCGACGAGCTCGAACGCCCCACGGTGGCCGAATTCTTCCAGCGCGCGTTCGGAACGGACCTGCCGGAAAGCGCGGCGCGGGTGAAGGTGGCCTAAAAGATCACGCCGCCCGCGGCGTGATCTTGTCCAGCTCCGCGCCCATCTTCCGCTTCTGCTCCATCAGGTCGAAATCCGTCTGCAGGTGCAGCCAGAAGCCTTCCGACAGGCCCCAGTAGCGGGCCAGCCGCAGGTCGGTGTCAGCCGTCACCGCCCGCTTGCCCAAGACGATCTCGTTGATACGGCGCGGCGGCACGCCGATCGCCTTGGCCAAGGCCGTCTGGCTCATGCCGATCGGCTTCAGGAAGTCCTCCAGCAAAATATCGCCCGGCGTGGGATTGTGCAGCCAATCGGCCGGGTCGATCTCAATGGTAGTCGCAGATTTCGACATCCTCGGCATTCCCGTCGCGCCAGCGGAAGCAGATTCGCCACTGGTCATTGATGCGAATGGAGTGTTGCCCGGCGCGATCGCCCTGCAACGCCTCCAACCGATTGCCCGGCGGCGCGCGCAATTGATCGAGGCGCGCCACGCGATTGAGAATACGCAGCTTCCGCAGAGCCGAGGCCTGTATGTCACCAGGCAGTCGACGCGCGCGCACGCCTTCCCAGATGAGCTGGGTTTCGCGATTGGCGAAACCTCTGATCACCTTGGGGAACCATAACGCATAACGTTATGCGGTTCAATCATGGCGCTCTCACTAAGCTCGCTATAGTAGATTTATATTACCATAGATTGCAGCGCAATCGATGGACGGCGATCGTCATCTGCCGCACGATCCGACAAGACTCGCCATCCGGAACCCCCTCCCCTGGCGCCCCGTTCACCTGCGACGCTTACCTGGAGACGCCCCATGACCGACCTCACCTACATCATCGTCGAGCACGACGGCGGCTGGGCCTATAAGGTGGGCGACACCTTCTCCGAGACCTTCGCGAGCCACGACGCGGCGCTGAAGGCGGCCCAGCGCGCGGCCGGCGAGCAGCGGGTCTCGGGCGAGACCGAGGGCATCACCTACGAGGACAAGAACGCCGTCTGGCATCAGGAAGTCTCGTCCGGCGAGGATCGCCCCACCACTCACGTCAAGGACGCCTGACGGCTCAGTCCTGAAATCGGCCCGGTTCTTGCGGCATGGTGCTTCCTGAAGCCCATTTTGAGACAAAGGTCGCCGCCGATGTTCGCCAAGAAGAAAGACACCGCCGCGCCGCTGGCCCTGACCCCGCTGGATCAAGGTCGCGCCGCGGCGCCGCAGCCTCAGCAGGCCGCGCCCGCGCCCGCGCGCCCGAAGCCGGCCTCGATGTTCAGCCAGGGCCTGACCATCCGCGGCGACATCGTCGGCGACGTCGAGGTGCATCTCGACTGCGTGGTGCTGGGCGATGTGAAGGTGGGCAAGCTGATCGTCGGTCCGAACGCCCGCATCGAGGGCTCGATCATCGCCCAGGCCATTGAGATCCACGGCCTGGTGATCGGCGCGGTGACGGCCCAGGCCGTGCGCCTGTACGGCACGGCGCGAATCGACGGCGACATCACCCATGAGCAGCTGGCCATGGAGACCGGCGCTCAGTTCCAGGGCCGCAGCCTGAAGTTCCGCCGCCCGGCCCCGGCTCAACCGCAACCGCAAGCGGCTCAAGCTCAGCCCCAGGCCCACGCCCAGCCGGCCCCGCAACCGGCGCCGACCGCTCCGCCGTCGGCTTCGCAGACGCCGTACAGCCACGTCGCGCACTAGGTGTGTAGTCCCATGGCGCGTCATCGGTCCTGACTCGTCAGGAGTAGGATGGCCTATGGCAAGCGAAGCTCAGGCCGTCGCATTGGCCATCTTGCGCAGGCGGCGCGCCAGATCCTCGGGCCGGTCGGCGATCTGGTCGAACAGCGCCTGGACCTCGGCCTCGCCGAACCCGGCCGCGCGCAAGGTGCGCCACGCCCCCGCCAGCACCGCCTCGGCGATGTCCAGCCGATCGTCTGTCAGGCGCAGGCCAGCGCCGAACGGGCTCTGGAAGACGGAAGTCTGATCGGCGAACGACATGGGCGATCCTCCTGCGGCGCGGTAATGTTCCTTTTTTGTTCTTATTGTTCGCCAGAGTCGAGTCCCCGAATCCTCAAAACGAAAAGCCCCGACGTCCGAAGACGCCGGGGCTGGACGGCGATGTCGGGGCGGACAGCGCCTGTCGGATCGCCGGCTCACAACGGCGATCCGATTTCATGAACGCTTAGCGGCAGACAGTCCGTTCGTAGTACGCGCCGTTCCAGCGGTCGTACTCGCGGGTCGTCCAGCAATCGCGAGCGGGGCGGCCGTAGTACGGTCGCGGGGCGTAGCCGTAGCCATAGCCATAGCGCGGCGGGGGCGGCGGCGGGGCGTAGTAGCCTTGGTCGTAGTAGCCGCGGTCGTAGCGATCGTTGCGGTTGCCGTCCGAGATCGCCGCGCCGACCGCCAGACCAACGATGCCGGCGGCGACGGCCACGGCGGCGGTGTCATTGCCGCGATGGCCGCGATAGTGGCCGTAGCGCGGGTCGGCCGAGGCCGTGGTCGCGGCGGCGACCAGCGAGAGCGCGGCGACGCCGGCGGCGACCCGACCGACCGTGGTGATGATCTTGCTGGCCATGATGGCCTCCTTGGCTCTCTCGAACTTGGGTCCTTCGCTTCCTGGCGGCGCGGCGCGTCGTCTCAAGCGTCATGTGGACGATCGGACTCCGAGCCTGAACGGCGCCTGAACGGAGTCTTTCAACGATCGTCGGAACGGGTTTGTTCATCTTTTTCAGAAAAGGTGGGTCGGAACAGATCTTTGCGACCTCCACGGAGACCGCCCTCATGACCGACACCGTGTCCTACGCCCAAGGCCAAGCCCTGCAGGTCCTCTCGTTCGAGGTCGGGGCCCAGACCTATTGCGTCCCCGTCAGCGCGGTGCGCGAGATCCGCGGCGTGACCCCGCCGACTCCGCTGCCCGAAGCCCCGCCCTACGTGCGCGGCGTCATCAATCTGCGCGGCCAGGTCATGCCGGTCATCGACCTGTCGTGGCGCCTCGGCAAGGGCCCCGCCCAGGACGGCGCGCGCCAGGTGATCATCGTGGTCGAGAACCATGACGACGTCGCCGGCCTGCTGGTCGACGCGGTCTGCGACAGCTTCACCGTCGAGGCCGAGCACATCAACGCGCCCCCGTCCCTGGGCGACGGCGAGGACTCGCCGCTGGTCGCCGCCGTGATCACCAGCGGCGAAGGCGACATGACGGTCCTGCTGGCCGTCAGCCGCATCCTGCCGGAACGCCAACAGGCGCTGGCCGCGTAAAGCCGCCCAGTCCAAACATTTGTTCGAATACCTCTTCCGTTTGGGCTGGACGGAACGCTAGTCTCCCCGCAGGTCAAAGGGAGACACGCATGAAGGCCGCTGTTCTGCGCGAGGTGGGCAAGCCCCTCGAGATCGAAACCGTGGCCATCGGCAAGCCGGGACCGCGCGAGGTGCTGATCCGCACCAAGGCCGCCGGCGTCTGCCACTCCGACCTGCACTTCGTCGAGGGCTCCTACACCCATCCCCTGCCCGCCGTGCTGGGCCATGAGAGCGCCGGGATCGTCGAGGCGGTCGGCGACGAGGTGCGGACCGTGAAGGTCGGCGACCACGTCATCACCTGCCTCAACCCCTACTGCGGCCACTGCGAGGTCTGCCTCACGGGCCACATGAACCTGTGCATCAGCCCGGAGACCAAGCGTCCGAAGGGCGGCGAGCCGCGCCTCTTCAAGGAAGACCTGGGCGGCGGGACCGGTCCGATGGCCCAGTTCCTGAACCTGTCGTCCTTCGCCGAGTACATGCTGGTGCACGAGCACGCCTGCGTCGCCATCCGCAAGGACATGCCGTTCGACCGCGCCGCCCTGATCGGCTGCTCGGTGATGACCGGGGTCGGGGCGGTGATGCACACCTCCAACGTCCGGCCGGGCGAGACCGTGGCGGTGATCGGCTGCGGCGGCGTGGGCCTGGCCACCATCAACGGCGCGGCGATCGCCGGCGCGGGCCGGATCATCGCCATCGACCGCATGCCCTCCAAGCTGACCCTGGCCAAGACCTTCGGCGCGACGGACGTGATCGACGCCTCGGCCGTCGACGACATCGCCAAGGCCGTGGTCGAGCTGACCGGCGGCGGCGTCCACCACAGCTTCGAGGCCATCGGCCTGAAGGCCACGGCGGAAGCCTCGTTCAAGATGCTGCGCCGGGGCGGCACGGCCAATGTGATCGGCATGATCCCGGTCGGAACCAAGATCGAGCTGCACGGCGTCGACTTTCTCGGAGAGCGCCGGATCCAGGGCAGCTACATGGGCTCCAACCGCTTCCCGGTCGACATGCCGCGCCTGGTGGACTTCTACATGCAGGGCCGGTTGAAGCTGGACGAACTGATTTCGCGCCGGATCAAGCTGGAAGACGTCAACAGCGCGTTCGACGAGCTGAAGCGCGGGGAACTGGCGCGGTCGGTGATCGTGTTCGACTGATCGCCCTGGTCTAGTCCAGTTGTCACATCACTGACCAAATAGCTGTGCTAATTCCGGCGAAACCTTCTCCGGAGCCTCGCCATGCCCCAGCTCGACCGCCGCAGTCTGCTCGCCGCGATCGGCGCCATGGCTTTGCCGCCAGCCCTGGCCCGGGCGGCGGCGATCGACGCCGACGTCCGCACCGGCACGATCAAGGACGTCGAGCACGTGGTGATCCTGATGCAGGAAAACCGCGGCTTCGATCACTATTTCGGGACCATGGCGGGGGTGCGCGGCTTCGGCGACCGCTTCCCGGTTCCGGTCAGGGACAAGGGCGCGCGCAAGGGCGGCTCGGTGTTCGTCCAGAGCTATGGCGACCAGTTGCTGGCGCCGTTCCCGCTGGAGACCACCAAGACCTTCGCCCACATGCGGGTGGAGAGCACGCCGCACAGCTGGACCGACGCCCAGGACGCCTGGGACCAGGGCCGCATGGACCGCTGGCCCGACGCCAAGCACGCCTGGTCGATGGGCTATTTCGAGCGGGCCGATATCCCGTTCCAGTTCGCCCTGGCCGAGACCTTCACCCTCTGCGACGCCTATCACTGCGCGACCCAGACCGGGACCAACACCAACCGCCTGTTCCTGTGGACCGGGACCAACGATCCGTCCGGCACGCAAGGCGGCCCGTCGATCTCCAACTCGCACGACGACTTCCCGGACAAGGGCGGCGCGGCGGAGTCCTACACATGGACTAGTTATCCCGAGCGGCTGCTGAAGGCCGGCGTCTCCTGGCGGATCTACCAGGACATGGCCGACAACTTCACCGACAACCCCCTGGCCGGCTTCAAGGCCTATCGCGACGCCCACAAGGAGGTTCCGGGCTCGGACAAGCGCCTGAAGGACCTGGCCCTGAGCACCTGGCACCTGGACAAGCTGCGCGAGGACGTCGTCGCCGGCCGCCTGCCGCAGGTGTCGTGGATCATCGCCCCGGCCGCCGACAGCGAGCACCCCGCCCCGTCCAGCCCGGCCCAGGGCGCGGACTATACCGCCCGGGTCATCGACGCCCTGACCGCCGATCCCAAGGTCTGGGCGCGGACGGTGCTGATCGTCAACTTCGACGAGAACGACGGCTTCTTCGACCACATGCCGCCGCCGTCGCCGCCGTCCAAGGACGCGGACGGCAAGCTGATCGGCGGCTCGACCATCGACCTGACGGGCATGCACCACACCGTGCGCAACCCGACCGAGGCCAAGTCCGAGCGCGACGACCTGATGAACCGACCCTATGGCCTGGGTCCGCGCGTGCCGCTCTACGCCATCTCGCCGTGGAGCCGGGGCGGCTGGGTCGACAGCCAGGTCTTCGACCACACCTCGGTGATCCGCTTCCTGGAGACGCGCTTCGGGGTGATGGAGCCCAATATCGCGCCCTGGCGGCGGGCGGTGTGCGGCGACCTGACCTCGTGCTTCGACTTCAAGACCCCGAACCACAAGCCCTTCGCCCCGCTGCCGCCGACCGCCGAGACCGCGGCCCGCGCGGCCAAGCTGAAGGAGATCAAGCCGCCGACGCCGACGACGATCGTCGCCCCGGTCCAGGCCAAGGGCGTGCGGCCCTCGCGCGCTCTGCCCTACGCCCTGGCCGTGGACGGCCGGGTGAAGGACGGGGCCATGACCCTGACCCTGACCAATGCGGGCGCCCAGGCGGCGGTTCTGCACGTCTATGACCGCCAGCGGCTGGACGCGGTTCCGCGCCGCTACACGATCGGTCCGCAGGCCTCGCTGGAGGACGCCTGGCCCGCCGGGCCGCACGACCTGTGGGTGCTGGGGCCGAACGGCTTCCACCGCCGTTTCACCGGGACCGCAACGGGGGTCGAGGTCACCGGGCGGGCCAGCGGCGGCGCGATGCGGCTGACCCTGACCAATACCGGCCACGAACCGCGCATCGTCTTCGTCGAGGGGGGCGCCGAGCCCTGGCGCGTCAGCCTGGCGGCCGGCGCGACCCAGGCCAAGACCTTCGCCACCAAGCAGGGCTGGTACGACCTGACCGTCCGCGACGCCGCCGATCCGGCCTGGCTGCGGCGGCTGGCGGGCCGGATCGAGACCGGCAGGGATTCGATCAGCGACCCGCTGATGGGAGGCGCGGCGCGGCTGACCCTCTAGATTCCGATTTCCCCGGCGAAAGCCGGGGCCCAGATCGAACCCACGGACGCCGAAGAATTGGCTCGGCTTTAGGCGGCCCCACCCAAACCGCTCCGGAAGAACCTGGACCCCGGCTTTCGCCGGGGAAATCGGTTAGGGGTTAGGTCTGGGATTCGTTCAGGACCATCATCATGCCCCTCCGCCCGTCCCTCATCGCGCTGTCGCTGGCCCTCATCGCCACGCCGACGCTCGCCGCCCCCAAGCCTGACGCCGACAAGACCGTCGCCAGGATGGTCGCGTCGCCCGCCTTCAAGGCGGCGGCCGCCAAGCTGGACGCCGACTTCGATCGCACGGTCGCCGACATCGTCACCCTGACGCAGATCCCGGCCCCGCCGTTCAAGGAAGAGGCCCGCGCTAAGGCCTATCTCGAAATGCTGAAGGCCCACGGCCTCACGAGCGTCGAGATGGACGCCGAGGGCAATGTCATGGGCGTGCGCCCGGGCACGGTGACCAAGGGCAAGGGCCCGTTCGTGGTGCTGGCCGCCCACCTCGACACCGTCTTCCCCGAAGGCACGGACGTGAAGGTCAAGCGCGAGGGGACCAGGCTGATGGCCCCCGGCATCGGCGACGACACCCGGTCCCTGGCCACCCTGCTGGCCTATATGCGCGCCCTGGACGCGGCCAAGATCTCGACCAAGGCCGACATCCTGTTCGTCGGCAATGTCGGCGAGGAAGGCCCCGGCGACCTGCGCGGTACGCGGTTCCTATTCAACAAGGGTCCGTACAAGGGCAAGATCAGCGCCTTCTTCTCGATGGACGGCTCAGACCCGTCGCGGATCGTCGACCGGGGCGTCGGCTCCAAGCGCTATCGCGTGACCTTCAAGGGTCCGGGCGGCCACAGCTACGGCGCGTTCGGCCTCGTGAACCCGATGACCGCGATGAGCCAGGCCGTGGTCGACCTCTACGCCGTGCAGGCCCCCAAGGAGCCCAAGGTCACCTATTCGGCCAGCGTCACCGGCGGCGGCACCTCGGTCAATTCGATCCCGAACAGCGTGTTCATGGAGTTCGACATGCGCTCGGAAAGCGCCGCCGAACTGGCCAAGCTGGACCAGACCTTCATCGGCATCCTCGACAAGGCCGTCGCGGGCGAGAACGCCGCCCGCTCCACGGGGGCCGGCAAGATCAGCTACGACGCCAAGGTGATCGGCGAGCGCCCGGCCGGGACCACGCCCCAGACCTCCGACATCGTGGTGCTGACCGCCGCCGCCATCTCGGCCCTGGGCATGAAGCCCGAGCATCAGGACAGTTCGACCGACTCCAACGTGCCGATGAGCCTGGGCATCCCCGCCGTCACCATCGGTTCGGGCGGCAAGGCCGGCCGCGCCCACGCCCTGGACGAATGGATCGACGTCGAGAAGGCGCCCAGCGTGCAGGGCATGCAGGTGGGCCTGGCGGCGCTGCTGGCCGTGGCGGGGGTGAACTGAGAAGCGAAACCTCGTCCTTCGACAAGCTCAGGATGAGGTTTCTACTCAAGCCCCGCGCTAAAAGTCGTCCTCACCCTGAGCTTGTCGAAGGGCGAGGACGGCCGCGCCGCGTCACCAGCCAGATCCCCCCGCACACCAGCGCCAGCGCCGCCGCGTTCTTCCAGGCCAGCACCGGCTCGTGCAGGAACAGCCCCGACAGCAGCACGCCGAACACCGGGATCAGGAAGTTGAACACCGCCAGCATTCCGACCGGATTGTGCTTCATCAGCAGGCTCCAAAGCGCGAAGGCCGCCGCCGACAGGCCGGCCATATAGGCCAGCAGCGCCAGCGACCGGACATCGAAGCCGGAGAGGTGGCCGCCCCCGATCTCGCCGATCGCCAGAAGTCCCGCGCCGCCGATGGCCAGCTGCCAGCCGGTCATCACCATCGGGTCGAGCTTCTGCGAGAGGGTCTTGCCCCAGATCGAAGCCGCCGCCAGCACGAAGGCGGCGATGACCACGAAGCCCTCGCCCAGCAGGGTGAACTCGAAATCGAGGCCCTTCACGCCCTTTGAGCCGCCCAGGTTCACCACCAATACGCCGGCGAAGCCCAACAGGCAGCCGGCCGCCTTGCGGGCGGTGAGGCGGTCGTTGGCATAGAGGACGTGCGCCAGGATCACGCTGAAGAACGCCCCCGTGCCGTTCATGATCGACGACTTCACGCCGCTGGCGTGGGCCAGGCCGACATAGAAGAAAACGTACTGCAGCGTGGTCTGGACGAGGCCCAGCCCCACCACCGAGGCGATCCGGTCGCGCGGCACGGCGATCGACCGGCGGCCCAGCAAGGCCAGGACCAGCAGGATCAGCCCCGCCCCCAGGAAGCGCCAGCCGGCGAACAGCATCTGCGTGGCCATGTCGGTCTTGGCCACATGCAGCAGGGCGTAACCCGCCTTCACCGCCGGGAAGGCGCTGCCCCAGAGCAGGCAGCACAGCACGGCGACGCCGACGACGAAGCGACGGTCGCGATAGAGATCGGCGCGGGGCTGGGACAACGCTGGCTCGCTCGAGGTTGCGGGCGAAACACCTCGTCCGAAGCGGAGCTTCTAAAGCCTGGGTCAGCGCGCTTCAATCGTCGCCTGAAACGCGACTTCTAGAGGCCAGCACGAGAACACTCGCCAAGTTCTATTGAGATAACGACGTTTCCCTCAAGTTCTCTCCACCTTAAGTGGATAGCCCTCAACGCAGAACGCCCGTCCTTTCGCAAACCCCCTCTTGGTTGTTCATCTATTCGAGCGTCACTGATATCGACGTCTTTACTGGACGCTTCGCCCTTGGCGAAACTTTCGGCGGCAGCAAGGATCCCGTTCACCATGGCTCAGACGACCCCGCACGAGAATCTGGCTGGCGACATCAGCGCCTTCTTCGATGTCTCGCTGGACCTGCTGATCATCCGCGACATCAATGGGCGCGTGCTGAAGGCCAGCCGCTCGTGGGAGGCGCAGCTGGGCCACCGCCCAGAGGACATGGAGGGCCGCCCGCTGCTGCGTCTGGTCCATCCCGAGGACATGCCCGGCACCCTGAGCAGCGTCATGGAGGTGGAGAACCGTCGGGATAGCGACACGGTGCTGGGTTTCACCAACCGGTATCGCCACAAGGACGGCCATTACCGGACCCTGGAGTGGCGCGCCCAGCGGTTGGGCGACCGCATCTACGGCGTGGCGCGCGACGTGACCGAGCGCGTGGCCGCCGAACGGGCGCTGGTCGAGGCCAAGGCGGCGGCCGAGGCGGCCAACCGCGCCAAGACCGACTTCCTGGCGAATATCAGCCACGAGATCCGCACGCCGCTGAACGGCGTCATCGGCATCGTCGACGCCCTGGCCCGCACGCCGCTGAACGCCGACCAGACCGAGATGGTCGGCCTGATCCGCGACTCCGGCGCGACCCTGGAACGGCTGGTCTCCGACTTCCTCGATATCGCCAAGATCGAAGCTCGCCAGATGGAGCTGGAGAATCGTCCCTTCGACCTCGACCAGGCCCTGCGCCCGTGTATCGAGGTCATGCGCCATCGGGCCGAGGAGAAGGGTCTGACCCTGCGGCTGCACGGCCTGGACGCGACGGCCAGGGGAACGGACGGCCGCTATCTGGGCGACGGCACACGGATCGGTCAGGTGATCGGCAACCTGCTGTCCAACGCCGTCAAGTTCACCGAGGCCGGCGAGGTCACCCTGCGCGTCCGCGCGGAGACGGCCGGCGAGAAGACCACCCTCACCTTCGAGATCGAGGACACCGGCATCGGCTTCGACGCCGACCACGCCGCCGGCCTGTTTGGTCGCTTCCACCAGGCCGACGCCTCGATCAGCCGCCGGTTCGGCGGCACGGGCCTGGGCCTGTCCATCTGCCGCTCGCTGGTCGAGATGATGGGCGGCGAGATCTCGGCCGCCTCGACCCCCGGGGCCGGCAGCCGCTTCACCGTCGTGCTGGACCTGCCCCACGCGCCGCCCGAGCAGGCCGATGACCCGCGCGACGCCCAGGCCGCGCCGATCGAAAACGAAGACACCCCGCTGCGGGTGCTGCTGGTCGAGGACCACCCGACCAACCAGCGCGTGGCCCAGCTGATCCTCGCGACCCTGGGCGCCGAGGTGGTGACCGTCAATGACGGACTTGAGGCCATCGACGCCTTCCGGGCCGGGACCTTCGACGTGGTGCTGATGGACGTGCAGATGCCGCGCATGGACGGCCTGGCCGCCACCCGCGCCCTGCGCGCCCTGGAGGCCGAAAGCGGCGCGGCCCGCACGCCGATCATCATGCTGAGCGCCAACGCCCTGAGCGCCCACCGCGAACAGACCCTGGAAGCCGGCGCCGACCTGCACGTCGCCAAGCCGATCACGGCGGCGAACCTGCTGGCGGGAATCCGGGCGGCGGTAGGTTAGACCGGATAGACCGGAGCCATTGCGAACTCCGACGCGCGATGTGACCTTGGAGGATGCGCTTGCAACGTCGCCTCATGATCGGAAACCCAACCGGACCAGATGCGGCGGCGGCCGGTGGGCTGCTGGGTCTGGCCTTGCTGTTTCTCGGGTACTTGATGGCGTTCGCCGCCACCTTGGACCAGCCGTTCGTTCGGTCGGCGGGCTTCGCCGCCGTCAACACACTGGGCGCCGGCGTCACGGCGCTTCTCTTCCAGCCCGTGCTGAACCGCCTGGTCGTGGGCCGTCGCGCCCGCGGGCTGGTGTTGCTCCACCCGCTTCTCGCGGCGGCGTTCTCCATCAGCTGGTATTTCTGCACCTTGGCCGGCTACGCGCTGTCGCCGGAGTGGCTGAGCCGAGGCCTGAAGGCCGCGCCGTTCGCCCAAGGCGCGCTCAGCTGGCAGATCTTCCAGGGCGTGACGGTCTATGGGGTCCTGGCGCTGTTCACGGCCTGGCGCGCCGCCGCGCGGGAACTGGAAGCCTTGCGTCGATCGAGCACCGTCCTCGCCCCCCGGGCCGCCGCCCGGCCGTCCGGCGCCGCCAAGCCCCCAGCGTCCGCCTCGCTACTGATCCGCTGCGACAGGGAGGTCGTGCCCATCCTGGCCAACGATCTCATCCGGATCACGGGGGCCGACGGCTATTCGGAAGTGGTCACGCGCCAGCGCCGCATCCTGTCGACCACGCCCCTTTCGCGGTTCGAGGAAATGCTCGAGTCCGATCAGTTCGTGCGGGCCCACCGCTCGCACATCGTCCGCTTGGGCGCGGTGGCGCATGCCGAGCCGGCCGGCAACGCCCGCATGCTGCTGCACCTCGAGGACGGCGAGAGGATCATGACCAGCCGCGCCGGCGCCAGGCGGTTGCGGGAGCTGACCGTTTAACCGGCCCAGCACGTCGGTTCGCGCGCGCCCGTGTCGATTGACGGGTTTTTCCTCGGCGCCTCTCGCCGCGAGGTTAGACCCATGAGCTCGATCTCCGAGCCTGGTGGGTCCTGTCATGAGTTCCAGACACCTCGGCGCGATCTCGCGCCTCGCCGTCGCGTTCCTGCTGCTCGCCAGCGCCCATCCCGCACAGGCGAAGGCCCGCCGGAGCGCGCTTCCGTCGACGGCCGACGCCCGCGCCATCGATCAGCTCGTCAAGCGCCACGGCGTGGTCACCGCCGGCATGGGCCTCATTCGCGACGGGGTCCTGGTCTGGCAGCATCATGCTGGCGAGCAGTCGCCGGGCGTTCCGGCCAGCGCCGCGACGCGCTACAACGTCGCCTCGATCACCAAGACGGTCACGGCCGAGACGATCCTGCGCCTCGTGGGCCAGGGTCGCCTGGCTCTCGACGAGTCCATGGCGACCTATTGGATCGATCCCGATCTGGCCAGCGACCCGCGCGTGGGGCTGCTCACGCCGCGCATGGCGTTGAACCACACGACCGGACTGCCCAACTGGCGTTTCTTCCTGCGCGGCGGCAAGCTGGCCTTCCAGCAGACGCCCGGCCAGCGCTACGGCTATTCCGGCGAAGGCCTGGACTACGTCGCCCGCTACGCCGAGCGGAAACTCTCCGCGTCCTTCCCCGACCTCGTCGACGAAACCGTCTTCAAGCCGATCGGAATGACCCACAGCAGCATCGTGGTGCGTCGCGGCGACACCGAAACGATCGCACGCCCCGTCGACGAAGACGGCGTCTTCCACGGCTATTACTGCCGTCCAGCGGGCAAGGCCGCGTGCCGAGCCGAGGGAAGCTATGCCGCCGCCGACGACATGGTCACGACGGTGGGCGACTACGCGGCCTTCCTGCGCGCCGTGGTCGACGCCGAGGGCTATGGCCCGGCCCTAGCCGCCGATCGTGATCGCATCCAGACGGACAAGGCCGACCAGCGGACCGTCGACTGCGCCGCGGTCCCGGCCCCGCCCTGCCCCGACGCCCAAGGCTACGGCCTGGGCTTCAACGTGCTGCGCTACGGCGACGTGATCATCCTTGAGCACGGCGGCGCCGACTGGTCGGAACTGGCCGTGGCCTATATCGCCAGGCCGTCGCGCTCGGGTGTGATCGTCTTTCTCAACGCGCCCAACCGCCGCGCCCTCGCCGCCATGCCCGAGATTCTGCAACGGATCGATCCCGGCTCGCCATTCCTGCAGGAATACCGCCGCTGGCTCGCCGAAGCCCAGGCTCAAGAGGCAAAGGCCGCGGAAACACCGAAGTCCTAGGGCCTGTCAGGTTTGATGACGCCCTACCGCAGGCTGCTCTTGGCCTTTTCCAGGTCCGCCATCGCCAGCTTCGGCGTGTCCTCGCCGCTGACGGCCTGGCCGCCTTCGGCCAGCATGCGGTCGATGCGGGACTTCTGGGACTTGAACGAGGCCAGCTCCGAACCGGCCAGGATCGTGCCTTGCGGGACCTTGGCGCCGATCGGGTTGACCCGCTGCCCCTTCAGCCAGACCTCGTAGTGCAGGTGCGGACCCGACGCCAAGCCGGTCGAGCCGACATAGGCGACCACCTGGCCCTGACGGACACGCGAGCCGGCGTGGATGCCGGGCGCGTAGCGCGAGATGTGGCCGTAGCCGGTGTCCCACTGGCCCGCGTGGCGGATGCGCAGCCAGTTGCCGTAGCCGCCCCAGCGCTTGGCCTCCAGCACGACGCCGTCGCCGGCGGCCAGGATCGGGGTGCCGGTTCCGGCCCCGAAGTCGACGCCCTGGTGGGCGCGGGTGTAGCCCAGCACGGGGTGCTTGCGCATGCCGAACACCGAGGTGATCCGCGCGCCGTCCACCGGGGTGCGCAGCAGGAAGCCTTTGATGTTCTTGCCCAACTCGTCGAAGAACTGAGGCTTGCCGTCGCTGTCGCGGCGATCGAAGGCGTAGAATTTCTGGCCCTTGACCTCGGCGTATTCCAGGTCGCCGGCCTCGATGGTGCGGCCGCTCTCGGTGACCTTGCGCTCGAACACCAGGCAGAAGCGGTCGCCCTCGTGGATGTCGCGCGAGAAGTCGATCTTGTGCGAGAACAGCTTGGCCGCCTCGCTGATCACGGCCGGGGTGCCGCCGACATTGGCCACGCTCTCGTAGAACGAGCCGTTCATTTCGCCGCAGGCGACTTTCTTCTCGTCCTTCACCTTCTCTTCCAGCTCGCGCAGGCGCAGGGCGCCGTCGAAGGTGCGCGAGACGGTCAGGGTCGAGTTGGGGCTGGTGCGCATGGACAGGCCGATCAGGCGGGCCGGACCACCCCCAATTCCTCCACGACCACTGCGGCGCTGAGCGACCGCGGCCTCGAAGGCCATGCCGGCCTTGATGTTGACGGTGTCGATGGCGCCCTGAAGGGTGGCGACGACCGCTTGCGCGTCTTCCGGGGCGACGCCGGCGCGCTGCACGGCGCCTTGCAGGGTCTCGCCCGGCCGGACCTTGACGGCGATGTTCTCGGGACGCTCGAAGCCGGGCTGAGCCTCGGCGCTGGCGAAGGCCACGTGCTGCAAGGCGGTGAGGGCGGCCGGATCGAGCGGCGCGCGGACCGCGGTCGGCTGCGCATCGTCGGCGGTCAGTTTCCAGCCCAGCGCCAGGGCGGCCATGCCGGCCACGGCGGTGAAAACCCTCGGCGCCCAGCGCGTGGCGCTGCGTCGCGGATCAAATTCCTGCATCGTGCCCCCGTCGGTTCGATGCCGCGCAAGTCAAAATGACACGGCCGGGTAGCCCCCCAGCAATCGTCGCGCCGGACCATGCGCGAGGCGTGCTCTCGTCGGCAAGGACTATTCGGCGCTTCGGTCATTTTGTCACGACTTGGCTAACGGTCGTTAAAGAATGGAGCACAACCATATGATCCATAAAAGAAAACGCCCACCGTTTCCGGTGGGCGTCTTGGGTACGCGGTACTGTTACGCTTACTGAATTCGTCCGAGACTAGGCCGCGTTGACCTGCTCGTTCGGGTCGCGCAGCACATAGCCGCGGCCCCAGACCGTCTCGATGTGGTGCTTGCCGTGGGCCGAAGCCGCCAGCTTCTTGCGCAGCTTGCAGATGAACACGTCGATGATCTTCAGCTCGGGCTCGTCCATGCCGCCGTACAGGTGGTTCAGGAACATTTCCTTGGTCAGGGTCGTGCCCTTGCGCAGGGAGAGCAGCTCGAGCATCTGGTACTCTTTGCCGGTCAGGTGAACGCGGTTGCCGTTCACTTCGACCGTCTTGGCGTCCAGGTTAACGATGATGTCGCCGGTCTTGATGACCGATTGCGCGTGACCCTTCGAACGACGGACCACCGCGTGGATGCGAGCGATCATCTCGTCCTTGTGGAACGGCTTGGTCATGTAGTCGTCGGCGCCGCCCGAGAAGGTCTTGACCTTCGTGTCGATCTCCGACGAACCCGACAGGATCATGATCGGCGTGTTGATCTTCGCGACCCGCAGGGTGCGCAGAACATCGAGGCCGCTCATGTCCGGAAGATTGAGGTCGAGCAGGATCAGATCGTAGTCGTAGATCTTGCCCAGATCGACGCCTTCTTCACCCAGATCCGTCGTATAGACGTTGAAGCCTTCAGACTTCAGCATCAGCTCGATGGTCTGCGCAGTCGCGCTGTCATCCTCGATCAACAGTACGCGCATGAGCCCCTCCACGCCAAATCTGGCGTATTCGAACGTCTTAGGCGGAAGCCCGCCGGAAAACCCTTCGGCCACTCTGCCGGTGAGTTAATTTAAGACTGGTTAATGGTGAATGTTTCCGTTGGTCGAATGGTTAATCTGATTTGCGAATCGGGTGCAAGCCGTGGACGGGACGCTGGACACATTGGTCGCAGGCGTCGCGAGGGCCCTTTCCAAGTCCCTAACTGGGCCGCTCAAATCCCTAAAATCCGTGCGCTCGCAACGATCCAAACAGCGTTATGCGGTTAAGACCCACCCGACCGGCGTTCGCCTTTGAGGCGAGATTGCGACGTTCCGCCGCGAAAATTTGCACGCCATGCTCACGCCTTGAGTGCGTCCCCGGCGAAAGAAGCGGGGCGACGGCTCGACGATCGGGGAGGCCCGCGACGCCCTGCCGCAGCCTTTAGAGTGAATTTTCCTCGGCCAGCCAGCCGGCGGCCCGCAGCTTGGCGACCGAAGCGCGGCTGACAGGGGCGGTTTCGCCGTCGACCAGCCGCAGGCGCAGGTTGCGGCCGTCGCGCTCGACGCCCGCGATCGCCCGCCGGGCGACCCACCACGAGCGATGGGTCTGAAGTCCCTCAACGCCGATGAGGCCCGCCGTCACCCGCGCCAGCGGCCCCATCTCCAGCCGCGAGCCGTGTTCGGTGCGGATCCGGACATAGTGGTCCTCCATCCTCAGATAGAGCACCGCGCCCGGATCGACGGCGGGGATCGTGGCCTCGACGGCGGTAAGAGGCGCGGGCCTCGCCTCCCGCGCCCGGACGCGGAGGAAATAGTAGGCGATGACGATCGGGGTTGTGGTCGCCACGCACTGGCCGTACCACTCCAACGGCGGCACGGCGCGCTCCAGGTGGGGCCAGATGGCGATGGCGGCGGCTCTGGACAGAGGGCCCTGGATCGCGCTGCCGACCAGGACAACGACCGGGATCACCGTCCAGTCCGGCGCGCGCATGCGTTCGGCCAGCACCACGGACACGCGCGTGAGGCAGCCAAACAGCACCA
Source organism: Caulobacter sp. GW822-FHT07D08 (assembly GCF_058798735.1). NCBI lineage: Bacteria > Pseudomonadati > Pseudomonadota > Alphaproteobacteria > Caulobacterales > Caulobacteraceae > Caulobacter > Caulobacter sp. GW822-FHT07D08. The sequence continues at coordinate 195,732 of NZ_JBXAKU010000005.1, forward strand.
TGCCGACCATGATGCTGACGATCCAGTAAGCGATCCGAAGCGCCGGACTGTCATTGAAGAAGCTACCGTACGGCCCCATCAGCCCCAGCAGCAGCCCGACCGCCAGGGCGACGACAAGGTCGACCGCCCATTGACGGGCGGTCCCCAGCAGCGGCGGGTCGGAAGGGCGTATGGCCATGCCCTCCTATAGAGCGACGCCATGCGGGATCGCCACTCCCTAGGCGGCCGCTTCGGCATCCTGGTCGCGGCTCGCTGCGGTCGCATCGACCAGGGCCAGCTTCAAACCCAGCGCGTGGATCACCCGCAAGATCGTGTCGAACCGCGGCGAGGCGCCGTCCTTCAAGGCCTTGTAGAGGCTCTCCCGACCCAACCCAGCCTTCTCGGCGACCTCGGCCATGCCTTTGGAGCGGGCGATCAGGCCGAGGACGTGTTGAATGTAGTCGGCGTCGCCGGTGTCGAAGGCGTCGGCCAGGAATGCGACGACGGCCTCGGCGTCCGTGATCATCTCGACGGGATCGAAACGGGTAAGCATCACCATTCGAGGCTCCTTGCGATTGCTTTTGCCTTCTCGATATCCCGGCCCTGTGAACTCTTGTCGCCGCCATGAAGCAGCACGATCAGGACATCTCCGCGTTGAACCAGGTAGATTCGATAACCAGGTCCGAAGTGAATCCGTAACTCACTAACGCCGTCGCCCACCGGTCGATGATCACCGAGCAGCCCACGGGCCAGGCGGGCCAATCGCACGCCGATGGCCAGCAGGGCTTGCCTGTCCCTCAGGCCAGAAAGCCAGGCCTTGAACTCATCGGTCTCAAGAACCTCGATCATTATCGTATCCATGTAGATACAAAACGCAAGAGCGCTCGGCGCGGCGCATTCGCTCACGCAGGAACAATATGAGAACATCGTAGAGGCGGCCGCAACTGGCGATATGCGAACCTCAACCCATCCGCCCGCCCGCGAACCCGTTCGCCCATTCGCGCAAACGCCCTGGCGAGGCGGGGCGCCGGCCATCACAGCGACCTCATCGTCATTCGCTGAAGGGCCGCCATGTCGTTCCGTACTTTCCTGTTCGCCGTCCTGCTGACGGCCGCCGCCTCGTCCCAGGCGATCGCCGCCAACGCCGGGTTCATGGTGCTGCACGAGCCCCGCCCCGACGGACCGCCAGTCGAGGTCGGGGTCTGGTATCCCACCGACGCCACGCCCGCCTTCATGGCCTTGGGCTCCTGGGGCCATACGGTCGCGGCCGGCGCGCCGATCGTCGGCGAGCACCTGCCGCTGATCGTCATGTCGCACGGCAATGGCGGCTTCTTCGGCGGCCACGCCGACACCGCCCAGGCGCTGGCGGAGGCGGGCTTCGTGGTCGCCGCCCTCACCCACCCCGGCGACAACTACAAGGACCAGAGCCGCGCCACCGCCATGGCCGACCGTCCGGCGGCGCTGTCGGCCCTGATCGGCTGGATGCTGGAGAGCTCGCCGCTGAAGGCGAAAATCGATCCGAACAAGGTCGGCGCGTTCGGCTTCTCGTCGGGCGGCTTCACGGTGCTGGCGGCGGCGGGCGGCGAGCCGGACCTTTCCAGGATGCCCGGCCACTGCCTGGCCCATCCGGGGAACTTCGACTGCAAGCTGACCGCCAGCCATCCGATCCCGGCCGACGCCCTGACCGCCAGTTGGGTCCACGACGTCCGGATCAAGGCCGTGGTCTCGGCCGCCCCGGCTCTGGGCTTCACGTTCGGCAAGAACGGACTGACGGGGATCAAGGCCCCGATCCAGCTGTGGAAGGCCGCCGACGACGAGATCCTGCCCGGCGACGACTATGCCGAGGCGGTGCATCGCGACCTCGGCCGTCCCCACGACTATCACGTCGTCGAGGGCGCCCGGCACTTCGACTTCCTCACGCCCTGCGACACCGCTCCGCAAGGCGCGAGCCAGGCGCTGTGCGAGAGCGCGCCGGGCTTCGACCGCCGCGCCTTCCACCGGACGTTCAACACGGCGGTCACCCGGTTCTTCACCGACCAATTGGTCGCACCGGCCAAGCCGCTTCCGAAGGGCTGACTTCACACCCGGTTAACCACGATGGCGGAGTCTGCGCGTGCTGTTTAGGAGCCGTCTTGCGTAGCCTCATCGCCGCCGTCGAACGTATCGATCCGCTGACCATCTATGGGCGCGTGGCGGCCGTGAACGGTCTGCTGATCGAGGTTCGCGGCGGCCTGACCCGGCTGACGGTGGGAGCCCGCGTCGAGATCGAGCGCCCCGGTCAGAAACCCCTTCCGGCCGAGGTGGTCGGCTTCCGCGAGACCCGCGCCCTGCTGATGCCGTTCGGTCCGGTCGAGGGCGTGGGGCCCGGCGCGGAGATCCGCTTCATGCCGGAAGGCGCGGTGGTCCGCCCGACCAAGGCCTGGCTGGGCCGCATCATCAACGCCTTCGGCGAGCCGATCGACGGCCTCGGGCCCCTGCCCCAGGGCGAAGTCCCCTATCCGCTGAAGACTCCGCCCCCGCCGGCCCACGCCCGCGGGCGGGTGGGCGAGCGCCTGGACCTGGGCGTGCGCTCGATGAACGTCTTCACCACCACCTGCCGCGGCCAGCGCCTGGGCATCTTCGCCGGCTCGGGCGTCGGCAAGTCGGTGCTGCTGTCGATGCTGGCCAAGGAGGCCACCTGCGACGCCGTCGTCGTCGGCCTGATCGGCGAGCGGGGCCGCGAGGTCCGCGAGTTCGTCGAGGAGACCCTTGGCGAGGAGGGCCTGAAGCGGGCCGTCGTGGTGGTCGCCACCTCGGACGAACCGGCCCTGACTCGCCGTCAGGCCGCCTACATGACCCTGGCGATCAGCGAATATCTGCGCGACCAGGACCAGGAAGTCCTGTGCCTGATGGACTCGGTGACCCGCTTCGCCATGGCCCAGCGCGAGATCGGCCTGGCCGCCGGCGAGCCTCCGACCACCAAGGGCTATACGCCCACCGTCTTCACCGAGCTGCCCAAGCTGCTCGAGCGCGCCGGTCCTGGCCCGATCCGCGCCGACGGCACCACCGCCGCGCCCATAACCGCGCTGTTCACCGTCCTCGTCGACGGCGATGACCACAACGAACCGATCGCCGACGCCACGCGCGGTATCCTGGACGGCCACATCGTCATGGAGCGGGCCATCGCCGAGCGCGGCCGCTTCCCGGCCATCAACGTGTTGAAGTCGATCAGCCGGACCATGCCGGGCTGCCAGCACCCGCACGAGCGCGAGATCGTCAAGAGCGCGCGCCAGGTGATGTCCGCCTACGCCAACATGGAAGAACTGATCCGCATCGGCGCCTATCGCGCCGGGGCCGACCCCGTGGTCGACCGCGCGATCCGTTTAAATCCCGCGATCGAGGCTTTCCTTAGCCAAGATAAGGAAGAAGCAACGTCTCTGGACGACTCTTTCAGTCATCTGGGGCAGATCCTGGCGAGTGAGTACTGATGACCAAGTGGGCCGCCTCGCTGATCCGCATCTCGAACCACGAGGTCGAGACGCTGCAAAAACGCCTCGCCGACATCACGGAACGCCGCATGGCGGCCGAGCTGCGTATCGCCATGATGGACGCCGAAGCCGAAGCCGAGGCCAAGAGCGCCGAGGGTGACGCCAGCGCCGGCTGGTACATGATCGGCTACCGCGAGGGCCACAAGCGCCGCAAGGCCGACATGCTGGTCCAGATCGAGCAGTGCCGGCAGGAAGAGATCGGCGCCCGCGACGCTCTCTCCGAGGCCTTCGAGAACCTCAAGAAGTACGAGCACGTCGCCGAACAGGCCAAGATCCTGGCCGCCAAGAAGCTGGGCGCCTACGAAGCCGCCCAGATGGACGAAGTGAGCATCCGCCGCGCCGCCATGGGCGTCCGCTAGAGCGCGATCCGCAAAAGTGGGGACGGCCTTGCGATGAGATCGCGCTCCAACCAAGATTCCGCGATGCGGCTGACCCGCCGCTCAGCGATCGCTTCGGCGCTGGCTCTCTCGGCCTGCGGTCAGGGGGCCAAGAGTCAGCCGGCCCCGCCGCCGATCTCGCCGCTCAAGAGCCTGACGCGCTTCCCGATCGGCTGCTGCGTGCAGGAACGCTGGCTGCAGGAGCCGGACTACGCCGACCTGCTGGCCGAGCAGTTCTCCCAACTCACCGCCGAGTGGGAGATGAAGATGGAGTACATCCTGCGCGAGGATGGCGGCTTCCAGTTCGACCGCCCCGACAGCATCGCCCTGTTCGCCAAGGCGCGCGACATGGCCCTGCACGGCCACACGCTCGTCTGGTACGCCGGCGAGCCCGAGCCCTTCAAGAAGCTGGACGGCAAGGGCGCTGTCTTCGCCAACGCCTATCGCAACTACATCCTGGCGGTCGTCGGCCGCTACAAGGGCCAGGCCCGCAGCTGGGACGTGGTCAACGAGCCGATCACCGACGACGGCGAGCGCCTGCGCGAGAGCCTGTGGTCGCGCAACCTGGGCCTGGACGACCACATCATCCGCGCCCTGGAGCACGCCCGCGAGGCCGATCCGGCGGCGGTGCTGTTCATCAACGACTATCATCTCGAGCTGAAGCCCAACAAACGCGCCACCTTCATGCGGCTGGTCGAGCGCCTGCTGAAGCGCGGCGCGCCGTTGGACGGCCTGGGGACCCAGACCCATATCGACTACGACCTGCCGGCCGGCGCGGTCGGCGCAGCGCTCAAGGACCTGGCCAGCTTCGGCCTGCCGATCCACCTGTCGGAGCTGGACATCTCGCTGGGCGACCGCTTCGTCCCCGCCCTGCCCGGCGACCGGGTGAAGCGCCAGATCGCCAAATACGCCGAGATCGCCGAGGCCTTCGTGGCCCTGCCCGAGCGCCAGCGCTTCGCCTTCACCGTCTGGGGCCTGCGCGACAGCGAAACCTGGCTGCGCGGTCCGTCGGGCCAGCGTCCCACGGACCAGCCGCTGCTGTTCGACGACGCCGGCCAGGCCAAGCCCACCGCCCGCGCCCTGGCAGACGCGTTCTCGCGCCCAGCTTAACCAAACACCGACCTTTTGTCGCGCATAGTCCGGGACGTGGAGCGCCCAGGGGGATAGGTGACTACCATCAGACCACGGACAATCGAGGGGCTGAACGACTGGGCCAAGCCCTTCGCCCTGCTCTGCGCCTATGCGGCGGCCATGGCCTACAGCCTGTTCCTCGCCAGCTTCCTGCGCAACGTGCCAACGCTCTGGACCGCCAACGCGGTGGCGATCGCGGCCCTCATGGTGCTGCCGCGCCGCCAGGCGATCGACTTCCTGATCGCCTCCACGCTGGTGCACATCGGGCTGGAGCTGGCGCTGGGCGTGCCCTGGCGCTTCGTGGCGATCGTCTCGGTGCTGGACGCGCCCCAGACCATCGCCATCGCGGCCCTGATGCGGGCGATGCGCGTGCCCTCCAGGGTCCGCGACGCGCGCGGCCTGCTGATGGTGATCGCCTCCGCCTCGATCCTGACCGCCATCGGCTCGACCCTGGTCAACGGCCTGCTGATGGCCAGCCGGGCCCGGCCGTTCTTCCAAAATTGGAGCGAGTGGACCGCCTCGAACGTTCTGGGCGCGGCCATCGCCCTGCCCGTCGTCCTGATCCTGATGGATCGCCGCCATCGCGAAGGCTTCAAGGTCCGGCCGCTGGAAGGCGTCGCGACCCAGTTCCTGGTCGTCGCGACCTCGGCCGTCATCTTCGCCATCGACGGCGGATACAGGGTGATGCTGTTCGCCCCGGTCCTGCTGGCCGCCTTCCGGGGCGGACCGCGCGCCGTGGCGATCGCGGTGACCGGCTCGATGGCCGTGGCGATCCCGGCCGTGCTCTTTCGGACCGGCGCGGACATCAATGCGGCGCTGGGCCCGCTGCGCCACGCCCTGATCTTCCACATCGTGCTCTACGCCGTCGGCCTGGTCTCGGCCCTGGCCCTGGGGCGCCAAGCCCGCCTTCAGGCCCTGCTGGTCCGCCGGACCGCCGTCGCTCGCGCCGCCAAGGCCAAGGCCCAGGCCGCCAACCGCGCCAAGTCCGACTTCGTGGCCACCATCAGCCACGAGATCCGCACGCCGCTGAACAGCATCCTGGGCTTCGCCGCGCTGGTGGCCGACGATCCCACCCTGTCGGTCGAGAGCCGTCGCCGCCTGGATCTGGTCAGCCGCGCCGGCCGCTCCCTGGCCGAGATCGTCGGCGACCTGCTGGACTTCGCCAAGGTCGAGGCCGGCCGCCTGGACCTGACCCTGACGCCCGTCTCGCCCGCCGCCCTGCTGCGCGACGCCGCGGACATCATCGCCCCCGAGGCGGCCGCCAAGGGCCTTTATCTGCGGGCGATGTTCGAGGGCGATGTCGACGCGCCCGTGGCCCTCGACGAAACCCGCCTGCGCCAAGTGCTGCTGAACCTCCTGGCCAACGCCGTGAAATTCACGCGCGAAGGCGGCGTGGTCGCCCGCCTGACCGCCGGCCCCGCCCCCGGCGCCCTTCGCTTCGAGATCACCGACACCGGCATCGGCATCGCCCCCGAGGTTCAGGCCAGGCTCTTCCAGCGCTTCTCCCAGGCCGACAGTTCGATCAGCCGCAGCTATGGCGGCACGGGCCTGGGCCTGGCGATCAGCAAGGCCCTGGTCAGCGCCATGGACGGCGAGATCGGCGTCGAGAGCCAGTTGAACCATGGCGCCCGCTTCTGGATCACCCTGACCGCCGGTCCCTGCGGCCCCGCCGCCCAGGCGGCTGGCTGCTGCACCACGCCGGAGGCCGCGCCGGCGCGCGCCGCCCGCGTGCTGCTGGTCGACGACCATCCGATGAACCGCGAACTGGGCATGGCCCTGCTGACCCTGGCCGGCTGCGAGGTGACCACCGCCGGCGACGGCGCCCAGGCGCTGGAGGCGGTCACGGCCGGCGGCTTCGATCTCGTCCTGATGGACGTGCACATGCCAGGGATGGACGGCCTGACCGCCACGCGCGCCATCCGCGCCCTGCCCGGCCCGGTGGCCGGCGTCCCGATCATCGCGCTCAGCGCCGATGTCCTGCCCGAGCAGATCGCCCGCTGCCACGCCGCCGGCATGAACGGCCACGTGCCCAAGCCAATCCGCCGCGAGGAGCTGTTCGCGGCCGTCGCCCGGGCGCTGGAAGGCCGGTCAGAGACCGCCGACCACGCCGAGCGGGGCGACGCCAGAGCGCCTGAGTTCCATCGCCTCGTCTCATCCACGGCCCCGTCCGTCGCCAACGCCGAGACGGGCGCGCCGGCCGCGTCTAACCCTTAACCGTCACGCTCGCCAAGGTTACGCGAGGTTCGGGGTAGTCCAGCTCAAGGTTAAATCGGCTTCATGACGGTCTTGTAAGTTGAGACTTACCCGGCCCACCCGTACATCGCGCGGCCTCGGCGCGTAACGCCGATCAGTGAACAGCAAAATGCGAGCTTAAATCCCGCGCGCGGCGGTCGTCGCGCGCCACGGGATCGGCCGCGCCTCGACCAAGGGAAACGAAATGATCCATCATCTGTCCGTCGCCGCCGCCGATCCTCAAGGCGTGGGCCAGTTCTTCGCCGACATCATGGGTGGCGTCGTCGTCGACTTCCCGCCCAACCCCGGCAGCTGCATGGTGTTCAAGGCCGACGGCCGGGGCACCGCCATCGAGATCTATCCCGCCGGCAGCGTCATGATCCCCAACGGAGAGCCGGGGGCGATCTTCCTGCGCCAGCCCGAGGCCTTCGGCCGCTCGCCCACCCACTTCGCGCTGAGCATCGACCTGCCCCAGGACGAGGCTCTGGCCCGCGCCAAGGCCAAGGGCTGGGACGCCTTCATCTGCGATCGCGGCGGCCACTTCCGCGTGGTCGAGGTGTGGATCGAGAACACCTGGCTGGTCGAGCTGCTGCCACCGACCTTCGCCGCCGAATATCTCGGCTTCGCCAAGGCGGTGACCCAGATGGCCGACCCGAACATGGCCCTCGACGACCACCAGCCCCAGGCGCGAACCCTCGAAAACGCCTGACGGGCTGCTCCCCCGCGAGAACGAAAAACGCCCCGGCCTTCGCGACCGGGGCGTCTTTTGTTTTCGGGCTGAACCGGACTCCTACGAGTCCAGGAAGCTCCGCAGCTTCCGCGACCGCGAGGGGTGCTTCAGCTTGCGCAGGGCCTTGGCTTCGATCTGGCGGATGCGTTCGCGGGTGACCGAGAACTGCTGGCCGACTTCTTCCAGGGTGTGGTCGGTGTTCATGCCGATGCCGAAGCGCATCCGCAGAACCCGCTCTTCCCGCGGCGTCAGCGAGGCCAGCACGCGGGTGGTGGTTTCCCGCAGGTTGCTCTGGATGGCCGCGTCGATCGGCAGGATGGCGTTCTTGTCCTCGATGAAGTCGCCCAGGTGGCTGTCTTCCTCGTCGCCGATCGGCGTTTCGAGCGAGATCGGCTCCTTGGCGATCTTCAGGACCTTGCGGACCTTTTCCAGCGGCATGGCCAGCTTTTCGGCCAGCTCTTCCGGGGTCGGCTCGCGGCCGATCTCGTGCAGCATCTGGCGGCTGGTGCGGACGATCTTGTTGATCGTCTCGATCATGTGGACCGGGATGCGGATGGTCCGCGCCTGGTCGGCGATCGAGCGGGTGATGGCCTGACGGATCCACCAGGTGGCGTAGGTCGAGAACTTGTAGCCGCGCCGATATTCGAACTTATCGACGGCCTTCATCAGGCCGATATTGCCTTCCTGGATCAGGTCCAGGAACTGCAGGCCGCGGTTGGTGTACTTCTTGGCGATCGAGATCACGAGACGCAGATTGGCCTCGACCATTTCCTTCTTGGCCTGGCGGGCTTCGCGCTCGCCCTTCTGGACCGTCTGGACGATGCGGCGATAGTCGTCGATCGGCACGCCGGTCTCGGTGGCCAGGGCGGCGATCTCGCCCCGGATGTCGAGGACCGACTGGCTGTCGTTCTCGACGAACTTGGTCCAGCGCACGCCCATGGCCTTGACCTGATCCGACCAGGTCGGGTTCAGCTCCGAGCCGAAATAGGCCTTCAGGAACTCGCCACGGCTGATGCCGTAGCTGTCGGCCAGGCGCAGCAGGCGACCTTCCAGGCCGATCAGACGCTTGTTGATCGCATAGAGCTGCTCGACCAGCGCCTCGATGCGGTTGTTGTTCAGCTTCAGCGTCTTGAGGTGCTGGATGATCGTCTGCGACAGGCCTTCGTAAGCCTTGCGATCGGCGTCGGTCAGGTCCTCGCCCTTCAGGCGGCTGCCGACCAGCTTGTCCTGCAGCTTGCGGAAGCTTTCGAACTCGCTGGCGATGGCGTCCAGGATGGCCATGACGCCTTCGCGCAGCTCGCCTTCCATGGCGCTGACGGTCGGGCCGGCGCCGTCGTCGAAATCGTCGTCGTCGTCGCCTTCGCCCTCGGGCTTGGGTTCGGCGCCGGCTTCCTGGTCGACGGGCTCGGCCGGTTCGGCTTCTTCCTCGTCCGCGGCCGGCTGGGCGGCGACGCCGTTGATGGCGGCGTAGGTGCCTTCCAGATCGATGACTTCACGCAGCAGGATGCGGCCCGTGCCCAGTTCCTCGCGCCACACCATGATGGCTTCGAAGGTCAGGGCCGACTCGCACAGGCCGCGGATCATGGTGTCGCGGCCGGCCTCGATGCGCTTGGCGATGGCGATTTCGCCCTCGCGCGACAGCAGCTCGACCGAACCCATTTCGCGCAGATACATCCGCACGGGGTCGTCGGTGCGGTCGTAGGCGGCCGGCTTCTCGCTGGTGATGACCGTGGTGTTCTCGTCGCGGGTGGCGACTTCGCCGCCTTCCGAGCCCTCGGCGTCTTCTTCGGCCTCGACCACGTTGACGCCCATCTCGCTCAGCATGGCGAGGGTGTCTTCGATGGCGTCGGGGCTGACTTCCTCGGACGGCAGCACCTTGTTCAGCTCGTCCATCGTGACGTAGCCGCGGGCCTTGGCCTGCTTGATGAACTTCTTTACGCCGGCGTCGGTCAGGTCGAGCAGAGGGCCGTCGCCGCCGTTGGTTTCGGGCGCTTCCGTCTCGGCCGAGGAATTGTTGCTCATCAAGCTCTCCGAAATCGACACCGCCGTCGTGCAAGAGCGGCGCCGAAAAAATCCGTATCGAAAAGGAGTCGCCTGCCCGTCGCGCGCTTCCCCCAATAGGTCAGGGTTCTGAGTCAGCGCTTTCCCAAGGATCACGTTCCCGTCAGAATTCGCCAAGCGCGTCCGGATACGCCATGTACAAGCGCTCCGCGAGAGACCCGGCGGAGACCATACGGCGTGGACGCGGCCTGACGCTTTCCCTGATCGGGTCGGCGACCGCTGGGGACCTGGGGCCGCGGCGAGGGTGACATCCTGTTTCGATGAGGGCGCGCGCAACGGCGGCCCGAGCGATGTCAATCAGCTGCTTGGCAAATCCTTGAGTCGGCAAATGGCTTTGGGTGACGCCGGTGTCAAGATGGGATGCACGGGTTTTGGCATAGGAAGTTCCAATTTCCGGATGCTCCACACCAATATTTCAATTTATGGTGGAGTTCAAACGCCGGACCGATGGCAAATGGCCTTCTACGTCTACATCATGGCCAGCCGCCGCAACGGTACGCTCTATATCGGCTCCACGGACGATCTTGCCCGGCGCGTATTCGAACATCAAAGCCGCGTACGAGGGTTCACCGCCAGGTACGGCTGCACGATGCTGGTCTGGTTCGAACAGCATGAGACACGTGAAAGCGCCCTGATCCGAGAGCGACGGATGAAGGAATGGCGCAGGTCTTGGAAGCTGATGGTGATCGAGGAAAACAATCCCGATTGGCGGAATCTCGCCTTGGAATTCCTGGGCTAACGGCCATCCCAAAATCCGATCTCCCCGGCGAACGCCGGGGCCCAGATCGAACCCGCAAGCCTTTGGATCTTGGGCAAGGTCGCAGGCGCGTCCACCCAAACCGTTCCGGATGTATCTGGGCCCCGGCATTCGCCGGGGAAATCGGGGTTGGGAGACCGGATAGGGACAGGAAAACTAGTGCAGGACCTGAGAGACCATCTCGGGATCGGTCCATCCGCCGCTGTCGATCAGGCGCTTGACCGCGTCCCTTTCGGTCTTCAGGCGCAGCAGGGTCTGGAAGTCGCTGTCATCGACGAGATCGATCTTGGCGTCGTCGACCGCGCGCTCCAGGGCCGTCAGGCGGATCAAAAGGTCGAAGGCCTGCGACCAGAGGACGCGGATGGCTTCTTCCGGGTTCTGGGCGGCGCTTTGGGCGACATCCAGCGCCTTGACGCCGGCGGCCGACCGCTCCAGCAGCGCCAGGACCCCCGCGTCGTAGCCGATCGAGGCCAGGCGGCCGCGCACCATGCCGGTCTCGACGTGGTCGACCTCCATGCGCAGGTTCACAAGCTCGTGGGCGATGCCGTCCAGGCGCGCGTCGCCCAGGCCCTGGTTCATCAAGACCTCGATGCGGTCGTCGACGACCTTGGGATCGCGGATGGCGGCGATCAGCAGAGCGGCCGAGAACGGCTTGGGGGCGTGCTGCAAGGCCTGGGCGGCCGCGCGTCCCTCGGCCGTGGAGCCCTCGATCCGGGGCTTGCCGAACTTGCGGGGCGTGTTGTCCCAGCGTTGGCGCGACAGCTGCCGGCCCGCGTCGCTGGCGTCGGTCTTGACCCGTCGCGCCGCCCGCATCTCGTCGAGGCGATCCAGCAGCTCCTCTTTATAGGCGTGCGCCAGGTCCTTGTCGGCGATGGTCGCCGCCAGGGTGCGCAGGCGGACCTTGAGGTTGGTGCGCTGCTCGGGGGTGTCGAAGGGTTCGACGTCGCGCTCGCGCTCGAACAGGGCCTGGACGAAAGGCTTGGTGTCGCTGAGCTGGGCCTTCAGCGCCGCCGGCCCCTGATCGCGCAATATGTCGTCGGGATCCTTGCCGCCGACCGGCATGGAGAACAGGAACGAGCGGCCGGGCTTCAGCAGCGGCAGGGCGCGGTCGATGGCGCGGTGGGCGGCGCGCTGGCCGGCCTTGTCGCCGTCGAAGCAGAGGGTGGGCGTCGGATGCAGGCGCCACAGCCCCTCCATCTGCTCCTCGGTCAGGGCCGTGCCCATGGCCGCCACGGCTGGCACGCCGGCGCGCTGGCAGGCGATGACGTCCATATAGCCCTCGACCACCACCATCGGCGGCTTGCCCCCGCCGCTCTGGCCGTCGTGCAGGATCTTGCGGGCCTCGAACAGGCCGTAGAGCACCCGCCCCTTATGGAAGAGTTCTGTTTCGGGGCCGTTCAGGTATTTGGCGCGGGCGTTGGGATCCATGGCCCGGCCGCCGAACGACACCACCTTCCCCCGGCTGTCGGTGATCGGGAAGATGATCCGGTCGCGGAAGCGGTCGTACGGCTGGCCGCCGTCCTCGGGCGAAATCAGCACGCCGGCGTCCACGAGATCGCCCGGCTTGGCGCCCTTGGCGACCAGGTAGTCCTTCAGCCCCGTGCGGCTGTTGGGCGCGAAGCCGATGCGGAAGCGGCTCCACTCGGTCTCGGGCAGGCCGCGCTTTTCCAGATAGGCGCGGGCGGCCTGGCCCACCGGGCGGCGCAGCTCGGCCTCGAACCAGGCGGAGGCCAGCTCCATCCAGTCGCCCAGCGACGAGCGCTTCTGCTCCTCGCGGGCCGCGTGCGGATCGACGGCGGGCAGGCTCATGCCGGCCTCGGCCGCCAGCCGCTCGACGGCCTCCGCGAAGGTCAGCCGCTCGGTCTCCTGCAGGAAGCTGATGATGTCGCCGTGCTTGCCGCTGGAGAAGCAGTGATAGAAGCCCTTCTCGTCATTGACGAAGAACGACGGGCTCTTCTCCTTGGTGAACGGCGACAGCCCCGCATATTCGCGCCCCTGCCGGCGCAGCTTCACCGTCTTGCCGACGACGTCGGACGGGCGAAGGCGGGACTTCAGTTCTTCGAGGAAGCGGTCGTCGAAACGCATTGAGGCTGGGCGGTACTTCACGGACTTGAACCCGACACCTTATCTGGCGAGCCGTCTCGCCAGAACCGGACGTGGGCGACCGTCCAAGCCAATATGGCGAGTCCCTCACAAGTTACCCACAGATTAACCGATTGAAGCTCGGCCTTAGGAACATCGACTCCGCCCTCTTCGTTTGGAGAGCCGGGGCGCCTCGACGCGCCCGCAGCTTCCAAGCCCGCCACGGAGAAGACCCATGCCCCAGAAGTGGAATGACCGCGAAGGCCGCTTCGACGTCGAAGCCGACGGTGATTTCGACCGCCAGCAAGGCTATGGCTACGACGCCGCGCGACGTCGCGATCCGGCCTATGACACCTCTTACCGCAACGAAGGCGGCTATCGCGTCGAGCGCGGTCCGCGCCGCCACGGCGGCGAGTTCCTGCGCGCGGCGCAAGCGGGCGGCGATATCGGCTATGGCCGCACGCGCTCGGGCGCCGACTACGGGGCCGGCGCGACGGGTTATCGCTCGCCGGGCGACTATGGCCGCGTGGGCGGTCACGACTTCGGCGGCGCGACCGGCGACTACGGCTCCAGCGGCTATTCCGGCCGCACCCCCGACTATGGCGACGAGCGCTATTTCGATGGCCACGACCGCGATCGTTCTGGCCGCGAGGGCGCCTATGGCCGTGACTACAACCCCTATCGTTCGTTCAGCCCGCGCGGCCAGCGGCCCCACCAGGAGGAGCGCACCTGGTTCGACCGCGCCCGCGACGAAGTGTCCTCGTGGATGGGCGACCAGGACGCCCTGCATCGCCGCGAGGCCGACGGCGCCCATCGCGGGCGGGGCCCCAAGGGCTATCGCCGCTCGGACGAGCGCATCCGCGAGGATGTCAGCGACCGCCTGACCGACGACAGCTGGCTGGACGCCAACGGCATCGAGGTCGCGGTCTCCGACAGTGACGTCACCCTCACCGGCACGGTCCGCTCGCGCGAGGACAAGAAACGCGCCGAGGCCCTGGCCGAGAGCGTCTCGGGCGTCGACAATGTCCAGAACAACCTGCGGGTCGACCGCGGGACCGACACAACGGCGACCACCGTTCCGCCGTCGCCGCTGGGTTAAGGGCCAGAAGCTCCGCCCGTCACCGACGGGCGGAGCGCCTTTTCGCGTTACCCTTCCGACGCTTGATTTCAGCGCCGAAACGCAAATTGGGCCGCATACCCACGTTCTTGCCCATCCGGCCAACTTGCCCTCGACAAGCGAGGGTTAACGCCACAAACATCCCGGCTTCTCTTCGCGGGAGCACGCCCGCGCGTCGCATTGGGGTGTTTCGTGAAAGCGCTGTTCTTCTCGGTCTCCGTCCTGTCCCTGGTCGCCACGGCGGCCATGGCCCAGACTTCTCCCCTGCCGGAGTCCGCGCCGCCTACCCCGCCGATCGAAGCTCCGCGGGATGTGCCCTACGCCGGCACGCTGAAGGTCGCCGTCGACGCCACCGATCTTGACCGCAAGATCTGGAACGTCACCACGACCATGCCGGTCAGCAAGGCCGGCGACTTCGTGTTCCTGTATCCGCAGTGGGTCCCGGGCGGCCACTCGCCGCGCAACGACCTGGACAAGCTGGCCGGCCTGGTGGTCACCGCCAACGGCAAGCGCATCCCCTGGACCCGCGACGTGGTCAGCGTCCACGCCTTCCACGTCGACGTTCCGGCCGGCGTCACCGAGCTGCAGATCAGCTACCAGTTCCTGACCGCCGTCGAGGGCAAGGTCGGCCGCATCGAGGTCACGCCCGAGATGCTGAACCTGCAATGGCTGCAGGTGACGATGTATCCGGCCGGCTACTACACCCGCCAGATCCCGATCGAGGCCAGCGTCAAGCTGCCGGAAGGCTGGAAGTTCGCCACCGCCCTGGAAACCGCCAAGACCGAAGGCCAGGTCACGACCTTCAAGCCGACCAATGTCGAGATCCTGGTCGACTCGCCGATGATGGCCGGCAAGTACTTCAAGTCGATCGAGCTGGATCCGACCGGCCCGGCCCCGGTGCGCCTGAACCTGATCGCCGACAGCCCCGAGAACCTCGAGGCCAAGCCGGAATACATCCAGATCCACAAGGATCTCGTCCAGCAGGCCTACAAGCTCTACGGCTCGCACCACTACGACCACTACGATTTCCTGGTCGCCATGTCCGACAAGCTGGGCGGCATCGGCCTGGAGCACCATCGCTCCAGCGAAAACCGCGTCGCCCCGAAGTACTTCAACGAGTGGGACAAGAACTTCGTCGGCCGCGACCTGCTGAGCCACGAATACACCCACTCGTGGAACGGCAAGTTCCGCCGCGCCGCCGACCTGTGGACCCCGAACCTGAACGTGCCGATGCGCGACAGCATGATGTGGGTCTATGAGGGCCAGACCCAGTACTGGGGCAATGTCCTGGCCGCCCGCTCGGGCCTCCTGACCAAGCAGCAGGCGATGGACTCGCTGGCCGCCACGGCCGCCGCCTACGACAACCGCCGCGGCCGCGACTGGCGTCCCGTGCAGGACACCACCAACGACCCGATCATCGCCAACCGCAAGCCGCTGTCGTGGCTCTCCTGGCAGCGCAGCGAGGACTACTATTCCGAAGGCCTGCTGGTCTGGCTCGACGCCGACACCCTGATCCGCGAGAAGACCGGCGGCAAGAAGTCGCTGGACGACTTCGCCAAGGCCTTCTTCGGCGTCGACAACGGCTCGTACAGCGAGAAGACCTATACGTTCGACGACGTGGTCAGCACGCTGAACGGCGTCTACGCCTATGACTGGGCGACCTTCCTCAAGACCCGCATCCAGGAGGTCCAGGAGAAGGGTCCCCTCGATGGCTTCGAACGCGGCGGCTACAAGGTCGTCTATACCGACACCCCCACCGAGTTCATGAAGTCGGCCGAGACCAAGGCCAAGAACACCCCGCTCAGCTACTCGCTGGGCCTGACGGTGGGCGCGGACGGCGTGCTGACCGACGTGCAGTGGGGCGGCCCGGCGTTCAAGGCCGGCTTGACGCAAGGGCTCACGGTCGTGGCGGTCAACGGCGAGCAGTTCGACGGCGACAAGCTGAAGGCCGCCGTCAAGGCCGCCGCCAAGCCGGACGGCCAGCTGGTCGAGCTGCTGATCAAGGACAGCGGCCGCTACAAGATGGTCAAGATCGACTATCGCGGCGGCCTGCGCTACCCGCGCCTGGAGCGGATCGCCGGCGCGCCGGACCGCCTCGGGGACATCCTGACGCCGCGCAAATAAGGCCAAGCATTTTCGAGCGAAGTGGATGCCGGTTCGCGTGAAGAAAATGCGTAGAAGGAAAGAGAAGTTCGCCAGCAGGCTGCGAGCCGCTCGCAGCCTGCGACGATTTGGGGAAGGGCGGGAAGCCGACATCCGTGCCACCTTCCTGACTGTTCAATCCCTCTGAACGCGTACCGAAAAGGGCCCGTGCCCCTCTCCCAAACGGGCCCTTTTTTACGTCTGGAGTCTTGGCGCTCGGCGGATGACCCCGATATCAGTCGTCCATGCAGGATTGGCCCGAACTCCAGCGCGTCACCACGGAATATGTGGCCACCGAGGATCGCCTCCGGCTGTCGGGCGAGACGGCGGACGGGCGGACCCTGGTGCTATGGCTGACCCAGCGGCTGATGAACCTGTTGGCGCCGCAGTTGACGGGCTGGCTGGAGCGGCAGGACGCGGCCGGCGGCGAGGCCTTGCAGGAGTTCGCCCAGCAGGCCGCCGAAGCGTCGCTGGCCGCGCAGCCGCCGGTGCAGGCGACCTCGCCCGAGACCGAGTGGCGGTTGATCACCGTCGACATCGTCCACGGGCCGGAGGGCGTCACCCTGATCCTGAAGTCCGACGACGATGTTCCACGGGCTCGCCTGCCGATGCCGACCCACGCCCTGCGCCAATGGCTGGGCATCGTCCGCAACCAGTACCTCCTGGGCGCCTGGCCGACAACGGCCTGGCCCGCCTGGATGGACGAGACGCAGGCCGCGTCGGTCGCGCCGGCCCCGGCGGTCCTGCACTAGCCGGCTGGCCGGCATCTTGCGAGACAGACCCCGATTGAGCAGGAGTCGAGCTTTGCATCCTAGAGTCGTGCCAAAATGGCTGCGCGCGTCCCTGGCCGGGACGGTGCTGGCGGCAGCGCTCGCGGGTTCGGCCTTGGCCCAATCGACTGCGGTCCAAGCCGCCGATCCATT
This sequence comes from Caulobacter sp. GW822-FHT07D08, assembly GCF_058798735.1. Lineage (NCBI taxonomy): Bacteria > Pseudomonadati > Pseudomonadota > Alphaproteobacteria > Caulobacterales > Caulobacteraceae > Caulobacter > Caulobacter sp. GW822-FHT07D08. The sequence continues at coordinate 212,790 of NZ_JBXAKU010000005.1, forward strand.
CGACGCCGCCTTCGAGCAGCGGGACTACACGACCATGCTGGCCCTGCTGCGCCCGCTGGTCCAGGCCGGCGAGCCACGGGCCGAAGGCCGGATGGCCCTGATGTACTACCAGGGCTGGGGCGTTCCGCGAGACCTCGACAAGGCTCAAACCCTTTACCAGAGCTCCGCCGAAAAGGGCTGGCCTCGCGCCATGTACGCCCTGGGTCGCCTGTACCAACGTGGCGAAGGCGTGCCCGTCGATAAGGCTAAGGCCCTGCACTGGCTGGGCTTGGCTGCGGAGGCCGGCGACCTTCCCGCCGCCAAGGCCGCGGGGGATCTGGCCATGGACATGGCGGTCTATGGCAAGGCGGCGCGCTGGCTGCGCATGGCCGCCGACCATGGCGACGCCAAGTCGATGTTCGCGCTGGGTCTGATGTATGGTGAGGGCATAGGCGTCCCCAACGACAAGCCGACGGGCTACGCTCTGATCCGCCGTTCGGCCGAGGCGGGCTACGCCTTCGCCCAGGCCGCCGTCGGCGAGATGTACGTCCTCGGCGAGGGCGTCACGCCAAACAACGCCGAGGCCTTCGCCTGGTACAGCCGGTCTGCCGCTCAGGGCGACCGCGACGGGCTGGCGGGACTCGCCGAAGCCTACGCGCTGGGACGCGGGACGCCGGTCGACCTGACCAAGGCCGCGCCTCTCTACGAACGCGCCGCCGACGCCGGCGTCGGCCTGGCCCAATGGCGGCTGGGTCAGATGCTGCAGGCCGGGCGCGGCGTCCCCAAGGACACGGTCCAGGCCTACAAATGGCTGTCCCTGGCGCTGAAGGCCAACAACCACTCGGCGATCGACTATCGCGACTCCGCCGTGGCCTCACTGGACGCCCTAGCCGTCGAGATGAGCGAGGACGAGATTGCGCGCGCCCAAGCCTTTGCGGCCAACTGGACCCGACGTCCCGGCGATTGAATGAGACCGGTACCATTTCTGGCTTGAGTGGTCTGACAACTGCCTCCATAGTGCCTTGACGAAGGCGGCCCCAGAGCCGCCGGCCATTGCGCACCTTCGGGGAAACAAACGGATGACCACCACCCTCACCCGCCGCCTGTTCGGCGCGAGCCTCGCGGCGCTGTCGGCCGCCGCCATGCCCGGCCTCGCGCAAGCCGCCGACAGGGCCGCCAAGGCCAAGTCCGACAAGCCGCTCTACAAGGACGCCGCCCAGCCGATCGACGCCCGGGTCCAGGACCTGCTGGGCCGCATGACGCTGGAAGAGAAGGCCGCCCAGCTGATCGGCATCTGGCTCACGAAGAACAGGATCCAGACCTCCGAGGGCGAGTTCTCGCCGGAGGAGGCCAGCAAGAACTTCCCCAATGGCCTGGGCCAGATCTCGCGTCCGTCCGACCGCAAGGGCGCCAAGCCCGCCACGGTGATCGACGCGGCGGCCGGCGCCGACGACGGCGCGGTCAACCGCAACGCCAAGGAGACGGCGCGCTACACCAACGCCGCCCAGAAGTGGGCCGTGGAGAAGACGCGCCTGGGCATCCCGCTGCTGATGCACGACGAGGCCCTGCACGGCTATGTCGCCCGTGACGCGACCAGCTTCCCGCAGGCCATCGCCCTGGCCTCGACCTTCGACACCGAGCTGACCGAGAAGATCTTCGCCGTCGCCGCCCGCGAGATGCGCGCCCGCGGTTCGAACCTGGCGCTGGCGCCGGTGGTCGACGTGGCCCGCGACCCGCGCTGGGGCCGCATCGAGGAGACCTATGGCGAGGACCCGCATGTCTGCGCCGAGATCGGCCTGGCCGCCATCCGCGGCTTCCAGGGGACGACCCTGCCGCTGGCCAAGGACAAGGTCTTCGTCACCCTCAAGCACATGACCGGCCACGGCCAGCCCGAGAACGGCACCAATGTCGGCCCGGCCCAGATCGCCGAGCGCACCCTGCGCGAGAACTTCTTCCCGCCGTTCGAACGGGCGGTGAAGGAGCTGCCGGTCCGCGCGGTCATGCCGTCCTACAACGAGATCGACGGCGTGCCCTCGCACGCCAACCGCTGGCTGCTGACCAAGATTCTGCGCGAGGAGTGGGGCTACAAGGGCTCGGTCCAGAGCGACTACTTCGCGATCAAGGAGCTGATCGCCCGCCACAAGCTGACCACCGACCTTGGCCAGACGGCGGTGATGGCCATGCACGCCGGCGTCGATGTCGAGTTGCCCGACGGCGAGGCCTACGCCCTGATCCCGCAGCTGGTGAAGGCCGGCCGCATCCCGCAGTTCGAGATCGACGCCGCCGTCTCGCGCGTGCTGACCATGAAATTCGAGGGCGGTCTGTTCGAGAACCCCTACTGCGACGAGAAGACGGCCGACGCCAAGACCGCGACGCCGGACGCCGTCGCCCTGGCCCGCGAGGCCGCCCGCAAGGCCGCCGTGCTGCTGAAGAACGACAAGGGTCTGCTGCCGCTGGACGGCAAGAAGATCAAGCGCCTGGCCCTCCTGGGCACCCACGCCAAGGACACGCCGATCGGCGGCTATTCCGACATTCCGCGCCACGTGGTCTCGATCCACGAGGGCCTGACCGCCGAAGCCAAGGCCCAGGGCTTCACGCTCGACTACGCCGAGGCCGTGCGGATCACCGAACAGCGCATCTGGGCGCAGGACGAGGTCAAGCTGGTCGACCCGGCCGTCAACGCCAGGCTGATCGCCGAAGCCGTCGAGGTCGCCAGGAAGGCCGACGTCGTGGTCATGGTGCTGGGCGACAACGAACAGACCAGCCGCGAGGCCTGGGCCGACAACCACCTGGGCGACCGCGACAGCCTGGACCTGATCGGCCAGCAGAACGACCTGGCCAAGGCGATCTTCGACCTGGGCAAGCCGACGGTGGTGTTCCTGCTGAACGGCCGCCCGCTGTCGATCAACCTGCTGGCCCAGCGCGCTGACGCCATCATCGAGGGCTGGTACCTCGGCCAGGAGACCGGCAACGCCGCCGCCGACGTGCTGTTCGGCCGCGCCAATCCGGGCGGCAAGCTGCCGGTCAGCATCGCCCGCGACGTCGGCCAGCTGCCGATCTACTACAACCGCAAGCCCACGGCCCGCCGCGGCTATCTGCTGGGCGACACCAGCCCGCTCTATCCGTTCGGCTTCGGTCTCTCGTACACGACCTTCGACATCTCGGCCCCGCGCCTGGCGAAAGCGAAGATAGGGCAGGGCGAGAGCGTCAAGGTCGAGATCGACGTGGCCAACACCGGCAAGGTCGCCGGCGACGAGGTGGTCCAGCTTTACATCCACGACGAGCAAGCCTCGGTCACCCGTCCGGTGCTGGAGCTGAAGCACTTCAAGCGCGTCACCCTGGCGGCCGGCGCCAGGACGACGGTGAGCTTCGAGATCAAGCCGTCGGACCTGTGGTTCTGGAACCTCGACATGCAGCGCGTCGTCGAGCCGGGGGACTTCTCGATCCTGGTCGGGCCGAACTCGGTGGACCTGAAGAAGGCGACGCTGACGGTGGCGTAAGCTTCCACATCCGTCTTCCCGATGAAAGCCGAGACCCAGATCGAACCCACGAGCGTGGGAGGGTTCGCCAAGCCTTTAGCAGGCCAACCCAAGACGCTCTGGATGAATCTGGGCCCCGGCTTTCGCCGGGGAGACGAGTTTGGCGATCGGGTTCGGGCGAACCTTAAGTAACAATCGCAAGCCAATCTTTACCGCACCGGGACTTCAGTCCCGAGGCGTAAAGGGCCATCTTCCCAGCCATGGCCGTTCCCCCGCCCCCCTTCACCGACGCCGAGATCGACACCCTGGTCGAGACCTTCTATGCGCGCGTTCGTCGCCACCATCGCCTGGGTCCGATCTTCGAGACGGCGATCGGTCCCGACGGCTGGCCCGCGCACCTGGCGACCCTGAAGGACTTCTGGTCGTCGGTGCTGAACACCTCCGGCCGCTACAAGGGCCAGCCGGTGACCGTCCATCAGCACGTCGAGGGCCTGACCGAGGGCCTGTTCATGCCGTGGCTGAACCTCTTCCATCAGACCTGCGTCGAGCTGTTCGACGCCCCGCGCGCCGCCATCGTCGGCCAGAAGGCCGAGCGCATCGCCCGCAGCCTGAAGCTCGGCGTGTTCTTCAAGCCGGACGCGGTCGCTTGAGCGGCTTGGCCGACGAGGGCTTCGTCCGCTTCGAGGCTCCCGAAACCCAAGCCCTGCTCGGCGCCGAGGCCATGGCCCAGTGGCCGGCCTTCGCCGAAAGCTGGAACGACCTTCCCCTCGACGGCTTCATGGCCGACGGCGGCCGCTATCGTCGCCGGCGGTTCGCGGCCTTCGCCGCCCTGCCGGGCGAGGTCTCCCGCAAGCCGCACCAGCCGCACTGGCAGAGCCGCGACTACAACCCGCTGAACGGCGGCGTGCAGCGCTGGTTCGAGCCCGTCACCGACGCGATCGCCGAACACCCGGTAACGCAAGGCGTCATCCGCGCCGGCCTGGAGCGCTTCCACCCGCTGTCGGGATCGCCCGCCACGCCGTGGCACGTCGAGCTGCACCAGTTCCGCATCGAGGCCCGAGCCGACGAGGCGGGCCTGCCGACGCCCGAGGGCGCGCATCGCGACGGCGTCGACTGGGTGATCGTCATGCTGGTGGATCGTCGCAACGTCGACAGCGGCGTCACCGACATCTACGCGCCGGACGGGACCAGCCTGGGCTCCTTCACCCTGACCGCGCCCGGCGACGCCGTATTCCTGGACGACCACCGCGTGCTGCACGGCGTCACGCCGATCCGGCCGCACGATCCGGAACGGCCCGCCCTGCGCGATGTGCTGGTCGTCACATACAGGCAGGACCCGGACGCGCCACGGTAAAGCTCGCGGCGCGGTTGCGCCTGCGACCGTTTGCCTCACCGCGCGACCGTTTGGACGGCGATCACAACGTGACACGGTGAGGCTTGGCCCTTCGACAAGATTGAGCGTCCGCGTATGTCTCGAGACGACCAAGGCCTGCCGGGCGATCCGCCGCAGGAGCGACGCGCCGTCTTTTCCAGCGCGATGGCCGACGCCGTTCCGATCCTGATCAGCTATGTCGACCGCGAGCAGCGCTATCGCTTCGTCAACCGCGCCTACGAGCGCTGGTTCGGGGTCGACCGCTCGCAGATCGAGGGCAAGACCCTGGAGGAGGTTCTCGGCGCGCTGGCCTATGACCAGGTGCGCGACCATGCGGCCCGCGCCCTGACCGGCGAGAGCGTCATCTTCGAGACCGAGTACAACTACCAGCGCGTCGGGGTTCGCCACGTCGAGGCGCGGTACGTGCCGGACATCGCCCAGGACGGCGAGATTCCCGGCTACTACGTTCTCGTCAACGACATCACCGACCGCAAGACCGCCGCCGCCGAGCTGGAGCGGATGCTGGCGGGCGAACGGCGGCGCGGGGCCTTGCTCGATCTGGGGCAGCAACTGCGCGACGAGACCGATCCCCTGGCCATCGCCCAGACCGCCGCGCGGATGCTGACCGAGCACCTGAAGGTGGCGCGGGCCGGCTATGCGGAGATGGATTTCGTCAATGACGTGGCCGACATCGTCGCTGACGACGGGGGGGCCGATCGCAGCGTCGCCCCGTTGAGAGGGCAGCAAATCCGCCTCGAGGATTTCGGCCCCACGATGAGCGCCGACATGCGCGCCGGTCGCGCGGTCACGGTCGGCGACGTGGCGCTGGACGATCGCACCAACGCGGCGGACGCCCTGGAGGCCTACGCCACCCTCGGCGTGCGGGCCTTCATGACCATCTCCCTGGTCAAGAACGGCGCGCTGTCGGCCTATGTTTATATCTGCCACCAGAAACCGCGAACCTTCGCCCCCGACGAGGTCGCCTTCGCCGCCGAGGTCGCCGAGCTGATCTGGACGGCCCGGGAACGGGCCCGCTCGGACCAGGCCCTAAGGCGTGCGGCCGAGACCGAGCGCCTGCTGATCCGCGAGGTGGACCACCGGGCCAAGAACGTGCTGGCCGTGGTTCAGTCGCTGGCTCAGCTGACCCCGTTCCACAGCAAGGCGCAGTATGTCGAGGCGCTGTCGGGCCGCATCGGCTCGCTGGCCCGCGCCCACAGCCTGCTGTCGACGGCCCGCTGGAGCGGCGTCGATCTGCACGACCTGTTGCGGCTGGAGCTGGACGCCTATCGCTTCGAGGACGCCGCCCAGCAGACCATCGACGGCCCACCGGCCCTGATCGACGCCCGGGCCGCCCAGTCCCTGGCTCTGGTGATCCACGAACTCGCCACCAACGCATCCAAGTACGGCGCCCTGGCGAGGCCGGAGGGGCGGCTATCGGTGACCTGGAGCTGGGGCGCCGACGGCGCGCTGCATCTGATCTGGCGCGAGACGGCGAGCGTACGCATCACCCCGCCCCAGCGTCGCGGCTTCGGCTCGACCCTGATCGAAAGCGCCGTCAAGCAGGCCGCCGCCCGCGTTGCCCTGGACTGGCGGCCGGAAGGACTGGAGGTCCGCCTCGACATCCCGACCGGCGCCCAGGCCCGCACGGCCGAGAGCATCCCGGCCTATCGCCCCGGCCTGGCGGTCGACGACGGCCCGGCCCTGCGCGGCCAGCACGTCCTGATCGTCGAGGACGAGGCCGTGGTCGCCATGGAGCTGGCCCGCGTCCTGACCGCCGCCGGCGCCAAGGTCGTCGGCCCCGCGGGCACGATCGAAGAGGCGCTGGATCTGCTGAACGACGGCCAGCCGATCCACCGCGCCCTGCTGGACGTCAATCTGGGCGGCCGCCTGATCACCCCGGTGGCGGCGGCCCTGACCGACCAGCGCATCCCGTTCGTCTACCTGACCGGCTACCAGGAGCCCGACGTCGACGACGGTCCCATTCTGAGGAAGCCCGTCGCCACCAGCACCCTGTTGGGCGCCCTGGCCCGTGGCGCGCCAAGCGCGGCGCGGTAGGCTTCCGCTTTCTTTTGGGCGCGGGACAGCCCAGCCGAGTCTTGTGGCTTGAAATTGCAATTCGTTCTCAAGTAAGGACGAACCTTCAACGCCGAGGTTCGTCAGGACGCCGTGAAATCCGCCGCCGATCAGCATCGCCGCTCTTTCTGGCTGAAGCAGTTGCACCAGTGGCATTGGATCAGCGCGGCCTTGTCGCTGATCGGCATGCTGCTGTTCGCGATCACCGGCTTCACCCTGAACCACGCCGGCCAGATCGAGGCCAAGCCCGTGGTGGTGTCGCGCAAGGCGACCCTGCCGCCGGATCTGCTGGCCCTGCTGGCCAAGGGTCCGGAAGAGGGCAAGCGTCCCCTGCCCGTCCAGCTCGAGCCGTTCCTCGACAAGGCCGTCGGCGCCGAGGTGGCGGGCCGCGAAGGTGAGTGGTCGGCCGACGAGGTCTATGTCGCCCTGGCCCGGCCGGGCGGCGACGCCTGGGTCTCGATCGACCGCGAGACCGGCGCCGTCGAGCACGAGAAGACCACGCGCGGCGCGATCTCCCTGCTCAACGACCTGCACAAGGGCCGCAATTCCGGCAAGGCCTGGAGCTGGTTCATCGACATCTTCGCCGGCGCCTGCGTGATCTTCACGGTCACCGGCCTGATCCTGCTGCAGTTCCACGCTCGCGCCCGGCCGCTGACCTGGCCGCTGGTCGGGCTGGGCCTGGCCGCGCCCCTCATTCTCGTCATTCTTTTCGTCCACCTTTAGAGGCAGACCCCGTGAAGCGTTCGATCTCCCTGCTGACTTTTGCTGGCGCGGCCTTTGGCGCCGGCGCCGCCCCGGCTCTCGCCGCCGATCTCAACGTCACCGTCGAGGTGCCGAAGCTGACGGTCGCCGAGTACCACAAGCCCTACGTCGCGATCTGGATCGAGAACCCGGCCGACAGCACCGCCGCCGGCACCCTGGCCGTCTGGTACGACGCCGACAACCGCGAGGACAAAGGCGCCAAGTGGCTGAAGGACATGCGCCAGTGGTGGCGCAAGGCCGGCCGCGAAATGAGCTTCCCGGCCGACGGCGTCAGCGGCGCGACGCGCGCCCCAGGCCCGCAGAAGCTGGTCTTCGCCGGCTCCAAGGGCGCGCTGAAGGACCTCAAGCCCGGCGCCTATAACCTGGTCGTCGAAGCCGCCCGCGAGGTCGGCGGCCACGAGGCCGTCCGCGTGCCGTTCGTCTGGGGCCAAATGGGGGGCAAGCCCGGCAAGCCCGCCACGGTCAAGGGTTCCTCGGAACTCGGCGCCGTCACCGTTTCCGTGAAGTGAGAAAAGCCATGACCTTCAAGAAGCGCCTGCTCGCCGTCGCCGCCCCCCTGCTCATTGGGGGCGTGGCTCTCGCCCTGCCGATGACCGCCTCGGCCCACCGGGGCTGGATCGTGCCGTCGGCCACCGTGCTGTCGGGCGACGTCTGGGTGACGTTCGACGCGGCCATCTCCAACGAGCTGTTCTATCCCGACCACAACGCCATGCGCCTGGACGGCGTGGTCGTCACCGCGCCGGACGGTTCGGTCGACAAGATCCAGAACGGCGCGACCGGCAAGTACCGCTCGACCTTCGACGTGGCCCTGACCAAGCCGGGCACCTGGAAGATCGGCTCGGCCAGCCAGAGTGTGATGGCCAGCTACACCGAGAACGGCGAGGTCAAGCGCTTCCGGGGCTCGCCGGACGACTTCGCCAAGCAGGTCCCGGCCAGCGCCGCCGACCTGAAGACCATCAAGAGCTTCAACCGCAACGAAGCCTTCGTCACCCGCGACAAGCCGACGACCGAGGTCTTCAAGCCGACCGGCAAGGGTCTCGAACTCGTGCCGATCACCCACCCCAACGACCTGGTCGCCGGCGAACCCGCCAGCTTCAAGTTCCTGGTCGACGGCAAGCCCGCCGCCGATCTCGAAGTGACGATCGCCGAAGGCGGCTCGCGCTACAGCCCGCGTCCCGACATGAAGGTGAAGACCGGCGCCGACGGCGTCTTGAAGTTCACCCTGCCGGAAGCCGGCATGTACTGGATCAACGCCACGGTCCGCACCGGCGCCATGCCGGGTCGTGGTCCCGGTCCGGGCGGCCCCGGTGGCGCGATGGGCGGCGGGATGGGCGGCGGCCAGCAGGGCCCGGCCACGCCGCTGGCCGGCGACGGCTACAGCGCCGGCTACACCGCCACGATCGAAGCCCAGCGGCCGTAAAGGTCGACTGCTGAATGCTCCCTTCCCCCTTGGATGGGGGAAGGGTCGGGGATGGGGGTGGCGCCGCGTCAGGACTAGAGCCTGTCCCGTTTAGATGGAACCATCTAAACGGGATAAACAGGCTCTAGAATCAAACATTTAGAGCCCTTTTGAACGCTTTAGATGATTCCATCTAAAGCTAAAGGGCTCTAGCGACGTCGCGTCAGCCTCACCGCCGCATCACCCCCAACCCTGCCCTTCCCCCATCAAGGGGGAAGGGTTCGATTTGAGCGCCATGCCCCGCGTCCTCGTCCCCGCCCTGACCACGCCGCCCGCCCGTCCCGTCGGCGGGACCGTGCGCGCGTTCGGCGGCGCGACCATGGGGACGACCTGGGCGGTCAAGGCCGTGCTGCCGGCCACCACCGACCTCCCCGCCCTCGAGGCCATGATCCAGCGCGCCCTCGACGCCGTCGTCGCGCAGATGAGCCCGTGGGAGCCGCTGTCGGACCTCTCGCGCTACAACCGCGCCGCCGCCGAGAGCTGGACGATGCTGCCGGCCGAGACCGCCATCGTCCTGCGCCGCGCGATCGCGGTGGCGGAACAGTCGAACGGCGCCTTCGACCCGACCCTGGGCGCCCTGACCGACCTGTGGGGCTTCGGCCCGCGCCCCTTTTCCGGAGGGCCGCCGCTGGCGAGCGAAGTCGCCCCGCTGCGTGACGCCGGCGGCTGGACGCGCCTGACGCTGGACGGCGACGCCCTGTTCCAGCCGGGCGGCCTTCGCCTCGACCTCAACGGCGTCGCCAAGGGCTTCGGCGTCGACCAGGCCGCCGCGGCCCTCGATAGAGCCGGCGTGAAGAGCTACCTGGTCGAGGTCGGCGGCGAACTGCGCGGCGTCGGCGCCAAGCCCGACGGCCAGCCCTGGTGGGTCGAGCTGGAGCGCCCGCCGCCCAATGGCCTGACCGCCAATGACGCCGAACGCACCATGGTCGCCCTGCACGACCTGGCCGTCGCCACCTCGGGCGACTACCGCCGGTTCTTCGACCACGACGGCCGCCGCTACGCCCACACGCTCGACCCGGCCACCGGCGCGCCGGCCACCCACGCGACCGTCAGCGTCACGGTGCTGGCCAAGGACTGCATGAGCGCCGACGCCTGGGCCACGGCCCTGACGGTCATGCCCCCCGACGCCGCCCTAGCCTTCGCGGCGAGGCATGACCTGGCCGCGTTGATCGTCAGCCGAGGCGCCGACGGCCTGGAAGAACGTCTGTCCCCCGCCCTGCGAGCGATGCTGGACTGATGGTCGACCTCTCAGCCTTCGCGCCCGAGACCCGCCGCCTGATCGAGGCCGGCGCCGTGGCCGGCGTCTACGCCCTGTTCTGCGCGGGTGTCGCCCTGCGCGAGACCCTGCGCCGCCGCGCCACACGCAAGGCGACCCTGGCCCTGTCGGAAGGCGCCGGCGAACCCATCCTGGTCGCCTATGCCAGCCAGACCGGCTTCGCCGAGGAGCTGGCCAACGCCACCGCAAGGACCCTGGCCGAGGCCGGCGCGCCGGTGACCTTGCGCGAACTGTCCAGCGTCACCGCCGCCGACCTGACCGGCCCCGCCCTGTTCGTGGTCAGCACCACCGGCGAGGGCGACGCGCCCGATCCCGCCCGCGCCTTCATCCGCGACGTGATGAAGGACGGGGTCGACCTGGCCAGCCTGCGCTACGGCGTGCTGGCTCTCGGCGACTCGACCTATGCCGCGTTCTGCGCCTTCGGCCGCTCGCTGGACGCCTGGCTGGCGCGGTCCGGCGCCGCGCCGCTGTTCGACCGCGTGGAGGTCGACGACGGCGATCCGGCCGCCCTGCGTCACTGGCAGGGGCAGCTCAGCCTGCTCACCGGCGTCACCGGCGTCACCGGCGCGCCCGACTGGAGCCGTCCCGCCTACGGCCGCTGGACCCTGGCCGAGCGGACCTTGCTCAACCCTGGCAGCCCCGGCGGCGAGGCCTGGCATATCCGCCTCGTCCCAACAGACGGCGCGACCTGGGAAGCCGGCGACATCCTGGAGATCGGCCCGCGCAACGACCCGGCCGAGGTCGCCGCCTTGGGCCTGCCCGCGTCGCTCACCAACACCTTGTCGGGCCTGCGCCTGCCGCATGAGCCCGCCGCCATCGAGGCCCTGCGCGGCCTGTCGGCCCAGGCCGTGGCCGAGCGCCTGTCGCCGCTGCCGCACCGCGAATATTCGATCGCCTCGCTGCCCAGCGACGGCGGCGCCGAGCTGATCGTCCGCCTCATGCCCCGCGCCGACGGCGCGCCGGGCCTGGGCTCGGGCTGGCTGTGTCGTTTCGCCGAGATCGGCGGGACGATCGACGCCCGCGTGCGGACCAACCGCAGCTTCCACGCCCCCGAGGCCTCGCGCCCGCTGATCCTGATCGGCTCGGGAACGGGCCTGGCCGGCCTGCGCGCCCACCTGAAGGCCCGCGCGGCCCTGGGCGTCCGATGGAACTGGCTGGTCTTCGGCGAGCGCACCGCCGCCCACGACTATTTCCACCGCGAGGAGATCGAGGGCTGGCGGGCTTCGGGCCTGCTGGACCGAGCGGACCTAGCCTTCTCGCGCGACCAGGCCGAACGCGTCTACGTCCAGCACCGCCTGCGCGCGGCGGCCGACGTGTTGCGCCGCTGGGTGGCCAATGGCGCGGCCATCTATGTCTGCGGGTCGCTGGAGGGGATGTCACGCGACGTCCACGCGGCCCTGGTCGAGGTGCTGGGCGCCGAGACGCTGGAGCGGCTGACCGACGAGGGGCGCTATCGGCGGGACGTGTACTGAGCCCAAAATAGCTTGTCATCCCGGCCGCAGCGCGCCGATCCGGGACCGCAGTAAACGCGGCGCTTGTAGCGGTCCCGGCTCTCCGCTTCGCTGCGGCCGGGATGACAAGCTATTTTGGGCCTAGAAGAGAGTTTCGCTCCTCCGGCGTATTCGCCCCACGCAGCCTTCCCATCGCCCCCTCCGGCACAGGCAAGCTCACCAACCCCGCCCGCTCCACGAACCGACGCAGGGGCCACCCGGCCTCGGCGTCGGCCGGAATCGCACGCGTCTCGACCACCATCGGAACCGGCAGGCCCTCGTAGTAGCCGCCGCCCATCAGCAGCGGCGCCAGGTCCTCCGGCAGCACCGTCGGCGCATCCACGGCCAGCACCAGCAGCCGCGCCGTCCCCAGCGCCCGCGCCCCGGCCAGCACCCCGCCGACCGGTCCCGCGAAGTCCGCGTCGTCCGGAACCCACGGCAGGCCGAAATCCGCTCCCGCCGTCACCAACGCCTCCGCGCCGACCGCCTTCGCCAAGGCCGCCACCCGGTCCACCGCCCGCGCGCCGTCCCAATCGAGCAAGGCCTTGTCGCGCCCCATTCGCCGGGACGCGCCGCCACACAGAATGATCGCGCCGAAAGAGGTCATGTCCACGTCTTAGCAGGATTTTGCGCTGGTCTTCCAAGCTGCGCCCGAAGCGGTCTAGTGTCCGCCCCGCAAAGGGACGAAGTAACAATGAGCCAGCCTGTCGAGCGCCAGCGTCGTCGGACGACCCAGAGCGCCACCATCCGCGACGTGGCCGCCCGGGCGGGCGTCTCGCCGATGACCGTCTCGCGCGTCATCAACCGCGAGAGCACCGTCAAGGACGGGACCCGCGCCCTGGTCGAACAGGCCATCGCCGACCTCAACTACGCCCCCAACCCCGCGGCCCGCAGCCTGGCCGGCAGCGCGCCCTTCCGCATCGGCCTGCTCTACGACAACCCCTCGACCGGCTACCTGTCGGAGTTCCTGGTCGGGGCCCTGGATGAGAGCAGCCGCACCGGCGCTCAGATCGTCATCGAGAAGTGCGCCGAACCGGAGCTGGCTGGCGCCACCCTGGCTCGCCTGCTGAAGACCGGCGTCGACGGTCTGATCCTGCCGCCGCCGCTGTGCGAGTCGCCCGAGGTGCTGGCCGAGATTCGCGCCGCGGGCGCCGCCGCCGTGGCCGTCGCCCCGGGCATGACCAGCACCGACATGGCCACCATCCGCATCGACAACGAGGCCGCCGCCTACGAGCTGACCCAGCATCTGATCAGCCTGGGCCACAAGCGCTTCGGCTTCATCAAGGGCCATCCGAACCAGACCGTCAGCCAGCAACGCCTGGACGGGTTCATGGCCGCCCTGAAGGCCGCCGGGATCCCCATGGAGGACATCCGGGTCGAGCAGGGCTATTTCACCTATCGCTCCGGCCTGGAAGCGGCCGAGCGGCTGCTGGCCGCCGAGCCGCGGCCGACCGCGATCTTCGCCGCCAACGACGACATGGCCGCCGCCGCCGAGGGCCTGGCGCACAGGCTGGGCCTGGACGTGCCGGGCGACGTCTCGATCGTCGGCTTTGACGACACCTCGATCGCCGACAACATCTGGCCGGCCCTGACCACCGTTCACCAGCCGATCGCCGCCATGGCCCGCGCCGCCGTCGACCTGGTGCTGGAAGAGATCCGCCGCAAGCGTGACGGCAGCGGCGAGCCGAGGCAGCTCGTGCATCCCCACACCCTGATCGTGCGGGATTCCAGCGGGCCGGTCAGCAAATAGATCACCCTAGCCAGCCGCGCCCTCGGCGCGGGACGCGGCGTTTGGCGGATTGGTCTGACAAGTCGCTTGCGGCTTAGACATGTTAGCGCTACCAAGTGCCTGATCAACGAGCGCCGCCTGTCGGCAGCTTCCAGACGCTCGAACTTGGGGAGACGACGCCGTGGGCGTGAGTGAATTCCTTCCGGAAGACTGGAAAGACGCGACCTTGCTGGGCCGCATCGACTTCGGCGATGGCCCTACGCCCGTGCTGGTGCGCGGCGGTCGTGTCGAGGACGTCTCGAAGATCGCCCCCACCGTCGCCGACCTGATGAACGCCTATCCGCCCGGCTCCGTAATCCCGCGTGGCGAGGACAAGGGGCCGCTGGAAGCCCTCGACATCCGCCCTGTGTGGGAAGACGCCGACGGCGCCGCAGCCGTGAAGCTGCTGGCCCCCGTCGACCTGCAATGCCTGAAGGCCGCCGGCGTGACCTTCGCCGTCTCGACCCTGGAGCGGGTGATCGAGGAACGCGCGCGCGGCGACGCCGCCGAGGCCCTGAAGATCCGCGAGCAGCTGGCCGAGAGCATGGGCGGCGACCTGCGCAGCGTGAACCCGGGCTCGGAGGGCGCCGAGCGCCTGAAGCAGACCCTGATCAAGGACGGCCTGTGGTCGCAGTACCTCGAGGTCGCCATCGGCCCCGACGCCGAGATCTTCACCAAGGGGCCGACCCTGTCGTCGATGGGCTGGGGCGACCATGTCGGCGTCCGCTATGACAGCCACTGGAACAATCCCGAGCCGGAAGTCGTGCTGCTGTGCGACGGCCAGGGCCAGATCCGCGGCGCCTCGCTGGGCAACGACGTCAACCTGCGCGACTTCGAGGGCCGCAGCGCCCTGCTCCTCAGCAAGGCCAAGGACAACAACGCCTCGTGCGCGATCGGGCCGTTCTTCCGCCTGTTCGACGACGCCTTCGGTTTGGATGACGTCCGCTCGGCCGAGGTCGAGCTGAAGATCACCGGCCGCGACAACTTCGTGCTCGACGGCAAGTCGAACATGAGCCTGATCAGCCGTGACCCCGCCGTGCTGGCCGGCCAGGCCTTTGGCAAGCAGCACCAGTATCCGGACGGCTTCGCTCTGTTCCTGGGCACCATGTTCGCGCCGATCCAGGACCGCGACACGCCCGGCCAGGGCTTCACCCACAAGGTCGGCGACCGCGTCCGCGTCTCGACGCCGAAGCTGGGCGTGCTCGAGAACGAGGTCACCACCTGCGATCGGGCCAAGCCGTGGACCTTCGGCATCTCGGCCCTGATCCGCAACCTGGCCGGCCGCGGCCTGCTCTAATCCAGATCCAAGGAGCTCGGCGATGACCGACACCCTGCGCCACTATATCGGCGGCGAACGCGTCGCCGCCGACGCCCCGGCCGAGAGCCTGAACCCGTCGAACACCAACGACGTCGTCGCCAAGGTCCCGATGGGCGGCCAGGCCGAGGTCGACGCCGCCGTCGACGCGGCCAAGAAAGCCTTCCCGTCGTGGTCGGAAGCCTCGCCGGAAGTCCGCTCGGACCTGCTGGACAAGGTCGGCTCGACCATCATCGCCCGCAGCGCCGACATCGGCCGCCTGCTGGCCCGCGAAGAGGGCAAGACCGTCGCCGAAGGGATTGGCGAGACCGTCCGCGCCGGCCGCATCTTCAAGTACTTCGCCGGCGAGGCCCTGCGTCGCCACGGCCAGAACCTGGAAAGCACCCGCCCCGGCGTCGAGGTGCAGACCTATCGTCAGGCCGTCGGCGTGTTCGGCCTGATCACGCCGTGGAACTTTCCGATCGCCATCCCGGCCTGGAAGGCGGCTCCGGCCCTGGCCTTCGGCAACACCGTGGTCATCAAGCCGGCCGGCCCGACCCCGGCCACCGCCAACGTGCTGGCCGATATCATGATGGAATGCGGCGCCCCGGCCGGCGTGTTCAACATGCTGTTCGGCCGCGGTTCGATGGGCGACGCCCTGATCAAGCACAAGGACGTCGACGGCGTCTCGTTCACCGGCTCGCAGGGCGTGGGCGCCCAGGTCGCCGCCGCCGCCGTGGCCCGCCAGGCCCGCGTGCAGCTGGAGATGGGCGGCAAGAACCCGCTGATCATCCTGGACGACGCCGACCTGGAGCGCGCCGTCGCCATCGCCCTGGACGGCTCGTTCTACGCCACCGGCCAGCGCTGCACCGCCAGCTCGCGCCTGATCGTCCAGGACGGCGTCCACGACAGGTTCGTGGCCCTGCTGGCCGAGAAGGTCGCCGCCCTGCGCGTCGGCGATGCGCTGGACCCCAACACCCAGATCGGCCCGGCCGTCTCCGAAGACCAGATGGAGACGAGCTACAAGTACATCGACATCGCCACCTCGGAAGGCGGCCGCGTGGTCACCGGCGGCGAGCGCCTGAAGCTCGAAAATCCGGGCTGGTACGTGCAGCCGACCCTGATCGCCGACACCCAGGCCGGCATGCGGATCAACAACGAGGAGGTCTTCGGCCCCGTCGCCTCGACCATCCGCGTCGGCTCGTATGAAGAAGCCCTGGAGGTCGCCAACGGCGTCGAGTTCGGCCTGTCGGCCGGCATCGCCACGACCTCGCTGAAATACGCCCGCCACTTCCAGCGTCACGCCAAGGCCGGCATGACCATGGTCAATCTGGCCACGGCCGGCGTCGACTACCATGTGCCGTTCGGCGGCTCGAAGAGCAGCTCCTACGGCGCGCGCGAACAAGGCTTCGCGGCGGTCGAATTCTTCACCCAGACCAAAACCTCCTACTCGTGGTCCTAAGCAGCATGTCGTCAGCCATCTATCCCAGCCTGAAGGGCAAGCGCGTCGTCATCACCGGCGGCGGCTCGGGCATCGGGGCCGGCCTCACCACCGGGTTCGCGCGGCAGGGCGCGGAAGTGATCTTCCTCGACATCGCCGACGAGGACTCCAGGGCGCTGGAAGCCGAACTTTCGGGTTCGGCCATCCCGCCGGTCTACAAGCGCTGCGACCTGATGAGCCTGGACGCGATCAAGGCGACCTTCGCTGAGATCGGCGACATCGACGTGCTGGTCAACAACGCCGGCAATGACGACCGCCACAAGCTGGGCGACGTGACCGGGGCCTATTGGGACGAGCGGATCAACGTCAACCTGCGCCACATGCTGTTCTGCACCCAGGCCGTCGCGCCGGGCATGGCCAAGCGCGGCGGCGGTGCGGTGATCAACTTCGGCTCGATCAGCTGGCACCTGGGCCTGGAGGACCTGGTCCTCTACGAAACCGCCAAGGCCGGCATCGAGGGCATGACCCGGGCCCTGGCCCGCGAGCTGGGCCCCGACGACATCCGCGTCACCTGCGTGGTGCCCGGCAACGTCAAGACCAAGCGCCAGGAGAAGTGGTACACGCCGGAAGGCGAGGCCGAGATCGTCAAAGCCCAGTGCCTGAAGGGCCGCCTCGTGCCCGAGAACGTCGCCTCGCTGGTGCTGTTCCTGGCCTCGGACGACGCGGCGCTGTGCACCGGTCACGAATACTGGATCGACGCGGGGTGGCGTTGACAACGCCCCCTTCCCCCTCGATGGGGGAAGGGTTGGGGATGGGGGTGATGTGGCGGTTCGGCCGCCGATGTCCTATTCACCCCCACCCTACCCTCCCCCATCGAGGGGGAGGGATCTGAAGAGGATGATATGACCGCTCAAGCCACCTGCGTCTGGGATCTCAAGGCCACGCTGGGCGAGGGCCCCGTCTGGCACGGCGACGCCCTATGGTTCGTCGACATCAAGGGCCGCAAGATCCACAACTACAATCCGGTGACTGGCGACCACTTCAGCTTCGACGCCCCGGATCAGGTCGCCTTCCTGGCGCCCCTGCCGGATCGCGGCGGGTTCGTGGTCGGGCTGAAGGGCGGCATCCATCGCTTCCATCCGGCGATCGGCTTCCGCCCGCTGATCGAGGTCGAGGATCAGGCGCTCGACAACCGGCCCAACGACGCCACCGTCGACGCCGCCGGCCGTCTCTGGTTCGGCACCATGCACGACGGCGAAGAGAACAAGAGCGGCTCGCTCTACCGCATGGACGCCCAAGGCGTGGCGCGGATGGACAAGGACATCTGCATCACCAACGGCCCGTGCGTCTCGCCCGACGGCAAGACCTTCTACCACACCGACACGCTGGAAAAGACCATCTGGGCCTATGACCTGGCCGAGGATGGGACGCTGTCGAACAAGCGCGCGTTCGTCCACGTGAAGCTGGGCGACGACATCTATCCGGACGGTACGGTCGTCGATTCGGAAGGCTGCCTGTGGATCGCCCTGTGGGGCGGCTTCGGCGTCATCCGCGTGTCCCCGGCCGGCGAGATCGTGGGCCGCATCGAACTGCCCGCGCCCAACGTCACCAAGGTCTGCTTCGGCGGGCCGGATCTGAAAACCCTGTTCTTCACCACCGCCCGCAAGGGCCTCAGCGAAGAGACCCTGGCCCAGTATCCGCTGGCCGGCGGTCTGTTCGCCATCGAGGTCAATATCGCGGGCCAGCCCCAACACGAGGTCCGCCTTGCCTGATCGCACGCCCCGCCGGTTCCGGTCCCGCGATTGGTTCGATAATCCCGACCATATCGACATGACGGCGCTCTATCTGGAGCGCTTCATGAATTACGGGATCACGCCGGAGGAGCTGCGCAGCGGCAAGCCGATCATCGGCATCGCCCAGACCGGCAGCGACATCTCGCCCTGCAACCGCATCCACCTCGATCTGGTGACGCGCGTGCGGGACGGGATCCGCGACGCCGGGGGCATCCCCATGGAGTTTCCGGTCCATCCGATCTTCGAGAACTGCCGTCGCCCGACGGCGGCGCTGGACCGGAACCTCTCCTATCTGGGTCTCGTCGAGACCCTGCACGGCTATCCGATCGACGCCGTCGTGCTGACCACCGGCTGCGACAAGACCACCCCCGCCGGGATCATGGCCGCCACCACGGTCAACATCCCGGCCATCGTCCTCTCCGGCGGTCCGATGCTGGACGGCTGGCACGAGAACGAGCTGGTCGGCTCGGGCACGGTGATCTGGCGCTCGCGCCGCAAGCTGGCGGCCGGCGAGATCACCGAGGAAGAGTTCATCGACCGCGCGGCCTCGTCGGCCCCCTCGGCGGGTCACTGCAACACCATGGGCACGGCCTCGACCATGAACGCCGTGGCCGAGGCCCTGGGCCTGTCGCTGACCGGCTGCGCGGCCATCCCGGCCCCGTACCGCGAGCGCGGTCAGATGGCCTACAAGACCGGTCAGCGGATCGTCGACCTGGCCTACGAAGATGTGAAGCCGCTCGACATCCTGACGAAGAAGGCCTTCGAGAACGCGATCGCCCTGGTGGCGGCGGCCGGCGGCTCGACCAACGCCCAGCCACACATCGCGGCCATGGCGCGCCACGCGGGCCTGGAGATCACCGCCGACGACTGGCGCGCGGCCTACGACATCCCGCTGATCGTCAACATGCAGCCGGCCGGCAAGTATCTGGGCGAGCGCTTCCATCGGGCCGGCGGCGCCCCCGCCGTGCTGTGGGAGTTGCTGCAGCAGGGCCGTCTGCACGGCGACGTCCTGACCGTCACCGGCAAGACCATGGCCGAAAACCTCGAGGGCCGCGAGACCCACGACCGCGAGGTGATCTTCCCCTACGCCCAGCCCCTGGCCGAGAAGGCCGGCTTCCTGGTGCTGAAGGGCAACCTGTTCGACTTCGCGATCATGAAGTCCAGCGTGATCGGCGCGGACTTCCGCGAGCGCTACCTGAGCCAGCCGGGGCAAGAGGACATCTTCGAGGCCCGCGCCATCGTGTTCGACGGCTCGGACGACTATCACGCCCGCATCAACGATCCGGCGCTGGAGATCGACGAGCACTGCATCCTGGTCATCCGGGGCGCGGGTCCGATCGGCTGGCCCGGCTCGGCCGAGGTGGTCAACATGCAGCCGCCGGATCACCTGCTGAAGAAAGGCATCATGAGCCTTCCGACGCTGGGTGACGGCCGCCAGTCGGGCACCGCCGACAGCCCCTCGATCCTCAACGCCTCGCCGGAAAGCGCCATCGGCGGCGGCCTGTCGTGGCTGCGCACCGGCGACACCATCCGCATCGACCTCAACACCGGCCGCTGCGACGCCCTGGTGGATGAGGCGACCATCGCCGAGCGCCGGAAGGAAGGTATTCCGGCTGTCCCGGCGACGATGACTCCCTGGCAGGAAATCTACCGCGCCCACACGGGCCAGCTGGAGACCGGCGGGGTGCTGGAGTTCGCCGTGAAGTACCAGGACCTGGCGTCGAAACTCCCCCGGCACAACCACTGAGACCGAAGAAGCCCCGGAGCGATCCGGGGCTTTTTTCTAGTCCTCGCCGCGCGAGAACGATCGCCGCTCGGCCCGTCGCCGAGAACGGCCGTGGGCCAGCGCCTCGGCCGCCGTGGCGGTCATGGACACGGACCGTCAAGGCCCAATGGGGCGTCAGCATGGCGGCTTGGCCGGTGCGGCGCTGTTGTCCGCCCAACCAGGCTACCGCGACGCAGTCGCAGCCAAGTAAACCTGTTTGACCACCCAAAAGGACATTAAGAAAGTCCTAAAAAATCTGCAGTCAATTGTAAAATTCTCTCCTAGGTTGAAACTCAAAACGAGGTTATGTTCACGGGACCGGGGGCGGTTTTTTTGAGCGCGGACAGCATGTTATCGGTGAGCCGAGCCCTGGATGAACGCAAGGAATCGCCGACCCTGGTGGTCGTGACGAGCGCGCTCCAGCTCGCCCTGGTGGTGCTGGTCTGGCTGCTGGTTCTCATCCCCGCCGCCATCGCGGCCTTAACCATCCTGACGGTCAAAACCGTGCGCGCCCTCCTTCGGCGGCCCGCCGTGTCCTCGCCGCCAATCGAGGAGGACAAGTCATGAGCATTCGCGCCGCCCAGACTCCGGACCTCGGCCCCTTGGCCCGCCTGTGGTGGCAGGGCTGGCGGGACGCCCATCTGCCGCTGGTCCCCAAGGCCCTGGCGACCCGACGCACGCTGGACAGCTTCATCGTCCGGATGGCCATGGCCCTGCCCCACGTCCGCGCCGTGGGGCCGGTCGGCGCGCCGCTGGGCTTCCACCTGATCAAGGACAACGAGCTGAACCAGCTCTATGTCGAGGAAGAATCCCGCGGCGCCGGCATCGCCGCCCTGCTGATGGCCGACGCCGAGGACCGCCTGCTGGAAGCCGGGGTCAAGACGCCCTGGCTGGCCTGCGCCATCGGCAACACCCGCGCCGCGCGCTTCTACCAGAAGGCCGGCTGGGTCCTGACCGGAACCCAGACCGTTCCGACCGAGATTCCGGGCGGCTGGTACCCTCTCAAGATCTGGCGCTACGAGAAGCGGCTGAGCGCCCGGCCCTGGACCTGGCATGAGATCGAACAGCTCGGGCCGCGCCTGTCCCCCGCCGAACCTGGCGGCGAAGCCCAGGATCGCCGGGCGCATCTTTTCCGCGCGCCGCGGACGATCATGTAGCGCCGCCGTCCGGCCTCGCCGCCGGACACCCGATTTCCATTCCGCCTTGTCCGCCCTCGCGCGTCCTACGAAACGGACGTCGCGGAAACCCGCGCGCCTCTGCTATCGAAGAGGCGCAGGGGTGAGTCCCGCGCACGGGCATGGGGTCGCCAGAACCACCGCTTGCGCGCTGATACCGGTAACACTAAGGTCGCCGGCAACCAAAGGTCTGACAAGGACCGCGAGGGCATCAAACGGGGCCGGTAGGCCCAACGGGGAGGAAACCTGTGGCTTCAGTATCCAACGCCGGTCCGAGCGCCGGCATGAGCGCCGACGGGCTGAAGGTCAACATGGCCTTCATCGCCGGGATCGTCGCCGTCGCCACCATCGGCGGATTCATGTTCGGCTATGACAGCGGCGTCATCAATGGCACGCAGACCGGCCTGAAGGCCGCCTTCAACCTGACCGAGGCCGGCGAGGGCCTCAACGTGGCCGCCATCCTGCTCGGCTGCGCCTTCGGCGCCTTCGCCGCCGGCCGCCTGGCCGACGTATGGGGCCGTCGCACCGTGATGATCATCTCGGCCCTGCTGTTCGTGGTCAGCGCCCTGGGCACCGGCGGGGCCCACACCTCGCTGGTCTTCGTGATCTTCCGCCTGATCGGCGGCCTGGGCGTCGGCGCCGCCTCGGTGCTGTGCCCGGTCTACATCTCGGAAGTCACGCCGGCCAATATTCGCGGCCGCCTGTCGTCCGTGCAGCAGATCATGATCATCACCGGCCTGACCGGCGCCTTCCTGGCCAACTACGCCCTGGCCCACACCGCCGGCAGCTCGACCGCAGAGTTCTGGCTGGGCCTGCCAGCCTGGCGCTGGATGTTCTGGATGCAGGTCATCCCGGCCGGCATCTTCTTCTTCGCCCTGCTGGTGATCCCGGAAAGCCCGCGCTTCCTGGTCGCCAAGGGCAAGGACGCTCAGGCCGAAGCCATCCTCTCGCGCCTGTTCGGCCCCGGTCAGGGCGCCGCCAAGGTCGCCGAGATCCGCGCCTCGCTGGCCGTCGACCACCAGCCGAAGTTCTCGGACCTGCTGGACCCCAAGACCCGGAAGCTGCGCGCGATCCTGTGGGCCGGTCTGGTGCTGGCCGTTTTCCAGCAGCTCGTGGGCATCAACATCGTCTTCTACTACGGCTCGGTGCTGTGGCAGTCGGTGGGCTTCACCGAGGATGACAGCCTGAAGATCAACATCCTGTCGGGCGCGCTGTCGATCCTGGCCTGCCTGGCCGCCATCGCCGTCATCGACAAGATCGGCCGCAAGCCGCTGCTGCTGATCGGCTCGGCCGGCATGGCCGTGACCCTGGGCGTGATGACCTGGTGCTTCTCGACCGCCACCATGGTCAACGGCGCCCTGCACCTGGACGCCAGCGTCGGCCCGATCGCCCTGGTCGCCGCCAACCTCTATGTGATCTTCTTCAACCTCTCCTGGGGTCCGGTGATGTGGGTGATGCTGGGCGAGATGTTCCCCAACCAGATGCGCGGCTCGGCCCTGGCCGTCTGCGGCTTCGCCCAGTGGATCGCCAACTTCGCCATCTCGTTCAGCTTCCCGATCATGAAGAAGGCGAGCCTGCCCATGACCTACGGCTTCTATGCCGTCTGCGCCGTGGTCTCGTTCTTCCTGGTCCAGAAGCTGATCGACGAGACGCGCGGCAAGGAGCTGGAGGCGATGCAGGGCTAAGCCCCGCCGTCACCTGAAGATACCGAAGCCCCGGAGGTCGCCTCCGGGGCTTTTTCGTTATCGTTTCATCCTTTGGAACAAGAAAATGACACCGGTGGACAGCGCCTTTCCCGGGCCGCTAGGGTAACGGTGACGAGCGCCCCTTCGAGCAATGGAGGCGCGGGTCCGGGAGAAACGCACATGGTCGACATCAACCGCCGCGGCGCGCTGGGATCGCTGCTGACCGGCG
The DNA here is from genome assembly GCF_058798735.1 of Caulobacter sp. GW822-FHT07D08. Lineage (NCBI taxonomy): Bacteria > Pseudomonadati > Pseudomonadota > Alphaproteobacteria > Caulobacterales > Caulobacteraceae > Caulobacter > Caulobacter sp. GW822-FHT07D08. The sequence continues at coordinate 235,830 of NZ_JBXAKU010000005.1, forward strand.
CCGGCCTCGCCGCCATGCCCGCCGCCAGCGACGCCGCCCGGATGAGCCTGCTGCCCGCCAAGACCGTCGCGGGACCGACCTGGGCCAAGGGGATCGAGGGCCAGCGCAAGGCCGACCTCGGCGACGGTACGTTCCTCAATCCGATCCTGGCCGGCGACCACCCCGATCCGTCGATCCTGAAGGACGGCGACGACTACTACATGACCCATTCGTCGTTCGACGCCTATCCGGGCCTGCTGATCTGGCGCTCCAGGGACCTGGTGAACTGGACCCCGGTCGTCACCACGCTGAAGACCAATGTCGGCTCGATCTGGGCCCCGGAGATCTGCAAGCACAAGGGCCGCTATTACATCTACCTGCCGGCCAAGCAGCCGAACAACAACACCAGCTACGTGATCTGGGCCGACAGGATCGAAGGCCCCTGGTCCGAGCCGGTCGACCTGAAGCTGCCGCGCTACATCGACCCCGGCCACATCGTCGACGAGCATGGCGAGCGCTGGCTGTTCCTGTCGGGCGGCGACCGCATCAGGCTGACCCCGGACGGCCTGTCGACCGTCGGCGAGCCCGAGCACGTCTACAATCCGTGGCGCTATCCGGATGACTGGGACGTGGAGGGCTTCTCGCCCGAGGGCCCCAAGGTGATGAAGCGCGGCGAGTACTTCTACCTGGTCACCGCCGTGGGCGGCACCGCCGGCCCGCCGACCGGCCACATGGTCATAGTCGCGCGCTCGAAGTCGCTGGCCGGTCCGTGGGAGGACCATCCGCGCAACCCGGTCGTCCGCACGGTCGACAACAGCGAGACATGGTGGTCGCGCGGCCACGCCACCCTGGTCGAAGGGCCGACGCCGGGCGACTGGTGGACGGTCTATCACGGCTACGAGAACGGCTATTACACGCTTGGCCGCCAGACCCTGCTGGCCCCCGTGACCTGGACCGCCGACGGCTGGTTCGAGGTCGGCGGCGGTGATCTGTCGAAACCCATTCCAAAGCCCAGAGGCGGCAAGTCCGGCCCGCACGGCAAGGCGCTTTCCGACGACTTCTCGACCGACAAGTACGGCGTGCAGTGGGCGTTCTTCGATCCGAAGCCCGGCGAGCAGAGCCGCATCAGTCGCGCCCATGGCGTCATGACCCTGAAGGGCGCCGGCGAGGCCCCGTCCAGCGGCGCGCCGCTGATCTTCGTCAACGGCGACCACGCCTACGAGATCACCTGCGACATCGAGATCGATCCGGAAACCCGCGCAGGCCTGATCCTGTTCTACGACCGCCAGCTCTATGCGGGCCTGGGCTTCGACGAGAAGAATTTCGTCACCCATCAGTACGGCATCGAGCGCGGGCGGCCCGCCAATCCGCACGGGTCGCGGATGCTGATGAAGGTGATCAACACCCGCCACATCGTCAGCTTCCATACCAGCGGGGATGGCGGCAAAACCTGGAAGCGCTTCGACCGGGGCATGGAGGTCTCGGGCTACCATCACAATGTGCGGGGCGGCTTCCTGATGCTGAAACCGGGCCTCTACGCGGCCGGCAAGGGCTTGGCGCGGTTCCGGAATTTCCAGTACCGGGCGCTGGATTGATACGCGCCGCCCCGCTCGCGCTGGCCCTGCTGCAACGCCTCTGGCCTCCAAGATCGTTGTCGTCGGCGCCTCCACCACCGCCGTGAACAGCGGCTGGGGCGGCAGTTTCCGGGCACAGAGCGTGACCTCGAACGTCGCCTGCGTGAACCTGGGCCCCTACCCCAGCAGGTGCCGCACCGTCGACCGCAGCACCGCGGCCAGGGCGTCGCGGTCGAGATCCGGGTGGTTGACGCCGCGCATCAGCAGGCCGTCGAAGATCATGCCGACGACCTCGCAGCGCGCCTGGAACTCGGCCTCGCTCCACTCGGGCTTGCGATCGCGCCCCATCATGGTCTGGGCCAGGGCCCGCTCCTGATCGTCGGCGGCGCGGACGATGGCGGCGACCTTGGGATTGCGAGCGGCCTCGGCCACGACTTCCAGGGCCAGCGTCGCGCGGCGCGGATCGAAGCACTTGTCGATGCCCTCGGGCAGGTGCGCCTCGATCGCGTCCAGCAGGGCGCCCGGCCGACTCTCCATCTCGGCGAACTTGTCGCGCATCTCGGCCAGGTCCTGGGCGACGATGGCGGCGATGATCGCCTCCTTGTTCTCGAAATAGCGATAGATCTGCCCGACGCTCAGGCCGGCCGCCTTGGCGATGTCCGCCATGCTGGCGCCATGGAAGCCCGACTGCCTGACCCGCTCGCACGCCGCGTCCAGAATCTGCTGGCGACGCGATTCCGGCGACGGTCGGCTCGGATGCGTCTCGTCAGACATCGAAGGTTTCACTTGGGAAATTCCCGCTTGGCATTACATTTCCGTTAGGTCAGGCGACGGCATGGGGTGCGGAGGTTGACTTGCGACACTACCGCACCTATGTCCAGCCCACTTGAGAATGAACGTTCATTCTCAAATTGTTCATCATGCCGGTTTCGTCAAGGGCAATAGCCCGCGAAGCCACCGCATCCGGGGTCAAATATGCAATTCCAACGCTCGGCCGTGATGACGGCCGCGGGGCTTTCCGCCATCGCACTCACCCTCGCCGCCTGCGGTCAGGGCAAGGGAGGCGCTGGCGGCATGGGCATGGGCGGTCCGGCCGAGGTCGGCTACGTCGTCGCCCAGACCCAGCCGGTCGGCCTGACCACCGAACTGTCGGGCCGCACCTCGGCCTTTCTGGTCTCGGAGGTTCGCCCGCAGGTGGGCGGCGTGATCAAGGCGCGCCTGTTCACCGAAGGCTCGACCGTCCGCGCCGGCCAGTCGCTCTACCAGATCGACCCGGCGACCTATCAGGCCACCGTCAACAGCGCCGCGGCCGCCCTGGCCCAGGCCCAGGCGACCGCCACGGCCGCCAGGCTGAAGGCCGACCGCTACAAGGGTCTGGTCGAGACCGGCGCGGTGTCCAAGCAGGACAATGACGACGCCCAGGCCGCCGCCCTGCAGACGGCCGCCGCCGTCGCCGTGCAGAAGGCCGCGCTGGACACCGCCCGCATCAGCCTGAACTACACCCGCGTCGTCTCGCCGATCTCGGGCCGCATCGGCAAGAGCACGGTGACGCCGGGCGCGCTGGTCACCGCCAGCCAGGCCGCCCCGCTGGCCACGGTCCAGGACCTGTCGAAGATCTATGTCGACCTGACCCAGACCTCGGCCGAACTGCTCAAGCTCCAGCAGCAGTTCGCCAGCGGCAAGGTCGGCCGCACCAATTCCGCCCAGGTCACCCTGACGCTGGAAGACGGTTCGACCTATCCGATCCCGGGCCGCCTGGAGTTCTCGGACATCACGGTCGATCCGGGCACCGGCTCGGTGACCCTTCGCGCCATCTTCCCGAATCCGAACGGCCAGCTGCTGCCCGGCATGTACGTCCGCGCGGCCCTGGGCCAGGGCGTGGCGCCCACCGGCATCCTGATCCCGCAGGCGGCCATCCAGCGCGACCCGAAGGGCGCCGCCATGGTCAGCGTGGTCGGCGCCAAGGGCGCCGAGGCGCGCCCGGTGACCCTGGGCCAGACGGTCGGCGACAAGTGGCTGGTCACCAGCGGCCTGAACCCGGGCGACAAGGTCATCACCGAGGGCCTGCAGAAGCTGCGCCCCGGCGCGCCGATCAAGCCCGTTCCGGCCGGCAGCAAGCCCGCCGCTCCGCAGCAAGCCCAACACTAAGGCGGGCCTCAGATGCTTTCGCGTTTCTTCATCGACAGGCCCATCTTCGCGTGGGTCATCGCCATCGTGATCATGCTGGCCGGGGCGCTCGCCATCCGGACCCTGCCGATCGCGCAATATCCTGAGATCGCCCTGCCCCAGGTAGCCATCTCGGCCAACTATCCCGGGGCCTCGGCCAAGACGGTCGAAGACAGCGTCACCCAGGTCATCGAACAGAAGATGAAGGGCCTGGACGGCCTGGACTACATGTCCTCGACCAGCGACAGCTCCGGTTCGGCCACGGTCACCCTGACCTTCAAGGCCGGCACCAACATCGATATCGCCCAGGTCCAGGTCCAGAACAAGCTGCAGACCGCCACCGCCCTGCTGCCGCAGGAAGTGCAGCAGCAAGGCCTGACGGTCGCCAAGTCGGCGCGGAACTTCATGATGGTGGTGGGCCTCTATTCGGAGGATCCCCAGACCACCAACACCGACCTGGCCGACTATCTGGCCAGCAACATCCAGGACCCGCTGAGCCGCGTCGACGGCGTCGGCGACATCCAGCTGTTCGGCGCCCAGTACGCCATGCGCATCTGGCTGGATCCGCAGAAGCTGGCCAGCTTCAGCCTGACCCCGGCCGACGTCGCCACCGCGATCCGGGCCCAGAACGCCCAGGTCTCGGCCGGCCAGCTGGGCGGCGCGCCCAACCTGCCGGGCACGGGCCTGAACGCCACGATCACGGCCCAGTCGCGCCTGCAGACGCCGGAAGAGTTCCGCCAGATCATCATCAAGAACAGCACGGGCGGCGCCACCGTGCGCCTGGCCGACGTGGCCCGCGTCGAGCTGGGCGCCGAGAACTACATCTCGGTCGCCAAGTTCAACGGCCACCCGGCCGCGGGTCTGGCCATCAAGCTGGCCCCCGGCGCCAACGCGCTGGACACCGCCGCCGCCGTCAAGGCCAAGATGGCCCAGCTCGAGAAGTCGTTCCCGGCCAGCTACAAATACGTCGTCCCCTACGACTCGACGCCGTTCGTGAAGCTTTCGATCGAGGAAGTGGTCAAGACGCTGATCGAGGCCATCGTGCTGGTCTTCATCGTCATGTTCCTGTTCCTGCAGAACTGGCGCGCGACCCTGATCCCGACGATCGCCGTGCCTGTGGTGCTGCTGGGTACGTTCGGCGTGCTGTCGGCCTTCGGCTACTCGATCAACACCCTGACCATGTTCGGCCTGGTGCTGGCCATCGGCCTGCTGGTCGACGACGCCATCGTCGTGGTCGAGAACGTCGAGCGCGTGATGTCCGAAGAGGGGCTCTCCCCCAAGGAAGCCACCCGCAAGTCGATGAACGAGATCACCGGCGCCCTGATCGGCATCGCCCTGGTGCTGGCCGCGGTGTTCGTGCCGATGGCCTTCTTCGGCGGCTCGCAGGGCGTGATCTATCGCCAGTTCTCGATCACCATCGTCTCGGCCATGGCCCTGTCGGTGCTGGTCGCCCTGATCCTGACGCCGGCCCTCTGCGCCACCATGCTGAAGCCCGTCGAGGCCGGCCACCACGAGCACAAGACCGGCTTCTTCGGCTGGTTCAACCGTAGCTTCAACGACCTGTCTTCGCGCTACCAGGGCTCCGTCCGCGGCATCTTGGGCAAGAGCGGCCGCTGGATGGCGATCTACGCCGCCATCATCGTGGTCATGGCCCTGCTGTTCGTCCGCCTGCCCAGCGCCTTCCTGCCGGAAGAGGACCAGGGGATCATGATCACCCTCGTCCAGCTGCCCGCCGGCGCGACGGAGGAGAAGACCCAGGCCGTGCTGACCCAGGTGCGCGAGCACTTCCTGGGCGCCGAGAAGGACGCCGTGCAGTCGGTGTTCACCGTCTCGGGCTTCAGCTTCAGCGGCGCCGGCCAGAACGCCGGTCTCGCCTTCGTCCGTCTGAAGGACTTCGAGCACCGCAAGGCCGCCAAACTCAAGGCCCAGGCCGTCGCCGGCCGCGCCATGGGCGCCTTCAGCCAGATCCGCGACGCCATGGTGTTCGCCGTGATCCCGCCGTCCGTGCCGGAGCTAGGCACCTCGTCGGGCTTCGACTTCCAGCTGCAGGACATCGGCGGCGTCGGCCACGAGACGCTGATGAACGCCCGCAACATGATGCTGGGCATGGCGGCGCAGGATCCGAACCTGGTAGGCGTGCGCCCCAACGGTCAGGACGACACCCCGCAGCTGAAGATCGAGGTCGACCAGGCCAAGGCCGGCGCCATGGGCCTGACCACCGCCGACATCAACAGCGCGCTCAGCGCGGCGTGGGGCGGCTCATACGTCAACGACTTCATCGATCGCGGCCGGGTCAAGAAGGTCTACTTGCAGGCCGACGCGCCCTACCGCATGACGCCCGAGGACCTGAACCGCTGGTACGTCCGCAACGACCAGGGCCAGATGGTTCCCTTCCCGGCCTTCGCCACGGCCAGCTGGACCTACGGCTCGCCGCGCCTCGAGCGCTACAACGGCCTGTCGTCGATGAACATCCAGGGTTCGCCCGCCCCGGGCAAGAGCTCGGGCCAGGCGATGGCGGCCATGGAGAAGCTGGCGGCGCAACTGCCGCCTGGCGTCAGCTACGAGTGGACCGGCCTGTCGGCCCAGGAACGTGAATCCGGCAACCAGGCGCCGGCCCTGTACGGCATCTCCATCCTGGTGGTGTTCCTGCTGCTGGCCGCCCTCTACGAGAGCTGGTCGATCCCGCTGGCCGTCATCATGGTGATCCCGCTGGGCATCGTCGGCGCCCTGCTGGCGACCTTCGTCCGCGGCCTCAGCAACGACATCTACTCCAGGTCGGCCTGCTGACGACCATGGGCCTGGCGTCCAAGAACGCCATCCTGATCGTCGAGTTCGCCAAGGACCTGTACGAGAAGGGCATGAGCCTGATCGACGCGACGCTGGAGGCGGTTCGCCTGCGCCTGCGACCGATCATCATGACCTCGCTGGCCTTCGTCTTCGGCGTTCTGCCGCTGGCGATCTCCAACGGGGCCGGCTCCGGGGCCCAGCACGCCATCGGCACCGGCGTGATCGGCGGCATGATCTCGGCCACCCTCCTGGCGATCTTCTTCGTCCCGCTATTCTTCGTGGTCGTCGAGAAGATCTTCAAACCCAAGCACAAAGGCCATGACGAAGCGGTCGCCCAAGCTGGCGAAGCGCCGTCGACGGAGGCCCACTGATCATGTTCCGTAGTCTCACCCTGATCCTGCTAGCCTCCACGGCGGTCAGCGCCTGCACCATGGCGCCGCGATATGAGCGCCCGGCCCTGCCGGTCGCTCAGGCCTGGTCCACGCCGACACCGGAGCCCACGGCGTCCGTCACGGCCGCCGACCTCGACTGGCGCCAGGTGCTGGTCGATCCGCGCCTGCAAGGCGTGGTCGACCTGGCCCTCAAGCAGAACCGCGACCTGCGCGTGGCGGTGCTGAACATCGAGAAGGCCCGCGCCCAGTACGGCGTCCAGCGCTCGGCCCTGTTCCCGGGGATCAACGGCGTGCTCAGCGAGCAACGCAGCCACTCCCCGGCCAGCGCCTCGCAGTTCGGCCAGATCCCCGGCGCGACCGGCGGGTCGATCGACACCGAGGTCTACAGCGCCACCATCGGCTTCACGGCCTATGAGCTTGACCTGTTCGGCCGCGTCCGCAGCCTGAACGCCCAGGCCCTGCAGAGCTTCTTCGCCACGCAGGAGACCAGCCGTTCGGTTCGCATCAGCCTGATCGCCGAGACCGCCAACGCCTGGCTGACCCTGGCCGCCGACCAGGAGCGCCTGGCCCTGGCCAGGGACACCCTGACCACCCGCGAGGACACGCTGCGCCTGACCCAGCAGCAGGTCGACGGCGGCGTCGGCTCGCTGGCCACCCTGCGCAACGCCCAGGTCCAGGCCGAGACGGCTCGGAGCGACATGGCGGTCTACACCGCCCAGGTCGCCCAGGACCGCAACGCCCTGACGCTGCTGGTCGGCGCGGACGTGCCCGCTGACCTGCTGCCGTCAAATGGTCCGGGCGGTAGCCTGGCGTCGGCCCGGATCCTGGCCGACCTGCCGGCGGGCCTGCCCTCGGACGTGCTGGCGCGTCGCCCCGACGTGCTGGCGGCCGAGCACCAGTTGCAGGGCGCCAACGCCAATATCGGCGCGGCCCGCGCGGCCTTCTTCCCGCGCATCAGCCTGACCGGCTCGCTAGGCTCGAGCAGCACCGAACTGGGCGACCTGTTCAAGAGCGGCAGCAAGGCCTGGAGCTTCACGCCCCAGATCAGCCTGCCGATCTTCGCCGGCGGGGCCAATGTGGCCAACCTGAACGTCTCCAAGGCCAACCGCGACATCGCCGTGGCGACCTACGAGAAGACCGTGCAGACGGCGTTCCGCGAGGTCTCCGACGCTCTGTCGGTGCGCGACACGGTCGGCGACCGCCTCGCCGCCCAGGAGCGCCTGGTCGTGGCCGCCACCGACAGCCAGCGCCTGTCGCAACAGCGTCGCGACGCCGGCCTCGACAGCGCCCTGACCCTGCTCGACAGCCAGCGCACCCTGTATTCGGCCCAGCAGGGCCTGATCACGGCGCGCCTGGCGCGGGCGACCAACCTCGTCACCCTCTACAAGACCCTCGGCGGCGGCGCGCCGGCGGCCTGAGGCTGAACGAACACGAGCTCCCCGGCGAGAGCCGGGGTGGTTCGCTGGCCATCATCCCCCACCCCGATGGTCGCGAACGGAAGGGCGTTCTCCTCCCCCCATCCCTGGAGGCGCCCTTCCACCCTTGTGGTGGGACTTGCCCGCTCCGCCCCCTTCAGCGCGCACGCGAACGGACCGGCCAACCCGGAATGGGGCGGATCATGCCAGAGGTTGTGTGACCCGACAGATGATTGCGATAAATGTAGGCCTATCGACACAAAGGCGGCTCTCCCAAGGTCCACCCTTGTGACGAACGTCAAGGCCGACGCATCCAACCGCGTCGTCTCGGCAAGGCCGCGCCACTGCCCCACAGGTTGGCGCGGTCTCTCGCCCCCTCAGCCCAGCGTCTAGAGCGGCAGTTGCACCGTGCTCTTGACCTCTTCCAGAACCGCATAGGTCCGGGTCTCGCGCACGCCGGGCATCTTGACCAGGATGTCGCCAAGGAAGCCGCGATAGGCCTCCATGTCGCGCACCCGGGCCTTGATCAAATAATCGAATCCGCCGGCCACCATGTGGCACTCCAGGATCTCGGGCGCGCGGCGCACCGAGGCGGCGAAGTCCTCGAACACCTCGCCCGTCGTGCGCTCCAGCACCACCTCGACGAAGATCAGCAGCGCCCGGTCGACCTTGGCCGGATCCAGCAGAGCCGCGTAGCCGGTGATGTAGCCGCGCTCGCGCAGTCGCCGGACGCGGTCGAAAGTGGCCGCCGGCGACAGGTTGCAGCGCTTGGCGAGCTCGGCGTTGGTGACACGGCCGTCGGCCTGCAAAACCCTCAACAGGCGGCGATCGGTGTCATCCAGAGCGGAAATGGCCATATTGAACTTTCGCCGAAGAAGCTTCGAAAATCAGCGGATACAAACGTAGCACATTCGTAATGTCTAGCGTTACACCTCCGATCGTTCCAGCCCCGCCCCGCGCCCTCCCCCTTAAAAGGCGCCCGGCGAAAACGGCCAGCCCGTAGGGGTGGAACACACGCGACGCTCGCCCCTCTCCCCCTAACCGGGCGTCGCGCAAGAGAGGAAGGGGCGCGATACTCCCCCAGCACGCGCCCCTTCCTCCCTCCCCATGTCCTTATTCTCGCTTCTGGAGCAGGCTTCGGCGCGCGCCTTCCGCCATGCTGGAGCGGATGATCATTTTCCGCGACTTTGCCGAAGAAGATACAGCGCCACCACGCGACAAACGAAGCACCTTTGCCCGAAGCCGAGTTAGACCGATGATATCCTAAACCAAGGGAACAACCATGACCGACTTGGCCCACTGGGACAGCCTCGACGACGGCAAGTATCGCGACGAAGCCGCGGTGATCGCCGACCTGCTGGCCGCCAAGCCCCTGTCCAGCGAGGACCGCGCCGCCGTCCGCGCCGAGGCCGAGGCCCTGGTCCGCGGGGCCCGTCGGTCCGTCCGCAAGCAGGGCGTGGTCGAAAGTTTCCTGCAGGAGTTCAGCCTGGGCACCCGCGAGGGCCTGGCGCTGATGTGCCTGGCCGAGGCCCTGCTGCGCACCCCTGACGACGACACCCGTGACAAGCTGATCGCCGAGAAGATCGGCTCGGCCGACTGGGCCAGCCACCTGGGCGGCAGCGACAGCCTGTTCGTCAACGCCTCGACCTGGGGCCTGATGCTGACCGGCAAGATCGTCGAGCCCGACGACGACGCCAAGAAGGACCTGCCCGGCTTCATCAAGAAGATGGCCGGTCGCCTGGGCGAACCCGTCATCCGCGCCGCCGTCGGCCAGGCCATCCGCATCATGGGCGAGCAGTTCGTCCTTGGACGGACGATCGAGGCCGCCATCAAGCGCGCGGCCGGCGAGAACACCATGTGCTCGTTCGACATGCTGGGCGAAGGCGCCCGCACCGCCGCCGACGCCGAGCGCTACGAGAAGTCCTATGCCGACGCGATTCAGACGGTCGGCAAGCTGTCGAACGGCGCCGGTCCGGAGAAGGGCCACGGCGTCTCGGTCAAGCTCTCGGCCCTGTGCCCGCGCTATGAAGCGACGCACGAGGATCGTGTGTGGGAAGAGCTTTATCCTCGCACCCTGCGCCTGGCCAAGATCGCCGCCCACCACAACCTCAACTTCACGATCGACGCCGAGGAAGCCGACCGCCTGGCCCTGTCGCTGAAGCTGCTGGACAAGCTGTGCCGCGAGCCGGAGCTGGGCGACTGGCAGGGGCTGGGCCTGGCCGTCCAGGCCTATCAAAAGCGCTGCGGCGAGGTCATCGCCCGCCTGCGCGCCCTCTCCGAAGAGACCGGACGCCGCCTGATGGTCCGCCTGGTCAAGGGCGCCTACTGGGACAGCGAGGTCAAGCGCGCCCAGGTCGCCGGCCGCCCGGACTATCCGGTCTACACGACCAAGCCGGCCACCGACCTGTCGTACCTGGTCAACGCCAAGGCCCTGATCGCCGGCGCCCCGCATCTCTACGCCCAGTTCGCCACCCACAACGCCCACACCCTGGCGGCCGTGGTGCGCATGGCCAAGAACGCCGGCGTCAAGATCGAGCACCAGCGCCTGCACGGCATGGGCGAGGCGCTCTACAAGGCCGCCGACGATCTCTATGACGGCGTCACCCTACGGGCCTACGCCCCGGTGGGCGGCCACGAGGATCTGCTGCCCTATCTGGTCCGCCGCCTGCTGGAGAACGGCGCCAACACCAGCTTCGTCCACGCCCTGCTGGACGAGCGGGTGCCGGTCGAAAAGGTCGTCACCGACCCGATCGACACCGTCGAGGCCCACCCGGACCGCCACGCCAAGATCCCGACGCCGATCGAGGTCTACGGTCCGCGCCGGAAGAACAGCGCCGGCCTTGATCTGTCGGTGAAGGCCGACCGCCAGCGCCTGGAAGCAGCCGTCGCCGCGCTGGACGGCGCCACCCAAAACAGTGGGATTTTGGCGGCTGGCCCGCTGATCGACGGCAAGGTCAGCGCCGGAACCCCGCCGCTGCCGGTCGTCGCCCCGGCCGACGACCACAAGGTGGTCGGCGCGGTCTCGGAAGCCCAGGCCGCGCAGATCGATGAGGCCTTCCGCCTGGCCCGCGCCGCGCAACCGGCCTGGGACCGCGCCGGCGGCGCCGCTCGCGCCAAGGTGCTGCGCGCCATGGCCGACGCCCTGGAAGCCGACATCGACCGCCTGATCGCCATCCTGGCCCGCGAAGCCGGCAAGACCCTGAGCGACGGCGTCGCCGAGGTCCGCGAGGCCGTCGACTTCTGTCGCTACTACGCGGTGCTGGCCGAGGATCAGTTCGGCGACGGCGAGGTGCTGAAGGGCCCGGTCGGTGAGACCAACACGCTCAAGCTGGCCGGTCGCGGCGTCTTCGTCTGCATCAGCCCGTGGAACTTCCCGCTGGCCATCTTCACCGGCCAGATCGCCGCGGCCCTGGCCGCCGGCAACGCCGTGCTGGCCAAGCCCGCCGAACAGACCCCGCTGATCGCCTTCGAGGCCGTGAAGCTCTACCACGCCGCTGGCCTGGACCCGCGCCTGCTGGCCCTGCTGCCCGGCCGTGGCGAGACCGTCGGCGCGGCCCTGACCGCCCACGAAGGCCTGGATGGCGTCGCCTTCACCGGCGGCACCGACACGGCCTGGCGGATCAACCAGACCCTTGCCGCCCGCCAGGGTCCGATCGTGCCGTTCATCGCCGAGACCGGCGGCCTCAACGGCATGTTCGTCGACACGACGGCGCAGCGCGAGCAGGTGATCGACGACGTGATCGTCTCGGCGTTCGGCTCGGCCGGCCAGCGCTGCTCGGCCCTGCGCCTGCTGTTCCTGCCGGAAGACACCGCCGACCACATCATCGACGGCCTGAAGGGCGCCATGGACGCCCTGGTCATCGGCGACCCGGCCCTGGCCGTCACCGACGTCGGCCCGGTCATCGACGCCGAGGCCCGCGACGCGCTGAAGAAGCATCAGGACCGCCTGATGCAGGACGCCAAGGTCCTGCACGTCCTGACCGCGCCGAACGGCGGCACGTTCTTCGCGCCGGTGCTGGCCGAGATCCCCGCCGCCGACTTCCTGGAGCGCGAGGTGTTCGGACCCGTTCTGCACGTGGTGCGCTACAAGCCGGAAAACCTCGAGCAGGTCGCCGGCGCGCTGGCTGCCCGCCGCTACGGCCTGACCCTGGGCGTCCACTCGCGGATCGAGAGCTTCGCGGCCGACGTCCAGCGCCTGGTCCCGGCTGGCAACGCCTATGTCAACCGCTCGATGACCGGCGCCGTGGTCGGCGTCCAGCCGTTCGGGGGCGAGGGCCTGTCGGGCACCGGTCCCAAGGCCGGCGGCCCCCACGCCCTGCTGCGCTTCGCGGTCGAGCGCGCGGTCAGCGTCAACATCACCGCCCAGGGCGGCGACCCGGCGCTGCTGAATCTGTAGGACTTGACGCCATCGGCCGTCGGCGAGACTCTGCGCCCATGGCCGATGGCTTCGACATCCATATCGACAACGAGCAGGCTGCCCAGCTGAAGGCTGGGGCGGACAGATTCGGCATGTCGGTGTCCGAGTACGCCTTGGCTCTCATAGACGCTGGCTTAACGGGCGCGCTTCCGAAAAGTATCGATCCGGATCCAGCCATCGACGAGGCTATCGCCGACGCCATCGAACGCGGCGAAGAGCCGACCATAACCCTCGACGAGTTCCGCGCGCATCTGCGCCGCGTGAGCGCGGCCCTAGATTGACCTTCACGGTTTCGGTCTCGGTCCGCGCCAAACGAGACTTCAACAGTCTTGTCGTCTGGCTCTTAGTCCGCGACGCACGTGCTGCCGCCAGACTTGGCCCGCTTGTCGAAGAGGCCGTGAACAGCTTGGCGGAAGCGCCCTTGAGAGGCCGCCTAGCCGGTCCGACTGTCCGCGAGATCAACATTCCCTTTGGCCAGCATGCTTACATCGTCCGCTATCGCGTCGATGGCTCGCAAGTGAACGTCATCCGTATCTTGCACAGCCTGCAACGTCGGTAGACGCCACCGCCGAATCTGCGACCGCCCATCTTCACAACCGTCACGCGTAGCGCCTAAGCTTCCCGACAAGAGTTAGGGGAGTTTCGGATCACATGCGTTTCCTGCCTCGCGCGGTCGTCGCCGCCGCCCTGTTCGCGCCCGCTTGCCTCGCCCCCATGGTCGCCTCGGCCCAGGTCGGGCCGATCGTCGGGGACTGGTACGGGACGCTGGACACCCCGCGCGGCAAGCTGCCGGTGGTGTTCCACATCAAGCCGGACGGCTCGGCCACGCTGGACAGCCCCCGGCAGATGGTCAAGGGCATGCCGGCCAGCGCGACCCTGGCCAAGGGCAAGATGACCCTGACGCTCAGCGCCGCGCCCGCAGGCTTCGAGGGAACGGTCTCGGCCGATGGCCAGGCCGTGCAGGGCGAATGGTCCCAGGGCGGCGCGGCCCTGCCCCTGACCATGAGCCGCGCCGCGCCGGTCGTGAGCCGTCCGCAGACGCCCAAGCCGCCCTTCCCCTATCGGGCGGAAGAGGTCTCGTACCGCAATCCGGCCTCGGGCCTGAAACTGGCCGCAACCCTGACCTTGCCCGAGGGACCGGGACCGTTCCCGGCCGTAGTGCTGATCAGTGGCTCCGGCACGCAGGACCGCGACGAGACGATCTTCGACCATAAGCCCTTCCTGGTCATCGCCGACGCCCTGACGCGCAAGGGCGTCGCGGTGCTGCGAGTCGACGATCGCGGGGCCGGCGGCTCGGACAAGGGCGATCCTGCAACGGCCGGCATCCCCGCCTTCGCCACCGACGTGGCCGCCGGCGTCGCTTTCCTGCGCGCGCGCGCGGACATCGATCCCACCCGCATCGGCCTGATCGGCCACAGCGAGGGCGGCCAGATCGCGCCGCTGGTCGCCGCCGACGACCCCCGCATCGCCTTTCTGGTGCTGATGGCCGCGCCGGGCGTCGACGGAACCGCGCTGCTGCTGGCGCAGAACCGGGCGCTGTTCACGGCCAATGGCCTGCCCGCCGATCAGGTCGAGATCATGATGAAGAACCGGGCCGAATGGTTCCAGGCCGCCCGCGACGCCCAGGACGTCGACGACGGGCGCGCGCGGCTGAACGCGGTGCTCGACCGTCAAGGCCTTCCAGCGACTTCGCCCCAGCGCGCCCAGGTGTTGGCCCTCTCCAGCGCGGCGGGACACTATATGCTGAACGCCCGCCCCGCCGACGCCCTGGCCAAGATCAAGATCCCCGTCCTGGCCATCGGCGGCTCGAAGGACCTGCAGGTGGACGCCAAGACGAACCTGGCCGCGATCCGCGCGGCCCTGGCTGGCGACGCCGACGTCACGGTCAAGGAGCTGCCGGGGCTGAACCACCTCATGCAGACCGCCGATACCGGCCTGCCCACCGACTACGGCCAGATCGAGGAAACCATCGCTCCCGTCGCCCTGACCACGGTCGTCGACTGGACGGTCGCCCACGCGGCGAAGAAGTGACCGCCTCGCGGCGCCAACTGCTGGCGGGCCTCGCCGCCCTGCCGGCGCTGGGCGCGGCCGGCGCGCCGGCCAAGGGCTTCGTCGCCGTGAAGGACGGCCGCCTCGCGCTGGACGAAAAGCCCTACCGCTTCGTCGGCGCGAACCTCTGGTACGGAGCTTGGCTTGGCTCGCCCGGCCCCACCGGCGATCGCGCACGCCTGGCGCGCGAGCTCGACCGACTGAAGGCTCTGGGCGTCACCAACCTAAGGGTCCTGGGCGCGGGCGAGCGCTCGCCGGCCAAGGCCGCCGTCTCGCCGACGATGCAGGAGGAGCCCGGCGTCTACAGCGCCGACCTGTTGAAGGGCCTCGACTGGCTGCTGGCCGAAATGGCCCGCCGCGACATGAAGGCGGTGATCTACGTCAACAACTTCTGGGACTGGTCGGGCGGCATGCCGGCCTATCTGAACTGGGTCGGCAATGGCCCCTGGTTCGAGGCCGGCGATCCGAAACATCCG
This sequence comes from Caulobacter sp. GW822-FHT07D08, assembly GCF_058798735.1. Taxonomy (NCBI): domain Bacteria; kingdom Pseudomonadati; phylum Pseudomonadota; class Alphaproteobacteria; order Caulobacterales; family Caulobacteraceae; genus Caulobacter; species Caulobacter sp. GW822-FHT07D08. The sequence continues at coordinate 251,085 of NZ_JBXAKU010000005.1, forward strand.
TGGCCGGAATATCCGGACTATTCGGCCCGCTTCTATGCCGACGCCAAGGCCAACGCCCTGTTCCGCCGCTACCTGACCAGCCTGGTCCAGCGGACCAACAGCGTCACCGGCAAGGCCTATCGCGACGACCCGACGATCATGGCCTGGCAACTGGCCAACGAACCCCGCCCGGGCGGGACGGAAGCCAAGGCCGACACGCTTCTGCCGCCTTACTACGCGTGGATCCGCGAAACCTCGGCCCTGATCAAGGCCCAGGACCCGCGCCACCTGGTCTGCACCGGCAGCGAGGGCAGCATGGGGTGCCTGCGCAGCGAGGCCTGCGCGCTGGAGGCTCACCGGCCGGCGACCATCGACTATGTCACAGCCCACGTCTGGCCCAACAACTGGAGCTGGATCGATCCCAAGAACCAGCCGGCCACCTATGCGGAGGGCGAGGCCCGCTGCCGCGAGTACGTGACCCGCCACATCGCCCTGGCCAGGTCGCTCAACAAGCCGCTGGTCATCGAGGAGTTCGGCCTGATCCGCGACGCCCGCACTTTCGCGCCCGGCTCGGCGACGGCCGACAAGGACCGTTTCTACCGCACGATCTACGGCCTGGCCCTGGACGATATGAAGGCCGGCGGCCCGACGGCCGGGACCAACTTCTGGGCGTGGAACGGCGAAGGCCGCGCCCAGCACGGCGACGCCTGGTTCGCGCCCGGCGACAAGAGCTTCGTCGGCGATCCGCCCCAGGAGGAGCAGGGCCTCTACGGCGTCTTCGACACCGACGCCGCGACCCTGGCGGTGATCGCCGAGCATGCGGCGGCAGTGCGGGCGCTTTAGCGAGCGGCCGTCAGCGCCAGAGCCTGCCGCACCGCCTCGGGCAGGCGCGGGGCCAGGCGGCGGGCCTTGAGGGCCGGGCCGTCCGTGCCGCGAAAACCGACCAGGACGTCGGGCTCGACCCCGCCGATCTCGTTGGAGCCGTCGGCCCGCAGGCGCAGGCAATCGGGCAGCGACAAGCGACCGCCGCTGTTCTTCAGCACCACCGGACCGGCCTCGGTGGCGTGGCCGCAGCCGGCGCCCAGGGTCGGCGAGCCCAGGATGATCCCGGCCCTGTTGTCCTGGATCATCGCGGCGAATTCCTCGGAGGCGCTGGCCGACCCGCCGTCGACCAGCACGATCAGCGGGCCGGACCAGACGCCTTCGCGCCAGGACCATTTGGCCGGACCGAACACGGACTGGCCCCAGGGCTTGTCAGCCAGGACCGCCGGGTCGCCCGAGGCGCGGACGCCGCTGCTGTAGCCGGAGTCGATCATTAGCGCGCAGGGCTGGCCCTCGACGCACGGCTTGCGGGCCTCGGCGGCGCGGCGGCGCAGATCCTTGGCCTCGGCCAGCAGGGCGGCCTTCGACGCCCCGTGTTCCTCGCCGACATTGTTCTCGATATCCAAGGCCAGGCTGTCGAGCTGGTCGGCGGCCTGGGGCGAGCGCACCAGGCGCATCGGCGCGCTCTTCAGGCGTACGGGCGTGACCATGCGGGCGGCGATCTCGGTCCATTCGCGGCCGCCGCCGTTGCCGGCCAGATCGATCATCAGCACCCGCGCACCGGCCGCCTTCACGGTCGCCAGGCGCGCGGCGAAGCGGTCGGTCAGTTCCTGGTAGACGGCGGTGTCCAGCTTGCTCGAGCAGTCGCCGTCGCAAGGCTTGTCCAGCGGCAGCTGCAGCTTGGCGGCGGCGGCCTCGCACACGGCGGGGTCGGCCATGAAGATGTTGATCTGCACGACGCCGACCTTGTGGTCGTCGACGGTGACCAGACCGCCTGGGAACTCGCGCGCGCCCTCGCCCGTGTCCAGCGGCGTCCAGCCCGGCAGGCCCGAGGCGACCGGCGGGCGCGGCCGGAAAGGGCGTTGGTCGGCGCAAGGCGTGGCGGACGGGGCCGTGACCTTGGGCGCCGGAACGGCCGGGCTCCAGTCGACCCGCACATGGCCGTCGGCCAGGGACGCCAGGGCGCGATCCAGCAGGGCGCGCGCCTCGGCGTCCGACGTGGTCTTGGCCAACCCCGCCTCGACCGCCTTGAAGCTGGTGTCGAGGTTCAGGCCCCGGTCGATCGTCAACCAGTCGAGATTGGCGTAGCGACTGCCCAGCGCCGCGCGGATCTGACGGGCGTCCTCGATCCACGGCGCGGGATCGTAGGCCAGGGCGGGCGCGGCGAGGCCCATCAGGGCGACGGCGGCGACGGCGGCGCTGAGGCGCGAGATCATGAAAGGCTCCCCCGGAAAGCTTCCGCCAAGCCTCCTAGTCGCCGAACGCCGCTACGCCACGTTAAAACGACGAAAGGTGCGGGATTCGAGCGGGCGAAAGTGGATTGTTACCGGTGTCATTCGTGCTACCGCTACGGCAAAGCGCGCCAGGAAGGCGCCGGAGGAACCGCTGTGCACACCGCCACCCGCCGCACCCTGATCACCGGGGCCGCCGCCCTGGCCGCTTATGGCGCCCTGCCCCGCGCCGGCTATGCGGCGCAGAAGCGCTCCCCCGTCGTGGCCACCACCGCCGGCAAGGTGCGCGGCTATGTCGAGGACGGAGTCAGCGTCTTCAAGGGTCTGCGCTACGGCCAGGACACTGGCGGCGTGCGGCGCTTCATGCCCCCCGTCAGGCCCGAGCCCTGGACCGAGATAAAGGACGCCCTGACCTATGGCGCGTCCTGCCCCCAGGGCAAGGGCAAGGAAGAAACGCAGTCCGAGGACTGCCTGTTCCTCAACGTCTGGACCCCGGCCAAGGCCGGCAAGACCGGCCTCGCGGATGGCGGCAAGCGGCCGGTGATGGTCTACATCCACGGCGGCGCCTACAACACCGGCTCGGGCAGCCACCCCTGGTATGTGGGGACCAAGCTGGCCAAGCGCGGCGACGTCGTGGTGGTCACGGTCAACCACCGCCTGAACGCCTTCGGCTATCTGTATCTCGCCCGCCTGTTCAACGATCCGTCGGTGGCCGACAGCGGCAATGCCGGCCAGCTGGATCTTGTCCTGGCCCTGCGATGGGTGCGCGACAATATCGCGGCCTTCGGCGGCGATCCCGGCCGGGTGATGCTGTTCGGCCAATCCGGCGGCGGGGCCAAGATCGCCACCCTGCTGGCCCAGCCGAACGCCAAGGGCCTGTTCCACCGCGCCGCCACCATGAGCGGCCAGCAGGTCACCGCCGGCGGCCCGTTCAATGCGACGAAGCGCGCCAAGGCGTTCATGGAGAAGGTCGGCGCCCAGGACCTGGCGTCCTTGCGCGCCCTCTCGGCCGACAAGATGGTCGAAGGTCTGCGGGCCGTCGATCCGATCGCCGGCGTGGGCGGGGTCTATATGGGCCCGGTGCTGGACGAGCGGACCCTGGACCGCCACCCGTTCTTCCCGGACGCCGCGCCGGTCGGTCTGTCCGTGCCGATGATGTGCGGCAACACCCACGACGAGACCAAGGGCTTCATCGGCTGGGACGCCGGGGCGTTCCCCAAGAGCTGGGACGAGGTGATCGCCCGGCTGCCGGGCCAGTTCAACGCCCGCATCGACATCGCCCCCGAGACGGTCGTGGCCTTCTACCGCAAGACCTATCCGAACTACTCGCCGTCGGACGTCTATTTCGCCGCCTCGACGGCTGGCCGCTCGTGGAAGGCCGCGATCATCCAGGACGAGGAACGCGCCAAGGCCGGCGCTCCGGCCTTCGCCTACCAGGTCAACTGGAAGTCGCCCAAGGACGGCGGGATCTTCGGCGCGCCGCACACCATCGACATCGGCCTGGTGTTCGGCACGCTGGACGCCAAGGGCTCGATCGTCGGGACGGGGCCGGAGTCGGTCGCCATGTCCAACACGATGAGCGACGCCTTCGTCAACTTCGCCCGCAACGGCGATCCGAACGGCGGCGCCCTGCCGAAGTGGGAGCCCTACACCCTGCCCCGCCGCCAGACGATGGTGTTCGACACCACGACGCGGCTGGAGGACGACCCGCGCGGGGCCGAGCGCGCGTTCTTCAACCGCGTGCCGTTCACCCAGTTCGGGACTTGATCTCGTAAGGGAGCGTCAGCGGCAGATGCTGGACCAGGATCCGCGACGTCGGTTCCCGATCGGGCTGCACGGGCGGCGGCTCGCCGAAGACGGCGGCCCACAGGGCGATCCACGCTTGACGCTCTTCGTACTCCACCGGGCGAACTCCTTTCGGGGGTTCAAATGGCTCGGCGGAACAAGGGGTTGCTGGTTAACGCGCGGGTAACCAGGCTTTCGTGCTGGAGCTTCCGCGAGAAGCCCCCCGTAACGCGGGAAGCTGTCGCGGACGACCGAGGTCGCCGAGGCGGCGGTCAGGCCACTTTGGCACGCCTCGGCTAGAGATCGGCAAAAAGAAAAAGGGCGAGTCCGGAGACTCGCCCTTTCGATGACCTTTAGGTCGAGATGTCCGGCTTAGCGGAACAGGCTGAGGATCGACGAGCTCGAGGAGTTCGCGATCGACAGGGCCTGGATGCCCAGCTGCTGCTTGGTCTGCAGCGACTGCAGCTTGGCGCTTTCCTTGGCCAGGTCGGCGTCCACCAGGTTGCCGACGCCGGCGTCCAGGCTGTCCTGCAGCTTGCCGACGAAGGTCAGGTGGGTGTCGAGGCCGGTCGAGGCCGTACCCAGCGAGGCCAGCTTGTTGGTGGCCGTGCCGATGGCCTTGTCGACGGTGGTGATCATCGACTTGGCCGTCGAGGCCGAGGTGAAGGTGTTGCTGCCGCTCACCAGGCCGAGACCGGTCAGGCCCAGGGTCTGGGCCTTGACGGTGAAGCCCGAGCCGTCCGAGTTGGCCAGGAAGGTCATTTGCGTGGCCTTGCCGTCGGCCAGGCTGACGCCGTTGAACTTGGCGTTGTCGGCGGCCTTCTGGACCTGTTCGCGCAGCGAGTCGAAGTCCGACTTCAGCGCGTTGAACGAGGCGGTGTTCAGCGAGGTGTCGGAAGCGGCCAGGGCCTTTTCCTTCATCTTGCCGAGCAAATCGGTGATCGTGTCGCCGGCGGCCAGGGCCACGTCGATGGTCGACTGGCCGCGCTGCAGCGAGTCCTTCACCGAGTTCAGCGACGACGAGTTGGCGGTCTGCGTCTTGGCCATGGCCCAGATCGCGCCGTTGTCCTTGGCGTTACCGACCTTCTTGCCGGTGTTGATGCGTTGCTGGACGACGCCCAGTTCGCTGTTGGTGGTGTTGAGGTTTTGAAGGGCGATCAGCGCGCCCGAGTTCGTGTTGATGCTGTTCAGCGCCATGACGAAACAACTCCTATTCGAGGTGTTCCGGCGTCGTTTTGACAACCGGCGGGCGTTTTGCCCGCCGCGACACTATGCCACCCGCTCTTTCAATATTGTTGATGAGCGACAGCCCCCGACTGAATCATCGAACCTTTTCCTTAAGAAACAAGGCCCGGACGTTAGGACTCATTACTATATTTCCGAAAGTGTCCCAAATTGGCACACATTCAAACACCCCTCACTCTACCTGATGATTCCCACCTAGACTCTGAGAGACTGCGCGCAAAAGAAAAAGGGCGAGTCCGGAGACTCGCCCTTTCGACGACCTTTAGGTCGAAGACGTCCGACTTAGCGGAACAGGCTGAGGATCGACGAGCTCGAGGAGTTCGCGATCGACAGGGCCTGGATGCCCAGCTGCTGCTTGGTCTGCAGCGATTGCAGCTTGGCGCTTTCCTTGGCCAGGTCGGCGTCCACCAGGTTGCCGACGCCGGCGTCCAAGCTGTCTTGCAGCTTGCCGATGAAGGTCAGGTGGGTGTCGAGGCCGGTCGAGGCGGTGCCCAGCGAGGCCAGCTTGTTGGTGGCGGTGCCGATGGCCTTGTCGAGCGTGGCGATCATCGACTTGGCCGAGCTGGCCGAGGCGAAGGTCGAGGTCGCGGTCGTGCTCAGGCCGAGACCGGCCAGACCCAGGGTCTGGGCCTTGACGGTGAAGCCCGAGCCGTCCGAGTTGGCCAGGAAGGTCATCTTCGAGGCCTTGCCGTCGGCCAGGCTGACGCCATTGAACTTGGCGTTATCGGCGGCCTTCTGGACCTGTTCGCGCAGCGAGTCGAAGTCCGACTTCAGCGCGTTGAACGAGGCGGTGTTCAGCGAGGTGTCGGAAGCGGCCAGGGCCTTTTCCTTCATCTTGCCGAGCAGGTCGGTGATGGTGTCGCCGGCGGCCAGGGCCACGTCGATGGTCGACTGACCGCGTTGCAGAGAGTCCTTCACCGAGTTCAGCGCCGACGAGTTGGAGGTCTGCGTCTTGGCCATGGCCCAGATCGCGCCGTTGTCCTTGGCCGAGCCAACCTTCTTGCCGGTGTTGATGCGTTGTTGGACGGAGCCCAGCTCGGCGTTCGTCGAGTTCAGGTTTTGCAGGGCGATCAGAGCGCCCGAGTTCGTGTTGATGCTGTTCAGCGCCATAACGAAGAAACTCCTATTCGAGGTATTCCGGCGTCATTTTGACGACCGGTGGGCGTTTTGCCCAATACGAACCTCGCACAACGAGCTTACGGCTTCGTTTAATTTTCAGTATTACACAATTAACAATTCAAACTATTTCGTTTACTATTAAAGCCAGATCAACTTTGAATTTGAATTAACGAGCGATAACACTTTGTATCAAAATGGCACATCTTAGGTATTGCCTACGATGACTTGGTAATCGCCCAGGCCCCACCTCAGCCTCCCCGGCTTCCCCGGGAGGCTGGGGCGGACCGGCGGCCGGCTCTCAGCGGCCCGCCAGGTACAGACGGCGCGAGCGATAGGGCCTGGCGATCGCCCGGATGGTCACGATGAAGACGAAACCTCTCCAGAGGTCGGCGAAAAGGCCGTTGCGGCGACGCATGACGAGACTCCTTGCTTTCCAGTTCAACGAAAGAAGGGGCCGACCGGCTCCCCGGGAGGGGGAAGGAGCCGGCCGGCCCCTCACGGCCGGTCGCTAGCGATGTGACCGGCTAAAGCCGGGGCTTGAGATCAGCCGTGCAGCTTGATCGCCGTTTCGGCGATGCGGCGGCCCTGGTAACGGGCGCCGGTCAGCTCGTTCTCGCTGGGCTGACGCGAGCCGTCGCCGCCGGCGATGGTGGTGGCGCCGTAGGGGCTGCCGCCGGTGATTTCGTCCAGGGTCATCTGACCGGCGTGGCCGTAGTCCATACCCACGATGGTCGTGCCGAAGTGCAGCAGGTTGGTGATGATCGAGAACAGGGTGGTTTCCTGGCCGCCGTGCTGGGTGGCGGTCGAGGTGAAGGCGCCGGCCACCTTGCCGTGCAGGGCGCCGCGGGCCCACAGGCCGCCGGCCTGGTCGAAGAACGCCGCGACCTGCGAGGCCATGCGGCCGAAGCGGGTCGGCGCGCCGACGATGATCGCGTCATAATTGGCCAGATCCTCGACCGAGGCGACGGGAGCATCCTGGTCGAGCTTGAAGTGGGCGCTCTTGGCGATGTCCAGCGGCACGGTTTCGGGTACGCGCTTGATGTCGACGCTCGCGCCGGCTTCGCGGGCGCCCTCGGCGACGGCCTTGGCCATCGTCTCCAGGTGACCGTAGGACGAATAGTAGAGAACCAGAACCTTGGCCATGACGGCGAACCCTCGGTGTCTTGCTTGGCGGAAGCGTCATGCCCCGTCGTTGACGCGCCTTTTGGCGCCGCTTGAGCTTGCGAAACAGCCGAATAAAATCGTCTAGTATGTTCGAGATTTTCGAATGCCAATCTTAGGTCCTGGAGCCCGATGACCGCCGAGCCCGGCCTTCCCACCCTCGACCAGCTGTCCGTATTCCTCGCCGTGGTCGAGGCGGGCAGCTTCGCGGGCGCGGCCCGGCGGATGAACCGGGCCAATTCGGTGGTCAGCTACGCGATCGCCAATCTGGAGGCCCAGCTGGGCCTGACGCTGTTCGACCGCGACGCGGCCAAGACGCCGGTGCTGACCGAAGCCGGCCGGGTGGTGCTGGCCCAGGCCCGGGTGATCGCCGGCGACGTCGCGTCCCTCCGGGCCCAGGCCAGGGGCCTGATCCAGGGGCTGGAGGCCGAGGTCAACCTGGTGCTGGACGTCATGCTGCCCACCGCCCGGGTGGTCGACGCCCTGCGCGCCTTCCGCGAGGCCTTCCCGACCGTGACCCTGCGCCTCTATGTCGAGGGCCTGGGCGCGGTGACCCAGATGGTGCTGGACCGCCGGGCCACGATCGGCGTCGCCGGACCGCTGGACGTCGTCAACGGCGGCGACGCCCTGGAGACCATCGCCGTGGGCTCGACCCTGCTGATCCCCGTCGCCGCGCCGGACCATCCGCTGGCCCAGGGCCGCAATCCGCCGGGCGCGGCGCGCGGCCATACCCAGCTCGTTCTGACCGACCGATCGAAGCTGACCGACGGTCGCGACTTCGCCGTCGGCAGCGTCCACACGTGGCGGCTGGCCGACCTCGGCGCCAAGCACCTGCTGATGAAGGAGGGCTTCGGCTGGGGCAACATGCCCGAGCCGATGGTCCGCGAGGACATCGCCGCCGGCCGCCTGAAGCGCCTCGACATGCCGGACCTGAGCGACGCGGTCTACACGCTGCACGCCATCTATCGCAGCGACACCCCGCCCGGTCCCGCCACCGCTTTCCTGATCGAACGGTTCCGCAGCCAGGCCAATTGAGCCGCCCGCCGCGCTTTGGTCAGACCTATGGCCTGAACACTCTTGCCGAACCGGCGCGGGGCGGCTGTATTCGCACGCGCTCCAAGGAACACCCGATGCAGACTCCCTATGTCGCCGCCGCCGACCGCTACGCGGCCATGCCCTATCGCCGCACCGGCCGCAGCGGCCTGGATCTCCCGGCGATCTCGCTGGGCCTGTGGCAGAACTTCGGCGGGGCCGACGTGTTCGAGACCGGCCGCGCCATCCTGCGCCGGGCCTTCGATCTGGGGATCACCCATTTCGACCTCGCCAACAACTACGGCCCGCCCTACGGCTCGGCGGAGGAGAACTTCGGCAAGGTGCTGGAGAGCGACTTCAGGGCCCACCGCGACGAACTGGTCATCTCGACCAAGGCCGGCTGGGACATGTGGCCCGGCCCCTATGGCGGCATAGGCGGGTCGCGGAAATATCTGATCGCCAGCTGCGACCAGAGCCTCAAGCGCATGGGCGTCGACTATGTCGACATCTTCTACTCGCACCGCGTCGATCCCACGACGCCGCTGGAGGAGACCATGGGGGCGCTGGCCCACCTGCACCGACAGGGCAAGGCGCTCTATGTCGGGATCTCGTCCTACTCGCCCGAGCTCACCCGCAAGGCCCACGCGATCCTGAAGAGCGAGGGCGTGCCGCTGCTGATCCACCAGCCGTCCTATTCGATGGTCAATCGCTGGATCGAGGATGCGCTGCTGGACACCCTGGACGACCTCGGCGTCGGCTGCATCGCCTTCTCGCCGCTGGCCCAAGGGCTGTTGACCAGCAAGTACCTGAACGGCGTGCCGACGGACTCGCGGGCGGCCCGGGACGGCTCGTTCGGCGGGCATCTGCTGACCCAGGACAATCTGGATCGCATCAAGGCCCTGAACGCGATCGCCCAAGGTCGTGGCCAGACCCTGGCCCAGATGGCGATCGCCTGGACCCTCCGCGATCCGCGCGTCACCTCCGCCCTGATCGGCGCCCGCACCGTCGCCCAGTTGGAGGATTCCCTAGCGGCGCTGAAGGGCGTCACCTTCTCGGCCGAGGAGCTGGCGCTGATCGATCGCCATGCCTCCGAAGGCGGCGTCGACCTGTGGAAAGTGTCGTCGACCCTGGCAGACGGCGATCTGCCGCGTCGCTGATAGCCAAGGTTTAATGTTCCGGCGCTTGGCCGACCTGTCGCGTTTGCATATGGTTCTCGGTGATGGATAAGGGCGCTCACACCCTGCCTGACCAGGCCAACGGCCTGGAACGCCTCACCGAACGTGAGCGCGAGTGTCTCCGACTCGTCGATCGTCACATGAGCTCCAAGGAGATCGCCCGCGAACTGGGCCTCTCCAAGCACACCGTCGACTGGCACCTGGACAAGGCCCGCAAGCGCCTGGGCGCGGCCGACCGCTACGACGCGGCGCGCCGCGTCTTCGACCGGGCGTATCAGGCGGGCGATCAGGGTCCCCATCAGGGGGGCGCCCCCCCTCCTATCGCGCCCCCCCCTCCTATCGCGTCGGGGTCCGACACGGCCCGGCTAGGCGAACATCCTTCCTCGCGGTCTGCTGACCTCATCGAGGAAGGAGTTCCCAGTGAACGAGTTGACCCCCCACCAGAAGGACGCGATCGGCCGAGCCACGCACCTGCGCCAGGAAGTGTCGAGCTTCCGGCACGCGTGGCCCCTGCTGAATTCGGCCGAGACCATGCCCCCGATCACGTGGAGCGAGCTCGAGCGCCAGCTTCAGAACCTGTCGGTGACTCCGGCGGGCGCTTCGATGGTGCACGACCTGGTGGAAGCCACCCGCAAGCAGGCTTCGTTCAAGCCCAGCGAGTTGGTGATGCGGGAGATCCTGTGCATCGCCAGCGCGGTGATGGACGAGACGTTCCTGTCGGACTTGTCCTCTTCGGACTCGGAGGAGGACGGCCCAATCATCTGAGCCTGCCCCTGCGATTGGCCTTCATCGCCGCCGTGATGATCGTGACCGCGTTCGCATTCGGCTCGATCCTGGCGGGGCTCCACGCACTGCAAGGCCTGTTTCCGTAAGATTTCCGCCTCCGGGGAGCCGGGGCGTCCATCCGCCCAGATTTTCACCTCAGCAACGCGCCGGGAGCTCTCGGCGCGAGGAGACTTCTCATGCTCAAGCAACGCCGCCTGGCCGCCGAGACCGTGGCCGAAGCTCTGTTCGCCGCCGAAAAGGCCATCGACGCCGCCATCACCCGCACCGCCGCCCTGGCCGGGCTGATGCCGACCACCCGCCAGGACGCCAACCTCTCGGCGCTGGTCGGCCAGGACGCCCTGATGGCGGCGATCAACACCATGCAGGCCCTGGGCGCGGCCCGCGAGGGCATCGTGGTCACGCACAAGCACCTGTCGACCGCCCAGCACGACATCGGCCTATCGGCCGTCTCCTTCGGCGAAGGCGCCGTCAAGCCGGCCGGCCTGATCGAGACCAGCCCCAGCGGCCGCCTGACCGTCGCCGCCTAGACACGAGCGCGCCTCTCGCCGGTCTCGATCGGCGAGAGGCGTTGCAATCTGGACGAATGGCGCCACCCTGGCGCGATGTCCCTCGGCTTCTTCTATCAATGGGCCAGTCTCGCCGCGTTGCTGATCGCGACCGGCGTGGCCCTGTGGCGTGGCGGCTGGCCCGAGCGCGTAGCCGCCGTCGCCATGATCCTGGCCTGGTTCGCCACGGCCCTGTTCTACAACAGCCTGCAGAGGTTCGGTCCCCAGACCGCGGTCATCCTGGTCGACCTGGCCCTGATGCTGGTGCTGCTGTTCATCGCCCTGCGATCGGATCGCTGGTGGCCAATGTGGGCCTGCGGCTTTCACGGCCTGACCCTGATCCTGGTTCTCGCCAACCTGGCCGATCACAAGCTCTCCAACCGCGCCGGTTACATCGCGGGCGGCGGAGTCTTCAGCTACCTGGCCATGGCGGCGCTGTTCTGCGGCGCGCTGCCGCGCCGGCGCCCGACGACGCCCAAGGCCGTCGCGCCCTGACGCCCAACCCCGTGACGCCGCCTCACCGCTGACAGCGCTACCAACGCCCGGTTCACGTTTCCCGCATCAAGAGGGGAGGAATTCCAGGCTTCTTATCGTCTTACGGCAAATTAACTCAGCGACCCGAGGTTTGTCGGCTAGAAGGCCGTCGGGCTCAATTGTTGCTGGGGAAATGTTCGTGCTTAACGGGATCAATGGGCGCCGCCCGACTCTGAGCGCGCTGGTCTTGGTCCTGGGCGTGAGCGCGATCGCTCTGGCCGGATGCGGGAAGAAGCCGGAGAAGAAGACGCGGGCCGCGCCGAGCGCTTCGGCGACCGTCAGCCTCGCCACCGTCTCCAGCCAGCCGATCGCGCGCCAGATCAACGCCACGGGCACGGTCTCGCCGTGGGAAGAGGTGCCGGTCGGCGCCGAGACCGGCGGCCTGACCGCCGTCGCCGTCAACGCCGAGGAAGGCCAGACCGTCCGCGCCGGCCAGGTCCTGGTCCAGCTCAACAGCGCGCTGATCACCGCCCAGCTGCGCCAGCAGGACGCCGCCGTCGCCAGCGCCAGGGCCACCCTGGCCGAAGCCAGCGCCGCCCTGAACCGCGCCAAGGAGCTGCAGGCCAAGGGCTATCTCAGCCAGGCCGGCCTCGACACCGCCATCGCCCGCCAGGGCACCTCGGCCGCCAACCTGGCCGCCGCCGAAGCCGGCAGGGGCGAGACCGCCGCGCGCGTGGCCCAGACCTCGATCCGCGCGCCGGTCGGCGGCCTGATCAGCCGCCGCAGCGTCACCAAGGGCCAGATCGTCACGGCCGGCTCGGAACTGTTCCGCATCGTCCGCGACAGCCGACTGGAGCTGGACGCCGACATCCCCGAGACCGACCTCGGCGCGGTCAAGGCGGGCATGTCGGCCAAGATCTATTCCGACAAGGTTGGTGAAACGACCGGCCGCGTCCGCATCGTCACTTCGGAAGTCAACCCCGCCACCCGCATCGGCACGGCGCGCATCGCCCTGTCGTCGATGGGCGGCTTCCGTCCAGGCATGTTCGCCCGCGCCACGATCGACGCCGGCGATCAGGCCGCGCTGGTCGTTCCGTCGGCCTCGGTGCTGTACCGCGAGAACCGCCCCGGCGTGTTCGTGGTCGACGCCGCCAAGAAGGTCCATTTCCGCCGCATCGTCATCCTGGCCACGACGGGCGACCGCGTGGCGGCGACCGGCCTGAACGCCGGCGAGCAGGTGGTGGTCGAGGGCGCCGGCTTCCTGGGCGAGGGCGACCTGGTCCGCGTCGGCGCCGCCGCCCGGCCGGCCGCCTCCAAGACCGCGCGCTGAGGACGACAGACCGATGCGCAACATCTCGTCCTGGGCGATCAAGAACCCGATCCCCGTCATCATGCTGTTCGTGCTGCTCTGCTTCGCCGGCATCGCCGGCTTCAAGAGCATGCGGATCAATAACAATCCCGACGTCGACCTGCCGTTCGTCGTCGTCACGGCCGTGCGCCCCGGCGCCGCGCCGCAGGAGCTTGAGACCCAGGTCACCCGCCTGATCGAGGACTCGATCGCCGGCCTGGGCCAGGTGCGCCACATCAACTCCACCGTCGTCGACGGCGCGTCGACCACGTTCATCGAGTTCGAGCTGGGGGTGGACCACGAGCGCGTCACCAACGACGTGCGCAACGCCATGTCCAACCTGCGCGGCTCCCTGCCCCAGGACATGCAGGAGCCGATCGTCACCCGGATCGACATCTCGGGCGACCCGCTGATCACCTATGTCGTCAAGGCGCCGACCCTGACGCCCGAGCAGCGCAGCTGGTTCGTCGACAACGACGTCAGCCGCGCCCTGCTGGCCATCAAGGGCGTGCGCGAGGTCAACCGCCAGGGCGGCGTGAGCCGCGAGATCGAGATCGCCCTGGATCCCGACCGCCTGGCCGCGCGCGGCGTCACCGCCGCCGCCGTCAGCCAGGCCCTGGTGTCCTCGAACGCCGACCTTCCCGGCGGCCGCGTGACGATCTCGGGCGCCGAGCGCGCCATCCGCACCCTGGGCGCGGCCGGCTCGGTCGAGCAGCTGCGCGAGACCCGCGTGCCCGTCTCCAGCGGCGACGCCGTGCGCCTGGCCGACCTGGGCCAGGTCACCGACCACTGGGCCGAGCCCCGCTCGCGCGCCCGCTATGACGGCCAGGAAGTCGTCACCTTCAACATGGTCCGCGGCCGCGGCGCCTCGGAGGTGCAGACCGCCGAGAAGATCCGCAAGGCCGTCGAGAAGCTCGACCAGGATCATCCCGAGATCCAGATCCAGGAAATCACCTCGAACGTGAAATATATCGAGGAGAGCTATATCGCCTCGATGGAGGCCCTGATCGTCGGCGCGATCCTGGCGGTGCTGGTCGTGCTGCTGTTCCTGCGCGACTGGCGCGCCACGCTGCTGGCGGCGGTGGCCATCCCGATGTCGCTGTTCCCGACCTTCGCCGTCCTGGCGCCGATGAACCAGTCGCTGAACGGCATCACCCTGCTGGCCCTGTCGCTGACCGTCGGCATCCTGGTCGACGACGCCATCGTCGAGATCGAGAACATCGTCCGCCACATGCGCGGCGGCAAAAGCCCCTATGCGGCGGCCATGGAGGCGGCCGACGAGATCGGCCTGGCCGTCGTGGCCACCACCTTCACCATCGTGGCCGTGTTCGCGCCGGTGGGCTTCATGCCCGGCATCATCGGCCAGTTCTTCAAGGCCTTCGCCCTGGCCGCCTGTATCTCGGTGCTGTTCTCGCTGGTGGTCGCCCGCCTGCTGACGCCGCTGATGGGCGCCTACATGCTGAAGGCCGACCATAACCACGAGGACAAGGATCCGGCGTGGATGGGGCCTTACCTGAAGGCCCTGAACTGGGGTCTGCGCAATCGCTGGAAGGTGCTGGCGATGGGCATCCCGATGTTCGCCATCTCGATCCTGCTGGCCACCCGCCTGCCGTTCGAGTTCCAGCCCCAGGCCGACCGCGGTCGCGCCGAGTTCTCGGTCGAGCTGCCGCCCGGGGCCACGCTGGACGAGACCGACGCCATCGTGCAGCGCGTGACCCGCGAACTGCGGGCCCGCAAGGAAGTGGTCAGCGTCTATGCCGCGGTCGGCAGCAACAGCGCCGTCAACAAGGCCGAGCTGACCGCCGACCTGACCGACAAGAAGGAACGCATCAGCCAGAAGGTGTTCAGCCGCCAGATGGTCGACCAGTTCGCCGCCATCCCCGGCGCGCGGATCGGCTCGGGCAGCAACAACGGCGGCGGCCCGTCCAGCGGCGGCAGCTACACCCTGAGCCTGGTCAGCGACAACGGCCCGGCCCTGGAAGCGGCGGCCCGCAAGGTCGAGGCCGAGATGCGCGGCGTCCCGGGCCTGGCCCACGTGGTCAACACCGCTTCGATCGCCCGTCCCGAGATCGTCGTCACGCCCAAGCCCGACCAAGCCGCCCGCGCTGGCGTCTCGGCCGGCGCGATCTCCCAGGCCGTGCGCGTGGCCACCATCGGCGACGTCGACCAGAACCTGCCCAAGTACAATCTGGGCGACCGCCAGGTGCCGATCCGCCTGCGCCTCAGCCAGACCGCGCGCGAGGACATCGCCGTCCTGCAGACCCTGCAGGTGCCGTCGCCCAACGGCCCCGTGCCGCTGAACGCCGTGGCCGACGTCCGCTTCGGCGCGGGTCCCTCGCAGGTCGACCGCCGCGACCGCGCGCGCGTGGCGACGATCACCGCCGAGCTGGACGGCATCGTCGTGGGCGAGGCCGCCAAGCGCGTCCACGCCCTGCCCGCGGTCAAAAACCTCCCGAACGGGGTCAAGGAAGTGGCCGCCGGCGACGCCGAGTTCATCCAGGAGATGGTCACCGGCTTCCTGGGCGCGCTGATCACCGGCATCCTGCTGATGTACGTCGTGCTGGTGCTGCTGTTCCGCAGCTTCGCCCACCCGATCACCATCATGGTGGCCCTGCCCCTGGCCATCGGCGGCGCCTTCGGCCTGCTGGTGCTGGCCCACTCCAGCTTCTCGATCTCGACCCTGATCGGCATCCTGATGCTGATGGGCATCGCGGCCAAGAACTCGATCCTGCTGGTCGAGTACGCGATCATGGCCATGAAGGAGCACGGCATGGACAAGCGCACGGCGATCATCGACGCCGCGCACAAGCGGGCCCGGCCGATCCTGATGACCACCGTGGCCATGGGCGCGGGCATGTTGCCCACCGCCATCGGCCTCGGCGCGGAAGTCGAGTTCCGGGCCCCCATGGCCATCGCGGTCATCGGCGGCCTGATCACCTCGACCCTGCTGTCGCTGCTCTACATCCCGGTGGTGTTCATCCTGATGGACGGCCTGAAGACGCGCTCCGAGCGCCTGATGGGCCGCCTGTTCGGCAATCACCACCACGTGGCGCCTAAGAAGCCGATCGTGGAGTAGATCCTCCACCATCCCGATCTTCCCGGCGAAAGCCGGGGAGGTCGGTGTTGGGGTTGAGCCCCTAAGCCCTCAGCGCCTGCGCCACCACCGGCGCCAGGCGGTCGGCGATGATCCTCGCCCCGTCCGCGTTCGGGTGGATCCCGTCGCGCTGCATGTAGCGCGACACGCCGATCACCCCGGTCAGGAAGTCCGGCGCGTAGAACACCCCCTGCTCGCGGGCCAGGTCCGGATAGAGCTGGGTGAAGCGGCGGGCGTAGTCGACGCCCAGCAGGCCCGGCGCGCGGACCCCGGCCAGCACCACGCGGATGTTCTTCGACTTCAGGTGCTGGACGATGGCCCGCAGGTTGGCCTTGGTCATCGTCGGGGCGAGGCCGAGCAGAAGGTCGTTGCCGCCGAGCGCCACCACGCAGACCACGCTCTCGACGGGCACGCGATCGACGCGCGCCAGGCCGTTGGCGCTGGTGTCGCCCAGCACGCCCAGGTTCCGCACCCGCGACGGCGCGCCCATCCGCTCCAGCGCCGCCTGCAGCCGCGCGGGCATGGAAAGGTCCTGCGCCAGACCAAGGCCCGCCGTGATCGAGTCGCCCAGCACCGTCACGACCGGCAAGGGCGGCGGCGAAGGCTTGGCGTTCCGCGCGGTCGCCGAGGCGCCGCCGGGCGTCACGAGCGCCGCGAGGCCAGCCAGCAGGAACCGGCGATCAAGAGCGGAAGACTGGAACTTCACCATCGTCGAACCGTATCCATAACCAGAACAGATCAAACACCCTGCGCGTTGAACGCAGGATGAAGAGGGAAGCGTTCAATGCGGCGTCGGTTTCGCGAAATCTTGATCGTCGGCGTGGCGTTGACAGCCCTCGCCGCCTGCGGGCGGAGCAACGGCCAGCAGAACGGCGCGGTCGGCTACGGCCCTGACCCGCGGCTGCCCAAGCCCAGCAGGAGCCTGATCCCGACCGTCAAGGTCTCGGACGTCGTCGGCTGGCCGGCGGGCGTCACGCCGAGCGCCCCGGCGGGCTTCCAGGTGCAGCCGTTCGCGCAAGGCCTGGACCATCCGCGCTGGCTGCTCGTCCTGCCCAATGGCGACGTGCTGGCGGCCGAGAGCAACGCTCCGCCCAAGAAGGAACCGCCGCGCGGCCTGAAGGGCTTCTTCGAGAAGATGCTGATAAAAAAGGCCGGAGCCGGCGCGCCCAGCGCCGACCGCATCACCCTGCTGCGTGACGCCGATCACGACGGCGTGGCCGAGATGAAGGTCCCGTTCCTGACCAATCTCTATTCGCCGTTCGGCATGGCCCTGGTCGGCGACACCCTCTACGTGGCCAATGCCGACGCCGTCGTAGCCTTCCCCTACACGACCGGCGCGACCCGCATCTCGGCGCCGCCGCGCAAGGTCGCCGACCTGCCGGGCGGGCCGATCAACCACCACTGGACCAAGAACATCATCGCCAGCGCGGACGGCTCCAAGCTCTATGCGAGCGTCGGTTCGAACAGCAATGTCGGCGAGAACGGCATCCCGGCCGAGGAGGGCCGCGCCGCGATCCACGAGATCGACCTCGCCACGGGCCAGCAGCGCATCTTCGCCTCGGGCCTGCGCAATCCCGTCGGCCTGTCCTGGAACCCGGCCAATGGCCAGCTGTGGACCGCCGTCAACGAGCGCGACGAACTGGGCAACGACCTGGTCCCCGACTACATGACCTCGGTCCGCGAGGGCGGCTTCTATGGCTGGCCCTACAGCTACTACGGCCGCCACGTCGACAAGCGGGTCAAGGACAAGGACCGCCGCCCCGACCTGGTCGAGCGCGCGAGCGTCCCCGACTACGCCCTGGGCGCCCACACCGCCTCGCTGGGCCTGACCTTCTACACCGGCAAGAGCTTCCCGGCTCACTATCGGGGCGGAACCTTCATCGGCCAGCACGGCTCGTGGAACCGCAATCCGCAGGCGGGCTACAAGGTGGTCTTCGTGCCTTTCGTCGACGGCAAGCCGGCGGGCCCGGTCGAGGACTTCCTGACGGGATTCCTGGACGCCAAAGGCAAGGCCCAGGGCCGGCCGGTCGGCGTGACGGTCGACGCCTCCGGCGCGCTGCTGGTCGCCGATGACGTCGGCAACGCGGTGTGGAGGGTCAGCCCCACGCGGTAGCCAGTTCCGCCTCCGCGCCCTTCACCATCAGCTCGAGGCCGCGCTCGAACAGCCCCGCATGGCCGCTCGTGCGGTAGTAGGCGACGGCCTCGGACAGAACCGGATAGGCCCTGGCGGCTTCGTCCAGCTGGCTCTGCTCGACCGAGCCGTCCGCGGGCGAGGCCTGCTCCTCCAGCACGCAGCCGACCACATAGCGGCTGACGGCGACGAACAGCTGCATGGCCTGGCCGGGCGTGAAGCCCGCCGCGACCAGGAAGGCGACCTGGGCCTCGACGTGCGTCAGGTCGCCCGGATCGGCCTCGGTGCCCGCATGGACCCGCGCGCCGTCACGGTAGTTCAATAGCGCCGCGCGGAAGCTCCTGCCGTTGCGGCGCACGAAGTCCTGCCAGGTCTCGCCTGGCCGGGGTACGCGCGCCTCGTGGGCCCTCCCCAGGATTTCGCCGTTCATGGCGTCCAGCAGGTCGCGCTTGCTCTTGAAGTGCCAGTAGAGGGCCGGCTGCCGCACGCCCAGGCGCTCGGCGATGGCGCGCGTGGACAGGGCGTCGACCCCGACCTCGTTCAGCACCTCCAGCGCCGTCTCCAGAATCCGTCGACGATCGACCTTCATGAGAGTCCCATTCTGAATCATCTTGACCTCGCGGCCGATCCGGACTTTATCGCCGATAAGGAACTTTATCGATGATAAATTTTATGTCCGATCTTCTTCAGCGCCGCGCTAAGCTCGCCTTTCCCCTGATCCTGGCCACCGTGATGCTGGACGCCGTCGGCATCGGCCTGGTCATGCCGATCATCCCGCGCCTGCTGCGCGAGGTCGGCCATACCGGCGACCTGGGCTGGCGGTTCGGGGCGTTCCTGGGCCTCTACGCCCTGATGCAGTTCTTGTGCGCGCCGGTGCTGGGCGCGATCAGCGACAAGGTCGGCCGCCGCCCGGTGCTGCTGGTCTCGCTGGCGGGCGCGGCGATCGACTATGTGTTCATGGCCTTCGCGCCCTCGCTGGCCTGGCTGTTCGTCGGCCGCGCCATCGCCGGGATCACTGGGGCCAACATGGCCGTGGCCCAGGCCTATATCGCCGACATCACGCCCGAGACGCAGCGCACCCGCCGCTTTGGCCTGTTCAGCGCCATGTTCGGGGTCGGCTTCATCCTGGGCCCGGTGATCGGCGGGTTCCTGGGCGAGGTCTGGACGCGCGCCCCGTTCCTGGCGGCGGCGGCGCTGAACGGCGTCAACTTCCTGATGGCCGTCTTCATCCTGCCGGAGTCGCACAAGAGCCTGGATGAGGCCCGCGCCAAGCCGTTCGACCCCGCGGCGTTCAACCCGTTCGGCTCGCTGCGCTGGGCGGCCGCCTTCCCGGCCCTGCTGCCGCTGATGGCCGCGTTCGTCATGCTGGCGATCGTCGGCGAGGTCGGCGGCACGATCTGGGTGCTGTACGGCGAGGACAAGTTCGCCTGGGATCCTTGGACGGTCGGCTTCTCACTGGCGGGCTTCGGCGTCTTCACCGCCCTTGCCCAGGCCTTCGTGGCCGGTCCGGTGGCCGGGCGGTTCGGCGAGCGCAAGACCCTGGCCATCGCCATCGTCTGCGACGCCTTCGCCTATGTCGCCATCGGCCTGGCGACCAAGGGCTGGATGGCGTTCGCGCTGCTGCCGTTCTTCTGCCTGGGCGGCATCGGCCACGCGGCGATCCAGTCGCTGCTGTCGGCCCAGGTCGGCGAGGACCAGCAGGGCCGCCTGCAAGGCGTGCTGGCGAGTCTCGCGAGCCTGGCCTCGGTGATCGGTCCCGTGGTCATCGCCCAGGTTTATTTCGCCAGTCGCGGCTGGTTCCCGGGCCTGGTGTGGATGGCCGGCGCGGCGATCGGCCTGCTGTGTCTGCCAATCCTGCTGAGCGGCCCTTCGACGGCGGTCCGCCGATAGGGTCCGAACCGGAGAAACATGGTTAATCGGACCTTTACCCCGGCCGCCTAGAGTCGCTTCATGCGCCGCCGCCTTCTCGTCCTGCTGACCCTCGCCATCGCCGGCCCGGCCCTGGCCGGCCAGCCGACGGTCCCGGCCGCGCCGAAGTCCAAGAAGCCCGTCGCGGTTCTCGCCGCGCCGGTCGACGCGCCCAGCTTCATCCTGCCCGCCCCGATCCCGCTGGCCCAGGGCCGGCCCGCCGGCGACACCCAGCAGTGCAAGACGACCTGCTCCAAGACGCTCTACTTCTGCCAGGCGGGCGGCGACGATGACGGGTGCGGCGGACGCTGGGCCCAGTGCAACGCCGCCTGCACGGCCACCTATTCTCCGGCGCGCTTCGGCCGCTGAGTTTCCCCAACGGCCGCTTGCCGCTCCGCATAACGCTGATACGCTCCTGAACAACGATAAGTCAGGGTGGATGGAATGACGGCCAAGCTCCCCAAAGCGTGCGTCATCGGCGCGGGCTGCAGCGGCTTCACCACGATCAAGCGGTTGAAGGACCACGGAGTCCCCTACGACTGCTTCGAGATGTCCGACGAGATCGGGGGCAACTGGTACTTCAAGAACCCCAACGGGATGTCGGCCTGCTACGAGAGCCTGCACATCGATACCTCGAAGTGGCGGCTGGCGTTCGAGGACTTCCCCGTGCCGAAGGACTGGCCCGACTTCCCGCACCACGCGCAGCTGTTCCAGTACTTCAAGGACTATGTCGACCACTTCGGCCTGCGTCCGACGATCACCTTCAACACCCGCGTCGAGAAGGCTCGCCGCACCGACGATGGTCTCTGGTCGGTGACCCTGTCGACCGGCGAGACGCGGCTCTACGACGTGCTGTTCGTCTGCAACGGCCACCACTGGGATCCGCGTATTCCCGACTATCCGGGCGAGTTCGAAGGTCCGGCCTTTCACGCCCACGCCTATAGCGACCCGTTCGATCCCGTCGACATGCGCGGCAAGAACGTCGTGGTGGTCGGCATGGGCAATTCGGCCATGGACATCGCCAGCGAACTCTCCCAGCGGCCGATCGCGAAAAACCTGTGGGTCTCGGCCCGGCGCGGGGTCTGGGTGTTTCCCAAGTACCTGAATGGCAAGCCGGCGGACAAATCCGCCATGCCCGCCTGGATGCCCAGGAAGCTTGGCCTCTCGCTCGCCCGCTCGGTGATCAAGAAGACCATCGGCAAGATGGAGGACTACGGCCTGCCCAAGCCCGATCACGAGCCGCTGGAGGCGCACCCCTCGGTCTCGGGCGAGTTCCTGACCCGGGCCGGCTGCGGCGACATCAAGTTCAAGCCGGCGATCAAGGCGCTGGAGGGCAAGCGCGTGCGCTTCGCCGACGACAGCGTCGAGGACGTCGACGCCATCGTCTTCGCCACCGGCTACAAGATCAGCTTCCCGTTCTTCGATGACCCGGCCCTGCTGCCGGGCGCCGACCACCGCTTCCCGCTGTTCAAGCGGATGATGAAGCCGGGGATTCCGAACCTGTTCTTCATGGGCCTGGCCCAGCCGCTGCCGACCCTGGTGAACTTCGCCGAGCAGCAGGCGAAACTGGCGGCGGCCTATCTGGCGGGCAAGTACGCCCCGCCGTCGGACGCCGAGATGGTCCGGATCATGACCAAGGACGAGGCGCGCCACACGGGCCAATTCTATGACTCCGCGCGGCACACCATCCAGGTCGACTTCAACGTCTATTGCGCCGACCTGAAGAAGGCGATCGCCAAGGGCGAGGCGCGGGCGCGGAGCCAGGGCGGCAAGCTGCCGGTGCCGGCGCTGGCGGAGATCAGGATGGAGCCCTTGCTGGCGAGCTAAGCCCTTCCCCCCTTTGATAGGGGAAGGGTTTGGGATGGGGGTGACACGCGTTCCGAAAAGGGCGAGGTGTCGCCACCGCCGCATCACCCCACACCCGCCCTTCCCCCATCGAGGGAGAAGCGAGAAGAAAGCAACCATGGCCAAGATCACCTTCGACAAGGACACCCGCGCCAAGCTGGTCGGCGGGCTCTCGGACTATCTGCGGACCGAGCTGGACCTTGAGGTGAAAGGCTTCGACGCCGAGTTCCTGCTCGACTTCATCACCGAGCGGCTGGGCCCCTACTACTACAACCAGGGCCTCCACGACGCCTCGGCGCTGTACCGCGAGAAACTGGAGGCGATCAGCGAGGCCGTGTGGGAGATCGAGCAGCCGGTGAAGCCGCTGTGAAAATCCCCTCTATTCCGATTTCCCCGGCGAACGCCGGGGCCCAGATCGAACCCATGGGCGCCCGACAAGCTGACCGGGCGCATCTCGGATCATCCCAAACCGCTCTGGCTGAATCTGGGTCCCGGCCTTCGCCGGGAAGGTCGGGGTGGGGGGCGGGATTCAGCCGCCCCCAGCCAACCCCTTGCGTCTCGCGCCCGACTAAGGCTGTGATCCTGACGGAGCGTCAAGATCGCTCCATCTCCGAGTCGCGGTCCATGTCGAACATCGCCTATTTCCCCAAGCCCCACGTCGATCAGCGGCCGGGCAAGCGGGAACGCACCAAGACCGCCAATCGCCAGGCGATCCTGGACGCCGCGCGCGAGGTGTTCGGCGAGCTGGGCTATGACGCCGCCACCGTGCGCGACATCATCCGCCGCACGGGTTTGGCCTCGGGCACCTTCTACAACTACTACAAGTCCAAGGAGGAGGTGTTCGACGCCCTGGCCGATGACGGCGCGCGCCGCTTCCGGCCCCTCCTGCGCGCCGAGTCCGAGAAGGCCGCCGACTTCCAGTCGTTCGTGCGCGGCGCGATCCTGGCCTATTTCAACTTCGTGGCCACCGAGCAGGAAAGCTGGCGCATCAACCGGCCGCCGGGCGAGCAGATCCCGCACGCGCGTCCATCGCCCGAGGTGACCGCCGTGTTCGACGAGGTGCGAGAGGCCTTCGCCCGGGTGCTGGAGCAGACCCACGCCCCGCCGGTCGACCTGGACTACCTGACCGCCGCCTGCATCGCCGTGGCCCGCGAGATCGGCGACAAGATGCTGGAGCGGCGGCCCGTCGACACAGAGAGCGCCGCGGATTTCGCGGTCAAGCTGATCCTGGGCGGGCTGCCGGCCTTGCCAAGGCTCTAGAGCCTTCCAGATAATCAGAACAACAAGAACGCAGAGAGTGGGGAAACCATGGCCTCCGACGCCGCCCAGAAGACCATCCTGAAGCTGATCCTGTCGCTGCCCAGCCCGATCCTGCGGGCCATGTCGGGCGGCGGGGTCGTCTATAAGGGCGGGCGAACCCTGGACCCCCGCTTCCAGTTCTTCGCCCACGCGGCCAAGAAGCTGCCGCCCATGACCACGCTGAGCCCCGCCGAGGCCGTGGCCGGCAGCGCTCGGGGCCTGGCCGCCGTCCAGGGGCCGCTGGAGCCCGGCGTGCGCACCGAAAGCCTATCGATCGAAGGCCCGAACGGTCCGATCCCGGCCCGCGCCTATCGGCCGGAGAACCAGGACAGCACCGCGCCGCTGATCGTCTACGCCCACATGGGCGGCGGGGTGATCGGCGACCTGGAGTCCTGCCACGCCTTCTGTTCGATCCTGGCGCGGATCGTCCGCACGGCGGTGATCTCGGTCGACTACCGACTGGCCCCGGACCACAAGTTCCCGGTTGGGCTGGAGGACGTGCTGGCCGCCTATCGCTGGGCGCGCGACAACACCGGCCGCTTCGGCGCCGCGCCGGTCCCGCCGGCCATCGGCGGCGACAGCATGGGCGGCAACTTCGCGGCCATCGTCGCCCAGGACATGCAGCGCAAGGGCGAGCCACAGCCGGCCGCCCAGATCCTGATCTATCCCGCCGTCGACGTGGCCAGCGAGACGCCGTCCATGACCACCTATGCCGACGCCTATCCCCTGACCCGCGCGACCATGGACTGGTTCATGGGCCACTATATGAGCGCCGACGCCGACCCGGCGGACCCGCGCCTGTCGCCGGACAGGACCGCCGACCTGACGGGCCTGGCGCCCGCCGTGGTCGCCACCGCCGGCTTCGACCCGCTAGTCGACCAGGGCGAGGGTTACGCCAAGCGCCTTCAGGCGGCCGGCGTGCCGGTGCTGTACCGCTGCTACGATAGCCTGGCCCACGGGTTCACGGCTTTCACCGGCGCGATCCCGGCGGCGGACGGCGCGTGCCGCGAAATCGCGGGACTGGTGCGGCAGGCGTTTGATCAGCGCGCTTCTCAATAAATCCGTTCTCCCCGGCGAATGCCGGGGCCCAGATCGAACCCATGGGCGCGTGACACGGTGACGGGGCGCATTTCGGATCAGCCCCAACCGATCAGGCTGAATCTGGGCCCCGGCATTCGCCGGGGAAACCGGATTGAGGAGATGGCGTGAGTTCTGTTCCCCCCACCATGCGCGCCCTCGTCGTCGAGGACCTGGCCCCCGACTTCGCCGGTTGCGCCGTCCGAGACGTCGCCACGCCCCAGCCGGGTCCCGGCGAGGTGCTGGCCCGCGTGCGCGCCGCCAGCGTCAACTTCCCCGACCTGCTGATGACGCGGGGCGAGTACCAGTTCAAACCATCCCTGCCCTTCACGCCCGGCCTCGACCTGGCCGGCGAGGTCGTCGCCCTGGGCGAGGGCGTCACCGGCTTCCAGATCGGCGACGCCGTGGTCGGCGGCGCGCGGCTGGGCGGGTTCGCCGAATACGCGGTGCTGTCGGCCGAGGCGCTGAAGCCCAAGCCCGCGCGGCTGTCCTTCGCCGAGGCCGCCGCCTATGGCGCGGCCTATCTCACCGCCTATGTCGCCCTGGTCCGCCGCGCACGGGTCGAGCCTGGCGAGTGGGTGCTGGTCCATGGCGCGGCCGGCGGGGTGGGCCTGGCGGCGGTGGACCTGGCCAAGGCGCTGGGCGCGCGCGTCATCGCCGCCTCGGCCTCGGACGACAAGCTGGCGGCCGTTCAGGCGCTCTACGCCCCCGACGCCCTCGTCAACGTCACCGGCGGCTTTCGGGAACGCGTGAAAGAGATCACCGGCGGCCACGGGGCCGACGTGATCTATGATCCCGTGGGCGGCGACGTGTTCGACGAGAGCGTCCGCTGCATCGCCTTCGACGGCCGGCTGCTGGTCATCGGCTTCACCTCGGGCCGGATCCCGAACGTCTCGGTCAACATGCCGCTGATCAAGGGCTTCTCGGTCATGGGCGTGCGCGCCGGCGAGTACGGCCGTCAGTTTCCCGAGAAAGGCCGCGAGAACGCCCAGGCCATCTGGAAAATGGCGAACGAGGGGGTGATCCGGCCGCATGTGCATGCGGCGCTGCCGCTGGATCGCTGGCGCGAGGCGTTCGAGCTGCTGGCGGAGCGTAAGGTGGTGGGGAAAGCGGTGATCGTTCCGTGACCCCACGGGCAAGTGATTGAACCGACTCAGGTTGACATCCCTCGTCCGTTCTTTTATCCACCGCCCCTCACTCGCGGGGACCTGGTCACCGCGTTCAACGTATTTGCATTTCGGAGCCACGTCGTGAAGCGCACCTTCCAGCCGTCGAAGCTCGTGCGCGCCCGCCGTCACGGCTACCGCGCGCGTATGGCCACCAAGAATGGCCAAAAGGTCGTCGCGCGTCGCCGCGCCAAGGGCCGCAAGCGCCTGACCGCCTAATTTCTCTTCCTCCCTCGGGAGGTTAGACGATGATCAAAGCCGCCTTTTCCACAGACCTGGTTTCAGGTTCTCGCCGGAAAGGCGGCTTTTTTCATGCCTGAACTCAAGTTCGCCCCCCTTCGCTTCGAGCGGCTGCGCAAGCGCCCCGACTTCCTGCTGGCGGCCAAGGCCCCGGCCCTGTCGCGGGGCGCCGTCTTCATCCAGATGCGCAAGCGCCCCGACGAGGATCCCACGGTCCGGGTCGGCTTCACGGCCACCAAGAAGGTCGGCGGGGCCGTCGATCGCAACCGCGCCAAGCGCCGCCTCCGCGAGGCCGCCCGGCTGGTCCTGCCCCTTCATGCGCGCCCTTCGCACGACTATGTGTTCATCGCGCGCGGAGGAACCACGACGCGCGAATGGGGGCGTTTGCTTGACGACGTTAAAACAGCGCTGATAAGCCTCGCCGCCGAGCATGATCGCGGAGGACCCAAGGTTCCCCGCCCGTCATCCGGCGCATCCGCTCAAGACGCCTCTTCCCAACAACCCGATCTCAAAGTTTCCGGTTAAGCGCTCCATGCAGAACGACAACAAAAACACGCTGATGTTCATTGTCAGCGCGTTCGTGATCCTGATCGGGTACCAGTTCTTCATCCTGGGTCCGCAGCAGAAGCGCGCCGAGATCGAGGCGCGCGCCAAGAAGGCCGCCCAGGTCCAGGCCGCGACGCAGCCGGGCGTGACCCTGGACGCCAACGGCAATCCGGCCCCGCTGCGCCTTTCGCGCGACGCCGCCAAGGCCCAGAGCCCGCGCATCGTGGTCGACACTCCGGCCCTGTCGGGCTCGATCGCCCTGAAGGGCGGCCGCATCGACGACCTGTTCCTGCGCAAGTACGCCGAGACCACCGACAAGGGCTCGCCGCCGGTCGAGCTGTTCCGCCCCGAGGGCGCCGAGCACGCCTGGTTCGCCGATTTCGGCTGGGCCGGCGCCAACCTGCCGGGCCTGCCCGACAGCCGCACCGTCTGGACCGCCGCGCCGGGCCAGGTGCTGCGTCCCAACGCCCCGGTCACCCTGACCTATGACAACGGCGTCGGCCTGACCTTCACCCGCGTGATCGGCGTGGACGACCAGGCGATGTTCACCGTCACCGACAGCGTCAAGAACAACGGGACCGCCGCCTTCCAGCTGGCCCCCTACGCCACCGTTCAGCGCCAGGGCATCACCGACCACCTGGGCAAGAACCAGATCGTCCACGAAGGCGCCATCGGTGTTCTGGGTTCCGGCAAGGACCAGAAGCTGGAAATGGCCAAGTACCAGAAGTGGAAGAAGGACAAGCCGCTCTCGACCTTCGACTCGGTCGGCGGCTGGGCCGGCATCACCGACAAGTACTGGCTGGCGGCCCTGATCCCGAACCAGGACCAGACCATCAAGGCCCAGTACCGCGTCACCCAGGCCTCGGGCACGGATATCTATGACGTCAACTTCGTCGGCCCGACCCAGGCCCTGAACCCGGGCGCGACCCTGACCCAGAAGACCCGCCTGTTCGCCGGCGCCAAGACCGTGCCGCTGCTGCGCAAGTACGAGTACGGCGCGACGCCCGCCCCGGCCATCTGGGAGTTCTGGAGCAGCGCCAAGGCGGAAATCCCGCGCTTCGACGACGCCGTCGACTGGGGCATGTTCCGCTTCTTCACGCGCCCGATCTTCAACATCCTGGAGATCTTCTATCGTCTGGTCGGCAACTTCGGCCTGGCGATCATGGCGCTGACCGTCCTGCTCAAGCTCATCCTCTATCCGATGGCGGACAAGAGCTATGAGAGCATGGCCAAGATCAAGAAGATCTCCCCCGAGGTCGAGAAGCTGAAGGCCAAGCACAAGGACGATCCCGCCAAACAGCAGCAGGAGATGATGGCCCTGTACGCCAAGGAGAAGATCAACCCGATGATGGGCTGCCTGCCCATGCTGGTGCAGATTCCGGTCTTCTATTCGCTGTACAAGGTGCTGACCGTCACCATCGAGATGCGTCACGCGCCGTTCTTCGGCTGGATCCACGACCTCTCCGCGCGCGATCCGACGACGATCTTCAACCTGTTCGGCCTGATCCCCTGGGACCCGGCCCACGCCCCGCTGATCGGCGCCTTCCTGTCGACCACCCTGCACATCGGCGTCTGGCCGCTGCTGTACGGCTTCACCATGTGGCTGACCACGGCGATGAACCCGCCGGCGGGCGACCCGATGCAACAGCGGATCTTCCAGCTGTTCCCGATCGTCTTCACCTTCACCCTGTCGCAGTTCGCCGTGGGCCTGGTGATCTACTGGTGCTGGAGCAACGTCCTGACCATCATCCAGCAGTACATCATCATGCGCCGCTACAAGGTCGAGAACCCGATCGACAAGATCATCGCCCGCTTGCAGGGCAAACCTGCTAACGCCACCTGATGAGCGACGAACCCAACCTTCCCGGCGAACTCCCCAGCGTCCTGCCGGGCGCGGCCGATTTCACGGACGAGCAGATCGAGACGGCGCGGGTGTTCTTCGCCCAGCCGGTCTCGTTCATCATGGGCGCGGTGCGCATGGACGCCATGCCCGCCGCGGATCTGCCGGAAGTGGCCTTCGCCGGTCGCTCCAACGTCGGCAAGTCCAGCCTGATCAACGGCCTGGTCGGCCAGAAGTACCTGGCCCGCGCCTCGAACGAACCGGGCCGCACGCGGGAGATCAACTTCTTCCTGCTGGCCGAGCAGGTGCGCCTGGTCGACCTGCCCGGCTACGGCTTCGCCCGCGTTTCGCGCTCGATCGCCGACAAGTTCCAGGACCTGGGCCGGGCCTATCTGCGCGGCCGCCCGAACCTGAAGCGCGTCTATGTGCTGATCGACGCCCGCCATGGCCTCAAGAAGGTCGACCTGGAGGCGCTGGACGCCCTGGATACGGCGGCGGTCTCGTATCAGATCGTCCTGACCAAGGCCGACAAGATCAAGCCGCACGAGGTCGACAAGGTCGTGGCCGAGACGCTGAAGGCGATCTCCAAGCGCGCCGCCGCCTTCCCGCGCGTGCTGGCCACCTCGTCCGAGAAGGGCCTGGGCATGCCGGAGCTGCGGGCCGAGATCGTCCGGTTGTGTATCGACGAGTGAGACAACAATAATCCGATCTCCCCGGCGAAGGCCGGGGCCCAGATCGAGCCCACGAGCGCGTCGGAAGCTGATGAGGCGGATGGCGCGCTCACCCAAGCCGGCCCGGATGAATCTGGGCCCCGGCCTTCGCCGGGGAAATCGGAATTTGGGGATATGTTTGGACGGTTAACCCTGCGCTAGGCTTCGGCCGCCAGAACCGCCCGCTTTCTAGTTTCGAAAGTCCGCCGCCCATGACCCGCCACGAACTCAAGACCTGGCCTAAATACTTCGCCGCCGTGCGCTCGGGCCAGAAGCGCTTCGAGATCCGCCGCAACGACCGTGACTTCAAGGTCGGCGACATTCTGGTGCTGCGCGAGTTCGATCCGGAGGACGACGCCTATACCGGCCAGAGCGAAGAGCGCCAGATCACCTTCCTGCTGTCGGAGGAGGATTATGGCGGCGTGATCCACGGCTTCGTGGCCATCGGCTTCGGCGAGGTCCCTCCGCACCCGGACGCCGCCGCCGAGGTCACCGTCGACAGCCTGGCGCAGTGGCACGAGACCGCCGCCTCCAACGCGGCCCTGCGCGCCCAGGGGGCCCGCAAGGTCTCGGAGAGCTACGCGGCGAGCAACATGGGCGTCGCGGCCGAGCGCCAAGGCGCCGTGGCCGACCTCGCCGCCGCCGAAGCCGGCTTCCACGCCGCGGCGGCGCGGATCGTCCGCAAGGGCTGATCGCCGAGCACCAGACAGAGAAAAGCCGCCGAGGTCACCCTCGGCGGCTTTTCTTTTGTCCGGAGAGACGAAGCCTACGCGGCTTCGCGAACCACGGCCGGGAACACGTCGTCCATGCGCAGATAGGTGATCAGGCGGTTTTCCATCGAGATGATGGCCTGGATGTAGCGCAGCTCTTCCACGCCGACATCGGGGGCCGGCTGCAGGCTGTCGCGCGGCACGGTGAAGGTTTCCGACACGGCGTCGACCAGGATGCCGGCCAGGCGATCCTGGCACTCGACCACCACGATCACGTGGCGGGTCTCGGGGATGGTGACGCCCAGGCCCAGGCGGTTGCGCAGGTCGATGACCGGCATGATCGCGCCGCGCAGGTTGATGACGCCACGCATATAGGCCGGCGCGTGCGGGATCGGGGTGGCCGGGGTCCAGCCGCGGATTTCGCGAACCGTCTTCACGTCGATGCAGAATTCCTGCTCGCCGATGCAGAACGAGATCAGCTCCAGCGCGGGCGCGGTGGTGTCGGTCATGGCGGTGTCCCCGGGTCTAATTCAGCGGGCCCGGGGCAGCGTGTTCGACGCGCTCTCGGGCTCCCTGCCACAAGAGCCCATCCGTCTTTAACAACCGTTAAGTCTGAGCTTGAGGGAGCGCGCCGGATTGTCGCGGCTTTAAAATTTGTCATCCCGGCCGCAGCGAAGAGGAGAGCCGGGACGCAGGGGCAACCGCACTGGGCTTGGCCCCTGGATCCCGGACAGCGCTACGCGCTTCCGGGATGACAAGAAAAGCTAGAGTTCCTCCGACAGACCCTCGTCGCCCTCGTCGGCCAGATTGAACTCGTACCAGACGCCGTTCAGCACGCCGAAGGCGACGGCGAGGCCGAGACCGAGGATCCAGGTGAAGTACCACATGACTTTCTAGCTCCTCAGTACAGGTCGGGGTTGGTGGCGAGGGCGCCGGTCGTGCTGCGGCCCCACAGGACCTTGTAGACCCAGGTCGTGTAGAGCAGGACCAGCGGCAGGAAGATCACCGTGACGATCAGCATGACGAACAGGGTCAGGTGGGTCGACGAGGCGTTCCACACCGTCAGGCTGGAGCGCGGATCGAAGCTGCTGGGCAGGATGAACGGGAACATCGACAGACCCACGGTCGCGATGATCCCGACCGCCGAGGCCGACGAGCCGCTGAACGCCGCCCAAGCCTTGTTGAACCGCAGGCCGTAGAGGGCCAGAGCCGCGCCCACGAAGCCCAGGACCGGGGCGATGACCATCCAGCCATGGCGGCCGTAGTTGTCGAGCCAGGCGCCCGGAGCCCGCACGGCGGCGGCGCCGCGCAGCGGGTTGGACGGACCGGCCGCATCGGCCAGACCCTCGATCCGGAAGCCCAGGCCGCCGAAGGCGACCCAGAAGCCGCCGGCCGCGAACAGCACGATGCTGGCCAGGGCCGCGATCTCGCCGAACAGGCGGGCCCGCTCGGTGACCGGCCCTTCCTCGGCCTTGATGGTCAACCAGGCCGCGCCGTGCAGCACCAGCATCGAGACCGACAGCAGGCCGCACACCAGGGCGAAGGGCGAGAACAGGCCGATGAAGGCGCCCTCATAGAAGGCCCGCAGGTCGGTATCCAGGCGGAAGGGCGCGCCTTGCAGCACATTGCCCATGGCCACGCCGAACACCAGCACCGGCACGAAACCGCCGACGAACAGCCCCCAGTCCCAGAAAGACCGCCAACGAGGGTCTGGCCGCTTGGAGCGGTACTTGAAGCTGACCGGCCGCATGATCATCGCGGCCAGCACCACGAACATGGCCAGATAGAAGCCCGAGAAGCTGATGGCGTAGACGAACGGCCAGGCCGCGAAGATCGCCCCGCCGCCCAGGATGAACCACACCTGGTTGCCTTCCCAGGTCGCGCCGACGGTGTTGATGACCATGCGCCGCTCGGCGTCGTTCTTGGCGACGAAGGGCAGCAAGGCCCCCACGCCCATGTCGAAGCCGTCGGTCAGCGCGAAGCCGATCAGGAGGATGCCCAACAGGGCCCACCAGAGGACGCGAAGGGTGGCGTAGTCGATTGGGAGTTCCATGACTCAGCGCTCCTTTAGGCGACGGCCGGTTCAGGCTCGGCCGATTCCCCGTCCGGGACGGGATCGTGCTGAGCGAACGGGCCTTTCTTGATGGCGCGCAGGATCAGGCCGATCTCGACCACGGCCAGCGCGCCGTACAGCAGGGTGAAGGCCGCGATGCTGGTCAGCAGCTGCGGCACGGACAGGCTGGAGACGCCCAGGAAGGTCGGCAGCACGCCGTCCACCGCCCAGGGCTGACGGCCCACCTCGGCCAGCACCCAGCCCAGCTCCGTCGAGATCCACGGCAGCGGGATGGCGGCCACGGCAATGACCAGGAACCACTTGGTGTCGTGCTTGCGCAGGGTGACCAGGAGGAAGGCCGTGGCGAACAGGGCGATCATCAGGAAGCCGATCCCGGCCATGATGCGGAACGCCCAGAACATCACCGGCACCGGCGGCACCGTGTCCCAGGCCGCCTTCTGGATCAGCTCGGGCGAGGCCTGGCGCGGATCGGCGACATAGCGCTTCAACAGCAGGGCGTAGCCCAGGTCGCGACGGTGCGCCTCGAAGGTGGCGCGGGCGGTCATGTCCTTGGGATTGGCCTTCAGGGTCTCGACCGCGCCATAGGCGATCACGCCGGACTCGATGCGGTCCTGCGCCTTGGCGACCAGCTGGAAGATGCCCTCCACCGGCGTGTCGAAGCTGCGGGTGGCGATCAGGCCCAGGACGTAGGGGATCTTGATCTCGGCGTGGGTCTTGCGTTCCTTCAGGTCCGGTATGCCGAAGGCCGTCAGGCCGGCCGGGGCGGGCTCGGTCTCCCACATGGCCTCCAGGGCCGCGAGCTTCATTTTCTGGTTGTCGGTCAGGGCGTAGCCGCTCTCGTCGCCCAGCACGACGACCGACAGCGAGGACGCGAGACCAAAGGCGGCGGCGACGGTCATCGACCGCTTGGCCACGCCGATGTACTTGCCCTTCAGGAGGTACCAGGCCGAGACGCCCAGGACGAAGACCGAGGCGATCACATAGCCGGCGCTGACCGTGTGCACGAACTTGGCCTGGGCCACCGGGTTGAACAGCACGTCGCGGAAGCTGGAGACCTCCATGCGCATGGTGTCGGGGTTGAAGGCCGCGCCGATCGGGTTCTGCATCCAGCCGTTGGCGACCAGGATCCACAGGGCCGACAGGTTGGTGCCCAGGGCGACCATGAAGGTCACGAACAGGTGGCCGACGGGCTTGAGCTTGTCCCAGCCGAAGAACATCAGCCCGACGAAGGTGGCTTCCAGGAAGAAGGCCATCAGGCCCTCGATCGCCAGCGGGGCGCCGAAGATGTCGCCGACATAGTGCGAGTAGTAGGACCAGTTCATACCGAACTGGAATTCCATCGTGATGCCGGTGGCGACGCCCAAGGCGAAGTTGATGCCGAACAGCATGCCCCAGAAGCGGGTGGTGGTCCGCCAGATCGGTCGCTTGGTCATCACATAGATGCTCTCCATGATGACCAGCATGAAGCTGAGCCCCAGGGTGAGCGGCACGAACAGGAAGTGGTATAGGGCGGTCAGCGCGAACTGAAGTCGCGATAGGTCGATGACGGCGGGGTCCATGGACAGCTCCGAGACGAACGGCCGATGATCACGCCGTTCGAGGACTCTTCCCTAGACCGCCGCGACCGCCCACTCCTTGATCGGGATCAAGGCTCGCGGACGAAACCAGCCTACACTCAACCGATGGGCGCCGACATAGTGCAGATTGATGGTTCCGTTGAACCAAGAACGTGGCTCGAACAGGCCAGCCGGCGCGGCGGGTCCGCAAGGGGCCGCGCGCGGACGTTCGTGCTGCTGGACGGCTTGGCCGCGATCGGCTTCGCCGCGGGTCTGGCGTTCAGCGTCGATGCGATAGCCAGTCAGCGCGGAACGCTGGCTCTGAGCCTATCCCTGCTGGCGATCGTGGTGGCCGGGGCCCTGCGGGGCTGGCTGGCCCGCGCGGCGGGTGAAGCGGGCGCGCAGGCCGCCGCCCAGGCCAAGGCCGCCGCGCGCGCCGACCTGGCCCGTTCCGTGTTCGCTGGCCCGCGTCGCCCGACGGGCCAGGCCGTCACCGCCCTGGTAGAGGGCGTCGAGGCGCTGGACGGCCACTTCGCCCGCTTCCTGCCCGCGCGACTGTCGGCCGCCGTGCTGCCGCTGGTGATGATCGCCGTGGCCGCGATCGCCAGCCCGATCTGCGCCGGCATTCTGCTGGCCACGCTCATTCCCTTCATCGCCGCCATGATCCTGTCCGGCACGGCCGCCGCCGCCGAGAGCCGCGCCCAGTTCCTGGCCCTGGAGCGTCTGTCGGGCCTGTTCCTCGACCGCGTTCGCGCGCTGCCGGTGGTCCTGGCCTTCCAGGCCGAGGGAACGACGACCGCCGCCCTGCGCCGCTCGGCCTCCGAGCTGGCCGAGCGCACCATTCGCGTGCTGCGCGTGGCCTTCGTCTCCTCGGCGGCGCTGGAGTTCTTCGCGGCCCTGTCGGTGGCGCTGGTGGCGGTCTATTGCGGCTTCAACCTGCTGCGCCTGCTGCCGTTCCCGGTTCCCGAGACCCTGGATCTGAAGCGCGCCTTCTTCGTCCTGGCCCTGGCGCCGGAGATCTACGCCCCGATGCGCCGCCTGGCCGCGGCCTATCACGACCGCCAGGCGGCCGAGGCGGCCTCGGCCAGTCTCGCGACATTCAAGCTCCCGGCCGCCAGACCGACCACGACGCCGCTGACCCAGGCCCCCACCATCCGCTTCGAGGGCGTCACCGTCCGCTATGCCGACACCGACGCCCCCGCGCTGGACGCCTTCGACCTCACCGCCGAGGCCGGAACCATCACCGCCCTCGTGGGTCCCAGCGGCGCGGGCAAGAGCTCGCTGCTGAACCTGCTGCTGGATCTCGCGCCCCTGACCGGCGGGAAAATCCTGATCGACGGCGCCGCGCCCCGCGCCGCCGACATCGCCTGGGCCGGCCAGTCGCCGCTGATCCTGCCCGCCTCGATCGCCGACAACATCGCCCTCTCCCGCCGTGACGCGACCCGCGCCGAGATCGAGGCGGCGGCCAGGGCCGTCGGTCTGGCCCTCGACCGCCCCGGCGGCCTCGACTTCGTGCTCGACGAGCGCGGCAGCGGTCTGTCCGGCGGCGAGCGGCGGCGCCTGTCCCTGGCCCGCGCCCTGCTCAAGCCCGCCCCGATCCTGCTGCTGGACGAGCCGACGGCCAATCTCGACGCGGTCGCGGAAGAGCAGATGCTGGCCGCCATCCGCGTGGCCGCCAAGGGCCGCACGACCCTGATCGCCACCCACTCCGAGGCCGTCGCGGCCCTCGCCGACCAAGTGATCCGCCTGTGACCAGCCCCCTCGACGACCTGATCCGCGCCCAGAAGCGCCAGCGCGCCGGCGCCCTGCGGCTGGCGATCGCCAGCGCCGTGGTCGTGGGCGGGGCCTCGACCATCCTGCTGGGGCTGTCCGGCTGGTTCATCGTCGCCAGCGCCGCCGCCGGCCTGGCGGGGCTGGCCGCGGCCCATGCCTTCAACGTGCTGATCCCCAGCGCGATGATCAGGCTGCTGGCCATCCTGCGCACCGCCGCCCGCTATGGCGAGCGCCTGAGCGGCCACGCCGCCGCCCTGCGCGCCCTGGCCGCCATCCGCCCGGCGGTGTTCGAGAGCCTGGCGGCCGCCCCGCCGTCCCAGTCGCTGACCCTGTCGCGCGGCGAGGCTTCCGCCCGCCTGGTGCAGGACGTCGACGCGATCGAGACCCGCTTCGTCCGTCTCTCCGCCCCCTGGAGCGCGGTCGCCGGCCTGGGCTCGGGCCTGGTGATGGCCGCCCTGGCCGGCTGGCTCCCGGCCGTCCTGATCCTGCTGGCCGCCGGCGCCGCGATCCTGATCGCCCGCGCCCTGGCCAAGCGCTTTTCCACGCCCGCCCGCGCCGCCATTCAAACCAAGGTCGGAGCGCTGAAGGAGACCACCGCCGCCCTCGTCGCCGCTTCGGCCGAGCTGCGCGCCTACGGCCTGGACGCCTGGGCCGGCGAGGCGTTGAACGCCAAGGCCGCCGAGCTCGACGCCGCGCGACTGGCCGCCGCCCGCGCCCAGGGCCTGATCCTGATGAGCCAGGCCACCCTGCTGGGCGTCGCGGTCGCCGCCGCCGTCGCCAGCGCCGCCCCGGCCGGCGCGCCTCTAGCCGCCCTGGCGGGCCTGGCCGCCGCCATGAGCGTCGACGCCCTGGCCGGCCTGGCCCACGCCTTCGACCAGGACGGCGCGGCGCGCGAGGCTCGGGACCGGCTGGACGCGATCCTGCGGCATCGCCCTCAGGCGATCACGCCGAAGCCGGAGACGCCGCCCAGCGTGACCATCCTCGGCCAGACCCTGCGTCCCGGCGAACGTCTGGCCGTCGTCGGCCCGTCCGGCTGCGGCAAGACCAGCGCCATCGAGGCCCTACTGGGCCTGCGCGGCCAAGCCGCCCTCCCCCGCTCGACCTTCGCCTGGCTGCCGCAGGACGCCGGCCTGGTCGCCGGCACGGTGCGCGACAACCTTCGCCTGGCCGCGCCCAAGGCGACCGACGCGCAGCTGTGGGAGGCCCTGGAAGCCGCCGTCCTCGCCGATCGCATCCGCGCCGCGCCGCGGGGTCTGGACGCCTATCTCGGTGACGACGGCGAGCGGCTGTCGGGCGGCGAGCGGCGGCGCCTGGCCCTGGCGCGGGCCTATCTGCGAGACGCGCCGTGGCTGCTGCTGGACGAGCCCACCGAGGGCCTTGATGCGGCGACCGAGATGATGGTGGTGGAGCGGCTGCGAGAGCGTCTGGACCGCACCGGCCAGGGCCTGGTGCTGGTCAGCCACCGCGCGGCGCCGGCGGCGATCTGCGGGCGGCGGCTGGAGATGAATGCAAACAAAAACCCGATCTCCCCGGCGAACGCCGGGGCCCAGATCGAACTCACCAAAGTTTGAGGATTGGACGCGAGCGCTGTCGCGAAAACCCCAAAGGCTCCGGATGAATCTGGGCCCCGGCGTTCGCCGGGGAAATCGGGCTTTGGGGGAACTCCCAGCTCGACTTGGGATCCTCTACTTCATGTTCACGCGGATGTAGGTCACGAACAGCACCACGGCGAACGCCGAGAACGCCGCGATCACCAGACCCAGGTACGCCATTTGCCCGTCAGACATTCGAACGCTCCGATTGCTTGGAACGTCCAGCCTCAGACCTACGCAATAACCGCGCCTTGACCTGGCTCAAACCCGTCCGGCTATAAGGACTTCGAGACTGAGAACACCCATGAAGCCAGCCCGGGGCCTGTCCTCGACGCTCTATAGCGATCCACATCCCACCGCCTACCTGGCCGCCCTCGCGGCGGTGATGGCGACGGCGGTGGCGCGCCTGTACCTGCCGGCGGCGTTCACCGCGCCCTCGTCATTCCTGCTGTTCGTGCCGGCGGTGCTGGTCAGCGCCGCGCTCGGCGGCCTGGGCCCTGGCGCCTTCGCCACCACCTTCGCCTGGGCCAGCGTCTGGTGGGTGACGCGCGAGATCCCGTTCAACCTGGTCAGCGGCCTGTGCGCGGCGATCTTCCTGTCGGTCGGCTTCGGCATGGCCGTGGGCGGCGGCTGGTTCCACGCCGCGCGGCGGCGCGAGGCGGCGGTCAACGACCACCTGCGTTCGATCCTCGACACCGTGCCCGACGGGGTGGTGGTCATCGACCGCGACGGCCTGATGACCTCGTTCAGCCCCGCAGCAGAGCGGATGTTCGGCTGGACCGCCGCCGAGGTTCTCGGCAAGAACGTCGGCTTGCTGATGCCCGAGCCGCATGCGGCCGCCCACGACGACCATATCCAGCGCTACCACCGCACCGGCGACAAGCGGATCATCGGCGTGGGCCGCGTCGTGGTCGGCCTGCGCAAGGACGGCTCGACCTTCCCGATGGAGCTGGCGGTCGGCGAGACCAAGGGGCCGATGCCCTCCTATACCGGCTTCATCCGCGACCTGACCCAGAGCCAGGAGACCGAGACCCGCCTGCAGGAGCTGCAGAACGAGCTGGTCCACGTCTCGCGACTGACGGCGATGGGCGAGATGGCCTCGACCCTGGCCCACGAGCTGAACCAGCCGCTGTCGGCCATCGCCAACCTCCTGACCGGCTCGCGCCGCCTGATCGACCGGGGCCGCGAGGCCGACCAGGCCAAGGTCCGCGACGCCATCGACCGCGCCGCCGCCCAGGCGCTGCGGGCCGGCGAGGTGATCCACCGCATGCGCGACTTCGTCCGCCGCGGGGCCAGCGAGCGGGTCGACGAGAGCCTGTCCAAGCTGATCGAGGAGGCTTCGGCCCTGGCCCTGATCGGCGAGCGCGACCGCCAGGTCGATGTGCGCCTCTCCCTGGATCCGGCGGCCGACGCCGTCTATGCCGACCGGGTCCAGGTGCAGCAGGTGCTGCTGAACCTGATCCGCAACGGCATCGACGCCATGCAGGAGAACGGCGCGCGGCGGAAGGCGCTGACCATCACCAGCGCCGTGACCGACCAGGGCTGGTCGCAGGTCAGCGTCGCCGACACCGGCCCGGGCATCGCGCCCGAGGTGCTGGAGCGCCTGTTCCAGCCCTTCATGACCACCAAGCCGCAGGGCATGGGGGTGGGCCTGTCGATCTCGCGTTCTATCATCGAAGCCCATGGCGGCCGCATCTGGGCCGAGGCCAATCCCGGCGGCGGGGCGCTGTTCCGCTTCACCCTGCCGCCCGCCGATCACAAGAAGGAACCCGTCGATGAGTGAGGCCCCCCTGGCGACCCCGACCGCCGTCGTGCACGTGGTCGACGACGACGAGAGCGCTCGCGAGTCTCTGGCCTTCCTGCTGGAGTCCGCCGACTTCGAGGTCGTCGCCTACGCCAGCGCCCCGGCCTTCCTCGAGGCTTTGCCAGACGCCAAGCCGGGTGTGGTGATCACCGACGTGCGCATGCCGGAGATGAGCGGCCAGGAGCTGGTCGCGCGCCTGGCGGCCCTGAAGGTCAAGATGCCGATCGTGATGATCACCGGCCACGGCGACATCCCGATGGCCGTCGAGGCCATGCGTTCGGGTGTCGTGGACTTCATCGAGAAGCCGTTCTCGGACGCCCGCATGCTGGATGCGCTCGGTCGCGCCATCAAAGCCGCCGAGGCCGCCCCGGTCACCGACGACCAGGCCGCCATCCTGCATCGCCTGGAGACCCTGTCCGAACGCGAACGCCAGGTGCTGGACGGCGTCGTCGCCGGCCACGCCAACAAGGTCATCGCCCGCGAACTGGGCATCAGCCCGCGTACGGTGGAGATCTATCGGGCCAAGCTGATGACCAAGATGCAGGCCGACAACCTGGCGGCGCTGGTGCGGATGACGCTGTCGGTGCGGGGGCAGACCTAGGGCGCTGTAGCGTTGGATGGAAGCATCCAAAGCGCAAAGGGCTCCAGATGCCCCTGTCCGCCTCGCTACGGCCGCGATAACAGGCTTTGGTTGAATTTCAGGACTTCGCTCAGCCTCACGCTCAACGCATCCCCCAGCAGCGGCTTCTCCACCAGCGACACGCCGCGCACGCCTCGCCGCAGCAGCCGCTCCGCGTCGCCGGTCAGCACGATCGTCGGGCTCTCCCCCACGGCCGGCCAGTCCTCTCGATCATCGTCGATGACCACCGCCGCCGCCGGTCGCCCATCCGGCCGCGTTCCCACCGCATAACCCTCGGTCTCCAGCGAGAAGCGTAGCGCCTCGCGCAGGGGCTCGTCCTCGACGAGCAGCAGGATGAGGGGACGATCCGACATGGCGCCATCTTGCCTGGACACCTGTCCGCGCGGGTTGATCCGCCTCAAACACTCGCCACCCGCACGCCCGCGTAAGGGGGTTTCCTTAGGCGCGGCTCCCGAATATCGCGGCGTCGGGAATAGGCGCATGACCCCACTATCAGAAGGGTCTTTCCATGCTGTCTCCGCTTCGCATCGACGCCGCTCCGGGCGCCCTCGATTCCGTGTTGGCCATTCCGGGCGCCTGCTCGCGCTTCTCGCGCGACGAGGAGATTTTCGGCGAGGGCGAGGCCGCCGACTATGTCTACCAAGTCGTCACCGGCGCGGTGCGGACCTACCGCATCCTGCGCGACGGTCGCCGCCAGATCGACGACTTCCACTTCGCTGGCGAGTATTTCGGCCTGGAGATGGCCGATGCTCACCGCATCACGGCCGAGGCCCTGACCGACGCCAGCATCCGGATGATCCGGCGCGGGGCGCTCAGCGATCTGGCCGCGACGCGCAGCGACGCCGCCCGGGCTCTGTTCCGCCTGACCGCCGAGGTCCTGCAGCGCAGCCAGGACCACGTGCTGATGCTGGGCCGTCGCTCGGCCCAGGAGCGGGTCGTCGGCCTGCTGCTGGATATCGCTGAACGCACTCACGCCCGCGCCGAGTTGAACGTGCCGATGGGCCGCCAGGACATGGCCGACTATCTGGGCCTGACGATCGAGACGGTGTCCCGGACACTGACGGCCTTGCAGGACGAGGGGTTGATCGCCCTGCCCAGCGTGCGGTGCGTGGTGCTGCAGGATCGTCGGGCGTTGGAGCGGATGGTCGACTGATCCAAATCCGCCCAGGCATAGCCTCCGTCTGGCGCGACTAGACCCCGCCTTCGTCCGTCCGCTCCAGCCCCGCGATCGTCGCCTCTTCCCGGGCGCCGCCCTTGTCGACCGCGCGCAGGGTCGCCTGGCGCAGGGCGTAGACGACCAGCGCCGCCAGGATGGCCGCGTTCAGGACGAACGGCCCCCAGCCGATGCGCTCGTAAAGCAGCACGAACAGCGGCGCGACCACGACATTGAGGCCGTTGATGGCGGCGATGGCCCCGGCCGCCCCGGCCTGGTCCTTGGCCTCGACCGACAGCGAGGCGCCGGCCGTGAAGCCCGGGCGCGCGAAGCCGTAGCCCAGGCTGGCGATGGCGTAGCCGATGGCCACGGCGGCGTAGTCCGGCGCGAAGGCGACGACGATATTGCCAACCGCCGCGCAGCCCACGCCCCAGCGCATCAGGTCGCGCGGCCCCATGCGGAACATGCGGATCAGGCCCCACTGGGCCAGCAGCGCCGCCACCGCGCCGGCGGCCATGGCCAGGGTGATGAAGCCCTGCGCCTTGATCGGCGGAAGGCCCAGCTTGTCGATGATCAGAAAGCCCAGGGTCTGGGTCTGGGCGGTCTGGCAGGCGGCGACCAGGAAGCCGAAGATCAGGAACGGCTTGAGGCGCGGATCCCGCCACAGGGCCGCATCGCCGCCGCGCCAGGACAGGCCGATCCGGCGGCGGGGCGGGGTCTCGCCGCGTCCGGGCTTGAAGGTCTCGGGCAGGCCCCGATGCACGACCACCATCATGCCCGCCGCCAGCAGGGCGAAGGCGAACATCGGCCCGGCCAGGCCCACGCCCGGCAGCACGAACAGCGGGGCCAGCAGCGGACCGACCACCGTGCCCAGGCCGAAGGCTCCGGCCAGGGTGGCCATGGTCTGGGTGCGCTCTTCGCGGCTGGTGCGCTCGGCCATATAGGCCTGGGTGGCCGGATTGGCGGCCGAGCCGAAGGTCCCGAACAGCGCCCGGCACAGCAGGAAGGCGACAAAGATGACCAGCGGCGGCGCCAGGTGATGCAGGCCGGCCGACACCACCAGGGCGCACAGCAGCATCGACACGCAGAAGCCGCCCAGGCCCAGCAGGATCAGCGGCTTGCGCCCACGCAGGTCCGACTGGCGAGCCCACAGCGGCGATGTGATGGCCCACAGCACGGCCGATAGCGAGAAGATGGCCGCGACCATGGCGTCCGGGATGCCGATCTGGCGGCCGATGGCCGGCAGCACCGACAGCATGCCGTTGTTCCCCATGGCGGTCGCCACGGACACGCCAAAGAGGATCGCGAACGGCGCCCGGTTATCCCGGGCCTCTTTGGACTCCCCAGTCATCAAACACTTGTTAGGCCCCCTCCTGTTCCGAGGGAAGCATCAGAACCGGAAAGACGCGATTTTTAGGTCGCGCGCGCGATGTGTCGCGGATCACAGACGGCTTGGATGAGCGCGTGAAAACGTTGGCTTAATCATTAATCGCGATCATGCGGCTTCATTCTCGGGGTCGGTCTTCCGCCATGTTCCAGATCATCGGCATCGTCATGCTCTTCGGCATGGTGTTTGGCAGCTACCTGATGGGTGGCGGCAAGATGGACGTGATCCTGCACGCCGCCCCGCACGAGCTGATGGCCATTCTGGGCGCGGCCGTCGCCGCCTTCCTGATCTCCAACTCGATGGTCGTCATCAAGGGCACGGCCGGCGGCTTCGGCAAGATCTTCAAGGGTCCCAAGTGGAAGCCGTCTGACTATCGCGACCTGCTGTCCTTGCTGTTCCTGCTGACCAAGACGATGAAGTCCAAGGGCGTCATCGCCCTGGAAAGCCACATCGAAAAGCCGGGCGAGAGCACGATCTTCGCCCGCTACCCGAAGATCACCCACGACCACTTCGCCGTCGACTTCATCTGCGACACCCTGCGGATGATGACCATGAACCTGGAGGACCCCCACCAGGTCGAGGACGCGATGGAAAAGCAGCTCGAGAAGCACCACCACGAGGCGCTCGAGCCGGCTCACGCTCTGCAAAACATGGCCGACGCCCTGCCCGCGCTGGGCATCGTCGCCGCCGTGCTGGGCGTCATCAAGACCATGGGCTCGATTACCGAACCGCCGGCCGTCCTCGGCGGCATGATCGGCGGCGCCCTGGTCGGCACCTTCCTCGGCGTGTTCATCGCCTATGGCATCGTCGGCCCCATGGCCACGCGTTTGCAGGCCGTCGTCAACGAGGACGGCGCCTTCTACAAGATCATCCAGGCCGTCCTGGTCGCCCACCTGCACGGCAACGCCGCTCAGATCTCGGTCGAGATCGGCCGCGGCAACGTGCCCTCGCCCGCGCAGCCCAGCTTCGCCGAACTGGAAGAGGCGCTGTCGCAAATCCCGAACGAATAGCCGCCTTCCGAAGGCCGTCGCGCGCGCGAGGTTAGCGCCTCGTAACTTGCGCCCGCTTTCGAACCGGTATTCCTTCTGCGCAAAGCCGTCGTCGACAAGGCGACGGCGTCCGCCGCTAGGGGAAATCCGCATGAACACCACGATGCTTCGCAAACTCCTCATCGCCGGCGTGGCCGTCTCGGCCCTGTCGTTGGCCGCCTGCGGCAAGCAGGAAGCCGCCGAGGGCGACAGCGCCGCCGCCAAGGCCGCCGCCGCCGACGCCAGCACCGTGACCGACGCCGCCTCGGCCAAGGACCAGGCCGCCGCCGACGCCAACAAGGCCGCCGCCGACGCGGCCGCGGCGCCGGCCGATCCGGCGGATACCGCCGCGGACGCCGCCGCCACGGGCGCCACCTCGACGCCGTCCGAGACCTCGGCCACCGCCGCGGCGGACGCGGCGACCGCCGCCAAGCCGGAAGAGAAGAAGGCGGGGCACTAGGGGTCTCGCCTAAAATTCAAGATCCGATCTCCCCGGCGAAGGCCGGGGCCCAGGTCGAGCCCAGAGCGCCCTTCGTCGAACCTCGGCGGAGGGCGCTTTCACATCTGACGCTCAGGATGAATCTGGACCCCGGCCTTCGCCGGGGAGATCGGGTTGGAGAGCGGTCTTGACGTTTGACCTCACCCAGCGCTCTAGCAGCCCCATGAGCGTCACCAACCCTCCCGCAGGTTCGCCCCTCGTCTGGCGCGAGGACGGCCTGCCGCAGTCCAGCCTGTACGGCGACGTCTATTTCTCCAGCGTCGACGGCCTGGCCGAGACGAAGGCGGTGTTCCTGACCGGCTGCGGCCTTCCCGAGCGGTTCGGGCAGCAGCCAGACTTCACGGTCGGCGAGCTTGGATTTGGCTCGGGCCTGAACATCGCCGCCCTGCTCGACCTCTGGCGGCGTGAAAAGCCGCAAGGCGGCCGCCTGCATGTCTTCTCGATCGAGGCCCACCCGCTGGCGCGCGACGAGGCCGCCCGGATCCTGGCCCACTGGCCGGAGCTGGGCGAGGCGGCCCAGGTGCTGCTGGATCACTGGCCCGGTCGCGCCCGGGGTTTCCACCGCGTCGACCTGCCCGGCTTCGACGCCGTGCTGGACCTGGCGGTCATGGACGTGATCCCGGCCCTGCAGGCCTGGGACGGCGCGGCGGACGCCTGGTTCCTGGACGGCTTCTCCCCGGCGCTGAACCCGGCCATGTGGCGCGAGGAGGTGCTGGCCGCCGTCGCCAGCCGCTCGGCCCCGGGCGCCCGGGCGGCGACCTTCACCGTGGCCGGCGCGGTAAGGCGCGGCCTGCAAGCCGCCGGCTTCGAGATCGCCAAGCGCCCCGGCTTCGGCCGCAAGCGAGAGCGGCTGGAGGCCTGGCTGCCCGGGACACCTCAGCCGCCACCGCGCCCGCTGAGCCTGGCCGTCATCGGCGGCGGCATCGCCGGCGCGTCCCTGGCGCGCGCCGCGCGCGCCGAAGGCCTCAGCGTCACCGTCGTCGATGATCCGGACCACGTCGCCGCCTCGGGCAATCCGGCCGCCCTGGTCACCCCCGCGCTCGACGCCGGCGGCGGCCCCCGCGCCGCCCTCTACGCCCAGGCCTTCGCCCGCGCGGCGGCGCTGTACGAGGCCGAGCCCGGCGCGATCATCGCCCGCGAGGTGCTGCAGCTGCCCGCCAGTGAACGCGATCCGGCCCGCTTCGCCACCGTGGCCGGACAGGACCTGTTCGAGCCAGGCGCCATGCTCCTGCGCGACGACGCCCTGGCCATGACCCGCGCGCTGGTCATCGAGCCGGCCCTGGTCACCGCCGCCTGGAGCGGCGAGATCATCCGCCGCCGCGTCGCCCGCCTGGAGCGCGCCGGCCCAGGACGCCATGGGGCCTGGCGACTCCTCGACGAGGCCGGCGACCTTATCCTGACCGCCGATCGCGTGGCCCTGGCCGCCGGCGCGGCGAGCGCTGAACTTCTCCCCCAGATCCGCCTGAAACCCGTACGCGGCCAGGCCAGCTGGACCGCAGGCGAGACGACCCAGGCGACGGCCTTCGGCGGCTATGCCGTGCCGACCCGCGATGGTGTCCTG
Organism: Caulobacter sp. GW822-FHT07D08; assembly: GCF_058798735.1. Classification (NCBI taxonomy): domain Bacteria; kingdom Pseudomonadati; phylum Pseudomonadota; class Alphaproteobacteria; order Caulobacterales; family Caulobacteraceae; genus Caulobacter; species Caulobacter sp. GW822-FHT07D08. The sequence goes on from NZ_JBXAKU010000005.1 coordinate 295,640, forward strand.
TTTGGCGCCACCCACGACCGCGACCAGACCGCCGTGGACGTCCGTCCCGAGGACCACGCCCGCAACCTCGACATCCTGGCCAAGGGTCTACCGGACCTGGCCGCGCGCCTGGCGGGCAAGACGTTCGAAGGCCGCGCGGCCGTGCGCGCCACGACGTCGGACCGTCTGCCGCTGGCGAGCGTTCGCGACGATGGCCTGCTGGTCCTGACCGGCCTCGGCTCGCGCGGCTTTTGCCTGGCCCCGCTGCTGGCCGAGCACCTGATCGCCAGCCTCCTGGGCCATCCCTCGCCCTTGCCGCGCCAATTGTCGCACCTGACCGAGTCCGGCCGTTTCGACTCGCCTGACACGGGTATCGGCGTATAATCGAACACGGTTATCGGAGCGCGCGACGGACCCTTTGCCGCCCGTGCTTCCTATCCGCTCAAATCTACCGATGAGGCCGGCGCCCCCTTCTTGCCGGCCGCATGACGGCGGTCCTCCGCCCTCTTGGTCCGCCGGATCGGACGCTCCCGACGCCCCATCGGGAGCGTCTTTCCATTTGAGCGCCACGCGTCCCGAGCGCCGCCCATAGAAAGCGCCGCCCATAGAAAAAGGGGCCGGCCTCGCGGCCAGCCCCAATTCCACCGATCCGGACTTCCTTATTGGAAGTTGATCGAGACCGTCGAACGGCGGTTCAGCGGTTCCTTGACGCCATCGCCAGTCGCGACGGCCGGAGCGCTTTCGCCCTTCCAGTCGACCGCGACGGCGGTGGCGGCCAGGCCCTGGCTGACCAGGCCATCGGCGACGGCCTTGGCGCGGCGTTCCGAGAGCTTCTGGTTGTAGCGATCCGAGCCCGAGGTGTCGGTGTGACCCGTCACCACGACCTTGGTCGCGTTGCCGCCCTTGGCGTATTCGGCGGCCTGCTGGACCACGGCCTGAGCTTCCGGCGTCAGCACGTACTGATCGAACGGGAAGTAGACCACGAACTCGCGCGCTTCATAGGCCGGAGCGGCCGGCATCGGCGGCGGGGGCGGAGGAGGCGGCGGGGGCGGGGGCGGCGGGGGCGGCGGGGGAGGCGGCGGGGGCGGCGGGGGCGGCGGCGACCCGAAGGTGTAGCGCAGACCCAGGGTCACCGAAGCGTCCTTGTACTTGCCCGAGAAGGTGCCGACGTCAGTGATCGAACCACCGGCCGGACCCGTGTTCTGGGTCACCGAACCCCACTTGAGGTTCTTGGTTTCCAGGTAACGGCCGGTCAGGTCCATCGACCAGTTCTCGGCGAAGTTCCAGCCCACGCCCACGATGCCTTGATAGGCGAAGGCCTGGTCGACGTCGTCGAAGTTGGTGTTCTGGAAGCGAGCGCCGCCGGCCGGAACGCCCGACAGCTGGCCATAGGCCTTGTTGTGCACCCAGGCCGTACCGGCGCCGGCGCCGATGTACGGGTTGAAGGTTCCACCCGGCATCAGGTCGAAGATGACATTGGCCATCAGGGTGGTGGCCTTCAGGCTGCCGTCCAGCTCACCGCAATCCGGCGAGGCCGGCGAGCGGCCGACGCCAGGCGTGCAGAGGCCGATCGGCTGAGCGCCGGCCAGACCATTGCCGCGGACGCTCTTCAGGTCGCTGGGGCGATAGCCGTATTCGGCTTCCACGCGCCAGTTCGGCGAGAACTTGTAGCCCAGGCGGGCAAAGCCGGCCCAGTCCTTGTCGCCCGAGAAATTCCACTGATAGCCGTTCGAGGACGTAGCCTTGACGTCCCTCGGCTCGTGGTAGCCCACATCGCCCGCGACATAGAAGCCGCTCAAGGCGCTTTGAGCCGAAGCGCCCGAGGCCGCGCCGAGCGCGACCAAGGCGACGCCGGCAAGCAACCGCATATTCATCTCTAAAACCCTCTCTAGTCTCTAGTAGTATGTCGCGGGCCCGACACGGCCCCGGGACCTCAGCACGACAAACGCGCACTCAGCGGATTTAGGTGTGGCAGAAACGCCACAAAGGCCGATCAATTGTGAAATGAGCGCGGACCAACCGGTGTTCCGGCAGCGCTTAGCTTGGCCGAAAAACTGTGCGCACATGTCGCAAGTAACGGAGATTGAAGGAGAAATTCAATTTCTACATACTGCAGGCTTGGTCGGGTGGAGTATGTCCGTGAGCATTGAAGCATTTTCACAGGCCGGCCAGGAACCCGTGAGGATCACGGGTGGCGAGGCTCCGAACGCCTTCGTCAACGCCGACGCTCGCGACGGCGTCGTGGCGGGCAAGGAAAGCCTGACGGTGGCCGAGGCGGCCTCGCAGCTATTGCGCGGCGCGCCCGGCTGGGGTCCGGCCCTGCATGTCGGGGCGACGGTGACCTACGCCTATCGCGCCACCGCGCCGACCACCATGCCCAGCGACACCGGGGGCTTCTCGCAATTCAACAGCGCCCAGATCGTCCAGACCGAGAAGGCTCTGCAGGCCTGGTCGGACGTGGCCAACATCAAGTTCGTACGCGCCGGAACCGGAACCACCGGCGTGGCCGCCTACAGCGACAACGCCGCCATCCTGTTCGGCGACTACAGCACCGGCGAGTCCGGCTCGGCCGCCCTCGCCTACTATCCGGGCAACGCCCAGCCCAGCAGCGACTCGGGCGATGTCTGGGTCAATTCCAGCCTCGGCTACAACAGCAGCCCAAGCGGCTCGAACTATGGCGGCATGGTGCTGGTCCACGAGGTCGGACACGCCATCGGCCTGGCCCACCCCTCCGAATACGACGCCGGCGGCGCGGCCACCGCGATCACCTACAGCGCCGACGCCGACTACTACGAGGACAGCCGTCAGTACACGGTGATGTCCTACTTCAGCGAGTCCAACACCGGCGGCGCGTTCGGCGGCGCCTACGCCACCTCGCCTTTGCTGGACGACATCGCCGCGGCCCAACTGGCCTATGGCGCCAACATGACCACCCGCACCGGCGACACCATCTACGGCTTCAACGCCAACGCCGAGCGCGACTGGTTCTCGGCGACCTCGTCGTCGACCAAGCTGGTCTTCGCCGCCTGGGACGCCGGCGGGACCGACACCTTCGACTTCTCCGGCTACAAGGTCGCCCAGACGATCGACCTGCGCGCAGGCTTCTTCTCCAGCGTCGGCGGCCTGACCGGCAACGTCACCATCGCCATCGGCGCGGTCATCGAGAACGCCATCGGCGGCGCCGCGGCCGACACCATGACCGGCAACGCGGTGGCCAACCGCATCACCAGCGGCTCGGGCAACGACATCCTGGACGGCGGCGCGGGCCTGGACACCGCCGCCTACGCCGGCAAGTTCGCGTCCTATGCCTTCAGCGCCCTGGCCAACGGCGGCTGGCAGATCAAGGACAACGCCGGAACCGACGGCACGGACACCGCCATCAATATCGAGAACCTGCAGTTTTCGGACCGCGTGGTCGCCATGGTCGACAGCCGCGTGGCCTCGGCCATGGCCAGCGTCCTGCGCCTGCAGACCTTCAGCACCGGCGCCGACGCCATGACCAAGTCGATCGCCGGCGCCATGGCCTCCGGGACCAGCTACACGGACGCCATCGGCCTGGTCATCAAGGCGACGGTGAACACCAGCGCCGTGGCCGCCCTCTCCTACCAGTTCTTCACGGGCAAGACCCCGACCGCCGCGGGCATGGACTATCTGGTCGACCCGAACGGCGCGAACCCCAACACCCTGAACAGCGCCTACTACCAGTCGTTCGACACGGTGAACCGCTTCATCAATTTCGCCGTCAATCTGGGCAAGAACGGCGAAGGCGCCTCGGGCTTCACGGCGAGCTACGGGTCCCTGACGCTCTTCGACGCCACCAAGAAAGCCTATGCGGCCATCTTCGGCGCGACGCCGACCGACCAGAAGGTCCACGACCTGCTGGACACCACCGTCGCCGTGGGCGGCTCGACCATGACCCGCGCCAGCTACATGGCCTATTACGGTCAGGACGGGGGGAACGGTCAGGGGACCAAGGCGGCCATGGTCGGCTGGCTGCTGGCGGCGGCCGAGACCGAGCACGTCGGCGTCTACGCCAAGTCGGCCGACGTCTTCTTCGCCGACCAGGTGACGCACAACGTCTATGGCGTCGACCTGATCGGGACCTACGCCAAGCCGGAATACAATCTGATCTGAGGCCCTCTGGGCCTCCGATCCGGCGACACGACGCGGCGGCGGGCCTCACGGCTCGCCGCCGTTTTCGCGTTCGGTGAATCCGAAAGCGGCCCCGGCGCGTTTCTCCTGGCCGAGGAGACCACTATGACCTTCACCGCCCGCGCCCTGCATCTGCACGGCCACCATGCCCGCCTGATCGACGAGGCCAGCCCGGAAGCGGCGGCGATCGCCTATGTCGAGGAGTTCGCCCACGACGCCCCCGATAGCGACGCTGGCGGCGGCGACCTGGCGATCCTCGTCCGCGACGAGGACACCGGGCGCGAGCAGTGCTTCCGGGTGGACCTGGCGACCGGCGAGACCGAGCCCTGCGCCGGAGCCTGAACACAAGAAGAGCCGTTTCCTTCAAGCCGCCGCGGCCGCGCCGTGGTGGATCGTCCCGATATTCCCCTGACCTGGAGAGACCGACATGAAGATCGTCAGAAGCGGCTCGGCCGCCTGGAGCGGCGGCATCAAGGACGGCAAGGGCTCGATCTCGACCGAGAGCGGCGCCCTGCAGGACTATCCCTACGGCTTCGCCAGCCGCTTCGAGGGCCAGCCCGGCTCCAACCCCGAGGAGCTGATCGCGGCGGCCCACTCGGCCTGCTTCACCATGGCTCTGTCGCTGATCCTGGGCGAGGCGGGCCTGAAGGCCGACCGCATGGACACCTCCGCCAAGGTCTCCCTGGAACAGGTCGAGGGCGGCTACGCCATCACCGCCTCGCACCTGACCCTGAAGGCCAGCATCCCCGGCGCCGACCAGGCCCAGTTCGAGGAATTGGCCGCCAAGGCCAAGGCCGGCTGCCCGGTCTCGAAGCTGCTCAAGGCCGAGATCACCCTCGACGCCAGCCTGATCGAATAGGATCCTGCCCGGTGTCGCGCGCCTCCCCCTTTCCAGGCTGGGCGCGACGCCGGGAGATCGCGCCGTGAACCGTTACAGCTTCCTGGACCTGGCCAGCTCGCCCAGCGCGCGCGCGGTCCAGGCCGAGATGGGCGTCGACCAGCTGTGGACGCCCGGCGCGGTCGATCGCGTCTCCGAGGCCTTCACGCCCAGCGAGGTCGCCTTCATCGCCGAGCGCGACAGCTTCTACATGGCCAGCGTCTCGCAGACCGGCTGGCCCTACGTCCAGCACCGCGGCGGCCCGCCCGGCTTCCTCAAGGTGCTCGACGAGACGACCCTGGCCTTCGCCGACTACGCGGGCAATCGCCAGTACATCAGCACGGGCAATCTGGACGCCGACGACCGCGTGGCCTTGATCCTGGTCGACTATCCCCGCCGCGCCCGCCTGAAGATCCTGGCCCACGCCGAGCGCCTGGCGCTGGACGCCGAGCCCGACCTGCTGGCGCGGGTCAGCGTCCCCGGCTACCGCGCCCGCCCCGAGCGGATCTTCCGCCTGCGGCTGGCGGCCTTCGACTGGAACTGTCCGCAGCACATCGTCCCGCGCTTCACCGAGGCCGAGATCGCCCGCGCGGTCGCGCCGCTGCGCGACCGGCTCGCCGCCCTGGAGGCGGAAAACCAGCAGCTGCGCGAGCGCCTCGGCCCTTCATAGACGTTCCGTTCCGGAAGCTGACGAACTCGTGTCTTGGCGCCGCCGCCTCCGGCGCCGCACGCTTCGTCGTCACACGAGGGAGCCACCATGAGCGAACGCATCTTCCGCCAGGGCGACATGCTGCTGCGCACCGGGGTGAGCCTGCCGCATCTGGGCGTCTATTCGGGCCAAGTCTACGAGGTCGAGGACTACCATCACCACGCCGAAGGCCTTTACGTCAAAGGCGTCGACGAGGGGCTGGACCCGGCCAGCTTCCAGCCGATCAGCGAGCCCATCTAGACGTCAGCCTCGCGCTGGCCGGGACTCGCACCCTCTAAAAGAGAATATATTTTCGATACAACTTGACCGAAAGTCGCTACCAGGCGCATCGTGCCGGCGTCGGGAGGCGGCTGCATGATCACCAGGGAGCGGATCGAGCGCATCTTCAAGGAGGTGCAACCTCACTTCGTGCGCACGGGCGACGTCGAGGGCTATGCCAGCCTGTTCACCGAGGACGGGGTCTGGTGGCCCCTTGGCCGCGAGACGCGGATCGGCCGGCGGGAAATCGCCGAAGGCTTCGCGGACGTGATCAGCGGCTGCCACATCGAGCCGGTGTTCGAGGCCGTGGAGCTTGTCGTCCGCGACGACTTCGGCCTGGCGGCCCTGCACGGCACGCAGACGATACGCTTCGACAGCGGCGCCCCCACCCAGGTCGATCACTCCCGCGAGATCTGGGAGTTTCGAGACGTCGCGGGCGCCGTCAAGATCAGCCGCATGATGTGGAACCAGATCCCGGACATGACCTAGAGCCCCATGGCGACGCCGGAAGGTGGTCTCGCCGACGGAATCCTGGGAGCGCGCCCCTTGCCGCGGGCGGCTCGCGCATCCGCTAACTCGGATAGTCAGACGTCCTTCCCGAGACCCGCTCGGCCAAGCCCGCCGAACCGGACGACGGCTTCCGTGCGGTTGCGGGCGCCCGCCTCGCTCAGGATGGCCTGGACGTGCAGCTTCACGGTCGCCAGAGAGATACTGAGCGCGTCGGCGATCTGCTTGTTGGTCTTGCCGTTCAGCAAATGACCAAGCACTTCGCGTTGCCGTTTGGACAGCCGCTCCACCGACGGCCGCTCCTGCAGTTTGCCCTTGTCGACCCACGGAAAATATTCGCCGCCCGCGACGATGAACCGCAATATCGCGTGCTGCATCTCCCGGGTGATTTGCTCTCCAATAAAGCCCTGGAAACGCTGCGCATAGGCGAGCTTGGCGAGGTCCAGGTCGCATCGAGGGGCGAACAGGACACGCTGTCGCGCCCGCAAATTCGCGACCTGTGCGAAGCTGTCGGCCGGGTCGGCGGTGGCTGGCACGTCCAGGAGAAGCAAGTCGAATGTCACATCGGCCGGGAGTTGGGCGGTCTGGACGCCGATGGAAATCTCGCCTCCGATCGCTTCGGCAACCATGTTCCGCAGCATCGCCGCGCGCTCCATGTCCGAGCCTAAGATCGCCACCCTCATTGCTGACCTACGTCGATAAACTTAGTGGCGCCGCCAAATACCCCTACTGCAAATAGGGAATCTATCCTGGCGCGTCACCTAGCCCTCTGGCTAGTATTTTGACGAAATTGAACCGCAAGGAATTGATCTGCCGCAACTTACGGTACGGCGCCTAGCCATAGGGATGAGCAACGCCAGACGTCACCGTGTCACGCTCGTGTCGAGAGCCGATTCGAGGAAGTTATGGCGACAAGACCCGCTCGAAATTGCCCTGTAGGTAGCGCTAACTATACCTCTGAAGACGCGGCGAGATCGGGCGCTGTCGCGCCGATCGTCTTACAGTTCGAGAGCGCCGGAACGCTGGTTCGCTGTATAGCGGGCGACCGTGATATCCTGAACACCACGGACGCGATCGCTCTGGTAAGCCAGCGCCTGAAGGTTCCAGAGCGGACAGCGCGGACGCTCTTGCGCAGGCTCGCGCGCGCGCCCACGGGACCGGCGAACGACGCGGCGTTGACCGCATTGGGCTGGTCGGCCCTCTCCTGGCGCCAGGCCGAGGGCGACGCCGCCGCCACCCAGATCGTACTCTTTCCGCGAGAGACCCATTCCGCCGCCGAGGACCGCCTGAACGCGATCCTGGACAACGCCGCCGATGCGATCTTCGTGATCGACGTGAATGGCGTCATCGAGAACGCCAACCCCGCGGCTCACGCCCTGGGCGGCTGGCCGCCAGGTTCGCTCGTCGGCGAGCCCCTGTCGGTGCTGATGAGCTCGAACGACGCCCACACGCATCAGGTCCGTGTCGCACGCTACCTGGAGACGGGCGGCAGCGGCATTCTGAACGCGGGTCCAAGGCCCCTTAGCCTGACACGACGCGATGGCGGCCGCGTATCCATCGAGCTGTCGGTGGGTGAAGCGACGATCGGCGGCGCCCGGAAGTTCATCGGCGTCTGTCGAGACATCGACGAGCGCCTCCGGGTCGACGCCGCCCTGACGCTCGCCAATCAGCGCCTGCGCCAGCAGGTCGAAGAGCTTCGCGTCTTGGGCCAGGACCTGACGGCGCGAAAGCGTGACCTCCAGGAGCGCACGCGAGAGGCCCTGGCCGCGAGGCAGGAGGCCGAGCAAGCCAGCCAGGCCAAGTCCCGGTTCATGGCGATCATGAGTCACGAGCTGCGAACGCCGCTCAATGGGGTCCTGGCCGTCGCCGACGCCTTGGCCAAGCGTCCTCTGCCCGCCGCGGAACTCGAGATGGCCAGGCTCATCAAGTCGTCGGGAGACGCCCTTCTGTCGATCCTCAATGAAGTGCTGGACCTGGCGCGCGTCGAGTCGGGCGCCCTCTCGCTGGACCCGGCGCCGATCGACCTTGGCCAGTTGGTGCTCGCCATCACCGAGGTCTGGCGCTTCGCGGCCGAGGCCAAGGATCTGAAGCTCCACGTCGAATGCGTGGACCTGCCTGAAGCCGCTCTCGCCGACGGCCAAAGACTGCGGCAGGTGCTTTCGAACCTCCTGAGCAACGCGATCAAGTTCACGGAGCGCGGCGCCGTCAGTTTGCGCGCCGCCGGGGACAGGAATTCGGATCGCGTCACGTTCTCCGTTTCCGATAGCGGCCCCGGCATCGCGCCGTGCGAGCTTGAGCGCTTGTTCGAGCCGTTCGTGCAAGGCGACGCCAGTACGACGCGCCGTCATGGCGGCGCCGGACTGGGCCTGGCGATCTGCAGGGAGCTGGTCGCCATGATGGGCGGCGACATCCGAGCCGAGCCCGGCCTCCAGACGGGCTCGACCTTCACGGTCGACGTGATCCTTCCACGCGTCAGTCCGTCGAGCCAGACGCCCACGCCATCCGCTTCGCCCGACTCCATCGACTTCGATCCCCTGATCCTCGTGGCCGAGGATCATCCGCTCAATCGTCGCGTGATCGCGATCCTGCTGGACGAGGCGGGTCTCCGCTACGAGTTCGCCGAGGACGGCCTGTCGACGGTCGCGGCCGCCGCGTCGGGGCGGTTCGATCTGATCCTGATGGACGTTCACATGCCCCAGCTCGATGGACTGGAGGCCACCCGACGGATCAGGGCGCTCGGCGGAGAGGTCGCCGCGACCCCGATCATCGCGGTGACGGCCAACGCTTCCAGCGAAGAGATCGCCGAGTGCCTCGACGCGGGTATGGACGGCTTCGTCGGCAAGCCGATCAATGCCTGTGAATTGCTTTCCGCGGTCGCCAACACCGCCCGCGTCACCCGCTCCCGGGGTCGGCAGGAATCCTGACGATGCAAGGCCGCTCCGTCCGGGGCGACAGGAACGGCCAGCGACAGGCTAGCGTCCCGATTCCGAAGTTCGCAAGCGCCTGTGGCAAGCTCCGACGAACTTCGGAATCGATAAGAACACTACAGCCTGTGCAGCTTGGGCCGGTCCGGCATGACGGCGAACCGCGCCAGGGTGCCGAGCGCGCCGCCGGGCGACTGCACCTTGTCCAGCACCTTGACGTCGGTTCGCCACGCGTTCGGCGTGATGTCGAAGGTCTGGTAGCCGCGCTGCGCGTTGGCCAAGGCGAGATTGGGGCTGTTCTCGAGCGCGGAGCGCAGGTTCGGCGTCATCGGCGCGCCATCGCCGGCCGATGAGATCGAAGTGGCCAGGAATTCGGTCGCCGCGGCGGGCCCGCCCGGCTCTTCATCGCGTAGCGGAACCGAACCGACCGCGTGGATATGCGCGTCCCCCGTGGCGATCACCACGTTGGTCAGGCTGCGTTCGGTGATGGCGCGGACCAGTCGCGCCCGGGCCGCCGGATAGCCGTTCCAGGTGTCATTGGAGACGATACGCTCTCCGGCCGGTCCCCGCCGGACGAAGGGCATCACGAAAACCTGCTGGGCGATCAGGTTCCAGCGCGCGTCGTTGTTCAGTCCCTCGCCCAGCCAGGCTTCCTGGGCGGCGCCGAGCATGGTGGCGTCCGATCCGTCCTCGGCCCGGCAATGGGCCTGTCCCGCCCGGTCGCAGAGCTGGTCGCCGCGGTAGCTGCGCGTGTCCAGGACGTGCATCCGGAAGAGCCGCCCGTAGTCCAGCCGCCGATGCATGACGAGGCCGTCAGGACGTGGAAACTGAGCCTTGCGGACGGGCATGTGCTCGTACCAGGCCTGCATCGCCGCGTAGCGGCGCAGCAGGAACACCTCGGGCGGCGTGCCATCCTGGTCGAAGGCCGAAGCCCAGTTGTTGTCCACCTCGTGGTCGTCGAACGAGACGATGAACGCCGCGGCGGCGTGGGCCGCCTGCAGGTCCGGGTCGGTCTTGTAGAGGGCGTAGCGCCGCCGGTAGTCGTCGAGACTGTAGACCTCGCCGCCGAGGTGGTTGCGCTCGACGACGGCGCCGGCCGCGTCGGTGATCACGTAGTCGCTGCGACCGCCCTCGTAGATGTAGTCGCCGTAGTGGAAGACCGCGGCGAGATCCGGCTCGCGGCTGATGTGGCGCCAGGCGTCGTACCAGCCGTTGGGATAGGCCTGGCAACCGGCCACGGCGAGACGGATCCGCTCGGGCCGGTCGCCGGAGGCCGGCGCCGTCCAGGCCAAGCCCGCCGCGCTGGGCTCGGCGCCATCGACCCGGAAGCGATACCAGTACGGGCGGCGGGGCCGCAGCCCGTCGATCTCGACATGAACGCTGTGGGCGAGTTCGGGCCGCGCGATGGCTTCGCCCGACCGGACGATCCGCTCGAACCGTTCGTCCTCCGCCACGTCCCAGCGAACCTGGACCGCCAGGGTCGGCATCCCGCCATGCGCCTCCAGAGGCCGGGGCGCCAAGCGGGTCCAGATCACGAAGCCCTCGGGCCAGGGGTCGCCGGCGGCCACGCCGAGCGAGAACGGATAGTCGGCGAACCTCGGCGCGACCCAGGCCCGAGCATCGCGATCCGGCCCCGCGAACAGCGCAAGGCCGCCCGCCGCCGCGAGGAACTTCCGGCGATCAAGGCCGGATCTTTGCAGACGCATCGCCGCCACCTCAGAAGGTCAGCCGAAGGCCAAGCGTGGCGCTCCGGCCATAGGCGCGGTAGTCGCCGGCATGGTCGCCAATCGGACCGTTCGGCGTGTCGACGCCCGGCAGTATGATGTTCGTGTTCTCGTTCAGCAGGTTACGCATCGACAGGAAGAGGCGCACATTCTGGCGCACGGCGTAGGCTCCCGAGAAGCTCATGTCCGTACGCGGCTCGATGAACGACCCCGTCGAAACACTGTTCAGCTTGCGCCCAGTCATGACGGTGTTGAGGTTGAAGCTGAGAGGCCCTTTCTTGTAGGCCAAGGCCAGCGAACCGAAGTGGCGCGCCGACAGAGCGATCGGCGCTTCCGGATTGGTCTGGGTATAGGAGCCCTTGACCGAGAGACCGCTCAACACGCCCGGCAGATAGGCGAGCGCGTGATTGAATTCGATCTCGAAGCCATTGATGTTGATGGCGTCGCCGCCGGCGGTCCGGGTGGTCCGGAACATATAGTTCGCGTAGTCCGTGCCCGCGTAGCCGAATTCTTCCGCCGTCAGATCTTCGGTCTGGAAGAGGCCTTTGACCTTGTTGCGGTAATAGTTGATGGCCACCAGCCCGATGGGCTCGAAGTAGTGGGCGATGCGTACGGAGATGTTGTCCGACAGTTCGGGTTTCAGCCCCGGGTTCGGCGCCGTGACAATCTGCAGGTCGTCATTGACCGACCACACGCCGGCCAGCACGTTGACCTCGGGCCGGCGAATGGTGCGGCTATAGCCCAGCTGGAAATCGGTGCTGTCGTTGATGGCGACCTTCAGCGAGGCGCTGGGGAAGAAATAGTCATAGGAGCCCTCCCGGTCGATCCTGGGCCGGCTCTCGTACTGGTACTTCAGGCCGTCGATCGTCGTGGCGCGCCCGGTCGAAGCCGACACCGCGTAGCCAGCCGCCTTGACCGCGGCCGCGGTCAACGGATCGAACTCGCGCGCGCGCGTCTCGGTTTCCTCCCACCGCAGGCCGAGCCGTCCGGTGATCCTGTCGGTGATTTCCGCCGTCGCCATCAGATAGGCGGCGTTGGTGTCTTCTTCGAAATGACGGGTATTGGCGATAAAGGCGGTATAGTAGTTGTCCGCCGTCAACGCCTGCGTGAACTGGTCGGGGTGCGCGAGGAAGAACTGCCCCATCTTTATATTACTGGGGGTATAGAGCGCCGAGTCTCCCGAAACCGACGCGACTTTGATTCCGAGATCATTGAAGGATAGTTCGTTTATACTGGACGTGTCGGCGAGAAACTGCGCCACCGTCAAGGGGCCCGTATAGCGGTACTGATAGGCGCTGCGTTCATTCTTGAAATCATAGACCGCGCGTTTGGCCTTCAGACCGGTCTTGATCGTCAGTTGGGTCGAGCGGATTTTTACCGGGACGGTGAGGTTCAACGCGCCGCCGACCAGTTCGGTGCGGGCGGAACGGCCGTCCTGTGTGTTGAGGGTGATATTGGCGGCCTTGAAACTGGTCGGATCATTCCAGTCCGGGCCGTCGGTCTGGGTGATCCGCCAGTCCTGGGCCATGAGGCCGGAACGCTTCACGGCGAAATTGCCGGTCGCCGTGGGCGAGGTGACAAGGTTGAAGATGGAGCCTTCCTTGCCCAGGGGATCATAGGTCGACGTCGAGTCCGAATAGGACAGGTTGCCGTCGAGCCCGAAATGATCGCCTTGATATTCGAAGCTGGGAATGAAGGTCTTACCCTTGCCCTCCTTGGAAATAGCGTTGTTCTGAGCGGTAATCGCGGTGGCCGACGCCGCTTTTTTCGTCGTGAAATCAGTCATGGCGTCGCCGATGACGCCGCGAGTCCGCGCATCGGTGGTGAATATCCAGGTGCGCTGGCCCGACCACAGATAGGACTGATTGTAGATGCCGGCCAAGGACAGGATAAGCCGGTCCGTCGCTTTGAAATCCAGCGTCAGGGATGAAGCGAAACGCGACACCTCCTGCCCACGCATGTGGGCGTAGATGGTGTTCGGCGCCATCGGTTCCGGGCTGACCGCGGTCGGGACGTAGCTGCGCGGATAGTAGGTCTGCTCCATTTCCGTGTAGGTTCTGGACTGACTGACGCTGGCGACGACGCCCAGACGACGGTTGAAGAAGACATCCGAATATTCGATCTGGCCGCTCGGCAGGAACTTGCCGCCGCGTCGACCTTCGTCCGGGCCGGTTTCCCTGTCGTTCCACAGATCCGAATGCGTGAACGCATTGAGCTGCGCGGAGACCCGGCGGCCCTTGCGGTCGAAGGCGCGCTTGGTGCGCAGGTTGATGGCGCCCGCCGGCGCGTTGGCGTCGACATCGGCGCTAATGGTCTTGGAAATTTCGATAGAGTCGATGCTGCTCAGCGACACCTGCTCGAAACTGAACGAGCGCGAGGTGGTCGAGCCGTCATTGGCGTCAGCGGCGGCCATGCTGACCCCGTTGACGGTCACCGAGGTATATTCCGACGGCAGGCCGCGCAGGCGGACATAGCGCACCGTGTCATCGCCCTCGCCGTTCGTGTCGACGCCCGGCATGAGCTTGATGAACTCGCCGACATTGCCCTCGGCGATGTCGCCGAACGATTCGGAGGACAGGCTGTTCTTGATGTCCATCGACTGACGCTGGCTCATGATCGCCCGCGCGTCGCCGTCGCGCTGAGAGGCGATGACCACGACCTCGCCCAGCTTGGTCGCGTCGTCCACGCCGGACCGCGAGAGCCGCAGGTCGAGTTGCAGGCTCTTGCCGGCCTCGACGGTCACCGACACGCTGCTGTCGGGATAGCCGGTAAAGCTGACCGTGACCCGCGCCTCGCCGGCCGGCACGTCCGTCAGCCGGAACTCGCCCCGCTCCCCGGAAGCGGCCGCGCGATGCTCGCCGTTGCTCGTCACCATCCGGATCGTGGCGTCGCGCAGATATTCGCCGGTGGCCGGGTCGATCACCGCGCCGGAAATGGCCCCGCGTCCGGCCTGGCCGCGCGAACCGCGCGCTGTCGAGCGCAGGACGATCACCTGGCCGTTGTCCCGCGCGACCTCGAGCGGCGTGCCCTCCAGCAGGCGGGCCAGGGCCAGACGCACATCCAGCTCACCCACGACCGCCGGGGTCTGGATGCCCGCCAGGTCGCGTCCGGGCGCGATAATCTGCATCCGAGCCTGCCGGGCGAATTCGGGAAGCGCCTTGAAGGCGGGTTGCGCGGGAACGTTGAAGGTTCGTGTCTGGGCGAGCGCGGGCGACGTAATGCACAGCATCGCCCCGGCGGCGGCGCACGCCAGGAGGGCGCGTTGGGAAACCATGGTCTCTATCCCCGATGACCGCTGAAGGCGCGGTGTTCGGGGCCAGAGAGGCTCGGCGGCGCGTCGCCCCTCCATACGTCACAAAACTTTATTCTTCGCCGGAGCCTCGCTGGAGAACGACGGCGCCGTTCCTGACCTCCGCGGTGGCGCCGAACATCTCGGCGACCGCATGGCCAAAGCCGACGGGATCGTTGGCGGCGAACAGTCCGACCACCGGCTCGCGGGCCAGGGCCGGATCCGGCACCACCACGCGGACGTCGCTGTAGCGCGCGAAACTCGCCGCCGCCTGCGCCAGGGTCTCCCCCTCGAAGGCGATCTGGCCCTCCCGCCACAAGAGATCCCGCCGGACCTCATCCTGCGAGGCGCGACGCGGAACAGCCGCGGTGTTGTCCCTCGCGGTCAGCCGCATATTGGCCTCCAGCACCAAGGCGCGCTCGGCTCCGGGCGGCGCGTGGCTGGTCAGGTCGAGGCGTCCGCCGTGGACGAGCACGTCGAGCGGCTCGCCTTTCAGCTTGCGAATTCGGAACGCCCCGCTCGTGGTGCTGAATCGCCGCCCCGCGACCTCGACCACGAACGGGCGAGCCGGATCGGGCAGAACCGTGAAATAGGCTTCGCCCTCATCGAGGCTCGCGAACCGACGGTCGCGATCGTACTTCACCCGCACCAGGGTCTGGGTGTTCAGCATCATCGTCGACCCGTCCGCCAGAGGCGTCAGCCGGATCTCGCCCCGGGCCGTGGCGTAGGCTCTGGGCGCCTGCAGGCCCATGGCGACGCCGACGACGGCCGCGGACGCCAGGGCCGCGCCGCCCCAGGCCATGATCCTCCGCCGCGACGGCCTCTGCTCGCCCTCGGCGCCGCCGAAGCCGGCCGGATCGTAGTTGGCGCCCAGAGCGCGCGCGGACAGGGTGCGCATCGCCACCGCCTTGGCCCGCAAATAGGCTCCCGGCCGGCGGGGATCCCCGTCCAGCCAGACCCGCAGGGCCTGTTTGTCCTCCTCGGAAAGCGGCGCGCGATCCTCCCGCGCGACCCATGCGACCGCGACGTCGTCAATGTCCTCGTTGGTTTTTCGCGCGATCAAAGACGGCGGTCTCCGCTTTCACAGTCCTAGAGGCTCGAGACCCGGGTCTTCCGCTATCACCGAACCGCTGGATCAAGAACTTGAAGCTTCGGCCGATATGTTTTTCGACCGTACTCTCCGACAGCTTCATGCGCCTGGCGACCTCTTGTTGCGGCAAGTCATGCACGCGGCGCAGGATGAACGCCTCGCGCATTCGCCCCGGCATGGCCGCTATGGCCTCGGCCAGGCGCTGCAATTCATCGCGGTCGATCGCCGTCTGCTCGGGAGAAGCGGCCTGATCGGCGGGATCGAAGCCTTCCAGGTCGTCGGCCGCCCGGATCGAAACGATGCGGGCCCGCCGCACATGATGCACGATGATCGAGTGCGCCACCTGGAAGAGATAGGCGCGAGGATTGCGGATATCCTCGACCGTCTCGCGGGCGGCCAGGATCGTATAGGTCTCCTGGATCACGTCATCGACGTCGAAGACCGCGCTGCGCCGGCCTTGCAGCCAGGCCCGCAATCGAGGCTCGTGGGGCAGGACGTGGTTCATGAACCATCGCGTCCGCTCGTCCGAGAAATTGAACATTACGCCCGCCCTGCCAAGCCCCGCGCTGACCTAGCGGCCCTGCCTGACACATTTGTGACGGACGACGCGTCTAATGATCCAGGACCAGCGGCAGGGCGGCCGCCTCGACCATGCGCCGCGTCACGCCGCCGAACAGCGCTTCGGAGAGACGTCCCTTCCCGTACGCCCCCATCACGCAGTAGCCGGCGCGGAGATTGTCGGCCAGGTCCAGCAGCACCCGGTCCGGCGAGGCCTTGCCCCGCG
Organism: Caulobacter sp. GW822-FHT07D08; assembly: GCF_058798735.1. Classification (NCBI taxonomy): domain Bacteria; kingdom Pseudomonadati; phylum Pseudomonadota; class Alphaproteobacteria; order Caulobacterales; family Caulobacteraceae; genus Caulobacter; species Caulobacter sp. GW822-FHT07D08. Next base: position 311,933 of record NZ_JBXAKU010000005.1, read on the forward strand.
CGATCGCATGAACCTGGGGCCGCACGCCATGCCGCGACAGGTAGACGGCCGCGTCCTCGGCCGAAGGCCCGCTATCCAGTTCTCCGACGGTCACCAGGTGGACCTCCGAGGCCAGGCACAGCAGCGGAATCGCCGAGCGCAGCGCGGCCGCGGCGGGCGCCGAGCCGTCCCAGGCCACGATCGCCGCCCCGCCCAGCTTGATCCCGGCCGCCGTCTCGGGCGCGGCGATGATCGGGCGTCGCGCGTGGACGGCCAGATCGCCGACAAGGCCGCGACGATGATCCGCGAGGAAGGCGTCGCGCCGACAGTTGACCACGATGAGATCGGACAGGAGCGACTGATTGGTCAGGCAGACGCCGATATCGCCGACGCTCTCGGTCCAGTTCCAGGAAACGCCTTCGCCCGCCAGGCGCGGCTCAAGGCGTTGGCGAAGCTCCACTTCGAGCTTTCGGTCCTCGTCCAGCGGCATGCCGCTCGACCATGCCATCGGATCGGCGGGATAGAGGGTCAGGGGCGTGACGTCGGCGCACTGAATGTGGCCCTCGAACGCCCGAGCGAGATCCAGCGCCACCTGCAGCCGGGCCTCCAGACCCTTGTCGCCGTGGACGAGCAAAAGAATGTTCTTCACTGCCGTTCTCCTGGGAAGCAAAGGGAGCGGGCCACCAGCGGTCCTTTTGGTCGGCGCCGTTGTGGCGCCGCGCCAGCCAGGCCGACATCCGCAGTTTCCCGTAGGCGCGTTGCTCCATGTCAAATCTCCGCCGGCCAGGCGGGCGATGATGACCGCGTCAAGGCCGTGGAGCGGCGTGGGAGGCTTCATGCGAAACTATCGAATGCTTTTCGGCGCCCTGGCGCTGGCGACCCTCGCGGGCTGCGCGGCCCTGGACCGGGTCTCTCCCGCCGAGGTCGCGCGCGGGCGCGCCGTCGATACCGGCCGCGTCCTGGCGAGCAACAAGTGCCTGACCTGCCATCAATTGGAAGGCGCATCGGCCACCGGCGCGCCGCCGACCTTCAAGGAAGTCGCGCGCCGGTACCAGGACACGCGTCTGGACTGGGAGCTCGAGACGATCTCCGCCGTCGGCCACTATCGCATGCCCCGCAAGCCCCTCTCGTCGGCCGAGATCGCGGCCCTGACGGCCTATATCAAGTCTCTGGACATCGACGAGCCGGAAGCGCCGGCGAGGCGCCGCCCGGACTCCCGCTGACACCCTGGTTGGGGCGGACCTCGTCGCCCCTCCCCCCGGTTCGCCGCGCCGTCCGACGCCACGATCAACAGGACAACGACACGCATCATCTTCCGACAGCCTTGGAGGTCACCATGGATCACGCCCTTCGACACGAGATTCTGACGGTCCTGGAGTCTGGCAGAGACCTGACCCTGGCGACCCTTCGCGACGACGGGGCGCCCCAGGCCACCACGGTGTCCTATGTCAGCGACGGACTTTCGATCTACTTCGGCTGTTCGGCCGACTCTCAGAAAGCCCACAATCTGGCGCGCGATTCGCGCGTGGCCCTCACCATCAACCTGCCTTACGGCGACTGGAGCGAGATCCGGGGCCTGTCGATGAGCGGCTCGGCCGCCAGACTGGCTGATCCCGACCAACTCATCGCCGTCGGCCGCCTCTTCCTGGCCAGGTTTCCTCAACTGGAGAGCGCCTTCGCGGTCGGCGACCAGGCGATGGCGGTGTTCTGCGTCACGCCCCTGGTGATCTCGGTGCTCGACTACCGCAAGGGCTTCGGCCACGTCGACCACGTCGACGCCGCCGAACTCGAAGCGGTCGCGCGCTGAAACACCCCCGGTCCCGAGAGCCCGGCTCCAGCGCCGGCCGTGATCGTCACCGACGGCGGGCGCGCGCGAAGGCAGAGGGGAGGCAGAGGAAGACGGTCGAGGATCGAATCCTCGATATCGCCGCAAATCACCAGTTTATCAGAAGGAGGATGGTGGACGCGACAGGGATTGAACCTGTGACCCCTACGATGTCAACGTAGTGCTCTCCCGCTGAGCTACGCGTCCGCCGAAGCGATCCGAAGCGTCTCCGTGAAGACGTCCCGGCCGGGAAGGTGTGGGGGTATAGCGGCGGCTTGGCCGGTACGCAAGCCGCCCCGAAAACTTTTAGCGAAACTTTTTGAAGGCCCTATGCGGCCATCATCTTTTCCACCTCGGCGACCAGATCGCGCAGGTGGACCGGCTTGGACAGAACCTTGGCGCCGGCCGGCGCGCGGTCTTGGGCCGAGAGGGCGACGGCGGCGAAGCCGGTGATGAACATGATGCGCAGGCTGGGGTCGCGGGCGGCGGCCTGGCGGGCCACCTCGATGCCGTCCATGCCCGGCATGACGATGTCGGTCAGCAGCAGGTCCCAGGGATGTTCCAGGTGCTGGACGGCTTCCTCGCCATCCGCGCAGGCCTGGACTTCGAAGCCGGCGCGTTCCAGCGCCCGCGCCAGGAAGCCGCGGAGGGAATCATCGTCTTCGGCGAGAAGGATGCGGGCCATGAGGTCACGTTCCAGGGAAAGTCGTCGATCGGAAGCGGTCACCTTAGCGCGATGAGCGTAAATCGGGGATGAACCTAAGTGTCGCGGGCTGTGGACGAACCGCCGTCGCGCTGTTTGTCGTTTGACCCGGCGCGGTCGGGCTTCGATGATGCGAGGCATGAGCGCTTGGCGGCCCCTCTCGGCGGACGACGTCCCAAAGGACGGGGGAATGACCGCGCCTCTTGAGACGTTCGGCGGCCCGGCGTTCGAAGTGACGCGCGCCGCCCCGGCCGGGGCCGCCCCGCCCACGGCCCTGGTGTTCGCCTCGCCCCATTCGGGCGGGATCTATCCGGAAGACATGATCGCCGCCGCCCGCCTGCCGCTCGAGACGCTGCGCGCCTCGGAGGACGCCTTCGTCGATCGGATCATCGGCGGCGCGCCGGCCCTGGGGGCCAGCGTCATCCGCGCCCGCTTCGCCCGCGCCTATGTCGATCTCAATCGCGAACCGTGGGAGCTGGACCCCTCGATGTTCGCCGAGACCCTGCCCGACTACGCCCACGGCCGCTCGGCCCGGGTGGCGGCGGGGCTGGGCACGATTCCCCGCATCGCCGGCGAGGGCCGGCCGATCTACGCCCGCAAGCTGACCTTCGCCGAGGCCAGGGCGCGGGTGGAGCTGACCCACCGCCCCTATCACGACGCCCTGGACCGCCAACTGGCGGCGGCGCGCGCGGCGCACGGGGCGGCGATCCTGATCGACTGGCACTCGATGCCGGCGGCGGCCGCGCACGGCCAGCGGGCCCGCAACGGGGGGCCGTGCGACATCGTGCTGGGCGACCGCTTCGGCGCGGCCTGCTCCCCCAAGCTGACTGGCCTGGTCGAGCGCGAGCTGGAGACCCTGGGCTACCGCGTCGTCCGCAACGCCCCCTATGCTGGCGGCTACACCACCGAGCACTACGGTCGCCCGGCCCGCCGCACCCACGCCCTGCAGATCGAGATCAACCGCGCGCTCTATATGAACGAGACAACCCGCGAGCCGACCGAGGGCCTGGCGCGACTCACGGCCGACGCCGAGTCGCTGACCAGGGCGCTGGCGCGGCTGGATCTGGCGGAGCTGCGTTAAGGCGGGAAGGGCCACGGCGTCCGACCCTCGAATTTGATCCGAACCTATCGCTCGACACGCGTTGTCATCGATCAAAGACGCCCGCGGCCGCTCGGACCAAAAAAAAGCCCGGCGAAACCGCCGGGCCAGTTCATTAGGGAGGAAACGCCCAGGAAGGGCAGAAGCGGCAGCGCCGCCTCACAGGAATGTTTATAGGGTGCGGCGCAAAAACAGGCAAGTAAAAAAGTCGGCGTTAATGTCGATTTTTTGACAGGAGTATCGCGCAACCCGTTGTGGGATAAGGATCGCGGAACGGCGCTATTTGGAACTGCCTTATTTTTGGGCATGTTGCGGCGCACAATTTGTTGCGTTTGAAACGGTCTCTGGCGAGAACACCTCGCAAACCCAAGCCTCATAAGGCTTTGTTGATGACACCGGTTACCTGCGACAAGTCTTTCCGAGCGTCAGGGGTGGATAAATCGGCCGCAGTCGCGTAAAAGCCGCGCGCCTGACGCGTAGAGCGTCATCTCCTATTCCTCCCGAAAGTCCGTCCGTTCCCATGTCCATGCGAAATATCGCCATCATCGCGCACGTCGATCATGGCAAGACCACCCTCGTCGACCAGCTGCTGGCCCAGTCGGGCGTCTTCCGCGCCAATGAAGCCACCACCGAGCGCGCCATGGACTCCAACGACCAGGAGCGCGAGCGCGGCATCACCATTCTGGCCAAGTGCACCAGCGTGCTGTGGAACGGTGAAGCGGGCGAAACCCGCATCAACATCATCGACACCCCCGGCCACGCCGACTTCGGCGGCGAAGTCGAACGTATCCTGGGCATGGTGGACGGCTGCGTCCTGCTGGTCGACGCCGAGGAAGGCGTCATGCCGCAGACCAAGTTCGTGCTGACCAAGGCGCTGAAGATGGGCCTGAAGCCGATCCTCTGCATCAATAAGGTCGACCGCGCCCACGCCGATCCGGACCGCGTCCACAACGCCGCCTTCGACCTGTTCGCCGCCATCGGCGCCACGGACGAGCAGCTGGACTTCCCGCACATCTACGCCTCGGGCCGCGCCGGCTGGGCCACGCTCGACATGAACGTGCCCAACGACAACCTGGCCCCGTTGTTCGACCTGATCGTCCGCCACGTGCCGGAGCCGAAGCAGATCGCCAAGACCGACGAGCCGTTCCAGATCCTGAACGTGCTGATCGAAAGCGACCCGTTCCTGGGCCGCCTGCTGACCGGCCGTATCGAGAGCGGCAAGGCCATCCCGGGCATGGCCATCAAGGCCCTGGATCGCAACGGCAAGGAAATCGAGCGCGGCCGCATCACCAAGGTGCTGGCCTTCCGCGGCCTGAAGCGTTCGCCGGTCGACGAAGGCGCCGAAGCCGGTGACATCGTCGCCATCGCCGGCATGTCGAAGGCCACCGTCGCCGACACCCTGTGCGCCCTGGAAGTGACCGAGGCCCTGCCGGCCCAGCCGATCGATCCGCCGACCATCTCGATGACGGTCTCGGTCAATGACAGCCCGCTGGCCGGCCGCGAAGGCGACAAGGTCCAGAGCCGCGTGATCCGCGACCGCCTGCTGAAGGAAGCCGAATCGAACGTGGCCATCAAGGTCACCGAGACGGCCGAAGGCGACGCCTATGAAGTGTCGGGCCGGGGCGAACTGCAGCTGGGCGTCCTGATCGAGAACATGCGCCGCGAAGGCTTCGAGGTGTCGATCAGCCGTCCGCGCGTCGTGTTCCAGACCGATCCGGAAACCGGCAAGCGCCTGGAGCCGATGGAAGACGTCATGATCGACGTCGACGACGAATTCTCGGGCATCGTCATCGAGAAGCTGTCGCTGCGGAAGGCCGAGCTGAAGGACATGGGCCCGTCGGGCGCGGGCAAGACCCGCATCCAGCTGGTCGCCCCCTCGCGCTCGCTGATCGGCTATCAGGGCGAGTTCCTGACCGACACGCGCGGTTCGGGCGTGCTGAACCGCGTGTTCAGCCACTACGAGCCGTACAAGGGCGCTTTCGACCAGCAGCGCAAGGGCGTGCTGATCTCGAACTCGGACGGTGAGACCGCGGCCTACGCGCTGTGGAACCTGGAAGAGCGCGGCGTGATGTTCGTCGGCGCCAACGAGAAGTGCTACCTCGGCATGATCATCGGCGAGAACGCCCGTCAGGACGACCTCGACGTCAACCCGATGAAGGCCAAGCAGCTGACCAACGTCCGCGCCTCGGGCAAGGACGAGTCGATCCGCCTGACCCCGCCGCGCCGCATGACCCTCGAACAGGCCATCGCCTATATCGAGGAAGACGAGCTGGTCGAGGTGACCCCGAAGAGCATCCGCCTGCGCAAGCAGATCCTGAACCCGTCGTTCCGCAAGCGTCGCGTCAAGGAAGAGTAGGGTTCTTCACCCTTCGAAAATTGGGCCGCCGTTCGAAAGGACGGCGGCCTTTTTCTTTGCGGTTGACGCGACGGCGTCATCTGAAGCGCCGCGCGCGAATACCGGCGCGCATGCGAATCCATCGCACGGTTTGCTCAAACGACACGTCGACTTAACCGGAGGTTTACCCGGGCGAACGATGATTTGCCCAGGGGATCTCCACTCCGGATGAGACGAGGACCGCGCGTGCGCGCCATCGCCAGCTCGAGGATCGGCCGCGGCCTGGCCGCGCTCGCCGAGCGCGTGACTCCCGCCGTGCCCGAGGCCATGGCCGGACGCGTGCGCATGGAGCAGGTGCAAAGCATCCTGCGCATGACTCCTGTGATGATGAGCGCCAACATCGTCATCGCCCTGCTGGTCAATCTGGCCGGCCTGACCGGCCCGCACCGCGTCATCCTGACGGTCTGGGCGGCGCTGGTGATGAGCTACGCGCTGCTGGGTCTGCGCGGCTGGTACGCCGCCCGGCGCCGCAAGAGCGCCAAGTCCACGGTGTCCGCGCGCGGCGTGCGCCGCATCGTCATCCAGGCGGGCCTGCTGGGCCTATTGTGGAGCGTACTGCCAGTCCTGACCATGCCCAAGGCGCAGGGCTTCTCGGACGCCATGCCGATGCTGGTCGCCTCGGTCCTGGCCGGCATGATCGGCTGCGGCGGCTTCGCCATGCTGACCCTGCCGGCCGCCGCCATCGCCTATTCGACTCCCATGGTCATCGGCGCCCTGTGGGTGCTGGCCACCAGCAACGACCCGGTCCTGTACGCCCTGGGCGGCCTGCTGATCTTCTGCCACCTGGTGGTCAGCGTCTCGTGCCTGTCACACGCCAAGATCTTCGTCGAACGCCTCGTCGCCGCCGACGAGCTGGAACAGCAGAGGCTGGTCGTGTCGCTGCTGCTCAGCGACTTCGAGGAAGGCGCCAGCGACTGGCTGTGGGAGGTCGATGCTTCCGGGGCCATGACCTATGTCTCCGACCGCATGGCCGCCGCGGCCGGCGCCGACAAGGACGCGCTGATCGGCCGGCCGATGTCCGAGCTGTGCGGCGCGGCCGAGGCCCCGAGCGGCCCGGTCGCCTCCCTCTCGGCCCTGTTCGCCGAACAGAAGACCTTCCGCGACGTGGTCGTTTCGATCGGCGTCGGTCCAAATCCCGAGTCCAGGGAGACCCACTGGTGGTCACTGTCGGCCAAACCCGTGCTCGACCTGGACGGCGCCTTCATCGGTTTCCGGGGCGTGGGCGCCGACATCACCCAGGCCCGCGAGGATCAGGCCCGCATCTCGCGCCTGGCCCACTACGACGTGTTGACCCAGCTGCCCAACCGCCTGTCGTTCCTGCAGGCCCTGGGCAAGGCCTGGACCGAGCATGGCAAGCCCAAGGCCCATGGCGGAAGCGGCAAAGGCTGCGCCGTGCTGTGCCTGGACCTCGACCATTTCAAGGGCGTCAATGACAGCCTGGGCCACCCGATCGGCGACGCCTTGCTGGTCCAGGCCGCCACCCGCCTGCGCGACTGCGTCGGGGCCCAAGGTCTGGTCTCGCGCCTCGGCGGCGACGAGTTCGCCGTGGTCATCGCCCCCTCGCCGGGCGCGGAGGCGCTGGGCGTCCTGGCCATGACCATCGTCGACGCGCTCTCGCATCCCTACGACGTGCGCGGCCACAACGTGCTGATCGGGGCCAGCGTCGGCATCGCCGTCGCGCCATTCGACGCCGACGATCCGGACGGCCTTCTGAAGAACGCCGACCTGGCCCTCTACCGCGCCAAGGGCGACGGACGCGGGGCTTATCGCTTCTTCGAGACCGCCATGGACGTCTGGGCCCAGGAGCGCCGGGCGCTGGAACTGGACCTGCGTGACGCCCTGGCCAACAACGAGCTGAAGCTGTTCTTCCAGCCGCTGATCGGCGCTCATGAGCACGAAACCACCGGCTTCGAGGCCCTGCTGCGCTGGCAGCATCCGCGCCGGGGCCTGGTGCCGCCGGACGACTTCATCGAGTCCGCCGAGCAATGGGGCCTGATCGGCAAGATCGGCGAGTGGGTGCTGCACGAGGCCTGCAGGACCGCCGCTGGCTGGCCCTCGCACCTGACCGTCGCCGTCAACCTGTCGCCCAACCAGTTCGCCTCGGGCGACCTGGTCGCCCAGGTCAAGGCCGCTCTCGCCGGGTCGGGCCTGGCGCCGGGCCGCCTGGAGCTGGAGATCACCGAGGGCCTGCTGCTGCACGACAGCGCCAAAACCCTGGAACAGCTGGCCGCCCTGAAGGCCCTGGGCGTCAAGATCGCCATGGACGACTTCGGCACCGGCTATTCCAGCCTGGCCTATCTGTGGCGGTTCCCGTTCGACAAGATCAAGATCGACCGTTCGTTCGTGGCGGAAATGCAGGACAACACGGCCATCGCCGACATCCTGCGCACCATCGCCCTGCTGGGCCAGACTCTGAACCTGGAGGTCACCGCCGAGGGTGTCGAGACCGCCGCCCAGGCGCGGCTGCTGTCCGACATGCGCTGCGACACCTTCCAGGGCTTCCTGTACGGGCGGCCGATGCCGGTGGGCGACATCCCGAGCTTCCTGCTGTCGAACCTGGCGCGGCGGATGCGGCGGGAAGGCGCGGACGACGGCGCGGAGGAAGAGGAAACGGCGGTAGGGTAGACGCCCAACCTTCCTCCCCCTCCGACGACCCCGTCCTAGTTCTTCTTCACCAGCCCCAGCAGCCACAGCAGCAGCACCGCGCCCAGGGTCGAGATCAGCAGACTGCCGACCCAGCCCCAGAAGTGAATGCCCAGCATGCCGGCCAGGAACGCGCCGATCAGCGCGCCGACCAGGCCGACGATCAGGTTGGTCAGCAGTCCGTGGTCGCGCTTCATGATCTTCTCGGCGATCCAGCCGGCGAAGATCCCGATGATGATGGCTCCGATGAAACCGACGCCGTGCATGATGATGCCCTCCTCTAAAAGCTGAGCCATGAGAATGCGCGAGCGGCCGCCGGGTTTCAGAATTCCCGCGCCGTGTTAGGCAAGGGCATGGTCCATCCCGTCTTCGACAACCTGCCCACCACGATCTTCGAGCGGATGAGCGGGCTGGCGCGCCAGCACGGCGCGATCAATCTGGGCCAGGGTTTTCCCGACGACCAGGGCCCCCTGCCCGTCCGCGAAGCCGCGGCGCGGGCGCTGATCGAGGGCTCCAACCAGTATCCGCCGATGCGCGGCCTGCCGGAGCTGCGCGCCGCCGTGGCCGGGCACTATGGCCGGACGCAAGGCCTGGAACTTGATCCAGACACGGAGATCGTCGTCACCTCCGGCGCCACGGAGGCCCTGGCGGCGGCGTTCACGGCCCTGATCTCGCCCGGCGACGAGGTGGTGCTGTTCCAGCCCCTGTACGACGCCTACCTGCCGCTGGTCCGCCGCGCGGGCGGGATTCCCCGACTGGTCCGTCTGGCCCCGCCGCACTGGCGCTTCGACCGGGCGATGCTGGAGGCGGCGTTCAGCGACAGGACCCGGATGGTGGTGTTGAACAGTCCGCTGAACCCGGCCGGGATCGTCACGCCCGCCGAGGACCTCGCCCTGCTGGCCCAGTTCTGCGTGGAGCACGACACGATCGCGGTCTGCGACGAGGTGTGGGAGGCGGTGGTGTTCGACGGACGCGAGCATCGGCCGCTGATGACCTTCCCAGGCATGCGCGAGCGGACGGTGAAGATCGGCTCGGCCGGCAAGCTGTTCGGCATGACCGGCTGGAAGGTCGGCTTCCTGATGGCCGCGCCCGCCCTGATCGGGCCTCTGGCGGCGGCCCACCAGTTCCTGACCTTCACCACGCCGCCGAACCTGCAGACCGGCGTGGCGTGGGGCCTCGACAACCACCGCGCCTGGTTCGACCAGATGCCCGCCGAGATGCAGCGCTCTCGCGACCGCCTGACCGCCGGCCTGCGCGCGGCGGGCTATGTCGTGCTGGAGAGCCAGGGGACGTATTTCCTCAACGTCGACCTGACGGCGTCGGGGATCATGGTCGACGACGTGACCTTCTGTGAACGGATCGTCGTCGAGTTCGGCGTCGCGGCGATCCCGGTGTCGGCGTTCTTCGCCGAGGCCCCGGTGCGCAACGTGGTGCGGCTATGCTTCGCCAAGGCGGACGCGACGCTGGACGCGGCGGTGGAGCGGCTGGCGAGGGCCCGGACTGCTTTCAGCTGACAAAGCCGACAGGCTACAGCGCGCTCAGTCCCGCCATCACCTCGCGCGCCACACCCCGCGCCAGGCACGTATCCATCACCGACAGCAAGTTCCGCAGGTCGATCGGCTTGGCGACGTGCGCGTCGCAGCCCGCCTCCAGGCATATCTTGATCTGCGCCGACATGACATCGGCCGTCAGCGCGATCACCGGCAGCCGCGCCAACCGCGAATCCCCGCGCAGCCGACGCGTGGCCTCCAGCCCGTCCATCACCGGCATGTTGACGTCCATCAGGATGAGATCGACCGGCTCGCGCTCCAACACGTCCAGCGCCTCCTGGCCGTTCTGGGCCTCGACCAGCTCGCACTCGAACGGCTCGAGGAAGAGACGGATGACACGGCGGTTGACCGGATGGTCGTCGACCACCAGCACGCGGCGGCCATGCAAGGCGGCGAAGCGGACATCATTCTCGCCAGCCTCGGCCTGGCTGACCGGCAGTTCGGAGGCGTCGGCCGCGTCGACCAGCATCTCGATGGTGAAGACCGAGCCCCGCCCCGCTTCGCTCTCGACGCGGATCTCGCCGCGCATCATCTCGACCAGCCGGCGGGTGATATTCAAGCCAAGGCCCGTGCCGCCGAAGTTGCGGGTGGTCGAGGCGTCGGCCTGGACGAAGGGGCGGAACAGCTTGGCGACCGTGGCCTTGTTCATGCCGATGCCAGTGTCCGCCACCCGCAGCCGCACGCGGACACGCCCCTCCTCCTCCGGATAGCAGGCCAGGGCCACCTCGACCTTGCCCTCCGTGGTGAACTTCAGGGCGTTGGAGACCAGGTTGGTCAGGCACTGGCGCACCCGCACCCCGTCGAACATCAGCGGCCCGGGCGCCTCGCTCTCCAGCTTGAAGGTCAGGGCCACGCCCTTTTCGCGCGCCGTCGGCTGGTAGCCGCCGACCAGACGGGCGCAGGTCCGGACCAGGTCGCCGACCGTGGGCGCGATCTCCAGCTTGCCGGCCTCGATCTTGGAGAGGTCGAGAATGTCGTTCAGCAGAACCAGCAACGTGTCGCCGCTGTCCATGATCAGGTCGACCTGCTCGCGCTGCTCCGGCGTCAGGGTCCCGGCGCGCAGCGCCTGGGCCAGGCCCAGCATGCCGTTCAACGGCGTACGCAGCTCGTGACTCATCACCGCCAGGAAGGCCGACTTGGCCTTGCTGGCGGCCTCGGCGTGCTCCTGGGCGCCCTTCAGGCGGCGCGAGGCGCGGCGCTGGTGGAGGGCCCAGGCGACGCCCCCGGCGACCAAGACGCCGAGCAGGAGCGCGATGACCACGGACGCCCGCGCCAGGCTGCGGCTGAGCCGCACCTCTTCGGTCAGGCGGCGGCTCTCGTCGCGCTTGGCGCGCAGCTCGCTGTCGAGGGCGGAGGATATCTCGGTCACGCTGCGCGCATGGGCCTTCTCGGTCTCCGCGCTGTTGGCGCGCCGCCAGGCGTCCAGTTCCTGGAAAGCCAGGGCGCCGCGGCCTTCGGCGTGGTCGATATAGGCCTGGACCAGGGCTTCGGCTTGGAGGTCGCGCTGGCTCAGCACCGCCGGAACGCTCTTCAGCCGCTCCAGGTCGGCGCGGGCGGCGGCGGCCATGCCTAGCTGGGCCTGCGCCTGGGCGCGCTGGCGCAACAGGATGACCTGCAGCCGGCGGTTGGGATTGTCGAGCTCGGCCTGGGCGCCGCTGAGGCACGCCAGCACCTTGCGCGGCTGGTTCAGCAGCAGGGCGATACGCGCGCACAGGTGCTGGTCCCAGGTCCGCAGGTCCTTGTCGCCGTCGGCCATGACCATCCGGTGATGCAGGTCGGCCATGCGCTGAGCCGCGCCCAGCTCGCCCAGGTCGGCGGCCGTGTAGGCGATGTCGTAGATCCGCTCGATCTTGCGGATGTGGAAAGCGTCGCGCTCGTCCAGCCTCACGGCCTGGGCCATGTGGTCCAGGGCGCCTTCCTTGTCGCCGATGTCCGACAGCGTGTAGCTGTGGACCTGATGCAGCTCGGCCAGCACCGGTTCGGCGACGCGGCCGCGCCGCTCGATATCGACCTGCAAGTCGGCGGCCAGGCGCGCGGCTTCGGCCCAGCGGCCCATCTGCCCCAGGTGCCTTACGCGCTCCACGCCGGCCATCACCCGGATGTCGGGACCGGATTGGCTCAGATACTTGCGCCAGTCGCCCTCCGTGAAGGCGCGGAAGCCGCGGGTCTCATGGCGATAGGCCAGGGCTTCCAGATCGACGAGCGTGGCGAGCTGGGTGTCGTGGTCATGGGCGGCCGCCTCGCGGGCCAGCTTGGCCCAGGCGCCAAAGCGGCCTTCGATCTGGTTGCTCTTGTAGGCGTAGAGCACCCGCCACAGGCCATAGAGCCGGGCCTCGCCGCGATCACGCAGGGCGCGGCGGCCGGCCCGTTCGATGTCTTCGTTGCCGCGGGGAGGATTGCGAACCTCGTGCGCGCCGATCTCACGAGCCAGCTGGTCCAGGCGCTGAGCCAGGGGCACGGACCCTTGCGCGTGCGCGGCGCCGGCCACGAGGGACCCGATCAGAGCAAGAAAGACGAGAAGGCGCCGCAAGTCCGGTTCCCTGGAGACTACGGCCACCCTTCGAGGCGATAGATGTAGGACCGGTTAAGCTTGTCTCCGGGATTGAACGACTTCGGGTTCGTCCCGCTCAAATGGTCGCCCCGCCGTCCACCACCAGCGCCTGTCCGGTCATGAAGCTGCCGGCCTTGGAGGCGAGATAGACCGCCGCCCCGGCCAGCTCGTCCGGCTCGCCGATCCGGCGTAGCGGGACGGCGGTCGTGGCGCGCTTCAGGGTCTCGGGGTTCTCCCAAAGCGCCCGGGCGAAGTCGGTCTTGATCAGGCCCGGCGCGATGCAGTTGACCCGCACGTTGTCCGGCCCGAACTCGTGCGCCAGGTTGCGGGCCAGCTGGAAGTCGGCGGCCTTGGAGATGTTGTAGGCCCCGATGATGGCGTTGCCGCGCAGGCCGCCGATCGACGAGACGATGATGATCGCGCCGTCTTTCCGTTCCCGCATCTCCGGCGCGACCATGCCGATCAGCCAGTGATTGCTGATGATGTTGTTGTCCAGGATCTTGCGGAACTGGTCATCGCTGATCCCGGCCAGCGGACCATAGTAGGGATTGCTGGCGGCGTTGCAGACGCAGATGTCGACCTGGCCGAAGACCTTGCGAGTCTGGTCGACGAGGTGCTGGAGATCCTCTTTCGAGGCGATATTGGCCGGAACCGCGATGGCCGTCCCCGGTCCGTGTTTGGCGTTGAGCGCGGCGGCGACCTCCTCGCACGGTTCCAGCTTGCGCGAGGAGATCACCACCTTGGCCCCGTGCTCGGCCATCCGCTCGGCGATCGCCTTGCCGATGCCGCGCGAGGACCCGGTGATGACCGCCACCTTGCCGGTCAGGTCGAAGAGGTTCATCGCGCCACCCTAAACGTTTGTTTGAATTTGACATCAAACTGGCGGCAAGGCGGCGATGGGTCAAGCACTCCTGTTATCCCGGCTCTGGGGCGGCGCCGCGGCCGGGAAGACAGGGAACGGGCGATCCTAGTCCAGGAACCCCGTGATGATCGCCGTGGTCGCGGCGGGTTGTTCCTCCATCACCCAGTGCCCGGAGTCGGGCAGCACCTTGGCCGTTACGTCGCTGGCCACGAAGCGCAGCACCTCGGCCTGGCGCTCGCCGAACGAGTGGTCGGCGCCGACCGCCAGCACCGGCATGGGCAGCTTGCCCTTGGCGGCGAAGGCCTGGTTGTCGACGGCGTCCTGAGTGAAGGCCTTGAACTGCTCGAAGGCCGAATGCATCGCGCCGGGGCGGGCGTAGAGCGCCGCATAGTGCTGGCGGGTTCCTTCCGTGATCGAGGCCGGCTTGAACGACAGCTCGTTGTAGAAACGGTCCAGATAGATGCGCTCGCGGCCGGCGACCAGACGCTCCATGTCCGGACCGCGGAAGTTGAAGTGCCACAGCATCGGCAGCTTCAGGATCTCGTCCCAGGGGCCGATGCCCGGCAGCGGAGCGTCGATCACCACCCACCTGGTGATGCGGTCGGGATGCTCGGCGGCCAGGGCGTAGCCGACCATGTTGCCGATGTCGTGGGTGACCAGCTGGGCCTTCTGGACCTTCAGGGCGTCCATCACCGCGGCGATGTCCTCGCCTTGCGTCTTCTTGTCGTAGCCGCCTTCCGGATGGGCCGACAGACCCATGCCGCGCAGGTCGGGCACGATGACCGTGTGGGTCTTGGCCAGCTCCCTGGCCGCCGGCGCCCACATGTCGCCGGTGTCGGCGAAGCCGTGCAGCAGCACCACCGCCGGACCCGTTCCGCCGACGCGGACGTGCAGGGTCGTGCCGTTGGCGGCGATGTCGCTGGCCTTGAAGCCGGCGGGGAACGGCTCGACCGCGTGGGCCGAGGTCGTGGCGAACAGGGTCGAGACAGTCAGGGCGGCGAGCGCGCCCGCGAGCTTGCGGGTCATGGTCTTATCCTTGGCGGGTCGGACCGTCCGACCGTCGAAGGCAAGCATCCGTCTTTCGGACCCGCGCCTCTGTGCTGGAGCCGCCGGGATTTGGCGAATTCAACCACGGAACATCGTTCTTTGGAATTTTTAGCGACCGATGTCGGGACGCCTGGATCGCGCCCGTCCTTGCGGCGAGACTTCGGATCAACAGGAGACGCTCAATGCCGCTCGACACCGCCCACGCCGCCGACTTCCCCGCTGACCGCGAACTCGTCCTTGAACGGATCATCGATGCGCCGCGCGAGAAGCTCTACGCGTGCTGGACCACGCCGGAGCTGATGCCGCGGTGGTTCTGCCCCAAGCCCTGGACCGTCTCCAATGTGCGCATGGATGTCCGCACCGGCGGCAACACCTATCTGGAGATGAACGGGCCGAACGGCGAGGTCGTGCCGCAGCCGGGCGTCTATCTGGAAGTGATCCCCAACGAGAAGATCGTCTTCACCGACGCCTTCACCGAAACCTGGAAGCCCTCGACCAAGCCGTTCATGGTGGCCACCGTCACCTTCGAGGACCTGGGCGACGGCAAGACCCGCTACCGCGCCGTGGCCCGCCACTGGACCGCCGAGGATAAGGCCGCCCACGAGCAGATGGGTTTCCACGAAGGCTGGGGGATCGTGGCGGATCAGCTGGCGGCACTGGCGGCGACGCTCTGACGCCCTGTCACGAGCACTTCGTCCACCCGCTCATATCCAGGTGGAAGTGGTCGCGGTGCTCGGCGTTGTAGTCCGGGCTCAGCGTGGTCAGGAACACCCGGCAGGCGCCGTCGCGCACCCGCCGCAGGAACTGGCCGCGCGGGCCCGGATCGGTCCAGTCCGACGCCACGCTGACGACCTGGCCGTCGGTCAGCCTAAAACCGGCGATGTCGATGGCGGCGGCGCGGGCGTGCTCGCTGACCGGCCCATCCTTCTGGCCGTACATCCGCCGGCAGGCATAGCTGCCATAGTGCTCGATGCCGGCCACACCCTGGCCCAGCAGTTCGTCGGCGGCCGGCTGCACCACCTGGCGCTCCCAGATGGTCAGGGCCAGGGCTTCCTTACAGACCAGCGGCGCCTCGGCCGGCTCCAGCCTGGCCAGGCCCGACCGCAACAGGACCGCGTCGCGCAGTTCGCAGAACTCGCCCTCGGTGCGTTCGGGGACCTCGGCATAGACAACCCCGGCCTTGGCGATGATCCCGCGACACAGCTTGGGGTCGGCCCCGGCCCGCGCCGCCTTGACCCGGGTGGCCAGGCCCACGGGGTCGACGACGCTGAGCGGCTTCCACGGCAGGTGCTGGTCGGGAATCTTCCGCTCGGCCACGAAGGTCATCAGCAGCACGATCAGCCACAGGATGACGAGGCCGGCGTAACGGGCCAGGCGCGCCCGATGACGGACCTCGTGCTCGATGCGCGGATTGTGCGGAACGCGATAGCGCATGGAACTGGGAAAGCGCCCCGAAGGAAAAGGTTAACGCCGGTCACCAAGCACGACCAAGGCGACGGGTTCAACCGTCGAGGTTCTCCGGACTTGGCTATGACGCGGAAAAAGGCCATGTGCCCGGCATGAACACGCCCGCCTCTTCCGGGCGCCTGGTCGACAAGACCCTGGCGCCGCGCTTCGCCCTGCTGTGCCTGGGCATCTGGCTGAACGCCGCCGACACCCTGGTGACGGCGACGATCATGC
The DNA here is from genome assembly GCF_058798735.1 of Caulobacter sp. GW822-FHT07D08. Lineage (NCBI taxonomy): Bacteria > Pseudomonadati > Pseudomonadota > Alphaproteobacteria > Caulobacterales > Caulobacteraceae > Caulobacter > Caulobacter sp. GW822-FHT07D08. The sequence goes on from NZ_JBXAKU010000005.1 coordinate 328,267, forward strand.
CCAGCGTCGCCAACGAGATCGGCGGCTACCAGTATTTCGGCTGGTCGGTGGCGGCCTATCTGACCGGCTCGATCGTCGCCGGGGCCTGTTCGGGCAAGCTTTCCATGGCGCTGGGCCTGCGCACCGCCACGGCCTTGACGGGCCTCGTCTACGCCATCGGCTGCGCGATGAGCGCCCTGGCGCCGGAGTTCGTCACCTTCATTCTGGGCCGCCTGATCCAGGGCCTGGGCGCGGGCGCGGTCGTGGCCCTCTGCTACGTCGCCATCACCGCCCTTTTCCCCGAAAGCCTGTGGCCGCGGGTCTATGGCGCGGTGGCGGGGATCTGGGGCGCGGCGACCCTGCTGGGCCCGCTGCTGGGCGGCCTGTTCGCCGCCGCCGGCTTCTGGCGTGGAGCGTTCTGGCTGTTCGTGGTCCAGGCGATCATCTTCGTCGGCGCGGTGATGGTCATGCTGCCGGCCGACAAGAACGAAAAGGGTCAGAGCCGCATTCCCAGCCTGCAGCTCTTCCTGCTGGTGGTCGGCGTCAGCCTGATCGGCGCGGCCGGCGTCGTGGCCTCGCCGCGATGGGCGATCGGCCTGGCGATCGGCGGCGTCCTTGGCATGGCCGCCATGCTGGCCGCCAACGCCAGGACCCACCACCGCCTGCTGCCCCGCACGGCGGCCGACCTGCGCACCGCCACGGGCCTCGGCTTGCTGACCATCTTCGCCTGCGAGGCGGCGGTGATCGGCTTCACGGTCTATGGCCCGGCTTTCATCCAGGTCATCCACCACGCCTCGCCCCTGACGGCGGGCTACGTCACCGGCGCGATCGCGGCCGGCTGGACCCTCTGCGCCATGCTGGTCGGCCACACCCCGGCCGAGAAGGACGGTCGCCTGGTCCGCCTCGGGGCTGGGGTAATCCTGCTCGGCGCCGCCCTCTCGGCCTGGGCCGTGCCGCGCGGAACCTTGATGGAGATCGCCGCCGCCTTTTGCGTTCTCGGCGCCGGCTTTGGCCTCTGCCACGCCTTCATCGCCCGCCGCGCCATCGCCGCCGTCCCGGCCGAGGAACAGGCCACGGCTTCCGGCGCCGTCCCCACCGCCCAGCTGATCGGCGGCGCCGTCGGCTCAGCCGGCGCCGGCGCTATCGCCAATGTTCTCGGCTTCAGCCACGGCGTGGATCTGGCTCTGGCCCCGACCAACGGCCTGGTGCTGTTCGGCGCATTCCTGCCGCTGGCCGTGGTCGGGTTTGTCGCGGCCTGGCGGCTGGGGCGGAGCTAAACCCGCTCCAGCGCCGTCGCTTCCACCAACCGCACCACATCGCCCATGATCTCGGTGATCTTGAAGTCCTTGGGCGTGTAGATCCGCGCCACGCCCATCTGCTTGAGGATCAGGGCGTCGGCGTCGGGGATGATGCCGCCGACCACGACGGGGATATCGCCCAGGCCCTCGGCGCGCATCACGCGGATGACCTCCTGCACCAGGTCCAGGTGCGAGCCCGACAGGATCGACAGGCCGACCACGTGAGCGCGGCTTTCCTTGGCGCGGCGGACGATCTCTTCGGGCGTCGAGCGGATGCCATCATAGACCACCTCCATGCCGCAGGCGCGGGCGCGGGTGGCGATCTGCTCGGCGCCATTGGAGTGGCCGTCCAGGCCCGGCTTGCCGACCAGGTAGGTGAGCGTGCGGCCCAGCAGTTGCGAGACGCGCTCGACCTCGGCCTTCACCGCCTCGACATCCTCGGCCTCGCCGGTCGAGACCACCACCGCCACGCCGGTCGGGCCGCGATATTCGCCGAACACTTCACGAAGAGCCCCGGCCCACTCGCCGGTGGTGACGCCGGCCTTGGCGGCGACGATCGAGGGCTCCATGACGTTGCGGCCGTCGCGGGCGGCGGCCTGCAGGTCGGCCAGCGCCGCTTGCACGGCGCCGTCATCGCGGGCCTCGCGCCAGGCCTTGAGGCGGGCGACCACATCGGCCTCCAGGCGCGGGTCGACCGTCTCGATCGAGCTCTCCCCGGCCGACAGCGGCGAGACCTCGGTGTCCGTCCAGCGGTTGACGCCCACGACGGTCAGGTCGCCGGTCTCGACCGAGCGCACCCGCCTGGCGTTCGACCCGACCAGCTCGGTCTTCATGTAGTCGATCGCGCTCGCAGCCCCGCCCATCGCGTCGATCAGGGCCAGCTGCTCCAGCGCCCCCTTCGACAGCTCGGCGACCTTGGCCTCGACCACGTGTGAGCCGTCGAACAGGTCCTCGTATTCCAGCAGGTCGGTCTCGTAGGCCAGCACCTGTTGCAGCCGCAGCGACCACTGCTGGTCGAACGGGCGCGGCAGGCCCAGGGCCTCGTTCCAGGCCGGCAGCTGCAGGGCCCGGCAACGGGCGTCCTTGCTGAGCGTGACGGCCAGGGCCTCGATCAGGATGCGGTAGACGTTGTTCTCGGGCTGCTGCTCGGTCAGGCCCAGACTGTTGACCTGCACCCCGTAGCGGAAGCGGCGGGCCTTCTTGTCCTGCACGCCGTAGCGTTCCAGCAGGATCTGGTCCCAGAGCTTGGTGAAGCTGCGCATCTTGCACAGCTCGGTGACGAACCGCACGCCGGCGTTGACGAAGAAGCTGATCCGCGAGGCGACGATCTCGAAGTCCTCGTCGGGCACCTGGCCGCCGGCCTTGACCGTGTCGAGCACCGAAATGGCGGTGGCCAGGGCGAAGGCCAGCTCCTGCTCCGGCGTCGCGCCCGCCTCCTGCAGGTGGTAGCTGCAGACGTTCATCGGGTTCCACTTGGGAACCTCGCGATAGCACCAGGCGATCATGTCGCCGATCAGCCGCAGGCTCGGGCCTGGCGGGAAGATGTAGGTGCCGCGCGACAGATACTCCTTGATCAGATCATTCTGCGTCGTGCCCTGCAGCAGGGCCCGATCCGCCCCCTGCTCGTCGGCCAGCGCCACGTACATCGCCAGCAGCCAGGCGGCCGGGGCGTTGATGGTCATGGAGGTGTTCATCTTCTCCAGCGGGATTTCGCTGAAGAGCTGGCGCATGTCGCCCAGATGGCTGATCGGCACGCCGACCTTGCCGACCTCGCCCCGCGCCAGGATGTGGTCGGGGTCGTAGCCGGTCTGGGTGGGCAGGTCGAAGGCCACCGACAGCCCCGTCTGGCCGCGCGCCAGATTGGCCCGATAGAGCGCGTTGGACTTCTCCGCCGTCGAGTGACCGGCATAGGTGCGGAAGATCCACGGCGGATCGGGCGCATGCTGGTACGGCGTCGAGGACATGGCGGGCTCCCGGGGACGGCTCTGGCGGCCTTACTTACCGGTGATCATGAGCCGGGATTTGCTGCGACGCAATATGGCGTTCGCGGGTGCGAACCAAGAGCTTCGAGATCAACCTTAAGGCGTTCATCAACGACCCCACCTACCAAACACCTTGTCGTCCGTTAGGCTTAGCCCTAGCATCCGACGTCGTAGGGGAGCGTAGAATGACTGAAGTGTCTGTCGGTAACGATCCGCGCAATGGCGTCAAACGTAAGGTTGGCGCTGCTCTGGGGATCGGGATATTCTTACTGCCTTGGATTTTCGCGTGGTTTCTTCTACGCAGAGGCTACAGTATCGTCGCCAGGGTGATTTCCTTTGGCTGGATGGCGATCATCATCCTTTTCATCATTGGCAGCAGTCATCCTGCTCCAGCGACAACAGCCGACGCTCCGCCAGCGGCCGCGACGGCGGAACGGCCCACGACCGCAAAGCAGGCGACCAGGAAATCGGCCGCAGCATCACCGGCTAAGGCAACGGAGACCGCGCCCGAAGCGACGTCCAGACTGACCTCCGCGCAAAGGAATGCCGTCCGATCCGCAAACCAGTACCTCAGGATGACCGGTTTCTCGCGGGAAGGCCTGATCGAGCAGCTCTCATCAAGCGCCGGCGAGGGTTATGATCTCGCCGACGCTACCGTGGCCGTGGATAGCCTCGACGTCGATTGGAATGAGAACGCGGTTAGATCCGCCAAGCAATACCTCAGTATGTCCGGGTTTTCCTGCAAGGGCCTGATCGAGCAACTGTCCTCTTCCGCAGGGGAAAAATACACAGTGAGCCAGGCCACTTTCGGCGCGCGGCAGGCCGGGGCCTGCTCGTGACGAAGTTCAGCGGCCACTGAACACCGCAGGCCGCTTGCCCATGAACGCCGATCGCGCCTCCGCGTGATCGGCGGACGCCGCCAACCCCGGAATCTCGGCCTCCGTCGTCGACACACCCGACGCCACCCGCTTGGTCGCCTGCACGGCCAGCGGCGCGCGGGAGGCGATGACCCCCGCCATCGCCAGCGCCGCGTCCAGCAACCCCTCCGCCGGATGGATCTCCGCCGCCACCCCGTCCGCCAGCGCCCGCGCGGCGTCGAAGGGCGCGCCGGTCAGCAGGTGGGGCTTGGCGCGGCTTTCGCCGATCAGGCGCGTCAGGCGCTCGGCCGAGGCGGTCAGCCCCATCCGCACCGCCGAGCAGGCGAAGCTGGCGCGGTCGCTGGCCAGGCGGATGTCGGCGGCCAGGGCCAGCTCCAGCCCGCCGCCGATGCACCAGCCATCCACCGCCGCGATCACCGGGACGCGGCAGGCGAGGACGCGGTCGCACATGGCCAGGAAGTGCAGGATCGCGGCGCTCTGCGTCGGGACGTCGCGCGACAGCGACTCGGCCAGATCGTCTCCGGTGCAGAACGCGCCGTTGCGGCCGGTCAGCACCACGACGCGCACCGCCCGGTCGGCCTCGATGGCGGCGAAGGCCTCCAGCAGCCGCGCCCGCTCGGCCATGGCCAGGACGTTGGCCGGCGCGGTGTCCAGCTCGACGAGGGCGATCGCGGGGTACGGATGCGACAGGTGGATCATGCCGCCACCGTGGCCCGGCGCGCCGGAGCCGGCAACCTTCCCCAACGCGATGCTGCGACGCACAAGATTCCGCTTGCCAGTTTCAAACAGTTGTCTCAGCCTTGCTCGGGAGACCCGAAAACAAGCGGGCGCGCATAGCCGAGTTTGGCCCTCATGCGTTGTTGCAGCGCGAAAGACGGCCAAGGAATGGGGAGTGGAGATGACGACCGCGACGCTCGAGACGTCTGAAACGCCGGTCCTGAAGGACCTCTACGAGATCGGCGAGATCCCGCCGGCCTTCCATGTCCCGAAGACCATGTACGCCTGGAGCATCCGCAAGGAGCGCCACGGCAAGCCGACCCAGGCCATGCAGGTCGAGGTCGTGCCCACGTGGGAGATCGGCGAGGACGAGGTGCTGGTCCTCGTGATGGCCGCCGGCGTCAACTACAACGGCGTCTGGGCCGCCCTGGGCGAGCCGATCAGCGTGCTGGACGCCCACAAGCAGCCCTATCACATCGCCGGCTCCGACGCCTCGGGCATCGTCTGGGCGGTGGGCAAGAAGGTCAAGCGCTGGAAGCTGGGCGATGAGGTCGTCATCCACTGCAACCAGGACGACGGCGACGACGAGGAGTGCAACGGCGGCGACCCGATGTTCTCGCCCAGCCAGCGCATCTGGGGCTACGAGACGCCGGACGGCAGCTTCGCCCAGTTCTGCCGGGTGCAGTCGCGCCAGCTGATGCCGCGCCCCAAGCACCTGACCTGGGAAGAGAGCGCCTGCTACACCCTGACCCTGGCCACCGCCTACCGCATGCTGTTCGGCCACAAGCCGCATGAGCTGAAACCCGGCCAGAACGTGCTGGTCTGGGGCGCGTCGGGCGGGCTGGGCGTCTTCGCCGTGCAGCTGGCCGCCGTGGCCGGCGCCAACGCCATCGGAGTGGTCTCGTCCGAGGACAAGCGCGAGTTCGTGCTGTCGATGGGCGCCAAGGCGGTGCTGAACCGCAACGAGTTCAACTGCTGGGGCCAGCTGCCCAAGGTCAACGGCCCCGAGTTCACCGACTACATGAAGGAGAGCCGCAAGTTCGGGAAGGCGATCTGGCAGATCACCGGCAACCGCGACGTGGACCTGGTGTTCGAGCACCCGGGCGAGGCGACGTTCCCGGTCTCGGTGTTCGTGGTCAAGCGCGGCGGCATGGTCGCCATCTGCGCCGGCACCAGCGGCTTCAACCTGACCATGGACGCCCGCTTCCTGTGGATGCGCCAGAAGCGCGTGCAGGGCAGCCACTTCGCCAACCTGATGCAGGCCTCGGCGGCCAACCAGCTGGTCATCGACCGCCGCGTCGACCCGTGCCTGTCGGAGGTCTTCCCCTGGAACGACATCCCCGCCGCCCACGAGAAGATGCTGGCCAACCAGCACCTGCCGGGGAACATGGCCGTGCTGGTCTGCGCGCAGCGGCCGGGCCTGCGGACGTTCGAAGAGGTGCAGGAGCTGAGCGAAGGGGCGGCCTGACCTCAAGGCTCCCCAACGGCGCCATTGCCAGCCGCGCCCGCCCGACGCACAGTCGCCTCCAACAAGTGTTCGGCCAAAGCGCCTGGGGAGTGACGAATGGGTGTCGGGGGTAAGGTCGCGCTGACGGCCGTGGGTCTGGTCCTGGCCGTGACGGCCGTGGTCGCGGTGCGGACCGCCACCTTCAAGGCGCCGGCCGTGGTGGATCCCGCCAGCGTCAAGCTGGCCGCCGCGCGTCCGGTGGACGTCAACAAGGTCGCCGGCCACCTGGCGCAGGCCGTCCGCTTCCAGACCATCAGCCACCAGGACAGGGCCGAGGACCAGCCGGCCGAGTGGGACAAGCTGCACGCCTGGCTGCAGGCGACCTATCCGGAGGCCCACAAGGTCATGACCCGCGAGGTCGTGGCCGAGCACACCCTGGTCTACACCTGGCCCGGCTCGAACCCGGCCTTGCCGCCGATCGTGCTGATGGCCCACCAGGACGTGGTGCCGGTCACCCCGGGCAGCGAGGGCGCCTGGACCCATCCGCCGTTCGACGGCGTGGTGGCCGACGGCGCGGTCTGGGGCCGGGGCTCGATCGACGACAAGGGCTCTCTGGTCACCCTGTTCGAGGCGATCGACGCGGTGGCCGCCAGCGGCTTCAAGCCCATGCGCACCGTCATCGTGGTCAGCGGCCATGACGAGGAGGTGCGCGGGGTCGGGGCCCGCGCCGCCGCGGCGCTGCTGAAGTCGCGCAACATCAAGGCCCAGTTCGTGCTGGACGAGGGCATGGCCGTGGTCGCCGACCATCCTGTCACCGGCAAGCCCGCCGCCATCATCGGCACGGCCGAGAAGGGCTATGGCACCATGAAGGTCGTGGCCCCCGCGGTCGGCGGCCACTCCTCGGCCCCGCCGGCCGACGGCGGCGGCGTCGTCACCCTGGCCAAGGCGGTGCAGGCGATCGACGAGCACCAGGCCCCGATGAAGTTCCAGGGCCCCGGCGCCGACATGCTGAAGGCCATCGCCCCGCACGCTTCGCCCGTGGTCAAGGTCTTCGCGGCCAACACCTGGCTGTTCGCGCCGCTGCTGGTGAAGGTCACGGCCAAGACGCCCGCGGGCGCGGCCATGCTGCACACCACCATCGCCCCGACCATGCTGAAGGGCTCGCCCAAGGAAAACGTCCTGCCGCAGGACGCCACCGCCTGGATCAACTACCGCATCGCGCCGGGCGACAGCTCGGCCAAGGTGATGGCGCGGGCCAAGGACGCCGTGGGCAAGCTGCCGGTCGAGCTCAGCTGGACCAAGACCGACGAGCCCTCGCCGATCTCCTCGACCAGCTCCGACGCCTGGAAGACCCTGGCGGGCCTAGCCGCCGACGAGAGCAAGGCTCCGGTGGTGCCGGGCCTGGTCACCGCCGGCACCGACAGCCGCTACCTGACCGGCGTGGCCAGCGACGTCTACCGCTTCCAGCCGCTGGTGCTGAAGGTCGACGAGACCAAGATCATCCACGGCACCGACGAACACATCAGCCTGGACAATGTCGGGCGAATGGTGCGCTTCTATCAGCGCCTGGTGGAGACCGCCGCGTCGCGGTGAGCCCGTCGGGCGGGGCGTGAGTTCGGGGGAATTCGGTTGGGCGCGCCTGGCGGTGGGAGACCGTCCAGGCTTCTGGCTGACGCTTTTCTGAGTCCAAGCACGGATGTCGCAATCGGCTGCGACACTGCGCCTCAAGTTACAGCGTTCACCCAAGCCCGCTAGAAGCCCTCGCATGCCCGACGACGTTCCGCTCCTGAAGGCCAAGCCCGGCGCCAGTCCAGCCAAGCAGCCCCTTGGCGACAAGTTCGGCGAAGGCTTCGTCTGGGACGCCTGGTACGTCGCCGCCCTGTCGCCCGACCTCAAGCCGGGCAGGATGGAGAAGCGGGAGTATCTGGCCGAGCCGGTGCTGCTGGGCCGCACCCGGGCGGGCGAAGTCTACGCCATTCGCGACATCTGTCCCCATCGCGCCGCTGCTCTCTCAGCGGGCCGCGTCCACCGCGAGGCCGACGGGACCGACAGCGTCGAGTGCCCCTATCACGGCTGGCGCTTCGGGCCGGACGGCGCGTGCAAGTCGATCCCCTCCCTGACCGCCGACAGCGACTTCGACATCTCCAAGGTGCGGGTGCGCAAGTATCCGACCGTCGAGCAGCAGGGCATGGTCTGGATCTGGATGTCGTCGGACCCCCGCTTCGACGGAACGCCGCCGGAGCCGCCGCCGACCATCCCCGGGATCGTGGGCGGCAAGCCCAAGCTGGTCGACCATCTGGACTACGACATCCATATCGACCACGCCGTGCTGGGCCTGATCGACCCGGCCCATGGCCCGTTCGTCCATCAGCAATGGTGGTGGCGGACCAAGACCAGCCAGCACGAGAAGAAGAAGACCTTCAGCCCGTCCGAGGCCGGCTTCACCATGGTGCGGCATGAGCCGTCCAAGAACTCCAAGGCCTACGCCATCCTGGGCGGCGAGCCGCTGACCGAGATCACCTTCCGCCTGCCGGGGTTGCGCTGGGAGCATGTAACGGTCGGCGACAAGCAGGTGCTGGCCCTGTCGGCCATGACGCCGATCAACGCCGGCCAGACCCGGATGAACCAGATCATGTGGTCGGATCACTGGGCCTTCACGGCGCTCTATCCGATCATCCGCGTGGCCGCCCGCGCCTTCCTGCGCCAGGACGGCGCCATCGTCGCGGCTCAGACGCCGGGGCTGCGACAGAACCCGCCGCTGATGTGGGTGGGCGACGCCGACCAGCAGGCCCGCTGGTACCACCAGTGCAAGCGCGAGTGGGCCGCCAGCCGGAAAGAGGGCCGGGCGTTCGTCAATCCGGTGAAGGATCAGACGCTGCGGTGGCGGACGTAGCCTACCCCGCCCGCCCCTAAACCCCCGTTTCCCCGGCGAAGGCCGGGGCCCAGATACAGCCTGAGCGTCTGGGTGATCGCGCCAACGGCCTCATGTATCCCTCGCTTACTCGTGGGTTCGATCTGGGCCCCGGCCTTCGCCGGGGAAACGGAGATGGGGAGTGCGATGAGTCTGACGATCTACCGCCACCGCCTCCTCACCAGCCTCCGCACCCTGCCGTCCCCGCGCGGCTGGCTGTTCTGCCTCGCCGTCTCCGCCGCCACCCTGGCGATGATGATGGTCATCGGCTTCGTCACCGGCCTCTACCGGCTCCAGCCGACCGAACCGGGCCTCGCCCTGCGGATGCTGGTGGTGTTCCTCGTCCCCGCCCTCGGCGAGGAGATCCCCTTCCGGGGTATGCTGACCCCCGGCCCCAACGAAAGCGCCCGGCCGAGGCTGGAGATCGCCGTTTCCACCAGCCTCTACACGCTCTGGCACGTGGTCGAGGCGGTCACCTTCCTGAAGTCCGCCGCCCCGATCTTCCTTCGCCCCGACTTCCTGCTGTGCTGCGCCGTGCTGGGTCTGGGCTGCGCGATCATGCGCCACAGGACCGGCTCGATCTGGCCAGCGGTGATCCTGCACTGGGCGCTGGTGGTAGCTTGGCAGACCTGGCTGGGCGGGGTCAGCGCCCTCTCGTAGCGCGCACGAAAAAGCCCGTCCGGTCATGGGGGCGACCGAACGGGCTCTCCTCGAAGGCGCGGCCAGAGGGACGGAGCGGACGCGCCCCGAAACGCTAGGCCTGGTTAGGCGCGGTAGACGTAGGCGCTGGAGACGTAGCCGACGCCGACGCCGTTCTGGCCAACCAGGATCCACTTGCCGTCGCCGGTGCGGCCCAGGGCCTGGAAGGTCTCACCCGAGGCGACCGCGCCCAGGCGTTCACCGCGGGTCGAGGCGGCGGCGCGCAGGTTCAGGGTCGAACGGGCGACGTACTTGCCCTTGGTCGCGATCAGCGGAGCGGCCTGGACGGTCTGGGCGTAGCGATAGCCGCCCGACTTGTAGATGCCGCCGACCTCCTGGGCCGCGTCCTTCTTCTGCATGCCGCAGCCGACCGCCGAACCGGCGCCCGCGCCGACCACGGCGCCGATGGCCGTGCCCGTGCCGCGATCGCCCTTGCCGGCGATCTTGTTGCCGGCGACCGCGCCCAGCAGGCCGCCCAGCACCGCGCCGACCTCCTGCTTGGAGCCCGAGGCCTTGCAGCCGACGACGCCGGCGCTGGCTTGCGGGGCGGCGGCCAGCGACAGAGCGGTGGCGGCGGCACCCAGGGTCAGGGCGATGGTCTTGATCGTCTTTTGGGTGGTGATGGTCATGGTCTCATGTCCCTTTGAAGGTGTCTGGGGTCAGCAACCCCGTGAGACAGACCATGACAGGGCGAAGCTGAACGGTTGCGCGGACGGCTTCAGCAGATTTCGTTCATGTTGAAAAATGTTCCGGGAGGGGGCTTCGGGCCGCCATGGCGGAGGTCCGCCAGGGGTGCTACAGGCCCGCCCGCGATGGCTCAGGCAGTTGAGAAAAGCGGGCGATGATTCAACCGGGCGCGACGTTCAAGGACAACCTTCGGCGATTGCCGCCCATCGACGGCGTACGGCGCATCGACCTCGTCGACGCCAACGGCGCCGTGGTCGCCAGCATCGAGAACCGACCGGGCCAGCAAGGCTCCCTGGCCGTCTATCAGTATCTGAAGCAGCGCTTCGGCGCCCTGGACGCGCGGGCGGCCGAACAGGGCCTGATCGTGTTCGCCGAGCACACGGCGGATGCGCGCGAGCGCCCGGGCGCGCACCCGAATGTCGACCGCCTGCTGGCGATCGCCGCCGGCGGCGCTCCGCTGGATATCGACGTCATCGCCGTCGGCGGCTGAACGGGCTTACACCCCCAGCGCGTACGGCCCGCTCTTGTCCAGCGCCGCCGTCCAGGCCGGGCGAGCGTGCATCCGCTCGATCCAGGCGGCCATGTGCGGGTATTCCGGAAGCTTGCCCATGGCCTTGGCGACCTCCGGTACGAAGCTCATCTGGATGTCGGCGCCGGTCAGGGTCTCGCCGACGAAATATTCGCGCGCCGCCAGGTGGTCGTTGACGAACGCCAGGTGGTTGGCGATCTCGCCCTGGATGCGCGGGTGCAGCGGCGCGCCGGCCTCGCCCAGGCGGCCGACATACATGTTGAGCATCAGCGGCAGCATGGCCGAGCCCTCGGCATAATGCAGCCACTGCTGGTAGCGGTCGTAGTCGGCGCTGGCCGGATCGGGGGCCAGGCGCCCCTCGGCATGACGGCGGATGACGTAGTCGATGATCGCGCCGGACTCGATGATCGTGAGATCCCCCCCATTTGCTTGATTGGCAACGATCACCGGCGACTTGCCCAGCGGATGGATATCCGTCAGCGACGGCGGCGCCAGGCGGGTCTTGGGGTCACGGGTGTGGAAGACGATCTCGTAAGGGAGGTTCAACTCCTCAAGCAGCCACAGGATCCGCTGCGAGCGCGACTCGTTCAGGTGGTGGACCGTCAGCATGGTTTCTTCCCCGTTTTTTGAACCGCATGTTGCGCTGCGGCATTGCTCGCAGATGCGAAAGGCGTCAGGGTGAAAGAAAACAACTGTTTGGCGCAGGGGAGCAAGCCATGACCGATACGGTCAGCCGGAACACGACTGATACCTTGATCCTGCCGGGCCTGATCGGCCTGCTGCGCGAGGCCGCCGACGCGGCCCAGCTGTTCGTGGCCGAGGCCAAGCCGCAGGTGCTGGCCCACATCGCGCCCGACGGCGGGAAAATCGACCGCAGGCTGGCCGACGTCCACCAGCACCGAGTCCATGGCTATGGCTGGTACGCCGCCTATGCCGAGCTTCTGAACCAGGTCGCCGGCTGGGCCGAGCGCCTCCAGGATGAAGGCCGGTTCGGCGAGATCGAGGCCCTGCTGGCCCAACTGCTGTTCAGCGAATATTGCGCCCAACTGGTCGGCGGCGTGCCGATGAACCAGGGCGAGATCGTCCGCCCGGCCCATCTGGTCGAAGACCGGGCCGTGCTGAACCGGCTCTACTCCAACGGCCTGATGAAGCTGATGGTCGAGGGCGGCACGCAGGCCGTGAAGACCCGTATCGCCCAGCGCCTGGCCGAGGCGCGCGGCCGCCCGACGCTGGAGCATACCGGTCTCGAAGAGACCTTCGAGATGATCCGCGACCAGTTCCACGCCTTCGCCGAGGAAAAGGTCACCCCCTTCGCCCACGAATGGCACCTGAAGGACCAGCTGATCCCGATCGAGCTGGTGGAAGAGCTGGGCGCCCTGGGCGTGTTCGGCCTGACCATCCCCGAGGAATATGGCGGCTCGGGCATGGGCAAGACCGCCATGTGCGTGGTCTCCGAGGAACTGTCGCGCGCCTGGATCGGCGTCGGCTCGCTGGCCACCCGCTCGGAGATCGCCGGCGAGCTGATCCTGACCGGCGGCACGGAAGAGCAGAAGCAGTACTGGCTGCCCCGCATCGCCAGCGCCGAGATCCTGCCGACCGCCGTCTTCACCGAGCCGAACACCGGCTCGGATCTCGGGTCCCTGCGCACCCGCGCGACGCTGGATGGCGAGAACTACGTCGTGACCGGGAACAAGACCTGGATCACCCACGCCGCCCGCGCCGACGTCATGACCCTGCTGGTCCGCACCGACCCAGCCACCACCGACTATCGCGGCCTCTCCATGCTGCTGGCCCCCAAGCCGCGGGGCGTCGAGGGCGACGACTTCCCCGCCCAGGGCATGAGCGGCGGCGAGATCGGGGTGATCGGCTATCGCGGCATGAAGGAATATGAGCTCGCCTTCGACGGCTTCACCGTCCCGGCCGAGAACCTGCTCGGCGGCGTCCCGGGCCAGGGCTTCAAGCAGCTGATGGCGACGTTCGAGAGCGCCCGCATCCAGACCGCCGCCCGCGCCGTCGGCGTCGCGCAGGCGGCGCTGGAGACCGGCCTCGGCTATGCGCTCGACCGCCAGCAGTTCGGCCAGGCGATCTTCGAGTTTCCGCGCGTGGCCAACAAGCTGGCCATGATGGCGGCCGAGATCATGGGCGTGCGCCAGCTGACCTACTACGCCGCCCGCCAGAAGGACGAAGGCAAGCGTTGCGACCTCGAGGCCGGCATGGCCAAGCTGATCGCCGCCCGCGTGGCCTGGGCGGCGGCGGATAACGCCCTGCAGATCCACGGCGGCAACGGCTTCGCCATGGAATATGCGGCGAGCCGCCTGCTGGCCGATGCCCGGATCCTCAACATCTTCGAGGGCGCGGGCGAGATTCAGGCCCAGGTGATCGCGCGACGGCTTCTGGATGGCGGGAACTGAGGCTTGTCCATAGGCCGAGGCTCAGCTTAGCCTCGCGCCCTCAAACAAGGACGTCTCCATGATCGCCACGACACGACGCACCGCCCTCGTCTCCGCGCTCGCGACCGGGGGTCTGGCGGCGTTCGGGAACCGGGCCCTTGCCCAAGGAATTGGCGCCCAGGACACCGGCGCGGTCGGCGCGGCGGTCGACAAGTTCGCCCAGGAGGTCATGGCCGCCTTCCCCGATCAGCCGGGCCTGGGCGTCACGGTGGTGGAGAACGGCAAGGTCACCCTGGCCAAGGGCTATGGCGTCAAGCGCCTGGGGGCCCGGGACAAGGTCGGCGAGAACACCGCCTTCGGCATCGCCTCCAACACCAAGGCCATGACCGCCGCCTTGATCGCCATGCTGGTCGAGGAAGGCAAGCTGGAGTGGGACGCGCCGGTCACCAAATACATGCCGTCGTTCCAGATGAGCGACCCGGTGGTCACCAAGCTGATGACCGTCCGCGACCTTCTGGTCCACCGCAGCGGGCTTACGCTGGGGGCCGGCGACCTGATGATCTGGCCCTCGCCTACCCACACCCGCGCCGACATCGTGGCGGGGCTGAAGTACCTGCCGATCGGCGGCCAGTTCCGGGGCGGCTACGCCTATGACAACGTGCTGTATGTGGCCGCCGGCGTGCTGATCGAGACCGTCACCGGCCAGAAGTGGGAAGAGGTCATCAAGACCCGGATCTTCCAGCCGCTGGCCATGAACGACACCGTCTCGAGCCCGGCCCTGGTCGACCGCGCCCGCCGCGCCGAGCCGCACTGCCGCCTGGGCCCGCCCGTGCGGGGCCTGGGGCCGCAGACCGTGCTGCCGTTCGACGGCAGCTTCGACGCGGCGGGTCCGGCCGGCGGGGTCAATTCCACGCCCAAGGACATCGCCCAGTGGCTGATGGTCCAGCTGGGCCTTGGCCTCTCGCCCAACGGCAAGCGCCTGTGGAGCGAGGCTTCGGCCAGGGAGATGTGGAAGCCGCAGACCATCACCACTTCGACCGATGGTCCGATCACGGAGAACCCGGTCCGTCCGTCGATCCAAGCCTACGCCCTGGGCTGGTTCGTGCAGGATCATCGCGGCGAGCGCCTGTTGTGGCACACCGGCGGCCTGGCCGGCTTCATCTCCTACACGGGCCTGCTGCCGGGCCGGAAATCCGGCATCATGGTCATGACCAACGCCGAGGAGAACCCGGTCCTGCGCTCCATGCGCTACGGCGGGCCGGACCGCCTGCAGGGCCGTGACGACTTTGACTGGATCGCCTCGTCCAAGCGTGTCCAGGCCCAGGCCGACGCCGATACGATCAAGGACGCGGCCAAGGCCACGACGCCATCGTCCGGCGCCAAGCCCAGCCTGCCGCTGGCCGCCTACGCCGGGATCTATCGCGACCCTTGGTACGGCACGGTGACGATTACGGTGGTCGGCCCAACCAAGGGAAAAGGGGGCAAGAAGCAGGGCCTGCACGTCGCCTTCGACAAGACCCCGCTCCTGAAGGGCAAGCTGGAGGTGTTCGACGGCGAGACCTTTAAGACGGTCTTCGACGACCGCACCCAGGAGGACGCCTTCCTCACCTTCGACCTCAAGGACGGCAAGGTGGTCTCGGCCCTGGTCAAGGCGGTCTCGCCGCTGGCCGACTTCAGCTTCGACTACCAGGACCTGCGGCTGACCAAGGAAGGCTAACCCCGTTCAGGGCGCCGCATCCCTTCGAACATCGCCTGGTAGGCCGTCAGCTGGCGGCCTTCCTCGATCTCGTCCGGGGTCTCCGCGCGGATGCTGGTTGTCACGACGATATCCTGGCCGGTCGGCAGACGCACCACGCCGGTCTGGTTGGGCAGGAGTTCGATCGAGCCAGTCTGGTCGGGCCGGAAGCCCCGGCCCAGGCTGACCGTGACCAGCAGGCGCTCGCCCTGCTGGACGACGCTGGTGAACAGCGAATAGCGGCTGCCGCCCCGCTCATAAGCGCCCTTGCGATAGAGCCGCTGCGAGCCGAAGGCGGTGAAGTCGGCCCACAGGTGGGCGCCGTCCGGCGCGACGCCGCTGGCCACCACCCGCACCGCCGAGCCGGGCTGCACCTGCGAACGGTCGGCCACGGCGCGGATGATCCGTACACGACGCATCCGCATCGGCGGTTCGATCGCGATCGGCGACGGCTCGGCCACCGGCTCCAGGATCGGCTCGGTGACAGCGACTTGCGCGGGGCGCGCGACGGGACGATGCGGCGCGGCCTTGGGCGCGGGCGGCGCGACCGGAGCGCTGACCGGACGGGGCGCTCGCGGCGGAGCCTCGACGACGCGCGGCGGGTCGAAGGCCATCACCACCTCCGGCGGCCGCGAGGCCCAGACGGCCGCGGCGGCACCCGCGACCAGCAGGGCGATACACGAAAGGCCCGCCAGGCGGCGGAAGCGCGTGGGCGTCGGGCGCGACAGCAGCCGTACGCGCTGGGCCAGCGGATGGGTCGCCCAGTGGCAACCCAGCGGCAGCGGCCGGGCGGCCAGCTGGGTCTTCAGCATCGCCTCGGCATAGGCGCGGCGCGCCTTCGGATAGGCGGCGACCACGCCGGCGTCACAGGCCAGTTCCTGGTCGATGCGCAGCCAGCGGCCCATCACATGGACGGCCGGGTTGAACCAGTTGATGCAGGTCGCCAGCGCCACCAGGGCGTTGACCGGCGGGTCGCGGCGCTGGAGGTGGGCGTGCTCGTGGGCCAGCACCACCTCGCGCTCGCGCGGGGTGTAGCGGCCCTCGAAGTCGTCGGGAACCACCACGCGCGGCCGCAGCACGCCGATCACCGCCGGCCCGGCCTTCCCCGCCTTCGCCGCGCGGGTGAACTGGAGCTGGTTCCAGGCCAGCCAGGCCAGGCTGGCGATCACGCCCAGCAGCCACAGCCCCGCCAGATAGGGTCGGATGTCGACCGGAGCATTGGCCAAGGTCATTCCGGACATGACCGAGGTCTGCCCCGCCTCGACCGACGCCGCCGGAACCCGGACCGTCAGCACCCGCGCGGGGAGCAGCATGGCCAGCACGGCCAACACCGGCAGGCTCCACAGACCATACGCCACTCGCGCCCCGAACAGCCGCCGCGCCGGCAGGCGCAGGACCATCACCGCCGCGACCGCGACGGCCAGGGCGAGGTTCATGTCCAGCAGGTCGGCGAACAGCTCAGCCATCGTCCTCGATGTCCGCGATCAGGTCCTTCAGCAGCTTGACGTCCTTAGCCGTCAACGCCCGGTGCTGCGCGAAGTGTGCGACCAAGGGCGCTACCTCGCCGCCGAAAAGCCGGTCGACCAGGTTCTGGCTCTCGGACTGCACGTAGTCATCGCGCGACACCAGCGGCCGATAGAGATAGCCGCCCGCCTCACGCGCCCCGGCGATCGCGCCCTTCTTCAGGAGGCGGGTGATCAGGGTCTTTACCGTGCCCGGCGCCCAGTCGTGGGCCACGCCCACTTCGGCGACGACGCCCTCGGGCGTCAACGGACCGCGGCGCCACAGCGCCTCCATGATCTGGCTCTCGGCGCCCGAAATCCGCATGCGCCCAACTCCATTACCGAAAGTACATTTGTATTCTACGGCAAAATACAGCTGTATCCTAGCCAAGTCCGTCGCTGACGCCAACGACCTAAGGGGAAATTTCAAGTGCCTACCGTCTGGATCGCGCTCGCCGCCCAAGCCGCCGCCGCGGCCTCTCCCGCCGCGCAACCGCCCGTTTCCCAGGCGCCGGCCGCGAAGTCCCCCGCCGCCGAGGCCGCCAACGGCGTCAGCGCCGTGACCATCACCGCCGACGCTCCGGCGGTGCGCACATCGATCGATCGCCGCAGCTACAGCGTCTCGGGCGATCTGGCCGCCCAGTCCGGCGGCATCGCCGACGCCCTGCGCAACGTCCCCTCGGTCGAGGTCGACGTGCAGGGCAATGTGAGCATGCGCGGCGATCCCAACGTCACCATCCTGATCGACGGCAAGCCCTCGGGCCTGTTCCAGGGCGACGGTCGCGGCCAGGCGCTGCAGCAGATGCCGGCCGAGCGCATCGACCGCGTCGAGGTGATCACCAACCCCTCGGCCGAGTTCCGCGCCGACGGCACGGGCGGGGTCATCAATCTGATCACCAAGAAGGCCAAGGGCGCGGGCCGGACCAGCTCGATCCGCCTCACGGGCGGCGACCACGGCCGCAACGGCCTTTCGGGGAATATCGGTTACAACAGCGGCAAGCTGTCGGCCGCCGGCGACATCAACTATCGCCGCGACGTCTTCGACCAGGTCGACTACGAGCGCCGCCAGCAGGCCAATCTCGACAGCGAAACCCAGGGGACCACCGACTTCGACATCGACGGCGTCACCGGCCAGGCCACGGTCGACTACGACGTCTCCGACAAGCTGCGGATCGGCGGCGAGGCGCGGCTGTCGCGCTTCAACCTGGCGCTCGACAGCGCCGCCGACACCACGCGCGAGGACGCCAATGGAGCGCTCATCCAGGCCTATCGGCGCGATATGACGCTCCGCCAGCGCCGCGACAACGCCGCGATCGTCGGCAGTCTGCGCCGCAAGTTCGACGGCGAGGGCCACGAGCTGTCGCTGAGGCTCAGCTACGACGTCACCGACGACAACCGCACGCGCACGGGCCACACCTCGGCGACCGCGCCGGCGGCGTCCAGCGCCTACGACCAGCAGCGGCTGGGCTACGACACCCGCCAGACCGACCTCAAGGGCGACTATGTCCGGCCGATGGGTCCGGGCCAGACGCTGAAGCTGGGCTTTGATCTGCAGTTCGACGACAACGTCTATGACAATGTCGGCCTGCGCGGCGGCGCGCTGAGCGGCCTCGCGATCGATCCCGGCCTGACCAACACGTTCTTCTACGAACAGCAGCTGAGCCAGGCCTATGTCACTTACGAGCGCCCGCTCGGCGACCTGACGATGCTGGCCGGCCTGCGCTACGAGCAGTCGAAGCTGGATCTGACCTCGACCGGCCGCAAGGACGACAACGACACCACCCGGCTGATGCCCAGCCTGCACCTGTCGTACAAGCTGAACGACCAGCAGAAGCTGACCGCCAGCTACAGCGAGCGGCTGCAGCGTCCCGGTCCGTTCGACCTCAATCCCGCGCCGTTCCTGCTGGACCCACTGAACTACCGGATCGGCAATCCGAACCTGAAGCCCCAGCAGACCCACTCGTTCGAGCTTGGCTGGCAATACCGCAAGGCGCCGATGATGGCCCTGGCGACTTTGTTCTACCGCGAGAACGACAAGGTGGTCACCGACGTGGTCACCGACCGGGGCGGCGGCGTCTTCGTCACCACCAAGGCCAATGTCGCCCAGACCCGCAACGGCGGCCTTGAGCTGGTCCTGAACGGCAAGCTGACGCCCAAGCTGACCTATAACCTCAGCAGCACCCTGTTCTGGGCGCAGTTGGACGGCTCGAACCTGGGTTTCACCGACAAACGCACCGGCACGACGGCCCAGGGCCGCGCCAGCCTGAGCTGGCAGGCCACGCCCAAGGATCTTCTGCAGGTCAACGGCTTCCTGGTCGGCAAGCGCCTGACGCCGCAAGGCTACGCCAAGCCGTTCGCGGGCATAGACCTCGGCTACCGCCGCAAGATCAGCGAGCAGCTGTCGCTTCTGGTCTCCGTCCAGGACGCCCTCGGCCTCTACCGCGACAAGCAGGTGATCGACACCCCGTCGCTGAAGAGCCTGGTGGTCCGCGATCCCGACGCCCGCAATATCCGCATCACCCTGGCCTGGACCTTCGGAACGGGCAAGGGACGCAAGGATCCCGGCTTCGAGTTCCAGAACCCGGGGGCGGGACCGCAGTAGGAAAAAAGGAGTGTTCAGCGCCAGCTGAGCGCGGCCTGTTGCACGGTCGGCGTCTGGGCCAGGCTCACGACGTCGGCGCCGTCGAGGCGGCAGTGGCCCCGGCCCTCGGCGCCCATCACGCACTCCACCCGTCGGGCGAAGACCGCGGCCATCAGGACCTTGCGGTCGATCGATGCGCCGCCGCCCAGGCGCACCAGCACCCAGTCCGACGGCTCGGGGCCCAAGGCCACGCAGATTACGCCAGCGGCGGGAACCTCGAGCACCGGCCCGGCGATGGTGTCTCCCGCCGCCGCCCGCGCCGAACAAGCCAGGGCCGGCGTCGCGGCCAGAACCGCGACCATCAGCGGAAGGGCGAAAGAGACGGCGGACGAGATCGGGACACGCATGCCGACGCTCCTGGGTGGCGCGTTAACAATTCCCAGACGGACGCCCTGTTCCGGATGATCTGGATCAAAAAAACGCCCTTTACCGTGGCTTCCACCCCTCGGCGATCACCGCGATCTGCTTGTCCATGACCGCCGACATCTCGGCCGCCGGCATGTTCCCGCCAGCCGCGGCGGCCATGCGGTAGTTCCAGGCGTACGAGGCCTTCAGGGTGTCGATGATCAGGCGCAGATCCAGGTCGCCCCGCACCTCGCCCTTGCGCACGCCCTCTTCCAGGACGTCGAGCAGCATCTGGGACAGGCGCGGATTGCGGCCGTAGGGCGTGACGCCCGGATCGTTGTTCGGATTGTACGAGGCGGCGATGTGAGCCAGGAACAGCTTCACCCGCCGGGTCTCGAACTCGTAGTGGATAGCGAAGATCGAGCACAGCTTGTCGGCGGTGCCGCCGCGCAGGAGCGGCGCCACGCGGTCGAGCTCGGCATAGAGCTCGGCCAGCCGGTGGTTCATCACATGGCTCAGCACCTCGGCCTTGGAGGCGAAGGTGGTGAACACGCTCCCGACGGAGACCCCCGCGCGCTCAGCAATGGCGCGGATCGTCGTCTCATCGTAGCCGACCTCATTGAAGAGGTCCCTGGCGGCCTCAAGCACCCGTTCCCGGGTCGCCGCCTTCTGATCATCTCTTACGCCCACGCACGTCCCCCTCGAACACGCTAGCGTCGCTGTGACAAAGGCGCTCCGTTCCCCCGAACGGAGCGCCCAGTTTCGTTCGTCAGGCGCGAGCGCCCGCGAAGATCACCTTCAGTTGATCCGAAAGCCGCGCCAGCAGAGCTTCCACCGACCAACCGTCGTAGACGGCGCGACGATAGTTGGCGACATACACGTCCCAGCTCATTTCAGCCAAGAGTTTGACGTCGATATCTTTCTTCAACTGGCCCTGATCGATGGCCCGTTGCAGAGCGTCGGCGATCAGATGGAACAGGTGCTTGATATCGCCGCGCGCGCGACGCTCGGCGGCTTCCGACCGGGTCCAGGACACCGCGATGCTGGCGCGCAGCAGCGGCAGTTGCTCGACGTGGAAGCCGTAGGCGACGCCGAACAGGCCCAGCAGGGCTTCGTCGACCGTCTTGGCGTTGCGCGAGGCCTGGATCATCTGGGCGTAGATGACCTCGTAGTCGGCGGTCAGGATCTCTTCGAACAGCTCCGACTTGTCGGCGAAGCTGGCGAACACGGCGCCGGTCGACATGCCGGCGACCTGGGCGATATCCCTGATCGTCGCGCCTTCATAGCCGCGCTCGCTGAACAGACTCCGGGCGGCGGCCAGGACGCGTTCGCGGGTCCGCTGCTTGGCCAGGGCCCGGCGGGTCAGCTTCACCGGAGAGTCGGTGGCGGACTCGATATTAACGGACACAAAGCTCATGCGGCGGCCTCCAGGCGGGCGAGAGCGGCTTCAGCGCGCTTCTCGAACTCAATGCAGTACTCATCGACGACGTTCTGAAGGACGTCGGCGTAACGGCGGGCCAGCTGACGGCCATCCTGCGCGGCGTCGCGCAGGTCGGTGATCAGTTGGCGGACTTCGGCCATGGCTTCTTCGCGATCGGACGCGGAGAGCGCAGCGTTGGTCGAGAGCAGAGCGCTCTGGGCCATTGCAGGTAACTCCTACCCCCGCTGGGGTGAGTGAAAGGCGTTGAACGATCCGCGGTGGGGGAGGTTGATCATGTTCAACGAACGCACACTGAAAAATAGGAAGCGGGCGCAATAACGCTAGGGGGAGGCTATTGCAACCGCAAAAGCGAACTCAAATCGCCGGACAAAGGCGTATGGTATAGATATGGGAGCGCTCTCAGAGCGTCACTGCGACAAATTCGCTCACCGAACAGGTTCGGCGAATTGGCTCAACGGACGACAGTCATCGAACCAAAGTCCTCGCCCTGGGAGCGGGTGAACGCGCGACGCCTCGCTAAGGACGCCCTTACGGCTCCGGCCTCTATGGCGCGACTTGACGCGACGCCTTATTCTCCGAGCCCATGAGCCACCTGTTCGATTTCCTCGTTCCCGCCGCCCTGCTGGCGGTCCTGATCGCTCTGGCCGCCGGGCTTTACGCCCTGTTCCGCGGCGGCGACTTCGGCCGCTCCTATTCGAACAAGCTGATGCGCCTGCGCGTGCTGCTGCAGTTCATCGCCATCATCGTGCTGGTCGCCGCCGCATTCTGGTGGCGGCGTGGCGGCGCGTAGGTAACCTGCTTCGTCGAACCGGAGTCCGCGACCTATGGTCACGCTCAATCGCATCTATACCCGCACGGGCGACGGCGGCTCGACGCGGCTGGCCACGGGCGCGCCGGTCAGCAAGGCCTCCGCGCGGGTGGAAGCCTATGGCGGGGTGGACGAGACCAACGCCACGATCGGGATGGCTCGCCAGCACACGGCGAACGATCCCGAGCTCGACGCCATGCTGGAGCGCATCCAGAACGACCTTTTCGACCTGGGCGCGGATCTGGCCACGCCCGAGCAGCACGGCAAGCCGGATTGGGAGCCCCTGCGCATCCTCGACGGCCAGGTCGAACGTCTGGAGCGCGAGATCGACCTGCTGAACGGCGAGATGGCGCCTTTGACGTCGTTCGTGCTTCCCGCTGGGTCGCCGGCGGCGGCGGCCCTGCACGTGGCGCGCACCGTCTGCCGCCGAGCCGAGCGGACCTGCGTGGCGTTGTCGGAGATGGAGGGCGAGATCGTGGGCAAGCCGGCGATCAAGTATCTGAACCGGCTGTCGGACCTGCTGTTCGTCGCGGCGCGGTGGAGCAACGATCAGGGGCGCGCCGACGTCCTGTGGAAGCCGGGCGCGACGCGGTAGAGCCTACTTCTTTTCCGGAGCAGCCGCGGGAGCCGGAACCGCCGCCTCGCCATTGATCGGCGGCACGTTCAACGGGCGGCGCGTCAGGGTCTCGATCGAATAGACCCGCCCGCACTTCATCCACTTGCCCGCCCAGGGGCGCCCCTGCTTCTCGCACTTCTCCTTCGGCCATACCCACACGACGTGGTAGGTCAGGGCGGCGCCGCTCAGCAGCACGAACAGGCCCAGGAAGATGTACTTCAGGCGCGTGAAAGTCTTGTTCATGGGCGCCCCTTACCGTCTTTCCGCGCGTAAGGGAATTGGCGGCGGCGGCGTCATCGGGCAGCGAAGCGCCGGAAATCGTACAACCGTTTGAACCCTGCGCGACCTAATGCATTACGCTTACGCAAAGGGAAACTTGCATTGCGGCGCCGAAACGGTAAGTCGGAGGCCAAGCAGGATAAAAAGCAGCCTGGAGGCGGTGGAAACCGATGAAGGTCCTAGTCCCGGTCAAACGGGTTATCGATTACAACGTCAAGGCCCGCGTAAAGGCGGACCAGACCGGTGTCGACCTTGCGAACGTCAAGATGTCGATGAATCCCTTCTGCGAGATCGCGGTCGAAGAAGCCGTGCGTCTCAAGGAGAAGGGCGTGGCGACCGAGGTCGTCATCGTCAGCATCGGTCCGGCGCAAGCCCAGGAGACGATCCGCACGGCCCTGGCCATGGGCGGCGACCGCGGAATTCTGATCACCACCGACGCCGATCCCGAGCCGCTGGCCGTGGCCAAGCTGCTGGCGGCCGTCGTGGCTGAAGAGAACCCCAACCTGGTCCTGATGGGCAAGCAGGCGATCGACGGCGACAACAACGCCGTCGGCCAGATGCTGTCGGCCCTGCTGGGCTGGCCGCAGGCGACCTACGCCTCGGCGGTGGAAGTCTCGGGCTCGACCGCCAAGGTCACCCGCGAAGTCGACGGCGGCCTGCAGGTCCTCGACGTCGACCTGCCGGCGATCATCACCGCCGACCTTCGCCTGAACGAGCCGCGCTATGCGTCTCTGCCCAACATCATGAAGGCCAAGAAGAAGGAGATCGTCAGCAAGACGGTCGCCGACTACGGCGTCGACATCGCGCCGCGCCTGAAGGTGATCAAGGTCGCCGAGCCGGCCAAGCGCTCGGCCGGCATCAAGGTCGAGACCGCCGCCGATCTGGTTTCCAAGCTTAACACCGCGGGGGTGCTGTAATGGCTGTTCTCGTCGTCGCCGATAACGACAACGCGCACCTGCGCGACGCCACCCACAAGACCGTCACCGCCGCCCTGAAGATCTCGGGCGACGTCGACGTCCTGGTCCTGGGCAAGGGCGCCAAGGGCGTGGCCGACCAAGCGGCCAAGATCGCCGGCGTCCGCAAGGTGCTGCTGGCCGAGAGCGACGCCCTCGGTCACGGCATCGCCGAAGCCCAGGCCGACGCCGTCCTGGCGCTGGCCGGCAATTATGACGCGATCCTGGTTCCGGCCACCTCGGGCGGCAAGAACTTCGCCCCGCGCGTCGCGGCCAAGCTGGACGTGGCCCCGATCTCGGACATCGTCGAGGTCGTCTCGGCCGACACCTTCACGCGCCCGATCTACGCCGGCAACGCGCTGGAGACCGTCCAGTCGTCGGACGCCAAGAAGGTCATCACCGTCCGTCCGACCGCCTTCGCGGCGGCGGCGGAAGGCGGCAGCGCCTCGGTCGAAACGGTTGGCGGCGCCGATGCGGCCAAGACCCGCTTCGTCAGCGAAGAGATGGTCAAGTCGGACCGTCCGGAACTGGCCGCGGCCAAGATCGTCGTCTCGGGCGGTCGCGCCATGGGTTCGGCCGAGGAGTTCCAGCGCGTGATCGAGCCGTTGGCCGACAAGCTAGGCGCCGCCGTCGGCGCCTCGCGCGCGGCCGTCGACGCCGGCTACGCCCCGAACGACTACCAGGTCGGCCAGACCGGCAAGGTCGTGGCCCCGCAGCTCTATGTCGCCATCGGCATCTCGGGCGCCATCCAGCACCTGGCCGGCATGAAGGACTCCAAGGTGATCGTCGCGATCAACAAGGACGCCGACGCGCCGATCTTCCAGGTGGCCGACTTTGGCCTGGTCGCCGACTACAAGACGGCCGTCCCGGAACTGATGGACGCCCTGACGGCGGCGGGCAAGTAAGCCCAGCCTCCACGGGCTCAAGAATAGCGGAAAGGCCCGGAGGAGACTCCGGGCCTTTCTTATTGGGCAGTGATGCGGGGCCCGCTGAGCGAAACACCCGATCTCGGTTCCCGCCCCCGGCGTCGTCTGTTGCGTCACGCCGCGACCGGGTGCGAAAGCTTGACCGTATCCGAGGGGCGCGGGCAGCGAGGAGAAACGATCGTGCCGGGCTGGTCGAAATGGGTCGATGAAGGCGTCACCACGGTCACGGTGCGCAGCCTGCCGACGCTGGGCCTGCGCTTGGCCATCGGGGCGCTTAGCGCGACGTGCTACGCTCTGTTCGTCGATCCGCTTGCAGGTCTGCTTTGGGGCCTGGCCTTCGCCAGCGCCGAGGCCGCGGTCTGGGTCGCCAGCAAACCCCAGCGCGCCGACCAGACGACCACCGCCCGACAGCGCCAGGCCTATGTCGCGGCCGTCGTCTGGATGAACCTGGTCTGGTGGGCGCTGGTCGTTCTGCTGTGGACCCTGGACCAGGAGGTCATGCGCCTGGCGGCTGTGTGCCTGCTGTCGGCCCTGCTGGTCCACGCCCAGGCGTTCACGGCGCGATCCAAGCTCCTGCTGCTGATCGTCGGCGGCGGCGCGGCCCTGCTGCTGCTGGCCCTGACCGCGGTCTTCAACCCGTTCCCGCCGGGCCAGCGGCTGGTGCTGTTCCTCGCCGCGCTGATGCTGACCGCCTACACCGCCCAGGCCTCCCTGACCAGCATGCGCAACGGTCGCGCTCTTGAGGAGGCCAAGGCTCGGGCCGAGATCGCCAGCCAGGCCAAGTCCGAGTTCCTGGCCCTGATGAGCCACGAGTTGCGCACCCCGCTGAACGGCATGCTCGGCCTCTCCCAGGCCCTGAAGCTGGAGCCTCTGGAGCCCGGCGAGCGCGAGCAGGTGGAACTGCTGGAAGAGTCCGGCCGCACCCTGCTGGCCCTTCTCAACGACGTGCTGGACTTCGCCAAGATCGAGGCCGGCAAGCTGGAGATCGCTCCGATCGTCGGCGACCTGGCCCAGTTGGCCGACCGCGTGGTGCGACTGAACCAGTCGCAGGCCCGCGAGAAGGGTTCGAGCATCATCCTGCAGGTCGACGACGCCGTGCCCGCGGCCCTGACTTTCGACCCGCTGCGGGTGCGCCAGTGCCTGACCAACCTGATCTCCAACGCCGTGAAGTTCACACCCTTCGGACAAATCCTGGTGCGGGTCGGCTGCGCGCCCGCGCCCGAGGTGGGTCGCCTAAGGGTGAAGATCACCGTCTCCGACACGGGCGTCGGCATCCGCCCCGAGGTGCTGGAGCGGCTGTTCATGCCCTTTGTCCAGGCCGATCCGACCACGGCGCGACGCACGGGCGGCACGGGCCTGGGCCTGAACATAACGCGCCGCCTGGCGCAGATGATGGGCGGCGCGGTCACGGCCCGAAGCGAAGTCGGCAAGGGCTCGACCTTCGTCCTGACCTTCCTGTGCGACCCGCCCGCCGCCGTGGTCGAGCACGGCGGGCCGCCCGCGGGGCCGCCGTTGCGGCTGCTGGTCGTCGACGACTATCCGGTCAATCGCAAGGTCATCGGCATGATGCTGGCTCCTCTGGGCTGCGTGATCGTCGAGGCCGGCGACGGCCAGGCCGCGATCGACGCCTTGGGCAAGGCCGACTTCGACATCGTGCTGATCGACTTCAACATGCCCAGGATGGGCGGGCTGGAAGCCACCCGCCGCATCCGCGCCGAGCCCCGCTGGGAGCGACTGCCGATCATCTGCCTGACAGCCGGCGTCATGGACGACGAGCGCTCCGAAGCCCTCTCGGCCGGCATGAACGCCTTCATCGAGAAGCCGATCGAGATGGCGACCCTGGTCTCGACCATCGGACAGTTCGACCGGCGGCTCGCGCGGGCCTAGGCGACCCGCGCCAGCCGCGACGGCGCGCCCTGCTCCACCACCGGCACGTCCAGGCCGCGCATGGTCGCCGCCACGGCCACGTCCAGCGAGGTGCGCGGCTCCTCGCCGAGGAAGGCGACGAGGCGGCGGTTGTCGAGGCGGACAGGTTCGCGCCAGAACGGCCTCATCTCGAGGAGTTCGCGCAGGGTTTCGTTGAACGGCGCGGCCAAGGACAGCAGCCCCCAGGGCAGGCGGCGGACGTTCGGGCGTTCGTCGCCGGCGGCGCGGGCGATGGCGCGGACCATGGCGGTCCCGTCGGCGTCCCAGACCCCGTCGAAGTGGAAGCGGGCGAAGGCCGGCAGCTCGGCCTCGCGATCGGCCAGCCGCGC
Organism: Caulobacter sp. GW822-FHT07D08; assembly: GCF_058798735.1. Lineage (NCBI taxonomy): Bacteria > Pseudomonadati > Pseudomonadota > Alphaproteobacteria > Caulobacterales > Caulobacteraceae > Caulobacter > Caulobacter sp. GW822-FHT07D08. The sequence continues at coordinate 355,285 of NZ_JBXAKU010000005.1, forward strand.
GAAGGCCTCGCCGACGTCGGGCAGATAGGCCCAGGCGTGACCGACACCCTTGTCACCGGGATAGAGGATAGTCTTCACCGGCTTGCCGGGCGTGACCAGGCCCGAGGCGAACCAGCTGTTCGTCGTCGAGCGCGGCCCGAAATAGTCGCCGGCCCGCAGGATCAACGAGCGCACCCCGCCATTTTCGCTCCCTGGGGCGGCGGCCGCTTCCAGGCGCGCCTCCATCTGGACGCGGATCTTGCCCTTGCGGGTGAAGGCGCGCTGCGGCGTGGTCTCGTCGATCAGCGCGTGGGCGGCGGGATCGTAGTTGTAGATCGTGCCCGGCAGCAGGATCCGCGCGCCGCTGACGCGGGCGGCGGCGATGCTGTTGTCGATCATCGGCAGGACGAGCTTCTTCCAGCCGCGATAGCCGGGCGGATTGACGGCGTGGACGATGATCGACGCGCCTTTCGCGGCGGCGACCACGGCGGCGCGGTCGAGGGCGTCGCCCTGGATGTAGTCGAAGCCCGGACGGGCGGTCTTGGCCAGGTCGCGGACCAGGGCGCGGATGGTCCAGCCGTGGCGGACAAGGGCGGCGGCGGTCTCTCCGCCCACGCCGCCATTGGCGCCGAGGACGAGAGCGATGCGGTTGGAGGGGGTCATCGGGGGTCTCCGTGAAAGTCGATGACCGGAAGATGCGCCGCGCATACCTCGATAGAAATTGCTAAGAATGATTGATTGGCTTATCAAAAATGAATGAGCCTCGAGCCGCCCATCGCCGTAGACTGGGAGCGCCAGCGCGCCTTCCTGGCCGTGATCGACACCGGCAGCCTGTCGGCCGCCGCCCGCCAGCTAGGCGCGGCTCAGCCCACGGTGCGGCGACGGATCGAGGACCTGGAGGCCCAGCTGGGCGTGGCCCTCTTCACCCGCTCGCCCTCGGGCCTGACGCCGACGGCGCTGGGCAAGGACCTGGCGCAGCACGCCCGGGCCATGGCGCTGGCCGCCGCCTCCCTGGCCCGCGCCGCCTCGGCCGAGGCGGGGGCGGCCTCGGGCGTGGTGCGGATCACCGCCAGTGAGGTAGTCGGCATGGAGGTGCTGCCGGCGATGCTGGCGGAGCTGCGCGAGACCCATCCAGGCCTGGTCTTCGAGCTGGCCCTGACCAACCGCAGCGAGGACCTGCTGCGCCGCGAGGCCGACATCGCCGTACGGATGGTGCGGCCGACTCAAGAGGCCCTGGTCGCCAAGCGGATCGGCAATATCAGCCTCGGCATGTTCGCCCACAAGCGCGTGCTGGACGCCTGGGGCCGGCCGACGACGATGGAAGACGCTCGCCGCATGCCGCTGATCGGCTACGAGAGCGAGACGATCGGCGTGCGGGCGGTCAAGGCCATGGGCCTGGGTCTCGACCTGCGGGTCGAGGACTTTTCCTTCCGCACCGACAACGACCTGGCCCAGCTGGCGGCGATCCGCGCCGGCCTGGGGCTGGGCATCTGCCAGGTCGGCCTGGCCGCGCGCGATCCGATGCTGGAGCGTGTAATGGCCGATCTGTTCGCCATCGACCTGGAGACCTTCGTGGTCACCCATGAGGACCTGAAGGACGTTCGCCGGGTCCGCCTGGTCTTCGACGCCCTGGTCGAAGGCTTGACCCGCTACGCGCGAATTGGAAATATAGTTTAAACTGTACGAATTTCCACCTAAAGTGGATTTGCGATTCGTGCGATCGTGCTGGCGGCGCCTCTGGCGCGCGGAGTGGGTGGAGTAGAGATGGTCGCCGGCGTTTCCGATACCTCGGCCCTGTCCAGCCTGCCCGCCGCCCGCATCGCCACGCTGAGCGCCGCGGCGCTGGCCGAGGCGCCGCCGTCCGAATTCGCCAAGCTGACCAAGGCCCAGGTCGCGGCGATCTCGGCCACGGCGATCAGCGGCCTGACCGCCGAGCAGTTCGCCAGGTTCAACAAGACCCAGCTGTCGGCCCTGACCACCGCCCAGCTGCCGCGCCTGTCGTCGGCCGTGGCCTTCAGCGCCGATCAGCTGAAGCTGCTGAACGCCGTCCAGGTGCAGGCCCTGTCGGGCACGACGATCGCGCAGCTCAGCACCACCACCCTGGACAGCCTGGCCCTGACCCAGATCGTCGCCCTGTCGTCGTCGGCGGTCTCGGCCCTGTCGCGCGACCAGGTCCAGAGCCTGTCCCTGGCCCAGGTGCGGTCCCTGACCCCGACCCAGCTGCGACAGCTGCCCGCATCCGACATCCGCGAGTTCAGCAACCAGCAGCTGTCGGCCCTCACCGCCGCCCAGATCGGCGGCCTGACCCAGACCCAGTTCGCCGGCCTGTCGGCCGATCAGGTCGGGGTGCTCAGTCCCGCCCAATTCGCCGGCCTGTCGGCGTCGACCCTCAAGGGCCTGGGCGCCGACGCCATCGCTCTGACGACCCCCGAACAGTGGGCCGGCGCCAGCGCCCTACAGATGTCGGCCCTCAGCGCCAGCCAGTTGAAGGCCCTGGGTCCCGAGCGGATCGCCGCGCTGAAGCCGACCCAGATCCGCAGCCTACCCGCCGTCGAGATCGGCCGCGCCGGCGCCGATTTCCTCAACCAGCTGACGCCGACCCAGATCGCCGGGCTGTCCGGCAACCACACGGGCGGCCTGTCGGTGACGGCGGTCGACGCCATCAGACCGGAACTGCTGGCCGCCATGGACCCGGTGGCGATCGGTGGGCTGTCGGTCACCGCCTTCTCCAGCCTCGACGCCACCCATGTGGCCGCGCTCAGCGCCAGTCAGATCGCCCGCCTGCGGCCCGATCAGTTGAAGGGCTTGAACGGCGACGACTTCAACGAGTTCACCCGCGCCCAGCTGAAGGCCTTCACCGCCGCCCAGATCCGCGAGCTCCCGCCAGAGCGGCTGGCGGGGATGTCGGACGAGGACTTCGCCGCGTTCACGCCCACCCAGATCAAGGCCCTGTTGCCGCTGCAGGTGAAGGCCCTGTCGACCAGCGACCTGGCCGCCCTGACGACCGAGCAGGTCGGGGCCCTGACCTTCGAACAGATCGGCGCCCTGTCGGGGACCCAGTTCGCGACGCTGCGCGGCGTCGCCTCGCTCACCAGCCTGCAGCTGAAGGGGGTCACGGCCACGCAGATGAAGGTGCTGACGCCCACCGACATCGGCCGGCTGACCGCCACCGAGGTGGCCGCGCTGAGCGCCACGCAGATCGGCGGCCTGACGCCCGAGTCGCTGTCGGCCCTGGACGCGACCCAGACGGCCCGGCTCAACGTCGTGCAGATGCGCGGCCTGACGACCACCCAGCTGAAGGGCCTGACCGACGACGATGTCGACGAGTTGAACAGCGCCCAGATCGGCGCCCTGACCGGGACCCAGGTGGGCGTCCTGGTTCCGCACCTGTCGACCACGGCCGTGAGCCTGCTGGGCAGCACCCAGATCAGCAAGATGTCGACCGCGGCGCTGGACAGCCTCAGCGCCGCCCAGATCGCGGCCCTGGGCGCCGGCCAGCTTCGCGGCCTCACCACCGAACAGATGGCTGGCCTGCCGTCCGACATCGCCACGAACCTGAGCGCCACCCAGCTGGGCAGCCTCAACGCCAGTCAGCTCGGCGCGCTGTCGGTGACCAATCTGGGCCGCCTGAGCCCCGAAAGCCTGCGGCAGCTGACCGCCTCTCAGTTGCGCGGCCTGACATCGACGCAGCTGAAGGGCTTCGCCACGACGATGTTTGGCGTTCTGGCCCCCACCCAGATCGCGGCCCTGACCGGCATGCAGCTGGGCGCCCTGTCGCCGGAGACGATCGGCAATCTCAACGCCACCCAGTGGGCGGGCCTGGCGGTCACCCAGGTGCAGGGTCTCACCGCCACCCAGCTGAGCGGCCTGGACGCGACCGACCTCACCTATCTCAACACCACCCAGTGGACCGGCCTGCGCGCCAGCCAATTGGCCGGCCTGACCAGCACGGCGGTGGCGGCGATCGAGACCGCGCGCCTCACCGCGCTGAGCCCCGCCCAGATCGGCGGCCTGTCGGCGACCGCCTTCTCGGCGCTGGACGCCGCCCGAGTCGCGGCCCTGACGACCACCCAGATCGGCGGTTTGAACGCCGCCCAGCTGCGCGGCCTGACGCCCGAGGACATGGGCGAGCTGAGCACGACCCAGGTGGGCGCGATCGCCGCGTCGCAGTTGGGCGGCCTCTCGGCCACCGACGTGGCGGCCCTCAAGCCGGAGCAACTGGCCGCCCTGAGCACCGCCCAGGTCCGCGCGCTCGTCCCGTCGCAGATCTCGGCCCTGCAATCGACCCAGGTTGGCGGGCTGTCGGCGACCCAGCTGGCGGCGCTCAGCTCGATCCAGGTCGGGGCCCTGGCCAGCGACGCCCTGCCGGCGTTGAGCGCCACCCAGGTGGCGGGGTTCACCTCCGCCCAGTTGGCCGGCCTGTCGACCACCCAGGCCGGATCCATGACCGGCGACCAGCTGTCCGCCCTGGCCGTCACCCAGGTCGGCAGCCTCTCGAGCGCGTTCCTTTCGGCCCTGACGCCGACGGCCTTCTCCGCCCTGACCGCCACCCAGGTCGCCCGCCTGTCGGCGGCGCAGGTGCAGAGCCTGAGCACCACCCAGATCGCCAGCCTGTCGACCACCGACTTCGCCGAGCTGTCCGCGACCCAGGTCGACGGCCTGACCCCCTCGCAACTGGGCGCGCTGTCGACGACCAATATCGGCGGCCTGTCGACCACCGCCATCGCGGACCTCACGGCCGCCCAGTTCGCCGGCCTGTCGCCCACCCAGCTGGCGGTGCTGCCCGATAGCGTCTTCAAGGGCCGGCTGCCCACGCTCAGCGCCACCCAGATGGCGGGCCTGTCCGGCACGTTCATCGCCAACCTCACCTCGACCGAGGTGGCCAACCTGAACCCGACCCAGCTGGGCGCCCTGTCGCCCACGGCCTTCGCGGCCCTCGGGACCTCGCGCCTGACCAGCCTGACCACCAGCCAGATCACGGGCCTGTCGACGACCCAGGTGGCCAGCCTCGACGCCACCGCCTTCGGAGCGCTGAGCACCACCCAGGTGGCCGTGCTGTCCGGGACCCAGATCGGCGCGGTCAGCGGCGACATTCTCTCGGCCCTGGACGCCACCCAGTTCGCCCGCCTGACCACCGCCCAGGTGCGCGGCCTGACGACCAGCCAGATCGAGCGGTTCAGCAGCGCCGACATCGGCGAGTTCACCGCCAGCCAGATCGGCGCCCTGGGCGCCGGCCAGCTGGAAGGCTTCTCGGCCGCCGACATCTCGGCCCTGAACGTCACCCAGGTGGCGGCGCTCTCGGCCGGCCAGATCTCGGCGCTGACACCCGTGCAGGTGCGCGGCCTCACGCCCGCCGACATTGGCGAGCTCAACCGCACCCAGGTCGCGGCCCTGACCAACAGCCAGATCAGCGCGCTGTCGCTGGCGGCGGTGAACGGCATGAGCAACGAACAGTTCGGCAGCCTGTCGGCGACCCAGGTGCGCGGCTTCTCGGGAGAGCAGCTGACGGCGTTCGGAGCCGAGGGCCTGGCGCGGCTGTCCGGCGCGCAGCTCGGGGCCCTGACCACCACCCAGGTCGGCCAGCTGCCGGCCGTGGCGATCCGCAGCCTCACCGGCGCGCAGATCGGCCAGATCATGCCCAGCCAGATCTCGGGCTTCACCGGCGAGCAGATCGCCGCCTTCAGTCCCAACCAACTGAGCGGCCTGTCGCGCGCCCAGGTCAACAAGCTCACCGCGGCCCAGCTGGACGCCATGAGCGTCGCGCAGCTGGAGGCCATCGGCCTCTAGCTTGAGCGACCGGGACGCCCCGGGAGGCCGCTCCCCTGGGCCTATGAGACGGATCCGCCCGGCCGAAGCCCGCAAACAAAAAGGCCCGGCGGTTTCCCGTCGGGCCTTTCGCGTCTCAAGCCTCCGAAGGACGCTTAGTCCTTGGCGCGTTCCTGATACGAATTGTCTTCCGTCAGGATCACGACGCGGGTGCCGACCGTGATGTACGGCGGGACGGTCGTCTTGACGCCGTTGCTCAGCAGGGCCGGCTTGTAGGACGACGAAGCGGTCTGCCCCTTCACCGACGGTTCGGTGTCGACGATCTCGAGGATCATGGTGCGCGGCAGTTCGATGGCGATCGGCACGTCGTTGTGGGTCGACAGCTGGACCGTCATGTTCTCCTGCAGGTACGGCGCGGCGTCGCCGATCACGTCCTCGGTGGCCACGACCTGGTCGAAGCTTTCCGGGTTCATGAAGTGATAGCCGTCGCCATCCTGGTACAGGAAGGTGTGGTCACGCTGGTCGACGAAGGCGCGCTCGACCTGCTCGGTCGTGCGGTAGCGTTCCGAAACCTTCACGCCGTCCGAGATGCGGCGCATGTTCAGCTGGGTCACCGGGGTGCCCTTGCCGGGGTGGATGTTGTCGACCGTCAGGACGACGTAGAGCTTGCCGTCCATGTCGACGACGGCGCCTTTGCGGAGCGAGCTGGCTGCGACCTTCACTTAAATTTCGTCCTCGGTAGAAAGCGCGCGCGAGGCCGCGGGCGCGATCATGCTATTGATCCGTGCCCGCCCTCCTATAGCGAACGGGGCGAAATCTCCAGCTTCTTCGGTTTCTGTCCTTGTCCCAGAGCTCTTCCCCCCCAGGCGCCACCTGGTGGCGCAGCGACGTCCACGCCGACCGCCGTCCGTTCCTGCTGGCCCGCAACCGGATCACCAAGGCGTTCCGCGCCTGGTTCGAGACCGAAGGGTTCGAGGAGGTGGAGGCCGCCGCCCTGCAGATGTCCCCTGGCAACGAGGCGCATCTGCACGCCTTCGCCACGCAAGCCCTGACGATCGCGGGCGAGGCCAGCCCGCTCTACCTGCACACCTCGCCGGAATTCGCCTGCAAGAAGCTGCTGGCGGCGGGCGAGGAGAAGATCTTCAGCCTGGGCAAGGTGTGGCGCAACCGGGAGCGCGGGCCGCTGCATCATCCGGAATTCACCATGCTGGAGTGGTATCGGGCCGGCGCGCCCTACCAGACCCTGATGGACGATTGCGCGACCTTGCTGGCCCTGGCGGCCGAGACGGCGGGCGCGAAGCGCTTCGACTTCCGGGGCATGGCCTGCGATCCCTTCGCCGAGCCCGAGCGGCTGTCGGTGGCCGAGGCCTTCGACCGCCACGCCGGCGTCGATCTTCTGGCCAGCGTCGCCGCCGATGGCTCGACCGACCGGGACGCCCTGGCCGCCGCCGCCCGCGCCGCCGGGATCCGGGTGGCCGATGACGACGGCTGGGCCGACGTCTTCAGCCGCGTCATCGTCGAGAAGGTCGAGCCTCGCCTGGGCGAAGGCCGCGCCACGGTGCTGTGCGAATATCCGATCTCGGAAGCGGCCCTGGCCCGTCCCAAGGACGCCGACCCGCGGGTGGCCGAGCGGTTCGAGCTCTATGCCTGCGGGGTCGAGCTGGCCAACGCGTTCGGCGAGCTCACCGACCCGGCCGAGCAGCGCCGCCGGTTCATGATCGAGATGGACGAGAAGGCCCGCATCTACGGCGAGCGCTATCCGCTCGACGAGGACTTCCTGGCCGCCCTGGAGCACATGCCCGAAGCGTCGGGGTCAGCGCTCGGCTTCGACCGCCTGGTCCTCCTGGCCACGGGCGCCCGGCGGATCGAGGACGTGATCTGGACGCCGGTGGCGGAAGCCTAGTTCACCCGCCGGTGGACCACCGCATAGGGGTCCGCATGGATCCGACGCCAGGCCGGATCCTTGTCCAGCAGCGCCACCACCGGATCGTCCGGCGTGAAGATCGTCCAGGCCACGCGGTAGTCGGCCAGCAGCTTGCGCAGGGCGACAGAGTCGGGCTCGACGGCTGTGAAATAGCGCGCGCTGAACGCGTCGCCATACATGTCGGCGCGGCCGTCGATGAAGGGCTTCACGCCCTTGTAGATCAGGTAGCCGCCCAGGCCGTAGCCGTTGAGCACCGGTTGACTCCGCAACTCGGCGGGCACGCTGTCCAGGGCCGTGACCGGGCTGTTGAGGCCGTCGACCCGTTGCAGCGGCCAGGCCAGACGCACGCCCAGCAGCAGGATACAGGCCACGCCGAAGCCGGCCAGCAAAGTCCGTGAGGGCTTGGGCTTGGCCGGCTCATGGCCCAGCGCTTCGGCCAACGGCCCGGCCAGCAGCAGCGGCGCGACGGCGGCCAGGACCAGTTGATGGCGGATGTGCTGCAAGCTCATCAACAGCAGAGCCAGCAACAGCAGAAGCCGGAAGGTGGGGACCTTCACGCCACGGCCCAGGCAGACGAACAGGGTCGCCAGCAGCGCCATCGCGAAGGGCGAGAGGTGCGAGAAGTCCTCGGCCCGCCACTCGGTGATGTGCGGCAGCACCGCCATGCTGGTCACCTGGAACGGGAACAGCAGCGCCGCCGGCCCGTGGGGGGTGATCGCGGCGCAGACCAGGCTGGCCAAACCGAAGAGGCCCCAGCCGCGCAGCACCTTCAGCTTGTCGGCGTTCGGCTCGGCCAGCGCCTCCAGCCCGAAGGCCCCGGCGACCACCAGGCCAAACACCCAGCTGCCGTGCAGATTGGCCCACAGGATCATCAGCAGGGCGAACCGAAGGCGCGGCGCCCGATGTTCGTCGCGGGCCGTCAGCATCTCGATCGTCCAGGCGATCAACATCGGCAGCATGAACAGGTGCGGTCGCGCCAGCAGGCTGCCGCTCATGCAGGCCAGGGCCAGCACGGTCGTCGTGATCAGGGTCAGGCCGCCCAGTTGCAAGGACAGCCGGCGGACCAGCATCCAGGCCGCCCCGCCGACGGCGATCGCGAACAGCGCCGTCACCCCGGCCCAGCCGGCCAGCCGCGCGGCCAGGGCCATCAGCGTCTCGGACAGCCACTCGTGCGCCACCCACGGCCGGCCGGCCTGGGTGTAGGAGAAGACGTCGTGGTCGGGGACGCGGCCGTGAGCCAGGATCCATTCGCCCGTGGCCATGTGCCAGTAGGTGTCGCCGTCGTTCAGCACCTGGGGCAGGAACAGGAAGACCATCGCCATGACCAGGGCCGCCGCGAGCGGGACGATGTTGCGTTCCTGGGTCACGATGGTCCTCTCCCCTTCCGAAACAGGGTTAAGGGCCAGAGTTGAACAGACCCGTAATTTGCCTCCGGCCGGGAAATCCCGCATATCCCCGCGCCTCATGCCGCCCCCCTTTTCGCCCCCGGGGAAAACCCTCCGCGACGTCCGGTCCCTGACCGAGGCCGGACTGGTCCCGTCCGAGCGCCTGCCGGCGCTGGAGGCGGTGGCGGCGCGCTATGCCGTGGCGATCACCCCGGCCATGGCCGAGCTGATCGATCCCGCCGACGCCGACGACCCGATCGCCCGCCAATTCATCCCCTCGCCCGAGGAACTGGTCGCCAGCCCCGGCGAGGACGGCGACCCGATCGGTGATGCCGTCCACAGCCCCGTCGAGGGGATCGTCCACCGCTATCGCGACCGGGTGCTGCTGAAGCCGACCCACACCTGCGCGGTCTATTGCCGGTTCTGCTTCCGCCGCGAGATGGTCGGCCCCGAGGGCCTGGCGAACCTGACCCCGGCCCAGTTGGACGCCGCCTTCGCCTATATCGCCTCAAGGCCGGAGATCTGGGAGGTCATCATCACGGGCGGCGACCCCTTCGTGCTGTCGCCCCGCCGCCTGGCCGACCTGATGGACCGGCTGGAGGCGATCCCCCACGTCAGGATCGTCCGCTTCCACACCCGCGTCCCGGCCGTCGATCCCGAGGCCGTCACCGATGATCTGGTCGCGGTCCTCAAGCGCACCACCAAGACCGTCTATGTCGCCCTGCACGCCAACCATGTCCGCGAGCTGACCCCGGCCGCCCGCGCCGCCTGCGCCCGGATCGTCGACGCCGGGATTCCGATGGTCAGTCAGACGGTGCTGCTGCGAGGCGTCAACGACGACGCCGAGGTGCTGGCCGAGCTGATGCGGGCCTTCGTCGAGACGCGGATCCGCCCCTACTACCTGCACCATGGTGACCACGCTCCGGGCACCGCCCACCTGCGCACGACGCTGGCCGAGGGTCAGGCGATCATGAAAGCCCTGCGCGGAACGGTCTCGGGCCTGGCCCAGCCGACCTATGTCCTCGACATCCCCGGCGGCCACGGCAAGGTCCCGGTCGGACCGAACCATGTCACGCATGGACCCGGAGGGGACGCGGTCGAGGACCCGAACGGCGCGGTCCGCGCCTATCCGCCCACGGCGTGATCTCCGCCTGACAACCAAGCTCACGTTGCATCGCAGCAAAGCCTTGGCGGCGCCACGGTTTCTCGTGCTAGAAAAGTCGGCACATCCAGGGCGCGGACACGCAGGTCCGGCGCTAATTCAAGCGAAGGCTTGGCTTTTATGAGTGAAATCAAGACGGTCGGCGTCATCGGCGCCGGCCAGATGGGGTCCGGCATCGCCCATGTCGCCGCCCTCGCCGGCTACGATGTGCGTCTCCATGACGTCTCGCGCGAGCGGATCGACGCCGGTCTGGCCCTGATCGAGAAGAACATGGCCCGTCAGGTCGGCCGCGGCATCATCGACGACGCCGCGATGAAGTCGGCCCTGGCCCGCATCTCGGCGGCCGAGAACCTGGAGGCCATCGGCGCGACCGACCTGGCCATCGAGGCGGCCACCGAGAACGAGGAGGTCAAGAAGTCGATCTTCCGCAGCCTGCAGCCGCATCTGAAGCCCGACACGCTGCTGGCCTCGAACACCTCGTCGATCTCGATCACGCGCCTGGCCTCGGCCACGGATCGTCCCGAGCGCTTCATCGGCCTGCACTTCATGAATCCGGTGCCGCTGATGAAGCTGGTGGAGATCATCCGCGGCATCGCCACCGACGTGCCGACCTACGAGACGGCCGTGGCCTTCGCCAAGTCGCTGGGCAAGATCACCAGCAACGCCGAGGACTTCCCCGCCTTCATCGTCAACCGCGTGCTGGTGCCGATGATCAATGAGGCGATCTACACCCTGTATGAAGGGGTCGGCACGGTGGACGCCATCGACACGGCGATGAAGCTGGGCGCCAACCATCCGATGGGCCCGCTGGAACTGGGCGACTTCATCGGCCTGGACACCGTGCTGAGCATCATGAACGTGCTCCACGAAGGCCTGGCGGACAGCAAGTACCGCCCCTGCCCGCTGCTGGTGAAGTATGTCGAGGCCGGCTGGCTGGGCAAGAAGACCGGTCGCGGCTTCTACGACTATCGCGGCGAAGTCCCGGTTCCGACCCGCTAGGGCCACCAAGGCCAAACCCGCCAAGGCTTGACCCTACAGGGTCCAGCGTTTCGTCGGCGCGATCAGTATGCGCGCCGACGAACCGCCCCACCGCCTCCTAGGTTCCGCGAAGGAGGAGGCTCTGGGCATGGCGCGCCTGTACCCCACCGGCGCGCGACATGCCCCTCGTTCTCGCGCGGCGTCGTGGCTCTGTCATTGACCGACGGTCCACATTCTATTGCTCTGGGATTTTCGCCGGGATGAGTCTCGGCCGTTCGTCGAGGCCTTTGCGTGAATGAGCGTCTGAGTCGGGATCTATGGGTGCTGGACGCCCGCGAGCAGCCCGACGCCGTCGAACTGTACCGCAAGGCCTGCGCGCATCTGTTCGACATCACCCTGCTGTCGCCCGAGGCCGACTTCCACAACCGGCTGGAAGGCTACCAGCTTGGCCATGTCGTCTTCGCGCGATGCGTCGGCGTTCCCCAGCGGTTCGAGCGCAAGCTCACCCACATCATGGCCGACGCGACGGACACCGTCATGGCCGTGCTGGATCTGGGGAAGAACGTCTGGCGCGCCGACTATGATGGCCGCGAGGCCAGCAGCGACATGGGCGCGATCCGGCTGGTGGACATGGCGCGGCCCTACCGCTCGACGATCCAGAGCCCCTACGTCACGCTTTACCTCATGATGCCACGCAGCCTGCTGGACCCGCGGGCCGCCGGCCTCGACTTCCACGGCCGGGTGGTTTCGGAGGCCACCCCGGCGGGGAGGATGCTGGCCTCGCATCTGCGCGCCCTGTGGGAATCCATCGAGACGATGACGCCGGCTGAAACGCCGATGGCCGCCAAGGCCACGACCGCCTTGGTGAGCGGCGCGATACTCGCCTGCGGTGAACCGATGGGCGCCGATCCGCGGCCGCTGGAGAAGGTGCTGCTGATCGCTGGCCAGCAGTTCGTCGAGCAGCGGCTGGACGATCCCGACCTGTCGCCGGAGACGGTGCGGGAGCACCTGGGCGTGTCCCGTAGCCAGCTCTACAAGGTGTTCGAACCCGCCGGCGGCGTCAGCGCCTTCATCCAGCGGCGGCGGCTGGACCAGGCCTTCGACGTGATCCTTCAGGATCGCGCCGAGCAGATGACGCTGGCCGAGGTCGCCTATCGCCATGGCTTCCGGTCGGACGCCCACTTCAGCCGCGCCTTCCGGGCCCGGTTCGGCGTCACGCCCGGCCGACTGCGCAAGCTGGGCGAGGCGGCGCGCCAGGAGGGCCTGTCGGCCCAGGAGCGGCCCGACGATGTCTTCGTCTGGCTAAAGGGCCTGTAGCAGACCTCAGCCCGCGCCCATCGCCACGGCGACGTGGTAGGTCACGAACGAGGCCAGATAGGCCAGGCTGGTCATGTAGACGAACATCACCGTCGGCCAGGTCCACCCGTTGGTCTCGCGCTTGACCACGCCCAGGGTCGCCGCGCACTGCGGAGCGAAGACGTACCAGGCCAGGAACGACAGGGCGCTGGCCAGCGACCACTGGTGGGACAGCAGCGAGCCCAGGGTCGTGGCGGCCGCGTCGCCGTCGCCGCCCACCGCATAGACCGTGCCCAGCGCCGCCACCGCGACCTCGCGGGCCGCGAAGCCCGGGATCAGGGCCACCGTCATCTGCCAGTTGAAGCCGATCGGGGCCATGACGGGCGCGATGAAGTTACCGATGCGACCGGCGAAGCTGTAGTCGATGGCCGGCCCCGTCGCGCCTTCCGGCGGATAGGGGAAGGTCGACAGGACCCAGACCAGCACCATCAGCGGCAGGATGATCCGGCCGGCGCGGCTCATGAAGATCCGGGCGCGGGTCCACAGGTTCATCAGCACGTTGCGCGGCTCGGGCCAGCGATAGGTCGGCAGCTCCATCATGAAGGGCTCGACCGCGCCGCGCCAGAACACGCGACGGATGACGAACGAGACCAGCAGGGCGCTGACGATGCCGCCGGCATAGAGGCCGAACATGACCAGGCCTTGCAGCGACAGCACGCCCCAGACGGTCTGCTTGGGAATGAAGGCGCCGATGATCAGGGTGTAGACCGGGATCCGCGCCGAGCAGGTCATCAGCGGGGCGACCAGGATGGTGGTCAGCCGGTCTTCCTTGTTGTCGATCACCCGCGTCGACATGATGCCGGGAATGGCGCAGGCGAAACTGGACAGCAGCGGGATGAACGCCCGGCCATGCAGGCCCGCCCCGCCCATGATCTTGTCCATCAGGAAGGCCGCGCGGGCCATGTAGCCGCTGTCTTCCAGCAGCAGGATGAAGAAGAACAGGATCAGGATCTGCGGCAGGAACACCAGCACACTGCCGACGCCGGCGATCAGGCCGTCGGAGATGAAACTGGTCACCAGGCCCGCCGGCAGGTGGGCGCTGGTCCAGCCGGCGATGGCCGCGAAGGCCCCATCGATACCGTCCATGACCGGCGTGGCCCAGGTGAACACCGCCTGGAACATCACGAACAGCAGGGTCATCAGGATCAGGACGCCGGCGACGGGGTGCAGCAGCACGTCGTCGATCTTGCCGGTGACGGTGTCCGGACGCTCGGGCGGCTTCACGCAGGCCTTGAAGATGCGCTGGGCCTCGGCGTGAGCGGCGCGGATCTCCCCGGCGGCCGGCTCGTGCCAGACGTTCTCGGTCTCGACCTTGCGGGCCGCGACCAGGCCCTCGACCTTTTCCAGGAGCTCGGGCAGGCCGCGCTTGCGGGTCGCCACCGTGGTGACGATCGGCGCGCCCAGTTCCCGGGACAGGCGCTCCAGGTCGATACGCAAGCCCTGGCGTTGGGCGATGTCGTACATATTGAGGGCCAGCACGAACGGCCGACCCACCTGCTTCAGTTCGAGAGCCAGGCGCAGAACGAGGCGCAGGTTGGTGGCGTCGGCCACGCAGATCAGCACCTCGGGAGCCAGTTCGCCCTCCAGCTTGCCGATCACCGCGTCGCGGGTGACGACCTCGTCCGGGCTGCGGGCCCGCAGGGAATAGGTGCCGGGCAGGTCGAGCACGCGCATCTGTCGGCCGGAGGGCGTGGTCAGCACGCCTTCCTTCCGCTCGACCGTGACGCCGGCATAGTTGGCCACCTTCTGGCGGCTGCCGGTCAGGGCGTTGAACAGCGCGGTCTTGCCGGAGTTGGGGTTGCCGACCAGGGCGACCAGGGCGGGCTCGGCGGCGGCGTCGGAAACAGCCGCGCCAGGATCCTGGCTCAAGGAGGTGTCTAGGGCCAAGGTCTAGAGTCCGTCGAATTTCACGGTGACGGCGCCGGCTTCGCGGCGGCGCAGGGCCACCCGGGTGTCGTCGACGCGCACAGCGATCGGGTCGCGGCCGAACAGGCCCTCGTGCAGCACCTCAATGGCCGCGCCCTCGACGAAGCCCATCTCCAGCAGGCGTCGCTCAAGCTCCTCCGCCGCCACGGACTCGGCCGCGCCGGACACGCCGGCGACCTTGACGATCACCCCGCGATCGCCCCGCCCGGCCGTGGCCAGGGGACGCACGTCGAGAGTATCGGCTGGGTTGAATTGAGGGGACAACGCGAACGCTTCGGACATAATGGCTCCGATTAGATTGCGAACGATTATCAGTCGAAGAGACCAATGTCGATTCAGCGATCCGCGCGTCTTGGGTTATGATCGTCCTTAAGGGTCTTCCGCCGAAGTTTGCGGTTCGGCGGTCGGAAGATCCGTAACCGAGAAGAGCTCGCCTGCTTATCCGGCTCGGATGAAACATCCGATCCGGGCAGGCTAGCGGGCTTTGGGACCGAATGGCGCAGGGTCGTTAATAGATTCGACTCTTCGACCGTGGGCCGGTCTGATTACGTCTTACGATTCGTGTGGGCGAGTGATGCGTAGGCTGATGCTGGGGCTCCTGACGGGGGCTTATCTTTGTCTGGCTCTGATCGTCTCCCTCTTCCTCTGGAGGATGGGCGCGACCCCGGCTGTCGGCGTCTCGGCGTTCATCGGCGCGCTGGGCCTGTGTTTCGCCTTCCACGGCCTGCTGGGCCAGACGTTCCTGGCCGCCGCCCTGCGCGGCGACATCGACACCGTGCGCGAGGCTCACGCCATCCTGCTGGACCAGATCGAGAAGGTCGACGCCCGCGTGTCGGATCTCGTGGAATCGGTCGCCGCCGACGCCCAGCGCCGTACGGAAGAGCTGTCGACCGAGGTCCATCAGCTGGAAGACCTGATCGGACAGATGAACGACCGGCTGGAGCACCAGCTCAGCCACCAGGTCGCCGCCGCCTCGGCCCGTAGCCACAATCTGGGCCGCGAGCGCGCGCCGCAGGCCAGTCACATGCTTCAGGTCGTGCAGGACGCCCTGGCCGAGAACCGCGTCGACCTCTACCTGCAGCCGATCGTCAGCCTGCCCCAGCGCCGCACCGTCTTCTACGAAAGCTTCTCGCGCCTGCGCGACGAGACCGGCCGCGTGATGATGCCGGCCGAGTACCTGGCCGTGGCCGAGCCCGAAGGCCTGATGACGGCCATCGACAACCTGCTGCTGTTCCGCTGCGTGCAGATCGTCCGTCGCCTGGCCAAGCAGGACCGCAAGGTCGGCATCTTCTGCAACATCTCGCTGGCCAGCCTGGGCGACGAGAGCTTCTTCCCGCAGTTCCTCGAATTCATGCAGGCCAACAAGGACCTGGCCGGCGCGGTGATCTTCGAGCTGGGCCAGGCGGCGTTCGATCGCCGGGGTCCGGTCGAGGCCCGTCACATGGCCCGTCTGGCCGGCCTGGGCTTCAGCTTCAGCCTCGACAAGGTCAGCGACCTGGACCTGGACTTCCAGGATCTGGCCCGCGCCGACGTCCGTTACCTGAAGGTCGGCGCCCAGATGATGCTGGACCAGCTGGAAGAGCAGGACGGCAAGCTGGTCATCGCCTCGCTGCCCGACCTGAACGCCGCCGACTTCGCCGCCCTGACCCGCCGCTATGGCATCGAGGTCATCGTCGAGAAGGTCGAGGCCGAGAAGCAGATCGTCGACATCCTCGACTTGGACATCGGCTACGGCCAGGGCCACCTGTTCGGCGAACCGCGCGCCATCCGCGACGCGGTGCTGGCCGAGGCCGAACCGCCGCAGGACTTCATCCGTGGCGCCCTGCGCCGTCGCGCCGTCGGCTGGTAGGCCCCTAGTGTGCTGGATTTGAAGTTCGCCCGTACTTGGATCAGGCTCTGAGCGAACTTCAAATCCAAAAAAGCACACTAGAAACATAAACTTACTAGTGTCCTTATCGATTCCGAAGTTCGTCGGAGCTTGCCACAAACGCTTGCGAACTTCGGAATCGGGACACTAGGCCACAGACCCATAAACGGGATTCCCAAAAAGTGGCGGGGCTGATTCAAACCTTCTGAGACGGGAGGTTTG
>NZ_JBXAKU010000006.1:0-339737 GCF_058798735.1 Caulobacter sp. GW822-FHT07D08
GGCGTGTTTCGTGGCCCAGCGCGCCGATCTCGCGTGCCCAGTAATGTGCGCTGGCGCAAGCTTCCATCGCCACCAGAATAGCCCTTGTCGGGACCACTTAACGCGGTCCGCGTAAGACATTGATTTTTATGAAGAGGCGCAAATCGACAACTTAGGGCCACCACCTAACGCTGGCCCCGAAAGGGATGTCGACAACTTAAGACTGGCCCAAAGCCGACAACGGTTTTCGAAGCGTCGCTCAGTGGACGCGCAGCTCGTCGATGGCGTGGACCAAGGCGTCGAGCTGGTCTCGTAGTCCGAGGATGCCGGCGACGGGCAGCAGCGCCTGGCGGCCAGACAGTTCGAGAACCGTCCCGAACACCGCGTCCGAGTGGCGGACGAGGGCGACGAGGTTCTCGCCGCTCGGGCCGTTGCGCCCCTCGAACCAGTTGCGGACCGTCCGCTCGTTGGCCGCGGTGATGCGCCCGACTTCCTTGCGCGCCGAGGAGGATTCGCCCCACTCGGCCAGCATGGCCATGGCGATCGACACGGCGAACGGCCGGTCATCATGCCCGCTGTCGGCGTGAAAAGATTTTCCTTTTTTGGACTGAAAATTTCGGTCCATTTTCTGAAAAGACATTCACTCACTCCTGCGCCTACGCTGGCTCCAGCAAGACCTTTCGGCTCAAGCCAAGCGTGGTGTGAGTGATGTTGCAGGTGGGTGCGAGCAACGAAGCGGTGAGTGAGCGCAAGATCGTGCGCGCCGCCCAATACGTGCGCATGAGCACTGAACATCAGCGCTACAGCACCAGTAATCAGGAAGACGCCATCGCCCAGTATGCTGGCCGGCGTGGCTTCGAGATCATCCGCACCTACGCTGATGAGGGGAAGAGCGGCCTACGGCTAGATGGCCGCCAGGCGCTCCAACAACTGATCGCCGATGTCCGCGCCGGCGCCGCCGACTTCGAGGCGATCCTGGTCTACGACGTCAGCCGGTGGGGTCGCTTCCAGGACGCCGACGAGAGTGGCTTCTACGAGTACGTCTGCCGCGAAGCCGGCATTTCGGTTCACTATTGCGCCGAGCAGTTCGAGAACGACGGCAGCCTCAGCTCGACGATCATCAAGAGTATGAAGCGGGCGATGGCTGGAGAATACAGCCGCGAGCTCTCGGTCAAGGTCTTCAGCGGCCAATGCCGCCTGATCACTCTAGGCTTTCGGCAAGGCGGCCCCGCTGGGTTTGGCCTACGCCGTCAGCTTGTCGATGAGCACCGCTCGCCCAAGGCCGAACTCTCTCGTGGTGAGCACAAGAGCCTGCAGACCGACCGCGTTGTGCTCCGCCCCGGCCCGCCCGAGGAGGTCGAGGTGGTACGGCGTCTCTATCGGATGTTCGTGCTGCAGCGGCGGTCGGAAAGCGAGATCGCCGCGCTGCTGAACGCCGAGGGCCTGGTCACGGATCTTGGCCGGCCGTGGACGCGGGGCGTCGTCCATCAGATCCTGACCAACGAAAAGTACATCGGCAACAACGTCTACAATCGCGTCTCCTTCAAGCTTAAGGCCAAGCGCGTCACCAATGACCCAGACATGTGGGTGCGCGCCGACGGCGCCTTCGAGGGCATCGTCGAGCCCGACTTCTTCGAGGCGGCCCAGCGGATCATTTTCGATCGCAGTCGTCGGTTCACCGATCAACAGCTCCTGGAGCAGCTATCGGCTCTACTCAGCCAGCGTGGCTGGCTCTCGGGCCTAGTGATCGACGAGATCGAGGACATGCCGTCGAGCTCGACGTTCCGGCATCGCTTCGGCAGCCTAATTCGCGCTTATCAGCTGGTCGGGTTCTCGCCAGCGCGGGACTATCGATACATTGAGACGAACCGCGCGCTGAGAGCTCTGCATCCGGAAGTCGTGGCTGGCGCGATCAACAACATCCGCGCCGCCGGCGCCAGCGTTGAGCGCGACCAGCACACCGACCTTCTGCACATCAACAGCGAGTTCACCGCCTCGCTGGTTATCGTGCGCTGCCAGCTGACGACGGCCGGAAGCCTGCGCTGGAAGGTGCGCCTCGATCAGGGCCTGAGGCCGGACATCACCATCGCGGCCAGAATGGAAGCCGATAATACTACGGTCCGGGACTACTACCTGCTCCCGTGGATCGATCTCGGCGCGGCGCCGAACCTGAAGCTCGCGCCCTACAATCACGTGAGGCTCGACGCCTATCGCTTCGATGATCTCGACGGGTTCGTCGATCTGACCCGGCGCACGGCGCTGCGTGCAGCATGACCGAGCCCCCGCCCGAAGTTCGCATGGTGCCGATCGACGCGATCACGGTGATCAACCCTCGAGTCCGCAACCGGCGGATCTTCCAGGAACTGGTCACCAGCATCGCCCATCTCGGACTTAAAAAGCCCATCACAGTCAGCCAGCGGCCAGGTAAGCCGCGCTACGACTTGGTCTGTGGGCAGGGGCGCCTTGAGGCCTTCATGGCGCTGGGCCAGGCGGAGATCCCCGCGATCATCATCGAGGCGAGCGAAGACGACTGCTTCGTCATGAGTCTGGTCGAGAACCTTGCCCGTCGCCAGCACACACCGCTGGAGCTGGTACGCTCGATCGGCGCCTTGCGCGAGCGCGGCTACGGCTACCAGGAGATCGCCGCGAAGGTCGATTTCAGCACCGAGTACGTCTACGCGATCTGCTACCTGCTCGAGAACGGCGAGGAGAAGCTGATCAACGCTGTCGAGCGCGGCGTCATCCCCCACACCATTGCGATGGAGATCGCGAAGGCCAAGGAGGGCGAGGTGCAGCAGGCCCTTGCCAAGGCCTATGAGGAAAAGGCGATCCCGGGCAACCAGGTGCTAGCGATCCGCCAGATCATCGAGCAGCGCAACGCAAGCGGCAAAGGCTTGCACCAGCGAACCAGTCCGCATCGTGGCCGCGGCCGGGTAACATCGGAGGCGCTGATCCGCGCCTATCAGCGAGAGACCGAGCGGCAACGCCAGCTGGTCAAGCGCGCCTCGCTCACCCAGGGCAGACTGATGTTCGTCACCAATGCCTTGAAGCGATTGCTCGCTGACGACCACTTCGTGACGCTGATGCGGGCCGAGGGTGTCGGCTCGGTCCCGACGGCGTTGGCCGAGCGCATTGGCTACGATCGGGGCTGACGATGCAGGACGAGGTCAAGATCGCCTTCGAAAAGCAGGTCGTGATCTTGTCGCTCAACGACATCCTGCCGTCGAAGATGCTACCGGTCGCGGTCAAGGAGTCGGCGAAGTACCGCCGGATCGCCGCGTCAGTGGCGCAGCTGGGCCTAGTCGAACCGCTCGTTGTCTCACGTGCGAAAGGTGCTGGACCCTTTCTCCTTTTGGACGGGCACGTGCGCTTCAGCGCCCTCCGCGACCAGGGATCTACAGAGGCCCGTTGCCTGATCGCCTCGGACGATGAGGGCTTTACCTACAACAAGCGTGTCAACCGGCTGGCGACGATCCAAGAGCACTACATGATCGTCCGTGCGCTGAAACGCGGCGTCTCCGAAGAGAAGCTGGCCAGGGCGCTGAACGTCGACGTCGGCGTGATCCGCCAGCGGAGAGACCTACTCAATGGCATTAGCGCTGATGTCGCTGAGCTGCTGAAGGACAAGCCCGTTGGCATGCATACATTCAGCAAGCTTCGGAAGATGAAGCCGATCCGTCAGCTCGAAGTGGCCGAACTTATGGTCTCGGCCAACAACTACAGCATCAACTACGCCAAGGCCCTACTCGCGACCACCAAGGCGACAGACCTGCATCGCCCCGAAGACCTGAAGAAGGCGACCGGGCTGACGACAGAGCAAATGGCGCGGTTGGAACGGGAGATGGCTTCCGTCAGCCACGACTACAAAGAACTCGAAGCCTCTTATGGCGACGACATGCTCTTGCTGGTCATCGCTGCGGGGTTTTTGGAGCGGCTGTTGTCCAAACGCGAGGTCGAACGGTTCTTGGCCGTTCGGCACGCCGAGATACTCGAGAACTTCAGATCGATCGTCGCCGCGGCATCACTGGACCAGGTCCAAGCCGCAGCGTGATCCGTAGGATGGGGACCGGGACCCGAAAGCGCCGGGACCGTCGGAGAAGCCGCCGGAGGGGCGGATCAATGGCGGTGGCGGGAATGGCGGCGGCCCCGCTGAAGCCCGCTAGGCCTGCCGTCATATGGCAGGCCGACCCTCTGGGCAGAAGCTACACGACTCAGGACGTAGCGGCGCTACTTGCGTCAAAGGACGACAGCCAAGGCCGCTCGCTCCGCGTCGACACCAACGGCATCGCCTAGCTTTCCGATGACCTTGGAGCGGTAAACAGCCAGGGCGTCGCGCTTCGCTTCGAAACCTGGGATGCTGGGACGGGCTATGTCGGCCCAGCCGCCGCGCAGGATTCAAAGTGAGTGGCCCGGATCGAGAAGGCCCTTCGCGCTAACTGGCCTAATCCGAAATCAAGCTATCTCGACAGCTTCTAAGGCTCGCGCACGAGCTTACCTTGCTTATCCGACTGAAATGGGAGGGAAGCGCGCAAGCTCGATAATGTTCGAGAGCATCGACGGATCAACAATGTGCTCGTGTTCGCAGATCCAATTTGCGCTGTGATCGTTCGGTCCAGAGATGATCGCGGGCGGTGCCGCGGTCGCCTGTAGCAACACGCCCTCCCCGCCGTAGGTGGCGCACAATCCCCTTGCGAAGCGCTCGGCGACGCTGCGGTCCGGCGTCCAATTTAGCCCCAACCGCCCTGCGCCCAGTTCGCTGGAACGCTCGCCGCGATAAACCGTCATCGCTTCGCCGACATAGGCTGGGAAGACGTGACGGAAGGCGCGGACCAAGAGGGTGTCGTCATCGAGCTGCGCGCGATGGCGAAAGCCACGCACCGTCCAGTTCATGTGGAGCGCGGCTCTAAAGCCCCCGGATGGACGCGGGCCGTCCAAGACTGCCTCCAACACCCTGCGATAGGCTTGGCCGTCATCACCGTCGACAACCTCGAACGCATCACTCAAACGATCAACGGGTCCCTCCGCCATCGAAGCGACGAGGTAATCGAACGCCTGGGAGAGCGACATCGGTGGGCGCGGCTCGGAAGGCAAAACGGTGTACCAGAACACCGGGTCATCCCCCGCCGCCTCGCCATAGAACTCGTTCCAGGATTTGGACTTGCGATCGTTCATGGATCAGGCCGGCCGGGCTCGGCGCGAGACCAAGACCTCAATCATCCCCGAACTCTTCGTCCTCGTCATCTTCCAACTCCGCCCCCTCACCATTACGCAGTTTCGCGAGTTGATCAGGGTTCGGCTCATCGAAGCTTTCATACCGCTCAAGGGCAACGAGCTCGTCGCCCTTGGAATGATAGAGACGCGTGTAGGTCTTGCGGCCGCCAAATCCGTCGGAATAGGACGGGCCATAGACGTTCTTCTCGCCAGAGATCGCCCAGATGGCCACGAGTTCTTCGCGCTGAAGATAGCCCAAGAAGCTAGCACGATCGACGAGGGCCGCGCTTCGCCCGGAGAGCGAGACCGACGGGTCCCAGAATTTCACGGTGCCGTCGTCATCGACATATTTGATCGTGGCGCCGTCTGTGAGGCGAAGATTCAGGGCGTCCATCAGCCAACCTGCCGGCAGATGAAGGTTGATGTTCTGTTCGATCGAACCATCGTATCCGCCGCGCTCGGCCGTGTAGTCGGCCACAGTCGGGCGGACGGGGAAGCGGCGCAGTGGGCGTGGAGATCCGCGAGGCCACCAGTCGGTGAACCATTCGGCCTCCTCGTCAGGGTCGGGCCAGTCCCCCGTTCTTATCGCGGCGCGTTCATCGTCGATGCGGAACGCCCAGGGATGTTCGCCCAGATAGCCCCTGTACCCCAGGCTGCGAGCGTCGGGGACGTCGCCGTCGCCTTGGAAATGCTCCTCCTTGATCCTCTTCAGGACCCGAGGGAGATCGGCCTTCTTGACCACCATGCATCCGAGTCTGCGCCAGGCCTCGCGATCCAACAGATCGTCGCCGTCGCGCCAAGTCTCGAACCCCTTCAGGACCAGCCACCGCTGCTGATCTTCTGGGTTGGTCACCTCGATGTTTTCGACACCGTCGAAGAAGTCCTTGTCCGCATGAAGCCAGGCCAATGCGCCATCAACGCTGATCGGCTCGAACACCGGCACCGGTGCCACCCAGAAGCTGGGCGTGTCGAACCGCCGCCACCCATCATCTTCCGTGGCCTGGACCAGCAGCGACGGATCGATGTTTCTCAAGCCCTGGATGTCTTCGGGATTATCCCGGTTTGGTAGCGGGCGAAGGTTGTCGGCCATCCGCGCGCAAAGTTCGTAGAGCGCGAGCCATTGATACTTCTTGCCGATCCGTTCGACGCGGTGGGTGCTGCGATCGTTCGGCACCGCAGCGTCGAAGGCGCCGTGGAGCGCATCCGACCAGCCCAGATCGTGAGCCTTCTTGCAAACCCAGCGGCGCCCCCAGGCCAGACTGAACTCCGCCGGGCCGCCATCTCCTCGCATGGGTGGGCGCTGATACATACCCTCACTTCGCCAATGGCCGGCCTCCGCACTCCAGCGCTCGAAGGCTTCTTCGCCGATGGCGTCGGAAAAGGCCGCCTTGGCCGCCTTTGTGGCGTCGCGTTTCTCGACATAGTTCGTCAGTGCGGCGGCTTTCGCGAGTGCGATCGTGAGGTCGTCATGCGCCGCCAGCATTTGCGGTGTGGCCGTCGATTTGAAGTCGGCAAGCCAGGCCTCCGCGACCTGCTTTGCCGAGGGCACGGGAAAGACATCCCGCCGAACTTGGCTCCAGTCGCCGATGGCGCCGTCCAAAACATAGCGCGCGAAATCTCCGTCGTTGGTCGACGCGGTGATCTGGTCGCGCCCCACGTGGCCACTGGCATGCTCGCGCGTGTAGCTCTTCATCGTCGACTTGGTGACGTATTCGATCGGCCAGGGGCTCAAGTAGGGTGGCTCGGCCGTCTCTGGGTCGAAGTCAGCCGGCATGACGCCGCGGACATTGGCGAACTGGACCAGTCGTCGACCGTGGTCTCGAAGGAGAACGTTCGGCGTCAGGTCGGCTTTGGCGAACAGTTCGGCGTGGAGCGCCAGCGTTACGGCGCAAAGTTCCGTGTCTGACCAGCGCCCCTGCATCGCAGCGCCATAGATGGCGGCCGCCAAACGCTCGACAACGTAGCCGTCGTCCAGGGCCTTGAACCGATCCCAAAGGGAAATCGCCAGCTCCGCCCGATCCGCGAGAACCGCGACCAGGGCCTTGGTCGCTGTATCCCTGATCACGCGGTTCGACGTTGTCAGAAACCAGCAAAGCTGCAGAGCCGTCAGCGTGGCCCTGCCAGGCTCGACCGCGTTCTGATCGGCCGATCGAACCCAGTCCACCAAGTGGGCTGCTCGCGCGCTGCGCGCGATATGGATCGACCACAGAGCGTCACGCTCAGGCATGGCGAGCCGGCGAAGCTCCTCGTCCAGACGCTCCGCATAAGCCAGCTGGGGATCGGTCGACAGGGCGATCAAGGTTTCGAAGCGCAAGGTGGCGCCCCCGACCGTGTCGATCAGCTCCCAGGTGCGCGGCGAGATCGCCGACGGCTCTCGGCTGAGCAGGCTGTCGACAAAGGCCTGGCGCATGAACGCCAGATCCGGCACGCCGGGCGCGTCCTCCAGTTCGACGCCGAACCGCTCGGGAATCTGAACCGCGAGGGCCTGGCAAAGTCCATTGGCGATGAATGAGCGATCGGCTTCCAGCGCCAGGCGAGCCGGCGATCCTGGCGAAAACAACTGCGCGACATCTCCGCCGGCGGGGACACTCTTGGCCAGGAGGTAAGCCGCTACGGCATGGTCCCCCATCCGCTCGAAGGTGAATCTGACGATCTCTTCCTGGTCGACGTCGAAGCCGGGTTCAGAGGAGAGAAGGCCCTCATTCTCGAGCTGGAACAGGAGGTCCTGCTGTACCGATATACCGGGTGTCACGACCTCGGAGATCAGCGAATAGGCCCGGCCGAACGAAATGAAGCCGCGCCCGGTCTCGGCCATTTCCTGAGCGAGTTTGCGAATGGCGGCTTGGGGCAGACTGCGGTTGGGCGCGGCCCCAAGCTGCTCGTTGACACGCCGCACGACCGCGTCGGTGTAGAGCTTGAAAACGGCGGTCACCCCGCCAAGCCCGCCTGCGAGCAGCGCTTGACCATCAAGCTTGAGCGCATCGCAGCAGATGCGGAGAAACAGCGGAAACTCGAACTCTCGAAGCCTGTTGGGCTCTTCGACAAGGCTCACGCCACGTCGTGTGAGGTACTGGCGCGCCTCGTCGATCGTGAAGCCGGTGTGCTCGAGTCGCGGTAGCCGTTCATCATCCAGATCCGCGGGGATCACGAGGGTTTCGTAGGTCGAGCGACACGAGAGGACCACGCAGATCCATTCAAACTGCGCGGCATCGTGGAGCAGGCCCGCCAGGCGGTCCGGCCAGATGGACTGACCGTGCCGTTCGTTCAGGGCATCGATCGCGATCAAGGTGCGGACCCCCGCGGCCTGGCCGGCGGCGTTCAGGGCCCCAAGAAACTGCTTGGCCTGCAGGTGCCTTGGCAGGTCCAACGTCTGCAGGATCGAGCCCCACGGCTCGGCGTCGGGCAACGCGCCGCCGAGGATCATCAGGGCAGGCCGCTCCAGCTCGATCTGATAGTCGCAAGCGTCCGCAAGCAGGTGCGACTTGCCAGAGCCCGCATCGCCGACGACCAGCAACGCTCGGGTTTCCAGATAGTCCCAGTGCCCTGCGTCCAGTTCCTGGGAGACGTCTTGAAGGACCGCCAAGAGGTTTGAGGCGACCTTGGCCTGCGCGGTTGGCCTACCGTCCGGCGCTTCTGACCACACCGCCCGATACCAAGGCAGGACGGCGGAGTAGGTCGCTTGGGCCTGTGTACGCAGGGCCGCCAAAGGAAACGGCGCCCCGCGAGAACCGGCTGCCGAGGCGAGCGCCTTGGCTAGCGCCCCGCACGCCTCCGCGACCTCTGGAGTATGACCAAAGGCCTGCGACAATCGCCTGGATACCCCGTCGCCGAGACTCTCAAGTTCGAGGAAGAAATCAGGATCCAGCGTCGTCGCCAGAATGCTCATGCGGATCGGCAGATCGATGCTGACTTCCGGGCTGTAGCGCCGGCCCAGACTCGTCCGCGTGCGCTCGAACGCGGCCTTGAACCAGTCATGGGTCAACAGCGTCTGATCGAACCAGTAGGCGAGCCGCCCTGCCGCCTTTGGACTGGCGCTCGTCAGGCGTTCGCCAAGCTCGTGCGCGCCCCAGTGATCGATCACGATGGTCCGACCAGCGGTGCTCGCGCGTTGGATTCGCTCGTCCTTCCAGGCCGTCCAGCGCTGTAGCGCCGTCGTGACATCCGCTCGCCGGGAGTCGGCGAAATCGAACGGTATGCAGGCGATGAACCGGGTCATTGCCGGATGCTTCTCGAGCGCCTTGGTCAGGGACTCGTCGAGCGAGCTGATCGCCGCAGCCGTGTCCCAATAGTACTTCACCTGCCAGCCGACTTCCGAGCCGTCGGCCAGGGTCGCGAAGCACTCCACGCCACCGTCGCCGCCACGCCCCTTGCGAACGAAAGCAGAGCGCTCCGCGGCGAGGGCCTCATCACCCGCCAACTGGCAGCAGAGTTCTTCGAAAGCGTCGGCCTTCGTGCCGCGGTGAAGGCGTATGGCGTCGAAATCAATGCTGGGTAGCGTCATCGCTCCAGTTGCAGCGAGGCCAAGCTTCAACGCAAGCGCAACCTTGGCCTTATGTGCTCAAAGCGGTGGCCAAACTCGAGAAGCTGGCGTCACCAGAGCATCAGCACTCAGCGTCGATGGCGGGTGCGATGATCGTTTCCCACTCCCGCATCACGAACAGGCAGGTCAGGCGATACAGAAGCCAACAGCCATAGACGACGCTCGGATCGAAACACCCGGCCGACCCGAGCTGACCGTGAGCCATTTCGTGCCGAAGGCGCGGCCCGGGACGAAGATCAAAGGTGCGCTCAATCTCTGCGGCGATATCGGCTGTGAAGATCGTCTCGAGCTTCGGCCGCATACGCTCGAAGAGACCGCTGAGCGACAAGTCCTCCTCTGTGGCGTCGTTGAAGCGCTTGGCGGGATCCTCGCCGGCCACACTGAGGATGTGACGCATGCACGGCTCCAGCTGAGGAATGAGCAAGTGGGCCGCCGACATCATGTCGCCCTGGACGAGCCGCGCGAAGCCCAGGGCCATGAGCCATTCCTGGTCTCGAGCGACGAACGGTGAGCGGCCGACAATCGGTGCGAAATGCTGGGGGCCGATCGTGAACCGTTGGGAGAGCACCAAACGTGCGGGTTCGATGTAGCCGGTTACGGCTTCCAGCCGACGAAAGACCTCCGACCTTTCGATCGTGTGGGCGTACCAGGCTTCGGATGGGCCCTCGCCTGCGTCGAGGCCTGGAACATGGGCCGCAGTGCGCCCTTTGCCGTCAATCAGCGCCGCGGCCATGGTCGCCATCACCGGAGACCCTTCGATTGACGCTAGGGCCTGGCGCCGGAGGCCTTCAACGGGAGGTGACGTCGCCAGCAGGGCGAACTCCCGAAGAGCCTTGGCGAGGCTCAGGCCCATAAACAGATCGGCGACCTCATCCCTTTCGGCCTCCATGTCCATGTCGACCGGGATCGTCGCCATCTCGTTGAGCGACTTTTGCTGAAGGCGGCGAAGATCCAGCCGCAGTTGTTCAGCGAGCTTGTCGACGTCATCGACATGCAAAAGCGCCTGCAGCGCATCCATCACCCAGGACGCTTCGGCGCCGGCGGTGCTGACTTCGGCGCGCATGGCCAAGATCTGGTCCACGGCGCGGAGCTGACAGCGCCGTTTGGCCTCTTGGTCGCCGTGCTGATCGAAGAGATGAGCCGCCAGGTCCCAGAGGATCTTGGCCGCCATGGGGTAGGGCTTTTCCACGGGCGCCGATGCAACGGCTTCAGCGTCGCTCGCCACGGCGATCGGATCGAAGAACTCGTAGTTCAGGCCAAGAAGGGCGGCCTCCTTGAAGGGCACGTAGGCGGAGTCAGCTGCGCGGGCGGCGTCATACAGGCGCTGCAGAACGGGCAGCATCTGGACAGGCCGCTCACGCTTCTTGGTGACGGCCCGCGCGATCTGGAGACCCCGGCGCACCTTTTCCAAGGCCGCCATGAGATTTGCGTTCGGCAATTCGAACTGCGGTCTCAGCGTTCCGTCCATGAGGCCATCGGCACAAGCCTGATAGGCCTCGATGGCGGTATCGGCCATGGCGCGTCGTGTCCGATCATTCGACCAAACGACGTCACAGAGACGCGCCTTGAGGCCAGAGTGGGTGGCCAATGCCGCCACCTGCGCGAGCACCTCGACGAGAGGCTTTCCCAGATCGGAAGGGGTCACGGTTCGCCCCTGAAGATTCATGACGCGACTTCCCCACACGTCGGCGGGGTCCGTCGTCCGAAGCGGCAGGTCACAGAGAACTCGAAGGAGTTCAAAGACCTGCGCCTCGATCGCCGCGCCCGTCCCTAGCGCTCGCGATTGGGCCACGCCGAACGCCTCGGCCAAGGCGTAGGAATCGACGCGCTCGAGACTAGCGAGTGGGGCCTCGAAGCTGGCGGCCGTGAAATCCTCCAGGGCGAGAAGCCGGGGTTCTTCAGAACCGGATTGGCTCTCATCGGTCATGGCGCCCTTTCCCGTTTGACAAATATTGCCGGCTGGGCCTCGTGACCAGCGCGTCGGCAGGCATGAGCGACATAGCCCTAGTCCGGCGCGGCACGACGCAACGCGGCGCGCTCCTCTTCTCTCGCAATAGAAGACTCGCACGATCGCGCGAGCTGTTCGAACACGGTTCCAAGACGCGGCGCATCGAGCTCGACCCGTCGACGCCACCCGCGAAACTTCTCCGCACGAAGCCGCTCGGCATCGCCTCCGGTATCCGTCGCCCACACCGCCGTTCGGCGGTTGATGATCCCGAAGTAGAGCCCTTGAGCAAACGACTCATCGGCCCAGCACTCAAGAACGGGCGCAAGCGCTGGGCTTGGCCAAAGACCGTCTTCTTCAATCCGGGTCCGGCCGACAAGTTCGCCAATGACCCTTAGACCGTTCTGTACGCGACCGACCTCATCGAGTTCGCTGACAGCCTTCGTCATCCACGCGTCGAAGAGGATCGGATCGACCGCGCCGGCCTCATCAGTGGCCGGTCCGCGACGGCAGTGCTCAAGGATGCTCCACCAATGTTGGACACGCCACGCTCTGAACTCACCGTCCTCATCCGACTTGGCTTCTGGAGCGCGATCATCACGAAGATAGGCGCCTTCAACCGCCTGCACGATCAAGGCCGGATCGTCGGCGACGAGGTTCGACAGCGCCCGCAGTCCCCGCTTGGTGTCCTGGAGGTGGCGGCAATAGAAGAATTCCAGCTGGACGATCTTGTCGCCGACGCGGTCGGGAAACCGGTCGAGAACATCGAACAGGTCCTCAACGTCGTGTCCCGAGACGGGCGCGTCTTCGTCCGGCGGCCCGGGCACCAAGGCCAGCTGCGTGAGAATATCGACGACCAGTTCCGGCTCCAGTTGCGCGGCGTAGAGCTCTCCTCGGGCAAAGGCGGCGCGCGCGCGACCGACGTTCAGAAGCTCGCGACAAAGCCTGTTCAAGACGACAGGGTCGTCTCGGACGTAGGCGTTAATATTGCGCCAGTAGGTCTCGCGATCATCCTCCTCCATCTGATCGACGAGCGTCCAAACGTCGGTGTCGGGGAGGGTCGCCAACAGCAGCGGCGCGGGCGACAGGCCTTTGCTCTGCCAGGCCGTCATACGTTGCCTTAGCAGGGCGAGTCGGTCGACGGGATCGAGCTGAGCCAGTAGGCCCGTGACAAATTCTTGGCGTTTAGGCCAATCATCCAGACTCGGATCAAGGAGAAGGTCGGTGACCGCGCCAACATCCAGTTCAGGCAAGTCTTTGTAGGCGTGATGGGCCAAGGCCCACGGCGACCCGACCGCACGCGCGAACGTCGCGAGGCGGGCTAGCCCTCCCTCCTTCCAAACCTCCTGGACCGCCGCGGCTTGGGCGAGCGCGACACGCGCCTCACGGGACCGATGGTCCGCCTCGTCCTCATCGTCGTCTTCATCCTCGAACCGGACCCAGCCGGTGGCAAATAGCCACTTGTGCCTTTCGATCAGATCGCGCGGCTGCAGAAGGTCGTAGACGACGCGCGCGCGAGGGTCCCAATGCGCGTTGCCGCGAGGCCGGGGTTGGGGCTTGAGCCGCCAGAAGGCGCAACGACGAATTTCCGCGCGCGCAGCGGCGCGATCAGCATCGGTCGCCGTTTGGCCCCAAGCCGTCACGACATCCCAAAGACGTTCGAGTTCCTCGCCGTCGAAGCACGGGCTCTTTTCCGCGAGCTGCTTGACGGCTTCGCACGAGAGGTCCGTGCGCCCGAGGACGACGTCGTAAGCCCTGCGCGCCAGTTCAGGCCTACGTGATTCCTGACCATGGCCGAGGGCCTCACGGCGATAGCGCGGTTTGACGTTGTAGAAGCCGTGACCAAAGCGCTGGTCGATGATGCCGAGCGCCAAGGTCCAGGCCACGTCGGGAAAATCCCGATCCAACACGCCCAAAACCCGCACCTGGAGGTCTTCGGGCGCCGAGGTTTGCGGGACCCACGGATGAAGAAGCGTCGCCAACGAGCGGATCGGCCCGCTGGCAAGGTTGTCGTTCAATGGCCGTTTGCCGAGGGTCGCCAAAATTCTCGCAACCCGACCGAAACGATCTGGCGACCAGGCCAGCCGCTCCAGCGCCCAAAGCAGACCGGTCCGGTAGTCGAGTCCATTCTGCGCCGTCACCGGCTTGATCAAGCGCCAAACGCCGCGGTCTTCGATCTCTCCGGTCGCGTCGAGGTCGCGCTCCACGGCTGCCAGGAAAGAGTCCGGGGCCGCTTCGGCGAGGGCTGGGAGCACATCTCGGGCATGGAGCCAGATCGCTGGGTCGTCGACTTCGAAGATGCGACGGACCAGGCGCTCGATTGGCCAAACCGCATCGCGACGACCGATCAAGGCTTCACCTTCCACCGCAAGGAAGACGAGGCTGTCGGCGAGATTGCTGCGCATACGACCGCTGTGAGGGCGATCCTTCCCATAAATGTTAGCCGCCCAGCGCTTGTCCTCATCCAGCGTCAAGGCCGGGTCTGGCTGGGTGAAGACATCGAAAGCCAGTTCGGCGAGCCGGTCGATATCCGTCGCCGTGAGGCCCGCGCGAAGGGCGTTGAACGCGTCTGGCCGCGATATGATTCCGCCGGCTCCACCGACTGAAAAGATCGGCGCGTCTTCCATCGTCGCGAACGTCTTGATCGCGACTTCCATCTCCTCGTCCGTGCGACCGGAGAACTCCGACAGCACACGACGATCGCCGGGGTTATCCCAATACCAGCCGCCAGCGAGCGCCAACGCCAGCAGGGGTCGGATCAGGGCCGGCGTATCGGCCCACACCGGCAGACGCACGGACCGAACCTCGGCGAGCCGGCGGCGGATAATGGAAATCCGTCGGCCGGTCTCGTCATCCAGCCGCTCTTGCGCTTCACGGCTCAACGCCAAGGCCTCGCTCAGGCGGCGAAACGCCTCCCAGGTCAGCGGCTCGACCACCGCTCCGGCGGCGCGATCGGGATTGGACTTGTCGCTCGCGACAAGGACCTTGGCGCGGCCGGTGAGCCCGCCGAGCTGTGCTTGGACGTCGGCGCCCAAAGCCAGGATCGTCAAAGGGCCGTCGAGGCTCTTGAGGATCTGAAGACCAGCCGGCGTTCTGGCCACCACCGCGCGTTGGGCCGCTGAGCCGGCGATGTCACCGGCAATCATCAGGCGGGCGGCGAAGGCCGCGGCTTCGCTTCGGGTGTCCGCGGCGACATCGAGGATGGCCCGTTCGCCACTGCGGAAGAAGCTTTCGATCTGGCCGCGGTTTTCCTCTACCGCTTCGTCGAAAATCGAGAGGGGCAGCGGCGTCTTGCAGACATTCGCCCACTCGTCCCAGAGATCTTCGGGCGCGGCCAGGTCGCTCGTCGACCGACCCAGCCGGCCTTGCATCCAAACCAAGGCGGCGGGTGCCTGCTCCAGCCACTGCACAAGGGTTTCGGCGTCATAGACCTGGACGTCCTTCCACGCTCCCTCGGCTAGTCGCGCCGCTCGCCAGGCTGCTTTCCGCGGCCAACGGCGGGCCGTGACAAAGACAAAGGTCGATTGGGCCCGAACCTCGGGCGGCGTGGTCGGCGTGCGCTTGTCGTAGTCTTCCGAGGCCTTACCCGGAAGCGCCTTGCGGTCCTTGCAGGAAAGCTCCCAGAACGAGGTCCCATCCGGGACGAAAGCGTCACTCCCGGTCGCTTGGACCTCGCCGTCCCAACCCTCGTCATTGGTGCTGTCATAACCCGGGATATCGACCCGATGGAGATCGAGCGTCCGCGCGTGAACCAAGCGCCGTAACAGCACAGGCAGTTCGGCTCGGGCGGTCAGACGAGCGGCCCAGGCGTCGAGGTCGAGCGCGGTGATCGGCAACATCATCTTCAATTTGCGGCCCGACGTGAGTCGAGTCGACGGCGATTAGATCAGCACGACGCCGCAGGCTAAGGTGACAGTGGTCGCGCTTGGGCGAAATCGGAGCCAACGTTTCGGAATGCACCACGAACTTTTCAGCGCTGACGGCCCGCTGTGGAAAATCCTCTTCCTGGCGTGGCCTCCGGTCATTTTCGTCGTCTTGCTGAAGCTCTTTCCGGATTTCGCCAGCAAGGCAGTCTTGTCGGTTCTTGAACAACGTCATCGGCGCAGCCTGACCCAGTACAAGGACATGCTTGACCGGGATACGGCGACGATCGTCGAGAGGACCAAGGGCCAGATCCAAGCCGATCACAGCACCCTCAAGGCGACCATGGATTTCATGGCCGCAAGCCAGTCCCGGCTCCGCGAGCATACGATTGGCGCCGTGCAGGTCCTGTGGTCCGAAGTTCTAACCCTTCGAGATGTCCACGCGAACCTGGCAACCTTCGAGACGATGTTCCTCGACGATGAGATCGCTGAGGCGTTCAGCGAACGAGACGACGCGTTCATTCTCGGTTGGGTCGCGCCTTACGCTGATGAAGACAAGATCGTGCAGCGCAATGTGGAAATGACGACCCTCGAAGCCGAAAAGCATCGCCCTTTCTGCGGCGACCGGCTTTGGCTGATCTTCGTCGTCCTGCGCAGCGTCTATTTCCGATCGGCCATACTCGTCAGCTGGGCGTTCAAGAAGGGCGTCTACACCCGCATGCTGGACGACACAGGGATCCAGCAGCTGCTTAGTGGGGTCGTCGCGCCGGCAGACGTGGCGGCCTTGAGGCAGGATCGCGCGCGCGGCTTCAACCAAATGCTTGGTCGCCTCGAAGCCATGTTTCTTGAGGAAGCGGCGCGAGTGATGAGCGGGTCGGAGGCCTTCGCAGCCTCGCTAATCGACCTCTCGGCCGGCCTGCAGATCCGCGAGAAGACCTCTTTTGACGGCAGGCGTTCTGCGGGCTAGGCCAGAAACAACCTGCCGTTCCCAAAGTCCGCGATGAGTCAGGTTCGCCTACCGGGCGTTATCAGAAGCCGCGACTATGCGGCCCGCTTCAAGGCCCACGCTTCCACTAGGTCGGCAAACGCCACCATCGCCGCGGCCCGATCCCAAATGCCAACACGCGGCCACAGCCTGGGCAGACCGCGCGCCGCAGCGAGCATACTGACGTCATAGGCGTCACTATTGGTTAGCCTGCCGATCTCCCGAGTGCTGATGAACTTTTCAGCGGCATCCCGAACGCTGGCGTCGGAAACACCCGTCCCACAACGTGTCAGCGCCCCCTCTTTGATCAGGATCTGCATGTCGCGAGGGTTCATGGAGAGCCTCGCCTCAGCATCCTTCAACCGGACCGCCGTCGACCGCGACAAGGCGCAAGGTGAAAGATCCACGGCCCCCTGGGCGATGGCCTCGGCGTCCGTTGGGTGAAGCAAAAGCGCGTCGAGGCGAAGCGAAGATCTACAGGTTGTCGATAATCCATGCTCAAGCTTATCGTTGAGGTCGTTCCAAAACAGGTTCGCCCAAAGGTGATCACCTCCGCCAAGGCCATCGAGCAGAGGCTTGGCGGCTATCCTCGGGCCAGTTGACCCGGCTTTTGATCTGTTCTGCACCTTGGCGAGCATTTGGCTAAGCAAGGTGCGCGCGTGCAGTGATTTGAGCTGTATCTCGCTGTAGATGGCAGGAAACGCCGCATGGTCGAGCGCCTCCAGCACCCCCATGCCGACAAGGTCGAGCAGGACAGACTTTGGAATTTTGTATTCCGCGCTAATGCTCGAAATCGACGCCCGATCGTTCGCTAAGATTGCGACTGAATCTGCGGTGATGAGATCATGCTGCCTCTGTTTTGCGGTGCAGCCGGCGCTAAAGACCTCGAGGTGCCCTAGCTGAATAAGGCTGCGCACCGCAGATCGCTCGATCCGCAAGCGGGCGGCGGCCGTCGTCACCGACAGAAACTTTCCACTGCGTGTTGGCGCTAGGTGATGCTCAGGGTCCAGAAAGTTCCGTAATGTTTCGGCCCCTGCCGGACTGAGTCCATCGAGCCACCTCCTCACCTCTGCAGTGAACGGATGATAGAGAACAGGCTTACGGCGTCCTGACATGATCGACTGGATGAAGTCGGGGTCCCTCAGACTCGTGACGCCGGCAATCCATGCCTGCGGATAGCCGGCGCTGGCAGGACGTGCCGGACGGGCATTCACGGCAAGGGCGCCACGTCCGAGCACGTGGACGACATCCATTAGATCCTTGGCAGAAAGGTTGGCCAGATCAGGAGGAAACGGTGCCTTCGCGCGATCTACGACCACCCTGTCTCGGCTCAGTAGGTCTGGTAGAATCTGCGCGATGTCGCGATCACACACTCGGATCTTCGCCGTTCGAGTCTGCCGCAGGTCGTGCCCACATGATCCGCAATGGAAGATCGAACGGGTCGTCCAGTTCAGCTTAAGGCCACACTCCTCGTTCGGACAGGCATCGATCAGCAAATCCCAGTTCGTTGGGCAGAAGGTAAGAGGGCGGATCGCCCAGTCACATTGATCGGCATCGGACTTGCGAAGTCCCGTTGGCGAAACGCGTCGGCTCGAACGCAATAGTTCGTGGGCGCTGATGATCCGCCCGCCGATCGCCAAGGCCTCCCCTCCCGCCGGCCTGGCGACGAGAGGGGCAATCGCTTCCACAGGTTGCCGATAGACCCGGCTAAGGACCTCCGGGTCTAGCTCCCACAGCCCTTTGATCTGGCGGCCACTTCGCAGCGTTGAGAGCAATTCCAAAGGGCGTGAATGAAGATTATGGGCGCCGACGCGAAATGCGTAGCTGAGGATCGTCTCGCCCTCCAATGGGGCGAGCGCAAATCGCACCTGCGGAAGAGTGGCAGTTAGTCGCTTCATGGCGCGCCCCCTCTCCTAGCGCCGAAAAGGATTTCGGGACGCGAAGCTCTGGGGAATTGCCCATTGCTCAACGGCGGCTGAGATGTCGTCCACCTCAAAGCTTACGGCTCCCCGGCGCAACGCGATCTCGACAGCGACTTCGAACAGCCGCGAGACGCGTCCGATCACGCCGTCGGTGACCTCCATGAGGCCGCCTAAGACTTCAGGCCGCACCAAGGTGATCGGCGCCGGGAAGAGCTGCTTTTTCTCCATCTCGTGACAAAGCGCCGCGACGAAGCTGGCAAATAGTGACCGCTCTTCAGCCTTGGCGACATCCAGCTTTGGCATGTCGAAGGGCGCGATGAGGCGTCCGTTGAGTTGAAGGTTCGACGCGAAGAGAGGCAGGGCGTCCTCGGTGCCCAAAAACGCGATTGGAGCCACGCCGGCGTCGAGAAACGACTTAAGGGCGTCGGTGACGTCAATTTTCGCGCTGCTGCGGTAGGTGAGGTGCTGGATTTCGTCGATGATCAGCAACTCCACGCCAAGACGACGCATGTAATTCACAGCCCGGGACTGAAGAGCTTGTTCGGTGCCCTTCTCCGCAATGGGGTCCTCGAGAGCTTGAAGGATCTGCACCATCAGTCGCCGACTTGTGGTCGCGCTGTTCAGCGGCAGCAGAAGTACAGGCACGTGTTCGCTGGACGGCGGAGCGCCGCTTTCGACCAAGCGCTTGTAAATCCTTGCTGCAGTCGATTTTCCTGACCCCGTCGGAGCCAGTACTCGCAGACCCATCTGCGGTTCGCCGCGCGAGTGACGACCTAGGGCTTGAAGGTAGTTCAGACGGTCGTGAAGCTCCAATTGGCGCGGGTACTGGATCACGATCGAGCGGAATAGCGCGATCTTCTGAGCGACCTCTGTGTTGCTCGTGGTTAGCGTGGCGATCCCCGCGAGATCGGCCTCCGTGAAAGCGTTCTGATGGAAGGTCATTTGAAGGCCTTGAGTTGGGTGATCTCGAACTCGCCGAACAGCAGGTCGGCGACGATTGACGGCGCTTTGGGGAGAGCTTTGCGTTTCTTTGAGTTGCCCTTCCCGCCGCGCGGGGGACGCGACGATGTGGCGCCGCCGTCAGTGCGGTGGGGTGCGAGCGCGTCGTGCTCGATGACGTGCGCCTGCCCTTCATGACTTGAGCCGGCGAATGCCAGGGTCACCCCGTGAGCCACTAGGCTCTGGACGGTCGGCGACTGGGCCAACCGTGCGACCGTCCGCCGGTTCTTGTTGCCCCGGCCAGGAATGAGGTCTTCGATTCGCTGGCTCAGCTCGGCACGGCGCCGTAGACGATCCGTACGGCTGGAGAAGGCCTCGTTACGCTGAGCGGCGAACTCTCGGATGAGTTCATGCTGCTTTTTCGAAAGCCCCTCGGCGTATTCAGGCTCAGTACAGGGAAGCGTGTCGTAGCGCTTACGGCGCTCATTCCAGACATGGATCTCGCCGAGATTGGCGGGGTTATATTTGACCTTGACGGTATGCGAGCGGGCGCCGTTTCCGGCCCCACGTTGCGGGGCAATACCGGCGAGATCGTTCAGCAGCTGCGATGTCGCACCACGCTCGTGGTATTGCAGACCTAGGAACTCAATCCCCGCCCGCGTAAGCCTGCGATTTGGCTCCATCGCGCCGGCCATCTTGTCCAGCTGGCGCACGTCGGCGATCACGTCAATTCCGTAAGCCTTTGCATCCTGCTCCCATAGTTGAAGAGGACATGCGTCAATGCCGTCGTGTATGTCCTGATGATAAAGATCAAGTACTTCCCAGATCAGCTCTTCAAGTTGCTCTAGGGTCAGAACCGCTTCGGCTGCGGGGTCGATCTCGAGGTCGTTCAGGGCTTGAGGATTTAGAGTTGAGCCTGGCAGCTTGTGAAGCAGGCGGTCATCGATGGTCCTGAAGAAGCGCTCGATCACCGCCTTATAGGTGGGAGATTTTACAGGGGCCCAACGGATCGAGAACCCGCAGTCGGCGCCGGCGTCCTCGAAGGATGTGCCAACCAGCTCTAGGCCGTTGTCGACAACGATCTCGTCGAAGCGGCCGAAAATATTGGCGAGGGCAGGCCGACGCGAAGCCGTGCCAAACAGGTGGATCTTCGGCGAATTCGCCCGCTTGATGCACTCGGTAACGGAGTAGAGCGAGGGTGGCTCAAACGTAATCACGAAGCCCACGATGCAGCGGGTATAGACATCGATGATCGCCGTCAGCCAAGGCCGTCCCATCGGCAAACGCTGCTTCAGATCGATCACGACCACATTGTCCAAGAGCTTGTGGTCAAGGCAGCCGAGCTCAAGGAAACGAGTGGCGCGCAGCCCTTCCCCGCAGCCCTCAAACCGCGACTTCGCCAGCTTCTTTCCGTAGCGGGCCTTATAGGTATCGAAGCACTCCAACTTCCGCACCAGCTTGCGGAACGTCTCCGTCGACGGCCGAGGCAACGCGCCGTCCCGTCCGACATCGAGTTCGCCCAGCGTTTTGTCCAGACGGGCATAGGCGTCTGCGATGCTGACAGAGCGGTCCGCCCAATAAAGGAGGGCGAAGGCGTTCATCTGATCATGAACGACCTTAGGTAGGCGCTGACTCCGCTCTACCCGGCCGCTCTGCGACATCATCTGCCGAAAGGGCCGATCACCAGGCGATCCACGCTCCTTCAGCCAACGGCTTACAGTCCGCGGCCGAGGTCTAGCGTTGAGATCCAGCACTTCCTGGGGAGCATCTTTCCAAATTGAGTGGAGTTCACGGGCAAGCGCGCGCCGGCCGAGGTTGCTGGCGCCCAGCTTGTCCAGGGCGCCGACGACGAAACGGCGTAAGATGGCGAACTTGTCCTTGCGACGGATTTCCTCGGCGTCGACCTCGCGCGCCTGGGCGAGCTTACGAACCGCAGCCTCCTTCAAGGTCGGGACGCGGATCAGATCGCCACGCGCATATGCTGCGAGCGCCCAGTTATCGGTCGGCGGCACTCTGGCGCCGTCGTCTTGATCGATCAGTAG
This sequence comes from Caulobacter sp. GW822-FHT07D08, assembly GCF_058798735.1. Classification (NCBI taxonomy): domain Bacteria; kingdom Pseudomonadati; phylum Pseudomonadota; class Alphaproteobacteria; order Caulobacterales; family Caulobacteraceae; genus Caulobacter; species Caulobacter sp. GW822-FHT07D08. The sequence goes on from NZ_JBXAKU010000006.1 coordinate 21,427, forward strand.
CGGCGTCAACGTTCTGAGATCGAGGAAATGGAGCAGCCCCTCTCCGAGGTGACCCACGAACTTCACCTCAGTCTTGCGGTAAAGCCACGTCTGGTCGGGCTTGAAATGGATGGTCATTGGGCGGCCTCCAGCGGGGGGACGTTGCGCTCAAGGCTGACGACGGGGCTGTCGTTGGAAAGAGGCAGGCGCAGATCGATATGAATCTGACGCCCGACCATCATCGCGCAGAGCTGCTTGCGGCCAGTCCTTGGGTCGCCGAGTAGCTCGGAAAGGCGGCCAAGCGCCTCCGGTGCATCCCCTCTTGTCGCCAAGAACTCTTGCACCACGGATGTTTCGCGGGCCCCGTAAATGGCGAACCTGTTCTGCTGAACGAAACTGACGTTCCGATTGGCGACAGATCGTGCGCGAAGTGGTCGGCCATAGATGACTCGGAACGCCCAACCAGTTGCCTGGCAGATGGCCTCAACCCACCGGAGCTTGAGCGCATAGTCCGGATCGCGCAGTGCGCGGCTATCCGACTTCAGCTCCACAACTTCGATACGGCCATTTCCGAGCAGCCTGGCGCAGTCGGGGACGTAGGTTCGCTTTACGCCGTCGGCGACGAATTCGAAACGACAGGGCTGACTGAAGTAGTCGGCGACAGATGTGTCGACTTCGGAGTGCTGGAAGAAGGCATGCTCGTTCATGCTCTCGTGCACAAGCGATCGGCCAGCCTTGCGGCTTTGGTAGACCCCTGTGACTTGAGCCTTTCGCCCGGTGATCGGATTTCGGATCGGTCGCCCATCCGGCGTCATCACGACGGTGGCGCCACTGTTGATGGCGCTCCAGCTGGCAGCCGTCTCCGGCCGCCGAAGACTGGCTTGCATAGCCAGATAGGTGGAGGACTTTTCGTCGAGCGCGCGTGCGCTCATACGGTGCGCCTGCGCACCTAGGGGATTGTTTCGCATTTCTAGCCTCGTCTTTGGGTTTTGATTTCAAAGGTCGAGGCGGATAGCCGCGCGCCATCGCGACCGGGCAGCACGCTGCCCGATTGACTTTTGGCCGGCACGAGGGGAAAATCTGAAGGTCTGCTGAAGACATTCGGAAATTCCGAGAAAGGCCTGAATCGGTTGCACCCGCTTCAGGCCTTTTTCGTATCCGCCTTGCTTTTGGGGTGCGTCTCACCCCTTGCTCAAGTCGATCACATCTCCATTTAGTAGCGTTCAGGCCATAGCCCAGCAGGTTCCAGATCCAGAGCGTGGGCGATTGCTTGCTCTAGCCTTCTCGACCGCCTGTACCCGCGACACACAAGTGAGACTGAGTTCTTGGCAACGCCAAGATCTCTTGCAATTCCGCCAATTGATAAGCCACGAGCGTGCAACGCCTCCTTGATTTGGAGGTGCTTCTTCTCGTCGACGTGACAAACTGGCAGCAAGACATCCACCGAAGCGATTCGCGAATCGGCTAGATAACCTCAAATTTCCGTTAAATGATCAAGCCAAAGAACGATCACACGCCCCACAAATCAAGCATCCTATAGGTATGGGATATAATAATCGGTATGGGATGTAAGCGAATACCTAAAATGTATACTTGAGATTGAAGCCGAAATGAGATTTCATCGTCCAGCGCAAAGGGGCATGCCCCTGGCCCGTTGGGGTTTAGCGCTGAGCTGAGTTTCAGCTCTCATCTACACCTGGTCGGGGCGGTCGTTCAGCGATCGCCCCGATTTCGTAGATAGGGACTGGTAGGCCGGCCGCTGTCGGCAGGGCGCCAGAAGCGGATCCTAGCTGCTCGCCGAGCTCACAGCGCCGGGGAACGTGAAGGCTCGCGGGTAGCTGGATCCACTCGGCGGCCACGGTGGTGGGGCGCTGCGAGGCAGGGCGGTTAGCGGCTGCCGGGCCATGGTCGTTCCCGGCCACAACTAGCGTGAAGAATTTGACAGCGCGGCGGGAACGGCCAGATTCACTTCATGGCCGCAGCATTAGACATCGTCGATTTTCGCCGCAGGGTCGCTGAACGCGCTCAGCAGTTTGATCGTAATGTCACGTCCGCTTGTGTCCATGTGTATGAAGATCCAGACTCCGGAGAAAGCGGAGCCTTGATCATTCAGGTCGCCGCCAAGCGCGGCAATGATCGTAGCGATTGGTCCCGGAAGCGGCTCCGCTTCTCACAAGCCATAAGAGATTTGCTTGTAGAACGGGGTGATGAGCGGTCGCCGGTCTTGCAGATCTTCGCACCAGAAGAATGGGCGAAGAGAAATGATTGACCGGTTGGTCCATTCTCTGGGGCCCTCTTGATTGCCCGAACGGCGACAGGGCGCCAGTTGCTGACGTTGGCGCACCTCCAGGAAGTCGACCTTCAAAGCGCTCTTAGAGGCTGGTGGGGATTGGGAGGCCGAGCCGGTATAGCGCGACACCACACCCAGCTCTAGTCTAGCGCCGCGCCACGGGGTGGAGGTCGGATTGAGTGTCCATCGGGAGTTCATGGCGACGACACGGGACTATGCACTGCAGTTGGCGCGCGAGACGCTGATCGAAATCCTGGAGGAAAAGCTCCAGGAATCCGGCCACAGCCCGAACCGGCTCCTGGTCGAAGCTGTCGCCGATCATGGCCTCTCCGGCGCCAAGGATGATTTCGTCTGGGAGAACCTCACCGAAGAGCTCTCGGCCTTCCTCGACACCCTGCAGCTGACCGACACCGATCTGGCCCGGATGGAGGCTCGGCAATCGACATTCCGGGATGAATTGGCCGAACTCCTCAAGGACACCGTGGCCCAAGGCAGCGGCGATCTCTTCAAGGACTTGAAAGCGCGGTGGCCTCAGGTCGAGGCCCAGAACAGGCACGACATGGTCGGTTTCCAGCAGCGCCTCGAGGCGCGTTGGGGCGAGGCCTTCAACCATATTAGGATGCTTCGCCACTTCTCGCTCGAGGTCGGCTACGAACGCCAGCAACGTCTCAACCGGTCTCGTGCGAAGCATCCCAAACTACTGCCCCATCTACTCCTGCGGCTCCACGCCCGCGCCGTCCAGGTCGTTGGAGAAGTCCTCGCCTTGATGGAAGCCGGCTATGCCGATGGTGCCATGGCGCGGTGGCGAACGCTGCACGAGATCACTGTCGTGGCGCTGGTGCTAGGCGACGGCGGCGAGGACTTGGCCACCCGTTTCATCGCGCACGAAGCGGTAGGGCGTCTGCAGGCCGCTCGGCTGCACCAGGCAACCTGCGCGGCGCGTCAGGAGGCGCCGATACCCGACGCGGAGTTCACGGCCCTGGAGGCCGAGCAGCAGGCCGCCATCGATCTCTACGGCCAACCCTTCAAGAAGGAGTACGGCTGGGCAGCGGACTACATCGGCAATGTCGATCCGAAGTTCAACCAGCTCGAGGACGCCGCCGACCGTGCCAGCCACCGCCCTGAATACAAGCTGGCCAGCTATAATATTCACGCCGGCTCGCGGGGCTTGTTCTTCAAACTCGGCACACTGGATGGATCGGGCTTTATGGCCGGCAGCAGCGATGCCGGCTTTTCCAGCCCCGGTCTGGCGACGCTGGACACGCTGGTGCTGATCAACTTCGCCCTGATGCCCAAGCCCCTGTCGCTCGACGACCTATTGCTTCTAAGCACCCTAGACGCAGCGCGCATGGGAGGACGGACCGCCTTCATGCGCAGCGCCGACAAGCTGCGCAGGGATCATGCGCGTATCCAGCGCGAAGCGGCCAAGGCGGGGACGAAGCGCCGACGCTCGCGCAAACCACGCTCCGCGCCCCGCACCGACGCGTCCTAGCGCGTCGCCTACATCTTCCCCTAGCCGTCGCATCAGAGGCCTACCAGCCCCAGTGAGCCATATTGGCTTCAAGGTTTCGCGTGAGCAGCACGAGGTAGTCGCTGTCGCCGTTCGCGAATCCGCCGGCGAGTAAATGATTGCGCGGACCGTCCTCCTTGAAGCGGCGCAACAGCGTCGCGTGCCGGTTTTCGTCCCAGCCGGAAGGGCCCAAGGGCACGTAGACATAGCCCCTGCCGCCTGGAGCTTCTAACGCCGTGCGAAGGCTATCCTTGTTGACCCGCAGCTCCACGAGAGTGCAGGAGGCCAGGGTCTCGAAGGTTTCGTAGGCTAGCTGGAAGTCACCGAGGCTGGGGAACAGGCTCGCCAGTTGGGCGGTGAAGACATCGAACAGGTGTCCCGCCAGAGGCGCGAGATGGCGCTCCATGCCGTCGAGCTGGTTCCAAAGGTCCTTATCATGAGCCTCGAAGCGCAAGTAGAAGAGCTCCACAGCCTCGTAGGTGCTGTCACGATATGGCCTCTCGAACTCCAACCGAAGCGCCGCCCGCACATGGGCCCATCGCTCGGCCCTGACGGCACCCACGCCCCAGGCGAAGAGCACGAGTACGCCAGGATAGGCCTGCATCTGCAGCCATCGCGTCGTTCCCGCCTCGGCCCGTTGAGAGCGAATGAACTCAAGCATGTCACGAAGCAGCCGCAGGTCCTGACCGTCGCCCCATTGCCCCAGGAGAAAGGCGAGACGGATAATGCGTTCGCAGGCTGCGTCGTATAGCGCCACACGCCGCCGGAAGGCGTCGGCCGAAAGCGGCACGCCCTGCACGGCAAGATCGGGTCGGCTGAAGGCCTCGCGCAACCGCGCTAGTTCCGCGCCGACAAGATCGGAAAGCGGGATATGCCCATCTGGCCGACCGAGGTAGCGCTTGGCCATCGCGCCCATCAGATCAACACTCTCGGGATTTGGCCGCTTTAGGTCGTCTTGGACCTCGACCTTGGCCTGAAGGTCCTCGAAGAACTCGTCGGCACCGGCGATCGGGACCACTCGGCCGCTGCGCTGGGCGATCAAGTCCAAAGCCATCTTGGTCGGCGCGCCGCGGCCGGCCCAGTATAGGGGATAGCGCCGCGACGGGGCGCGGGTGATGGCCGCGCGCAGCGCCTCGTCCCAGTCGGCCGACCAGCCGCAGACGATCAGGCCGTGATCGTCGAGGATGCGGTCCAGGCACCTGTTCTGGACCTCGGAGTAACCGGCAAGTTCGCCCTCGGTGTTGCGCAGGCGCGTGTCTAGATAGTCGCCGTGGACTTTCAGGATGAAGCAGCGGCTGTGGATCAGGGGCACGGCCCCCGCCAGATCGTCGTCTGACTTGATGACGGTGGGTTCGACGCCAACATCGCGTAGCGCCGTCTCGAGCAGGCGGTCGAAATTGGTGGTGATGATAACCCGCACGATGCCGTCGCGGACCAGCTTGGCAATGGCGCGATGGGCGCGGGTCGGGGTCTTGAGGCCTTCGGCATGTTCCTCGGGCGTCGGCTCAATGTAGGCGTGAAGGATGGATCGTCGCTCGTCCGGCGTGGTCGACACCGCGTCTAGGAGTTTGCCGTAGTTGGGTGCCTCGCCGAACCGCTCCTGGTGCCACTTGGCCCAGTCGGCCTGCTCGTCTTCGCCTTCGAGCCGGCCGACGCGGCGCGCCAGGTCCAGGGTGATCTCCCAGCCGGTCGGGATGGCGGCTGACCGAGAGACGCCGCTTCCCAGCAAAAGCGCGTAGACGCCCTTATTTTCGTACATTGAAAAGGCCAAGGCCGTGGCGGCGTCGATCATCATGGTCAAATCCAATTCGCCGACGGAATCACGCGGCAGGCTTTGAGCATAGGCTTCCGAGTTCGAGATCGCTCCGCCCCGTAAAATTGGCACGGTGATCGCCGCCGTCCGTAGGCTCCCTCCAAAGGAACTCTTCATGAGCGTCCCCATTCAGGCGCGGTCGATGGAGCCGTTCTGTTTGCTGTTGCGCTGGCCGGCCTGTGGGGCGCTGACCCAGACAGTCGGGTTCCGGCTTGGCTAGCCGACTGCTCCGGGAGCGCGCCCACCTATTCTTCCACCTGTGTAAGGCGCTTTGCAGGCGCAGCGCCAGGACGGCTACAGTCTGTTTTGACCTAAGTGAACGCTGGCGACGCGCCAGTTGCTGACGTTGGCGCTCATCCAGGAACTTGACATTCAGGGCCGAGGCGCACGAGAGCGGCGCTGCCCCTTGCGGACGTTCTGGAGGTGGCCGAGCTTACCCGCTCGGCTCAACGCCAAGCAGGGCGTTTCAGGTGCGTGTCGAGAGCGCTTCGCGAACACGGACACGCTTGGAAACCTCGCTGATTGCACTCAAGGTTCTCGCAAGGTTAGAATCTTTCAAACGACTCGCGTTGGCTGGAACTTGTGCGTCGCGTTGTGGCTTCGAAGCTGTTGATCCGCGTGAGGGCGGAGAGCTTTGACTGAAGACGTTCAGGTGGCCTTCAAATTCCACGACGGGGCGGGGGAACGAATGGCTGCGACCTTGAGGTTCTTGGATGCGCTCCACAGCGAGGAGGTGACCGAACAGGCCGCCCCTTCGATCGACGAAGCGCGGCTCGATGCGAGTGCCATTCTCGCATCATTTCAGCTGCAAACCATTCGGCGTTATTTCAATCAAATTCATTGGCTCAGCGAAACTGCCGAAGCGATCAATTCGGACGCGGTCGAACCAGGCCTCAAACTTGAGAGCGTCGCAGCACATAGTTGGCATGTGGCCGACACCGCACTGCTCGTTGCGCCGCATTTCGGTTGGATCGATCTAAGCCGCGTAACCTCGCTCGCAATATTGCACGACAAACTTGAGATCATCATTGGCGACTACGATCCCGTAGGACGCGACGGTTGGGGCACCGAGACACATGCTTTCCATCCGCGCGCCAAACAGGTGAAGCGCGACGCTGAGCTCCGTGCACTAGAGATCTACCTCAGCAACCTTCGCCCGTCCGCACGTGATTTTCAAAGACGTGTGCTGATGGAAGTTATTGAGGGAAGAACGCAAGAAGCGCTTTTCGTGAAAGCGATCGATAAGATTCAAGCGCTTTCCTATGTTATCAAGAAAAAGAACGGAAATATCACGGATGAGCATATCGCATTCTCTTTGCGATACGCCGGATCTTCCGTGACTAGCTTCCCCCCAATAATCAACCATTTCATCGCCATGACCGAGCTTCTTTTTAACTCCGTTGCTAGACATCGAGGCTTGCCGCCCGAAGTGGTGATGGAAGAGGTGATGCTCAAATTTGAGGTGTATCTATGCGGCCGTTAGAAGCCGGCGACACCATTCGCGTTGCGCTTGTCGGTAAAAGTGGGGCGGGAAAATCAGAAGTCGCAAAAATTCTTCAAGAATCGTTCGATTGTCAGATCGTCAAAACGGGCGCGATTTGCCGAAGTATTTCGAAAATCTTGTTCGGCAACGATGACAAGACGTCGACGCAAATCCTCGACGATGTGCTCACTTCGATCGATAGCAGCATATTCTTGAAAGCGGCTTTGCGCGAAGTCCAAGTCACCACGCCTGCCGTCATAGACGCCTTGAGATTTTCCAGCGATTACGAGTTAGCCAAGGACGCCAACTACATCACGCTTCGCGTTATTGCTGAAGATGATCAACGCGTCAGCAGGCTCGCACAGCGCGGTCAACAATTTGACTTGCAAGAAAACGGGAAGCATCGCTCGGAGGTAGAGCTCGAAAATCACGATTGCGACCTTAATATTGTAAATGACTGCACGCTAGATACGTTACGAGAGCGAGTGGTTGGCGGAATTGAAAGACTGCGAAATTGAGAAGGGACATATTTCTACACTTCCTCAATAGAGATAGTCGCGAGATCTTTGGACTCTATCATTTTCAGAGCAATAATGTTCATGCTCGTCTTCTGAGGCGAGCATTGAACGCGTGCGTCGTACTCTGCGAAGACCGATGCATCCTTCCTCCCGGATTTGTGGTCGAAGACGACATTGCCTTCGGCCTTGCAGAGACCCAGAAGTCGTATCTTGCGGAACGTGTTCTTCAATTTCCCATCCGAGAGACAAACCTCGCAGACTATGCGGAAAAGAAGCGCGATGAATACCAGCCAATGCGCTCCCGGTATTCCGGGTTATTTGATGACAACAGGGTGGACTTTATCGGCCGACACGCGCAGGGCCTGATACACCGGAAGACGTTTATCTCTGAGAAGATCATCCAAGACTGGGAGGCTGGCCCGGATAAGAAATGGGCTGCTTGGGCGCCCGTGAAGAAGGCGCTGATCCCGGCCACTATAGAACAATTGCGCAAAATTCCAGCGCAGCTCGCCAGCCGAGGTACAGCCCAAACATGGTCGGCAATCGCCCCATTGCTTAACGATGAAGCGGGAAATGCAGGAAGTTCACTAAGGAACGCACTACAGTACACCTATCTGAAGCAGTATTGCAGTGAATTCGACCTAATCATACTTGCCGCAATTCCGTACATGATTGAAGAGTTCAACCTCCCCCACCAAGGTTCCTCCTATTCCTATCAAAGGCTCGAGATATTTCTGAAAGCATTTCATCTTTCGGATTTCATATTCGATGCCACAGCCGACGCATTGATCGAGCTAAGACGTCGTACCGGCTTCATGTCGCTTATGGATGCGTATGTGGGCCTCGCCGAAAAATACAAGACGAACACCAACCTCACATTCTTTACCAACAGGGCGGTGGCGGCCTGCTCATTCGACTGGGCCAGCTTCAGCAAGCGCCACAATGCCTTTGTATCAGTTCCAAATGACATCGAACTTTTGGAACTCGACGGTGCCTTTGCCGAAGTCGCTCATGAACTATCGCGCGAACACGAGCTGGCGAAACGCGGCCCGATTGCGACGGTCAAGACACCTGAACACAGCCATATCGTCCTGGGAAAGAAAACTGGAATGCCGGAGATCGTGCTCTACGTCGCGCTCGAGGAAGAGCTCAAGGTGCTGTGCACGGAACTTGGCTTAACCAGGAACCACTCCACGCCGGCAGCGACCGGGAAAATCGGGGATCAAGCCATCGCGGTCCTGTGCCCGTCCGACATGGGCCGGGTGGCCGCAGCTGTAGAAGTCGCGAGTTACCTTCAGTCTCGGAAGACCAATCTTCCCGAACTTCTCCTGATAGTCGGGCTGGCAGGCGGCTTTACTGAAGAAAGTACCCAACCGGGCCACATCATCTGCGTGACGACCGTAGTTGACCTGGCCAACCGAAAGGTCGTCGAAGAGCCAGGCGGGCCTCATACGACCAAATTCCGGCGCCGAGACTTCGATCTCGACAATTCCCTTCAGAAATTGATCAGCTCAGATACGTTCGACAAAGACAAATGGATAAATCAGTCGATCAAGCTCGCCGAGTGGCCCGAAGACAGACGGCCATCGCTCCACAGCGGCCTACTTGCCAGTGTCGATGAAGTCGTTGCGAGTGATGAATGGCGGCAACGGATGCTGAAACACACCGAAAAGCTGCTGGGCGTCGAGATGGAAGCCGGCGGCGCTTGCTTAGCCGCGAGGCATTTCAAAGTGCCCGTCTCGATGCTGCGCGTTGTGTCAGACAATGCTGACCCCGCCAAGGCTGACGACAAATGGCGGGCCATTGGAATGAAGACGCTTGCACATCTTCTGAAATCGATTCCGTATGAAGTTCTGAGAACCTCAATTAGAGGTCAGTGAGTAGTTATCGCCGTCAACAATGGTGGGTGATTCAGCAAAAACCGGGAACAAGGATCAAGGGCCTCAATGTCGTTGATCCGGAGCGGCATCTCCTCCCAATCAGTATGCTCACCAAGCCAGACTGATTGCATCTCCCTAGGGGCCTTATACCTGAGGATGGCGGAGACTTCTTGCCCACCGCCGTCCCGATCTGTGATCAGGCATTCCACTTCGCTAAATTGGAAGGCGGGTTCCAACTCAAGAATTCGATGATACGGCAATCTTAGCTGTTCAGATATTGCCCTGGTGGCAGCTTCGTGAAGACCTACTGGGTCTTGAGAAAATAGAGAACGATCATCCCGACGAATATAGTCTACGATGCCCAGAGCAGGTCGAACCTGCCCTCGCCCATCTGCGGTCATCTTACCTCGAAACAGGATTTTGTTTTCAGACGTAAGCACAACAAATATTCTCAGCGGCGCGATATCGCGCTCCCCCCGCAGATCGCTCAGCCGCTGGAATCTACCGCGTGCTTTTAGGAGATTTCTTAGGGAGACGCGTCCCTGCTCTGACACTAACTTTGCAACGGAATCGATCACGAAGGTCAAAACGTCGAAGCGTTTGAGCTGTGCAGCTCTCAGCGGCGCATAGTACTCCCGCTTATAGCGCTGCGGAACAACAGGGTCGTTGAATAGGGCGCGGAGGAAATAGCGTCCTGGTGCAGTTCTTATAAATTCACTTCTTACGCCGTGCTGCAACATGTCGACGGAGAGGCGCGCGCCGAGCGTCTTATGCTGGGTCTTTCCGAAAAGCTGTTCTGGAACGATTTGAAGGCGGTAGGCAGCTTCCAAGATTTGTCGCGCACTGAGTGGCTGACGAATTTCGTATAGCACCTTCGCAGCGATAGACAGGTAGCTGTTCATTGCACCGGTATTTTCGATGAAGCCGGGCGCACGATACTCGCTTCCCTTCTTTGCCAATCTGGTGCGAGACCAACCTGCACAGGATAGGCCTACCTCAGATCGACGCGATACCAAAATTGGATGCCCCTCGCCGATGCGGGCTTCCTAGAGCTGGCTGAGGCATTCTGCAATTGGCAGGTCGGGCCCGATTGCGGTGGATCACCGCCCCCCGCTCTACAGAAACTTCCGTTCGCAATGACTTGCCCGCCTCCGAGCGCCGCCCCAAGCCTCCGGAAATGCCACGTTCCGCTCATGCCCTGGACGCCTGCTGACCCCTGCCGGCTGGATCAAAGTGGCGCTCGTGCTGGGCTTGGCCCATGCTGCGCTTGGCGGGGTCATTCAGTCGCCTCGTCCCTAGGGCCGAAAGGTTAGGCCTTAGCTATGGCGCGCCCGCGGCCGCGACCGGATGGCGGATCCCTGGGCGGGGCCGTCAGCGCCGCCTCGATCCCATCCGCCACAGCGACGGCGTCGTCCAAGCGAACCACCGCCAGCGGCAAGCTCGCCTCGATGGCCTGGCGGGCCTGGGCGACCTTTTCGGACAGACCGGTGTCGAGAACGCGCGTCCAGCCAGCCTGTCCGGCCGCCAGAGCGGCCACGCGCTTGATGAGCGCCAGGATGGCCAGGAAGACGCAAAGCTCCTGAACCACCAAAGTCTGGCGCCGGGTCTCCTCGGGCCCTGGGGTAGCCTCGATGACGGCGCGCAGCTGAACCGCGTTCGCGGTGATGTCGTCGATCGTCTCGAGAAGCGAGAGCCGCATGACCTGGACCATGAGCGCATTGGCGTCGACGTTCTCGTCGAGCTGTCGCAGGGCGATGGCGGTCGCCCGGATCTTAGCCTGAGCCTCGCGCTTCAGGACCTCGGCGGCGGCGGCGTCCACCGCCAGACCGTGCGCGCCGCGATCGACCGCCAAGGCCAGGATATCGCGGGCGCTGCGAATGAGGTCGCGCGGCAGACCGCCCGAGAGCATGTGGCTCAGATGCAGGAACGGCGCGGGCCAGAGGAGGACGCGCTTGTCGAGCACGGCCTTGGAGCCAGCCAGATCGCAATAGTCGACGTGCAAAACCGTATCGAGGGCGCTGTCGAAGGCGTTGCGAAAGCCGATGCCCCGCCGGTCGAAACTGGCCATGGCGTGCTCGGAGACCGAGATCAGGAAATAGCAGCCCCGGATGTTGAACACCGACTTGACGCTGTTGAGGAAGGCTTCGGCGTCAGCGCTGGAGCGCAGCTTGTCCAGTTCGTCGATGCCGATGATGACCCGGCCGCGCGCGGCGACGACTTCGGCGACATAGGCGCGAAACCGCTCGACCAGTTCGGGCTGGCTCATGGGCGTGCGCGACAGGGTGGCCGCGCCAGTGGTGCCCAGCTCGATGCCGACCGGGGCCTTGAGCCCGCCCGACCAGCCGCTGGTGTAGCTGCGCTGGAAGTGGATGTTGTCCAGTTCACTGCGGCTGCGGCGATCAAGGGCCACGACGTGCGGATCGGTGCGCTGGCGTCGCGGTCGCCTGTAGCGCCAGATCCAGACCGTGGCGAAAGCTTCCAGCAAGTTCCGCGTGAACTTGTCGATCTGGCTCTGGACCACCAGGACCAAGCCTAAGACGACGGCGGTGAAGCCAAAGAGCGCCAAGGGTCCTGGCTTGAGGTCGAAGGCCTTGACCAGGGCGGCAAGCGGATGGGCGTTGGCCCACGCCTCCTGGGCCTTGCCCGACGGCTGATCCTTGGCCGGCGAGGGCACTAGTTTTGGGGCCGTCTTTTGAGCCGTCTTCGCGGCCTCGACCAGCGCCGCCGTCAACGTCACTGGCTTGACGGCCGGACCAGACGCGGCGGCGTTGGGGCGTTGCGATACGCCATCCGGCGCGGCTTGCGCGGTCTTCGCGAGCGCGGCGGCTTTGCCCCCTACCACGGGCTGGGTCGGCGTCGTTGCGCCCGCCGAGGCGAGGCCTGAAGTCGACGCCGTATTGGCCGTGGGCGGCGGTGAGGTCACCGTTGGGGCGGTGTTGTCGGCTACGATTGCAGCGATCACCACGCTGGCCACGAGCGTCAGGGTGCCAAATAGCATCATTATTCGCCCGACCGGCCCGGACTGGGTGATCAGCTGAGTTTGCCAGCGCTCGATCGGCTCGCGGGTCGCACCATCGAGCGGCGGCATGTGACCGGGCGGGTAGTCGAGCACCCGCCGGCACAGGCTGGAGAAGATGTGCAGCAGGAAATCGCGGCTTTCGTACTCGACGGGGGCAGCGGTGTTGATTGCTACGCCCCGCATGTCGTCGCCAGTGTCGCTACTGTCGATGGCGCACAGGGCCGCCAGAAGCGTGCTTTTGCCGATGCCGCGCGGCCCGGCCACGCCGATGCTGCCGCCGGGCAGCTCGGTGAGCAGACGGCGGGCGCGATGAAGGGCGGCGCTGGGGACCTGAAGGTCCTGGCGCGCAGTTTCCGACAGGCTGACGCCGATGGTTCGCCGTCCAGGCGGCGCGTCCTGGGTAGCGAAGATGCGATCGACGAAGGCGGTGGGACGGCTCTGGTTGATCAGCACCACGGCCAGGGCGCGCACTTCGTGATAGACCGCCTCGATCAGTTGCTGGCGCGCCTCGCTCAAAACGGTATCGGCTACAGCTACGCCGAGCGCCAGGCGCGCGCGCTCACGGCGCCTTTCGGAGAACAGGGCGCTGTCGGCGATGGCAGTGACCAGGACGCCAAACGCAGCCGCCGCGATCGTCCAGAACGCCCCCGTCCACCAGCCATGGGACCATGGGGTGCGCAGCGCGACCAAGAGCGGACGGCCCACGGTCGGGTTGATGAGGAAGAGACCGCCCGCGATCAGGCCCATGATGGCCAGGATCAGTACGGCCACCCCGCCGGCATTGGTCGCCAGCGTGTTGCGGACCGCCGCCTCGACCTCTGCGTTGCGCCGATCTAGCGCGCCAATCGCGGCGTGGACATCCGAGAGATTCGACCCGACGTTGGAGAGGAGTTCCTCGTGCCGGACGTCGACTTCGCGGGCGATGGCCTCGCGGCCAATCCCTGCCTGCGAGACCTCCGGGAGGACCGCCACGCGGTCCAAGGCCACGTTGACCGCGTCACTGAACTGGTTGGAAATCGCCGTCACGCCGCCCCACGGCAAGGTTGCAACTAAGGTCTAGCTACACCCAAAGCGCTGAGGCGACTAGCCAGTCGGGTCACCCCAGGTCGCGCCGCCTTCGCGGGGCCAACTGCAGGACAGGCCAAGGCTGTCCGAATTTAGCGGGCGGCGGTCCATTTGCAAAAAGGGACTCGTCAAAAGACAATCAGCGCCGCTGGCGGAGGCCAAGGAACGACTTGCCGTTGGGTCGAAGGCGGGATGGCGACGGTCGATCAGACTTCCATACGCCGGTTCCTGGCAATCGCCGCACGCACTCCGACCGCGTCACACAGCCTGACCTCCTTTCATAAAACGGTAAGCACTGCGCCTGCGCCATGCCAATCGAAGCAAAGCTACGGACGTCAGGAAGCGGACGTTCCCAACTCCGGCGATGAGTCAGGTCGAGACGCATGTCGCCCGACTACGCCGCTGTCACGAGCCGCCCCCTAAGAACGCTTCGCATTGTCGCCAGCGTTAGGTTGTCAAGTTGCCCGTGTTAGGTGGTCCCTACAGCCCTGGCGGCCCAGGAGGGACTCGAACCCCCGACCTTCGCTTTAGGAAAGCGCTGCTCTATCCTGCTGAGCTACTGGGCCTTCGCGTGCGAGGCGCAGGGTCAATAGCGCAAGATGGCGGGCGTGCGAAGCCCGTCCGAATGGCTTGGGCGGAGCTCCCGGGGGACGAACGCGGTGCGACATCTGAAATCGATCTATGTCCAGGTCCTGATCGCCATCGCCTTGGGCATACTGGTCGGCGCGCTGTGGCCGAAGATCGGGGTGGCGGTCAAACCGCTGGGCGACGGCTTCATCAAGCTGATCAAGCTGGTCATCGCTCCGGTGATCTTCTGCACCGTGGCCGGCGGCATCGCCCGGATGGGGGACATCAAGGCGTTCGGCCGGGTCGGCGTCAAAGCCCTGCTCTATTTCGAGGTCGTCTCGACCCTGGCTCTGGTGTTGGGCCTGCTGGTCGGGCGCACCCTGAAGCCGGGCGCCGGCTTCAACATCGATCCCAAGACGCTCGATCCGTCGATCGCCGCCGGCTACCTTGAGAAGGCCAAGCACGGCGAGGGCCTGGTCGCCTATCTGCTGCACCTGATCCCCGACACCTTCTTCGGGGCCTTCTCCGAGGGCAATCTGCTGCAGGTGCTGCTGATCGCCATCCTGACGGGCTTCGCCTGCACGCGGCTGGGCGACTTCGGCGACAAGGTGGCCAATGTGCTGGAGGACGCGGCCAAACTGTTCTTCGGCGTGATCCAGGTGGTGGTGCGCCTGGCGCCGCTGGGCGCGTTCGGGGCCATGGGCTTCACGATCGGCAAGTACGGGATCGGCGCACTGATCCAGCTGGGGGCGCTGGTGGCGACCTTCTACGTCACCTCGCTGCTGTTCGTGCTGGTGGTGCTGGGCCTGATCGCCTGGGCCTGCGGCTTCTCGATCCTGCGGTTCCTGGCCTATATCCGCGAGGAGCTGCTGATCGTGCTGGGCACCAGCTCGTCGGAGTCTGTGCTGCCGCAGATGATGATGAAGCTGGAGAACGCCGGCGCGCGCCGTTCGGTGGTCGGCCTGGTGATCCCGACGGGCTACAGCTTCAATCTGGACGGCACCAACATCTACATGACCCTGGCCACCCTGTTCCTGGCCCAGGCGACCAACACCCACATCGGCCTGGGCCAGGAGCTGGCCCTGCTGGGCGTGGCCATGCTGACCTCGAAGGGCGCCAGCGGCGTCACGGGCGCGGGCTTCATCACCCTGGCCGCGACCCTGGCGGTCGTGCCCGACATCCCGATCGCGGCGCTGGCCGTGCTGGTCGGCGTCGACCGCTTCATGAGCGAGTGCCGGGCCCTGACCAATCTGGTCGGCAACGGGGTGGCGACCCTGGTCGTCGCGCGGTGGGAGGGCGCCCTGGATCGGGAGCGTCTCAGGCAGGTTCTGCACGGCGAGGCCGCGTCTCCGGGAGCCGCCGCGCCCTGATCGCCGCCGCGCCAAGGAAATGCGCCCATAGGGCGATCTCTTTTTCTGTACTATCTGCGCGAAGCCCCTATCCTGACAAAAAATCAGCGTTCGCTGGATCCTGGAGGAGGCCCGTCTTGAGTCAGCCTTATATTGGCGAAATCCGCATGTTCGGAGGCAACTTTCCTCCGGTCGGCTGGGCCTTCTGCGATGGGCAGCTGATGTCGATCGCCGAGAACGACACGCTCTACAACCTGATCGGCACGACGTACGGCGGCGACGGCCAGAACACGTTCGGCATTCCCGATCTGCGCGGACGGGTCGTGACCCACTGGGGCGCGTCGCAGGGCAACACCTACGTCATCGGCCAGCAGGGCGGCGTGGAAACCGTCACCCTGACGACCAGCCAGATTCCGCAGCACACGCACCCGGTCACGGCCACCACGGCCACGGGCGATACGGGCGCGCCCACGGCCAGCACGATGCTCGCGGCGGGCGGCCCCGGCGGAAGCACCCTTTATCCCTATGGGACTTACGGCGGGACCCAGGTCGTCACCTCCGGCGCCAGCACGCTTTCCAGCGGCGGCTCCCAGCCGCACGAGAACATGCAACCGTACCTGGCGGTGAACTTCATCATCTCGCTGTACGGCATCTATCCGTCGCAGAACTGACCGCGCCAGCTCGAGGAAATCTTCATGTCCGATCAGTTCGTCGCGGAGATCCGCATCTTCGCCTTCAATTTCGCGCCGACAAACTGGGCGCTCTGCAACGGTCAGCTGTTGCCGATCCAGCAGAATACCGCGCTCTTCTCATTGCTGGGCACGACCTATGGCGGCAACGGCACCAGCAACTTCGCGCTGCCCAACCTGATGGGCCTGGCGGCGCTCCATACCGGTCGCAACCAGCCGGGCCCGGGGCTCAGCATCTACGACCTTGGCCAGACCGGCGGGTCGGAAAACGTGACCCTGTTGCAGAGCGAAATGCCGCTGCACACGCACGGCCTGTCGGTCTCCAGCACCAACGGCACGACGCTGACGCCGACCAACAACCAGCTGGCGCGCGCTTTTTCGGGCAACTTCCAGACCAACAGTCAGGGCCTGATGTACAGCACCGGCGCGCCCGACGTGCAGATGCCGCCGCAGTCGATCGGCGTCGCCGGCGGAAACCTGCCCCACAACAACATGATGCCTTCGCTGGTGCTGAACTACTGCATCGCGCTGCGTGGCGTCTTCCCGGCGCGCAACTAGCCGCCCTCAAACTTTCGGAGCGCATCGCCATGAGCGACTACTACATGGGCGAAATTCGCATCATGAGTTTCAACTTCGCGCCCAAGAACTGGGCGCTGTG
Source organism: Caulobacter sp. GW822-FHT07D08 (assembly GCF_058798735.1). NCBI lineage: Bacteria > Pseudomonadati > Pseudomonadota > Alphaproteobacteria > Caulobacterales > Caulobacteraceae > Caulobacter > Caulobacter sp. GW822-FHT07D08. Next base: position 38,247 of record NZ_JBXAKU010000006.1, read on the forward strand.
CAACGGTCAGTTGCTGTCCATCCAGCAGAACCAGGCGCTATTTTCGCTTCTGGGAACGACTTACGGGGGCAACGGCGTCAACAACTTCGCCCTTCCCGACCTGCGCGCCCGCACCCCCCTCCACACGAGCGAGAGCCTGGTTCTGGGCGCGGTGCTCGGCGAGTTCACGCACACGCTGATCAGCAACGAGATGCCGCAGCATCTCCACGTCCTCAACGCCAACACCAGCGTCGCCGGGACCAGCAACGCTTCTCTGCCGACGAACAATACGATCCTCGGCAACGCCGCGGGCAAGGCCAGCTCCGGTTCGACCCCGCCCTTCCTGCCCTATAGCGCCAACACCGCGAGCCTGACGCCCATGGACCCGCGCACGCTGAGTCTCCAAGGCGGCTCGCAACCGCACGAGAACCGCCAGCCCTTCCTGACGCTGACCGTCTGTATCGCGCTCAACGGCATCTTCCCGTCGCGCAACTGATCTCGACAACAAGGGGATCCGCGCTCTTCCTCCCAAGGAGGAGCGCGGACGATCTCGTCTGAAGACGGCTCAGTTGAACACGGCCTGATAGTTCTGACAGCCGGGCTCCGGGGTGTGGATCGGCGCGATATAGAGTTCGTGCGCCGTGCCGTCCGGTCCCTTCAGCATCCACATGTTCTCCGGCGCCCAGGGCGACTTGGGGCCCCGGAAAACCAGGGTGAAGGGCGCGCGCTCGCCGGCTGGCGCGTCCTGGACATCAACCTCGACCAGGGTCAGCGACAGCTCGGTGTCTCCCAACTGGAAAAGCGCGCCGACGTGCGGTGAGAAATGGTCGGCGGTGAGAACGACGAAAGCATCTGACATCGAATGGGCGCTCGTTACGGGCTCTGCTTTTTTGAGACTCAACTATGACGTCTAACCACCTGGAAGGCAAAGCAGCGCCGCCCGTCCGTCGCGCCGAAGCCGCGTCCGATCAGACGCTGCTGCTGAACCTGTTCATCGCCGCCCGCGCCCGGCACTTCGCGCCGTTGAACCTGCCCGCCCCCATGCTGGACACGCTGATGCGCCAGCAGTTCCTGGCCCAGAGCGCCAGCTACGCCGCCCAGTATCCCGCCGCGCGCCGCGAGATCATCGAGGTGGATGGCGTATCCGTCGGACGCCTGCTCAGTGACCGGACGAGCGACCGTGTGCGTCTCGTCGATATCGCCCTGGCGCCGGCCTGGCGGAGCAAGGGCCTGGGCTCGATCCTGATCGGCGCGCTGATGGACGAGGCCCGCGCGGCCGGGGCGCCGCTCGCGCTGCAGGTGGCGTGCGACAATGCGCGGGCCGCGGCGCTCTATGACCGCCTGGGCTTCAAGACGATCGCGGACGACGGCGTCTATCGCGAGATGCGCTGGACAGCCGCGTCCTGACGAAGACCCACGGGGGTATGCTGCTCGACGCCCGCGTGGCGACGCGTTTCGGGCGCGGAGGCCTCCAGGGTCGCCTCCACGACGCCGTCGTGAAACGATCGCTGTCCGCCGCGGCTGTTTGACGCGCGACATGCGGGGTGAAATCGGTCGTTCCGGGCCGCTCTCGCCCCGCTTCCCCCCCGCGCCCGCAGAGCGCAAATACTCGCCAAAGCCTTGCCGCATAAGCATTCTGCAAAGGTCCCCGCCCCGTTCGCCCTCACTCCGAAGGCCTTTGAATGCGGGCTCGACCCACACGCATGTGCGATCGCGCGCATCGCCGACTAGCGGCTCGGCTTGTCCGGCGCCGTCCGCATGTTAGGGTTTCAACCACAATCAACGTGCAACGCTGGAGACATGCTGGACTTAGCGCTCCGAGACGAGGTTGCGGCGCCCGATACGGGCCTGATGACGCTCATCGAAACGATCGAAGCCCTGTCGGCGACGCGCACGCTCGCCGAGGTGGCGGACGTCGTTCGCAAGGCGGCCCGACGCATCTCGGGCGCCGACGGCGTGGCCTTCGTCCTGCGTGACAACGAGCAGTGCTGGTACTTCGACGAGGATGCGATCGGCCCGCTGTGGAAGGGCAAGCGCTTTCCCCTGACCGCCTGCATCTCCGGCTGGGCGATGCTTAACCGCCAGACGGTGGTGATCCCCGACATCTATCTGGACGACCGCGTCCCGCACGACGCCTACCGGCCGACCTTCGTCAAAAGCCTGGTGATGACGCCGGTGCGGATGGAGGAGCCCGTGGCCGCGATCGGCGCCTACTGGGCCGAATCGCATACGCCCTCGCCGGAGACCGTGCAGAAGCTGCAGGTCATCGCCCGCGCCACCGCCTCGGCCCTGGAAAGCGGCCGGCTGCACGACAGCCTGGTCGACGCCCGCCACCATGGCACGTTCCTGCTGCAGGAACTGGATCACCGGGTGAAGAACACCCTGGCCATCGTTCAGTCGATCTCCCGTCAGACCCTCCGCGCCACCCCCTCGCCCGAAGCCTTCGCCGAGGTGTTCGAGGACCGCCTCCTGGCGCTGTCCCAGGCCCATGAGCTGCTGACCCGCCGCGCCTGGGGCCGCGCCCAGATGCACGAGATCCTGGACAAGGCCCTGGCCCCGTTCAGGGTCGACCGGGCCGAGCGCTTCGAAATCGTCGGCCCGGCCATCACCTTCAGCGCCGAGACCTCGGTCTCCGTCCACATGACCCTGCACGAGCTGGCCGTGAACGCGGCGAAGTATGGCGCTCTGTCGACATCCGAAGGTCGGGTGGTGATCCGCTGGTTGGTCGACGAGGCCGCCGCGCCGCCGATGCTCACCCTGACCTGGCGCGAGGTCGGCGGTCCGCCGGTGGCCGGCCTACCCGAACGCCGCGGCTTCGGCTCGCAGATGATCCAACGCGGTCTGGCCCGCGATCTGGGCGGCGCGGCCACCGTCGACTTCGCCACGTCGGGCTTCGTCTACACGCTACGCGCGCCCTTGTCGGAGCGGGTGAGCCTGGCCGCATGAAACCCTCCAAGGTGATGATCGTCGAGGACGAGGCCCTGGTGGCCATGATGGTCGAGGACATGCTCGGCGACCTGGGCTACGAGATCGCCGGCTCGTTCGGCGCGGTGCACGACGCCCTGGCCTTTCTGGGCAGTGGCCAGCCGCAACCCGACGGCGCGGTGCTGGACGTCAACATCGGCGGCGAGATGGTCTTTCCCGTCGCCGAGGCGTTGCGCGAGCAAGGCGTGCCGTTCGTGTTCGCCACCGGCTATGGCGACCTGCCGCGCAAGGGCTTCGAGGGCGTCGAGGTGCTGGCCAAGCCGATCAATGTCGGCGCCCTGCGCCAGGCCGTCCGCAAGTTCCGGGCGAACTAGGCGGTCGCTCGGCGGCCGCTCTTGTGGCGGTCGAGAGGCCGCCCCGTCCTACCGCGTGAACCGCAGCACCAGGATCTGATTGATCTGCCTGGCGTCGTAGTTGTCGTCCGAGGCCAGGACGAGGGTCCGAGCCCCGTCCGCCTGGCGTGGCCCCCACGCCATGGCCTCCAGATTGTCGATCTGGATCCCGAGCCGGTCGAAGTTCAGCAGCAGCCGCTTCTCCACCGGCCGGACCGGCGTCGCCAACAGGCTGTCCACCTTCGAGACGTCCCGCGCCCCGCCCACATCGGCGAGGTAGAGACGGACGTGGTAACTGTAGTGACCGTCGGCATGCTTGATCCCCGAGCGCTCCAGCACCAGCAGGCGGTGATCGTCGAGGGTCAGGATCTCGCTGATCCCGTTGTCGCCGACGCCGACCGGGGAGGCGACCTGCACCGGATCGATGCGATAGGCGTACTGGGCGACGAGCTTGCCCGACCGGTCCAGGCGGCTCAGCCGGGTCAACCCTCCCTCGGCCACCGACGGAATCGGGCCGTCCTGAACCAGCGGCCCCTCCATCGACATCCACAAGGATCGTCCGTCAGCGGACCAGCTGATCCCCTCGGTGGTGGCGTTCTTGCGCGCGCCGGTCTTGCCGCCGTCGTGGAAGGTCAGGGCGTCCGGCGCCGCCCACCGCTCGACCGGCGTCCCGTCGACCTTCATCCGCCGGATGGCCGGCGGATAGCCGTGATCGAAGTCGCCCTCGGTCGACCAGACCAAGTCGGCGCCCAGCGGATCGAAGCGGATCGCCTCGCCGTCCGCCGCCTCCGTCCCGGCCTTGCGGTCGGGGAAGGTCTCGCCGTCCTCGCGGCGCAGCGGAACCATCGCCGTCAGCGCCGGCCCGCAATCCTTCCCCGGCCGTACGTCGAGCCGGCCCAGGAAGAAATGCGACGGCCCGTGCTCGGACTTATCGTCGCTGATGAAGGCCCAGAGCTTGGTGCGCGGATCATAGTCGACACCCGAGACGCCGCCATAGCCGCCGCCCTGGAATTCGAACCCCTTCGGGATCTCGCAGGCCTTGAGCAGCGACACGCGCTCGGTCGCCACGGCGGGCGCGGCGGCCAGCAAGGCGGCGAGGATCAGCGCCTTCACAGCAGGAACTCCGTCTCGCCGGGCGGCGGGCCGTCATCCCAGCCGGCCATGGCCTTGCGGGCCTCGGCCCGCTCGACCGCGATGCTCAACTTGCGGCGGAACTCGTCGGGGTCGATTGTGAACGGCTGGTTCTCCTGCGGCGCGATCGTGTAGAGGCGCGCCTCGCCGTCGGCGGGCAGGATGTAGCCGACGTCGTGGCGGCGGAAGTTGGCGATCCGCGACTGCACCTCGACCAGCCAGTTCATCGACACCACCTGGCAGCCCTCCGGCGACAGCAGGGCGTTGTGCAGGCCCGAACCGAACTCGCCGGCCACCACCCTCGCCCGCGAGAAGATGCGCGCCTGTTCGGCCCAGCTCCGGGTCTCGGGGCGCAGCAGGACGAGGCCCAGCGCCTGGGCGATGTCTTCGATCTCGGCCTCGTTGGCCAGTTCGCGGAAAGACTGGTCGGTGCGCACCCCGCCCCGGCTGACGAAGATCATGTCGTCGCCGGTCCCGCGCGGCCAGGCCAGCGCCTCGCGCTCCAGGCTCCAGCGCAGAAAGTCGTGGAAGCTGTAATTGTGATGCAGCATGTGCGGCAGAAGCGCCGCGCCGATCTCGACCGCCTCGTCGCGATGGTCGTAGGTGACGATCTCCTGCGCCGGCAGCATCATCCGGATGATCTTGAAGACATAGCCCGGCGCGGTGCGTGGCAGCACCAGAGGCGCGGCGATACCGGCGGCGTTCAGCGCCCGGATCACGAACAGCTTCGGATACATCTCGGTCAGCCAGTGCCCCCAGACGAAGTTGAAGTGTGTGATCACGAAGGCCCGGTCCAGCCTGATCCGCACAGGCGCGTCGAAGTCCCAGGCCGGCCGCGTGATGTCGTGATCGTACCAGTGCTTGATGTAGTAGGGGTACGCGCCCTCCGAGTAGATCAGCTGGCCGTCCAGCTTCAGGTGGGCGCCGGTGCCGCCGGCCACGACGCGCTTGGCGATCAACAGGTCGACATCGGGCGAGACCAGGTCGCCCAGCGCGTGCAGGCCATTCAGCATGTCGCCGGCGCAGGGCCACAGCATCGGACGCGGCGGGATCGGCGCGCCGCCCCGCATCAGCAGCGTGCGCGCCACCCGGTCGGGGCCGTGCAGGGCCTGGGCCAGGGGAACCTGCTCGCCGCCGGAAAGATCGATCGAAGAGGCCACCCTGGAGTCCTAGATCAGCCCGTCGAGGAAGGCCAGGAAGGCGGTCACGTCCAGCCGCCAGCCATAGGCCGAGGCCGGGCGCAGGCGTGGCTCCAGCGGGATTTCGGGCGGGATGATCCCTGTCCCGGACACGAAGCCATGCCACACGGCGCCGACCTGAACGGCCAGGTCGCGAGCCCAGGGCTCGGCCGGCGGGGTGGGCTGGATCTCGATGACCTTGGAGCCAGGCGCGCAGAACAGGACATTGGCCAGGATCGTGCCCGACGCAGCGACGATGACCTCCGCCCCGCGGAACAGGGCGACCAGCTCGCGGACTGAAGCCGTCTCGGGCCGGACGATCGTAAAGCCGCGCGCGGCCAGGCCCTCTTCCAGCCAGGCCTCGGTCTCGTGCGGCGCCTTCAGGGAGCCCTGGCGGCTGACATAGATCCGGCGCGCGTCGGCGGCCGGCGCGACCTGGGCCAGAATCCGGGAGCGGACGGCGTCCAGCCCAGGACGCGGCGCGGTCGGTGTCAGGAACACGGCCTCGCTCAGCTTGACCAGCGGCGCGTCGACCACGGTCGGTGAAGGGGCGTCGGCGAGGGTCAGAAGATCGGTGTGCCAGGGCGACAGCGGCGGGGCGATGGCCGGGAAACGCGCCAAGGCGCCCGCGCGCTCGGCCGCCAGCAGGGTCGGCAGCGCGCTCAGCAGAAACTGGGCGTAGTTATGGGCCGCGCCCCACCCCATGAAAACCGTGGCGGCGGACAGACTCTGGACGTCGTCCGGTGGGACCAGCCGCGTCTCGCCGTCCTCGCGCCGGGCGCTTGGGATGCGGTCCAGAGTCGGGGTCAATCGACGCGCCTCGCGGGCCGTGCCGGCGAAAACGCGTCCGGCCTCGTCGAGCACCACGCCGAAGGCCGGCGCGCACCACGCGGTCTCGACCCGCGCCAGGTCGAAGCCATCGCCCGCCGCGCCGATCGTTCCGGGTCGTCCGTTCAGGGGATCGGCGACACGCGACAGGGCCTCGCCCTCCTCGACCGTGGTCAGCAGCAGGCCTGGCGGCGGCGGCGGTTCAGGAACCAGGGCCTTCAGCTTGCGGCCGACCCGGCGGACCAGACGCTTGATCGGGCTCACAGTTCGAAGCTCGCGCGATAGCCGGCGCGGGCGACGATAGCGGCGGTCAGGCGCTCGATCGCGTGCGCCGTGGTGCCGTCCACGCGCCCCAGCTCCGGCTCGAAGCCGATCTCGGCGTCGGTCAGGTCGGACAGCGGTGCGAAGGCCTCCGTCCGTCCCCAGAACATCGAGCCCGCCGCGAACGGCGTCTCGGGTCGGGGCTTCAGGCCCATGCGGGCGGCCAAGCGTTCGACGGTCGCGCGGTTATTGTCCATCACGTCCGGATCGCCGATCCGCATCCGCGCCTCCGACGACGCCAGCAGGCCCAGTTGCGGGTCCAGGGCGAAGGCGCGCAGCGCCAAGGCCGCCGCCTCGCCGCCCAGCAGACCGTCGACCAGCTCGGCCCGCCACTGGTCGCCCTTGGCCCGATGCGGCGAGCGCTTGGAGTGCAGCTTGCAGAACACCGAATAGCCCAGGACCTTGGCGCGGCGCAGCGTCTCGACGAACGGCCGGATGTCGCGACCGCGGTTCTCGGCGATGGCCAGGTGCGCGGCCGGGAACGCCTTGCGAACGCGGGCCAGGTCGGCTTCGTCCCAGGTCTCCGGCACGGTGATCATCAGGTCCAGCACATCGACCGTGGCGGTCAGACGCTGGGCGAACCAGTCGATCAGTTCCGGATAGAACAGGTGCAGCAGGGTCACCGCCTCGGCCCGCTTGGCGAATCCGGCCTGCGCCTGGGCGACCAGCGGATGGGCGTCGGTCAGGCGCGGCGCATAGGCGGCCAGCGCCGTGCGGGTGGCGTGCAGATAGCCGTGGCCGAACCAGCGGTCGGGCTCGAGATAGGCGCCCTCGCCCCACTCGTTCCAGGCGTTGACGAACACCATCGCCTGGCCTTGCGGATGCCTGGCCTCCGCATGCTTCAGCGCGCCCGACAGCCAGGTCAGGTAGCTTTCCGGATCGGCGTTGTGGAAGGCGTGGCCGGCCCAGGGCTTGCGCGCCTGGTTGTCCCAGCCCGGCATGACACCCGGCACGAAGGCGTCCGGAACCGCCGCCAGCTCGTCCAGCTTGGACTGCGCGACGACCGGATAGTCATACACCTTGCCGGTGAAGTTGGCGTGCAGGGGCGTGACCTGCCGGGTGATCTCGCCCTCGACGATGGCGTGCGGCGGGAAGTCGATGATCCCGTCGAAGCCATGCGAGGCATAGTCCTGGAAGCCAAACGCGGTCGTGCAGAGCAGGTGCAGTTCGCCCAGTCCCATGGCCCGCGCCTGGTCGCGCCAGCGGTCGGTGGTGGCCTTGCTGTCGGGCAGGATTTCCGGGCGATACAGCACCAGCACCGGCTTGCCGCCGACCTTCAGGTAGCGCGGGTCGCGGATGTAGCGGGCCATGTCCTCGAACACGGCGCGGTCGTCCTCGGGCGAGTGGTCCTGGCCCATCAGGACGTCGCTTTCGTCGCCGTCCCAGCGCCGGGTCCAGTTCTCGTTGGCCCAGCAGAGGGCGAAGGGCAGATCCAGGGTCGGATCGGCCAGATAGAGCTCGATCGGCCGTTCCAGCAGGCGTTTGCCGGCGAACCAGTAGTAGTGGAAGCAGAAGGCCGAGACGCCGGCGCCCTTGGCCAGGTCGATCTGCTGGGCCAGAACCTCGCGCTGGCGCAGGTCGTAGAAGCCCAGATCGGCCGGCAGGCGCGGCTGGTAGTGGCCCAGGAACTGCGGCTGGGCCTTGGAGACGTTGGTCCACTCGGTGAAGCCCTTGCCCCACCAGAGGTCATTCTCCGGGAACGGATGAAACTGCGGCAGATAGAAAGCGATGAGCTTCGGCGCGTCGGCCGGCAAGGTGATCGGGGCGGTGATCGGGGCCGCGAAGTGCGGGCTGCGCAGGTTCTTCGAAACCGCGATCGCGTGGGCATAGGTCGCCTGCACGGGTCCGGCGTCGCCGGCGACACGGGGGGCCCGCGAGCCTTGCAGCAGCGCTCGGCCGCGCCGCCAAGCCGCGCCGGCCGGTCCGCGCAGCGGACCCAGCAGCGGCTTGATCGCCTGGATCGCCGCCCCGCGCAGGCCGCGGGGATCCTTGCCCAGGTCGCCGATGCGCGTGACCTTGAAGTCGGACACGGTGAACCGGCATTCGCCCTCGGAGGGATCGAGGCGCACGCCGATCAGCTGGAAGCTGCGCGCCGGCAGCGAGGCGAACCAGCCGTCCGGGCCGGCCTTCAGCCGCGTGTAGGAGTCCTCGGAAAAGCCGTCGCCCCAATCGGCATAGAGGGCCGGGCCGACCAACTGGCCGTCGGTGGCCTCCAGCTTCAGGTCGATCCGCACGGCCTTGGCCGCGCGCAGGCCCGAACGTTGCTCGCGGGTCGGGGTCCAGACCATCTGCGGATCGCCGCCGGCCGCCGCCAGGATCGTCCGCCCCTGGGCGTCCAGGCCCTGGACCGTGACGTCGCGGCCGGGCTTTAGACCTGCCGGCAGGGCGCTCATGCCTTGCCCGTGAGTCGCGCGAAGAAACCCCGCCGCGCGTTCGGGTTACGTTTGCGGATCACAACCGCGGCCTGCCAGAACTGGGCTGGGTCGTCGATGTAGCGCACCACCTCGCCGCCGTGCGGGGCGGCTTCCTTGGCCACGAACTTGGTCGTCACCACCGCCTCGCCATAGACGTCCGGCCCGCGATAGTCGCCGCCGCCTGACGCCAGATAGGCGATGCCTTCGTTGGCGAGGTCGGCGCGCAGCTTGGGCAGTTGGTCCTTGTAGACCGACAGGGCCGCCATCCAGGCGTTGTCGGCGTCGGGCGCGATGGCCTGGACCATGTCCAGGAAACGCGGCGGCTCGACCGTGAACACCAACTGGCCGCCGGGAGCCAGCACGCGCAGCAGCTCGCCCAGCCAGGCGCGGAACAGGTGCGGCGGCAGGTGGGTGAACACCGAATAGGCCGTGATCAGCCGGAACTGGCCGTCGGCGAACGGCAGCGGCTGGCCGTTGGCGATGGTCTCGAAGCGGCCCGGCAGATCGGCCCCGGCGCAGAAGGCGACCATGTCCGGATCGATATCGACCCCGACCATGTCCTTGGCGTCGAAGTCGCGCAGGAAGAACCGGCCGATCCGGCCCCAGCCGCAGCCGAAGTCCAGATAGCCTTGCCCCGTCGAGCCCTTGTAGGCGCGGTCGGCCATGGCCTCCTGGGCGAAGGCGTAGAACTTGCCGGCCTCGTCCAGCGCGTCCTCATAGGCCGAGCCGACGAACTGGCGCTGGATCTCGGCCGACGGGAAGTCAGGATAGGTCAGACCGCCTTGGACGCGCTCGACGACCGAGCGCTTCAGGCGCGCCAGCCAGACCTCGGACGCGAGGCCGCGAAGATCCTCGTGAGCCAGAAGACGTGGGCCGAGGGCGCGAGCGGTCATGCGGCGCTGGCCTCGCGGTGGACGAGCCAGTCCTCGGTCGAGCCGAGGAAGACGATCTTGCCGGCCTGCAGTTCGCAGACCCGATTGCAGACCCGGCGGACCAGGTCGTGGTCGTGGGTGGCCAGGACGACGATCTTGGCGTCCTCGACCATGCGCTGCATGCGGTCGGCGGCCTTCTGAACGAAGGCGGCGTCGCCGGCGCTGAGCCACTCGTCCAGCACCAGGATGTCGGCCTCGAACTCGGTGGCCACGGCGAACATCAGGCGCGCCTGCATGCCGGCCGAATAGGTGCGCACCGGCAGATGCAGAAAGTCGCCCAGCCCCGAGAACTCGGCGATGGCGTCGATGCGGCTGTCGATCACCTTGCGCGACAACCGGCGCATCAGACCCAGCTTGTGGATGTTACGAAGGCCGGTCGCCTCCATGTCGAGACCGGCGTTGATGGCGATCATCGAGGTGATGTCCCCGTCGATCGACAGCTCGCCGCGCGTCGGGTGATAGATGCCGGCGATGACCTTGAGCAGGGTCGTCTTGCCCGAGCCGTTGTGGCCCACCAGGGCGATGCGGTCGCCCTCGTTGATCTCGAGATTGATGTCGTTCAGCGCCTTGACCGCGGCGACGTCGCCGGCGGCCTTGTACATCTTGCCGCCGACCGCGAGGTTGAACACGGCGCTGCGCAGCGACTGCGAGCGCAGGCTGTAGACGAAATAGTCGAGGTCGACGTTCGTCAGCTTGATCTGGTGCGTCATCGCCGTCTCCTACAGCCAGAAGACCACGCGCTTGCGGAACAAGGCCAGCAGCGCGAAGGCGACCACGAAGAGGACGCCGGTGGTTCCCAGCGTCCAATACCAGTCGACCGCGGCGGGCGCGTGGCCGGTCAGCGGCGCGCGCAGCAGCTCGACCTGGTGGGCCAGCGGGTTCAGCTCGACCACCCAACGGTGCTTGGCGCTGACATTGGCGGTCATCCAGAATACCGGCGTCACGTAGAACAGCAACTGGACGACGTAGCTCATCATGTAGGCCACGTCGCGGAAGCGGGTCGACGGCACGGCGATGATGAAGCCCTGCAGGCAGACGATGACCAGCATCAGGGCGACGGCCGGGATCAGCGTCCAGTGCGGCATGGCGAACCGACCGATGACCAGCATCACCACCCAGAACGCGATCGCCTGGAACAGGAAATTCGTCGCCGCCTTCTGGGCGTGCAGGAAGACATAGAAGGTCAGCGGCAGGCGTTGGCTCTGCATCAGGCCGGCGTTGTAGAGGAAGATCGCCTGGGCCTCGGCGATGGTCGTACCGACCAGCGACCAGGCCAGCAGGCCGGCCACCACCTGCGGATAGCTCTTCGACATGTCCACGCCCATCAGGGCGCTGACCAGGAAGGCCAGGGCGAAGGCGACGACCAGCAGGTTGCAGGCCATCCAGAACGGACCCAGGATCGACCGCTGAAAGCGCGAGGCCGTCTGGTCCAGGCCGAGCCGCCACCACAGGGGTGCGAGACGAACGCCGTCTCCCACATCCTTAAGCGCCGCCATCAAGGGACTCGGCATCCGTAACCTTCCACAAGGCCTGTCCGGTTCGGATCACCATCCGAACCGGATAGACAGGCCGTCTTCCAAAGAATCGAGCGCGGCATACCGCGCTCGGGGGCGCCCGAGAGGGACGACCAGCAAGGGGCTTGCTTACAGAGCCCCGAGCCGGCCGACAATTGCTTTGGAAGGTCGATGGACCACGTGTTGCGTAAAAACTTTAGTCAAGAGCCTTGAATTCGGAGCGCCGCGCCGCCGCCCGCCGGGCCTAAAACCAGCCGGCCTCTTGCTAGGCTCGCTGCCGTTCCCGCCCTGGTATCGCGCGATCTCGTTCCTGGCCTGGGTTCCCAACCTGCTGGTCGCCGAGCTTTGGCTATGGAAGGGCTCGCGGCGCGTATCGGGTCTCATTGAATGCCATGGATTTGCGCCACGATCGCCCTATGCTGGCCTGAGCAATTTGGGCGTGGCGGAGGTCGAATCCGGCGCCCCGTCCCGCGCAGGCCAACACGCAAAGGCCCGTTAGACCATGTTCAGCAAGTCTCTGAAAAACGCGCTCCTGATCGGAACCGCCCTGGCGTGCGGATTTGCGACCGCCGGCGCGTCGACACCCGCCGACACGTCGGCCGGCGCGCCCTCCGCCAACGCGAGCGTGGACCCCGGCAAGACCATCGTCAGCAAGACCTGCCAGTCGTGCCACGAGCTGGGCATGGTCACTGAAGCCCGTCACACCGCGAAGGAGTGGACGAGCGTCATCGAACGCATGCGCGCCAACGGCGCCGAGCTGAGCGAGGACGACGCCAAGCAGGCGCAGGCCTATCTGGCCAAGGTCTACGGCAAGCCCGGCTAAAGCGAGGCGCGGCGAAATCAGCGAGCGGCGCGTAACCTTTCCGTTCGCCGCGACGTATCTGATCGCGGGGCGGCGAAACGGAGATCTGCGATGACGACGCGACGACACCTTCTGGCGACCGGAGCCCTCGCCACTTTCGGCCTGGCCGGCTTCGGCGTCCGGGCCGAGACGTTCGAGGTCACCCGCAGCGACGCCGAGTGGAAGCGTATGCTGCCGCCGGACGCCTACGAGGTGCTGCGCCACGCCCGCACGGAGCGCGCCGGGACCAGCCCGCTCGACAAGAACTACAGGAAGGGCACGTACAGCTGCCGCGGCTGCGACCTGCCGCTGTTTTCGTCGACGACCAAGTTCGACAGCGGCACCGGCTGGCCCAGCTTCTGGCAGTCCCTGCCCAACGCCACGGCCAAGAGCGCCGGCGGCAGCATCATGTGGGGTACGGAGATCCATTGCCGGCGCTGCGGCGGTCACCTGGGCCACGTGTTCAACGACGGTCCCAAGCCCACCGGCCTGCGCTACTGCATGAACGGCGTCGCCCTGACCTTCCGCGCCGCCTAGAGGTCCGCGTTCCCATGATCCTGTTCCTGCTGGCCTATCTGGGCGGCGTGCTGACCATCGTCAGCCCGTGCATCCTGCCGATCCTGCCGTTCGTGTTCGCGCGGGCCGACAAGCCGTTCGTGCGTAGCGGCCTGCCGATGCTGGCCGGCATGGCCGTGACCTTCGCCCTGATCGCCACCCTGGCGGCGGTCGGCGGCGGCTGGGCGGTGCGCGTCAACCAGTACGGCCGCTGGGTCGCCCTGGCCCTGATGGCCTTCTTCGGCCTGACCCTGCTGGTCCCGAGCCTGGCCGATCGCCTGACCCGGCCGCTGGTCGCCCTGGGCGGACGGCTGTCCCAGAGCGCCGACGAACAGGAGGCCGCGGGCGGCTCGACCGTTCTGGCCTCGGCCCTGCTCGGCGTCGCCACCGGCCTGCTGTGGGCGCCGTGCGCGGGTCCGGTGCTGGGCCTGATCCTGACCGGCGCGGCGCTGCAGGGCGCCAACGCCCAGACGACCCTGCTGCTGGTGGCCTTCGCGGCCGGCGCGGCCACCTCGCTGGGCCTGGCCCTGCTGGTCGGCGGCAAGGTCTTCACGGCCATGAAGCGCTCGCTCGGCGCCAGCGAATGGATCCGGCGCGGCGTCGGGGCGGTGATCCTGGTCGCCGTCGCGGCCATCGCCCTGGGCGTCGACACCGGCTTCCTGACCCGCGTCTCGCAGACCAGCACAGCCGCGCTGGAGCAGGGCCTGGTCAACAAGCTGCATCCCCAGCGGGAGTCGGTCCTGCTGCCCGCCAGCGGCGACGCGATGAGCGGCAACCCCGCCATGATGGCCGCCAATCCCGCGATGATGTCCGGCGCTCCCGGCGGCGCGATGATGATGCGCGCCAAGCCCGGCCAGGGCGAGGTCCTGCCGGTCGAGGGCCCCGCGCCCGCCCTGGACGGCGCGGTGACCTGGCTGAACTCCCCGCCCCTGACCAAGGCCCAGCTGAGGGGCAAGGTCGTGGTCGTCGACTTCTGGACCTATTCCTGCATCAACTGCCTGCGCTCGATCCCCTACGTCCGCGCCTGGGCCGAGAAGTACAAGGACCAGGGCCTGGTGGTGATCGGCGTCCACGCGCCGGAGTTCGCCTTCGAGAAGGACGTCAAGAACGTCCGCAAGGCCGTCGCCGACCTGAAGATCGGCTACCCCGTGGCGGTCGACAACAACTACGCGATCTGGCGCGCGTTCGGGAACCAGTACTGGCCGGCGCACTACTTCATCGACGCCCAGGGCCAGGTGCGCCACCACCACTTCGGCGAGGGCGGCTACGACCAGTCCGAGCGGGTGATCCAGCAGCTGCTGGCCGAGGCCGGCCGCGCCAAGGGTAGTAAGGTCGAGGTCGAAGGCGGCCTGGTGGCGGTCAAGGCCACCGGCGCCCAGGCGGCCTCGGACGGCAAGGACGTCGGCTCGCCCGAGACCTATGTCGGCTATGACCGCGCCGAAAACTTCGCCTCGGCCGGCGGGGCGGTGCGCGACGCGCGCCACGTCTACGCCCTGGCCGGGCCGCTGAAGCTCAACGCCTGGGGCCTGGCCGGCGACTGGACCATCGGCGCCGAGCAAGCCGGCCTGAACGCGCCGGGCGGCAAGATCGTCTATCGCTTCCACGCCCGCGACCTGCACCTGGTGCTGGGTCCGGCGGCCAATGGCGCGAAGGTCCGCTACCGGGTCACGATCGACGGCAAGCCGCCCGGCGCGAACCACGGCATGGACACCGACGCGGCCGGCAATGGCGTGATCACCGGCCAGCGGCTCTATCAGCTGGTCCGGCAGAAGGGCGCGATCGGCGACCGCACCTTCGAGATTCAGTTCCTCGACGCCGGCGCCCAGGCCTATGCTTTCACGTTCGGCTGAGCCGGCCCAGGGCCGGGGCCTTGTTCGAAGTTGACGCCGGGGCGCGCGGCCTGCCGCCCGGCCAGTTTGGAGGCTGAGCGCATGAGCGCCTGGACCGACGTCCTGACGACCCTTCCCCTGGTGGCGATCCTGCGCGGCCTGACGCCCGACGAGTCGGTCGAGGTCGGTGAGGCCCTGGTCGCCGCCGGCTTTCTCTGCCTGGAGGTGCCGCTGAACTCGCCCTCGCCGCTGGACAGCATCCGTCGCCTGCGTGACGCGCTCGGCGACCGCGCCATCGTCGGGGCTGGAACCGTGCTGACCGCCCAGGCCGTGCGCGATGTCGCGGGGGCCGGCGGCCAGATCATCATCTCGCCCAACACCGACGTCGCCGTGATCGCCGAGGCCAAGGCCGCGGGCCTGATCTCGTTCCCGGCCTTCTACACGCCCAGCGAGGCCTTCACGGCCATCGCCGCCGGGGCCGACGCCCTGAAGTTGTTCCCGGCCGAGGCCGCGGGTCCGGCCATGCTGAAGGCGATGAAGGCGGTGCTGCCGAGGACGACTCCGGTCTTCCCGGTCGGCGGAGTCGAGCCCGGCGATGTGGCGACCTGGCGCGCGGCCGGCGCCAACGGCTTTGGCCTGGGCTCGGCGCTCTACAAGCCCGGGAAGACAGCGGCCGAAGTGCGCATCGCCGCGGACGCCTTCGTCGCCGCCTGGAAAGCCAGCGCCTGATGGCTGACCTCATCGCTTTTGGTGACTGGGGCACCAGCCGCCTGCGTCTGGGCCTCTACGACGGCGACACCCAGCTGGAGTCGGTGGAGGGCCCCGGCATCGGCGCGCTCAGCGCCTCGCCCGCCGAGACCCTGCTGGGCGCGGTCGCCAGTTGGCGCGCGCGGCGCGGCCTGTCGCGCGTCGTGCTGGCCGGCATGGCCGGCTCGCGCACCGGCGTGGTCGAGGCTCCCTATGCCGAATGTCCCGCCGGCGTCGATGACTGGGTCCGCCAAGCCGCGACCGTGACGCTGGACGGCCTCCTGGTCGAGGTCGCGCCGGGGGTGGCCGGGATCGCCCCCAGCGGCGCGCCGGACGTGATGCGCGGCGAGGAGACCCAGGTGTTCGGGGCCATGGCCCTGTATCCCGAGCTCGCCCAGGGCGAGCAGGTGTTCGTGCTGCCTGGAACCCACGGCAAGTGGTGCCAGGCGCGGGACGGCCACATCGTGCGCTTCCAGACCTTCCTGACCGGCGAGCTCTTCGCCCTGCTCTCGACCCGCTCCAGCCTGCTGCTGGGCGCGGACGCCGCCGAGAGCGCCGAGCACGAGGCCGCCGGCTTCGCCCATGGCCTGGAGCGCGCCCGCGCGGGCCATCTGCTGAGCGCCCTGTTCGAAGCCCGAAGCGCTCAGCTGCGCCAGGGCCGCACCCGCGCCTGGGCGCGGGGTTTCCTGTCGGGCCTGACGATCGGAACCGAGGTCGCCGAAGGCGCCGCGGCCTTCAAGGCCGAGCGCGTGATCCTGGTCGGAGCCAGCGGCCTCAGCGACCGCTATGGCGTCGCCCTGGGAGCCCAACGGGTGGAGAGCACAGCCCTCGGCGGCGAAGTCTGCGTGCTGGCGGGGCTCAGGCGCTTGGCGTCAACCAAGGCCGGCTGTCATTGAACGGCCTGGTCGGCCAGCGGCTCTGCACCGGCCGTAGCCGTTCGTAGGCGCGCGACAGGCGCAGGACCCCCAGGTCGTCGAAGCGCCGCCCCACGATCTGCAGCCCGATCGGCAGGCCCTGAGCGGTGTAGCCGCAGTTGATCGAGGCCGCGGGCTGCTCGGTCATGTTGAAGGCGACGGTGAAGCCGATGTGCTCGAACGGCCGGGCCGGGTCGTTGGTCGGCGACGGCAGATGCGCGTCGAAGGCCGGCGTGGGCGCGGTGGGCGAGAGCAGGAAGTCGAACGGCTGGAAAGCCTTGGCGCCGGCCTCGCGCATGCGCTGGATCTGGTTGAAGCCGCGATAGACCGACAGCCCGTCGGCCCCACGCGCCGCGCGGGCCCAGTCCAGGATATACGGCAGGCAGCGCTCGGCCCGCTCCGGCGGCAGGGCGTCCAGGTCGCTCAGCGAGCGCGTGCGCCAGAAGAGGTCCAGCCCGTCCAGCATCTCGCGCGTCAGGTAAGGCGCGAACGGCTCGACGATCGCGCCGGCCGCCTCGAAGGTCCGGGCGGCGGCGGTCACCGCCTCGGCGACCTCGGGCTCGACCGGCAGGCCGACGCCGGCGTCCAGCATCAGGCCGATCCGCAGGCCCTTCAGGTCGAGGTCCAAGTCGTCCCAGGCGATCGCCGCCGGCGGCAGGCTCATATGGTCCCGCCGATCCGGGGCGCTGAGCACGCTCATGGCCAGGGCCGCGTCCTCGACCGCGCGGGTCATCGGCCCGGCGCAGCGGCCGATATAGGGCGGGTCGATCGGGATGCGGCCGTTGCTGGGCTTGAAGCCGAAGATTCCGCACCAGCCGGCCGGCAGGCGGATGGAGCCGCCGATGTCGGTGCCGATGTGCAGCGGCCCATAGCCCGCCGCGGCGGCCGCTCCGGCCCCCGCGCTGGAGCCGCCGGGCGTCTTGGCCAGGTCCCAGGGGTTGCGCGACAGGGCGTGGAAGCTCGACAGACCCGACGACAGCATGCCGAAGTCGGGATTGGTGGTCTTGGCCAGGATCACCGCGCCGGCTTCGCGCAGGCGGGCGGCTGGCGGTGCGTCGACAGGCTCGGGGACCAGTTCGGACGCGGCCGAGCCAATCGGCTTGGGTACGCCTTGGGTGGCGATCAGTTCCTTGATCGTCAAGGGCGCGCCATCCAATGCGCTCAGCGCTTCGCCGCGCCGCCAGCGTTCCTCGGACGCGCGGGCGGCCGCCAGCGCGCCATTCGCGTCCAGCGCCCAGGTCGCCGCGAGGTCCGGTTCCCAGGCCTCGATCCGCGCCAGCACGGCCGTCGTCACCTCGACCGGTGAGAGGCTCCCGTCGCCATAGAGCCGGGAGAGTTCGACGGCGGTCAGATCAGGAAGCTCGCTCATGCGGGAAGACTAGGCCCGGCGGGGGCGGCTTCGCTAGAGTGCGGGCGAATCCTTGGAAGGACATCGCCTTGCTTCGACCCGGTCCGCGCAATCTGCTCACCGATGTGCCTGGCCTGACGGTCGGCAACGCCACGGACGAGGCGGTGCGCAGCGGCGTGACCGTCGTGCGCTTTCCGGGCGGCTGGATCGCCGGCGTCGACGTGCGCGGCGGCGGGCCGGGCGTGCGCGAGACCGCGGCCCTGTCGCCCGAGAACGGTTACTCCAGGCTGCACGCCCTGACCTTCAGCGGCGGATCGGTCTTCGGCCTGGCCGCCGCCGACGGCGTGACCGCCGCCCTGTCGCGGGCGGGAGAGGGCTTCCTGCTGCGACCGGATACGCCCCGGACCCCGATCGTGGCCGGCGCGGTGCTCTACGACCTGGCCAATGGCGGCGACAAGGCCTGGGCGATGGATCCGCCCTATCGGCGTCTGGGCCAGGCGGCCTTCGAAGCGGCCGGCGAAGCCTTCGCGTTGGGCGCGGTCGGAGCCGGACGCGGCGCGCGGGCCGGCCTGGTCCAGGGCGGCCTGGGCTCGGCCTCGCTGGACCTGGGAGACGGCCTGAAGGTCGGGGCGCTGGTCGCCGCGAATCCGGTGGGCTCGGTGCTCATGCCCGACGGCGAGACCTTCTGGGCCTGGCCGTTCGAGATCGACGGCGAGTTCGGCGGCCGCACGCCCACCGGGCCGGCTGGGGCGATCGAGCCCATGCCCGACGAATCGCGGCTGGCGGGACTGGGCCGCCTGACGCCAGGTGCGAACACCACCCTGGCCGTCGTGGCGGTGAACGCCGACCTCACCGCCGGCGAGTGCAAGCGCCTGGCGATGATGGCCCAGGACGGCCTGTCGCGCGCCGTGCGCCCCGCCCACACGCCGTTCGACGGCGACGTGGTGTTCGCGGCCGCCTCGGGAGCGGTGGCGCTCGGGACGGATGCGCGCGCGCATCGCCTGGCGCGACTGGGCTCGGCGGCGGGCGACTGCCTGGCGCGGGCCATCGCCCGAGGGGTCTACGCGGCGCGAAGCTAGCTGCGGGCGGCCAGCGCCCGGGCCAGATTCGGCGTCGCGGCGATCAGTTGTGCCGTATACGGATGTTTCGGCGCGGCGAAGACCTCGGCGGTCGGTCCTGCCTCGACAATCTCGCCCTTCCGCATGACCAGCACCCGGTCGGTCAGGCCGCGCGCCACGCCCATGTCGTGGGTCACAAACAGATAGGCCACGCCCAATTCGTCGGAGAGCTTGGCCAAAAGATCCAGCACCTCGGCGCGGACGGTGACGTCGAGGGCCGAGACCGCCTCGTCCAGGGCGATGACGTCGGGCTCGACGATCAGGGCGCGGGCGATGGCGATGCGCTGGCGTTGGCCGCCGCTGAACTGGTGCGGATAGCGATCGGCGGCCTCGGCCGGCAGCCCGACCTTGGCCAACACGGCCTCGACCCTGGCCCGGCGTTCCGTCGGCGAGAGCCTGGCGTCCAGCAGGTGCAGCGGCTCGGCCACCAGCCGCTCGACCGTCCAGCGCGGGTCGAGACTGCCGTTCGGGTCCTGAAAGACCAGCTGGATAGCGCGGCGGCGGCGGCGCGGCGAAGCTGGCGTGAAGGGCTCGCCAGCCAGACGCACCTCACCGCCCTGGACGGGGTCCAGCGCCAGCAAAGCCCGAAGCAGGGTCGACTTGCCGCTGCC
This sequence comes from Caulobacter sp. GW822-FHT07D08, assembly GCF_058798735.1. Taxonomy (NCBI): domain Bacteria; kingdom Pseudomonadati; phylum Pseudomonadota; class Alphaproteobacteria; order Caulobacterales; family Caulobacteraceae; genus Caulobacter; species Caulobacter sp. GW822-FHT07D08. The sequence goes on from NZ_JBXAKU010000006.1 coordinate 57,824, forward strand.
GGACTCCCCGACCAGGCCGACGATCTCGCCCGGACGGATCTCCAGCGAGACGCCCCGTAGCGCGCGGACGGGCGGGCCGGCGCGGAGGAAGCCGCGCGGGCCGGGATAGTCGCGGACCACGCCGCGCGCCTCCAAGATCGGCGCGGCCCGGGCGTCGGGCGTCCGGGACCGGACCGGCATTCGCTCGGCGTCGGCGGCCAGGGCCCGGGTGTAGGGATGGGTCAGGGCCTTGAAGACGGCGCCGGTCTCGCCCTGCTCGACGATCTCGCCGTCCTTCATCACCGCCACGTGGTCGGCGGCCTCGGCGACCAGGGCCAGGTCGTGGCTGATCAGGATCAGGGCCGCGCCGTCCTCGCGCACCAGATGGAGCAGCAGCTTGAGGATCTCGGCCTGGGTGGTGACGTCCAGCGCCGTGGTCGGCTCATCGGCGATCAACAGGCGGGGCGACAAAACAACTGCGATGGCGATGGCCGCCCGCTGGCGCTGGCCGCCCGACAGCTCGTGCGGATAGCGGGTCAGGGGGATGTCGGCGAGGCCTACACGATCCAGCGTCTCGCGGGCGGCGGCTTCGGCCTTGGCGCGCGAGGCCTGGCGGTGCAGGCGCACGACCTCCGCCACCTGGGCGCCGATGGTCATGACCGGGTTCAGGGCCGTCATCGGCTCCTGGAACACGATGCCGATGCGGTCGCCGCGCAGGCGCGACAATTCCGCGTCGGACAGGCCGACGAGGTCGCGGCCCTCGAACCGGATCGCGCCCTCGACCCGCGCCCCGCGCGGCGGCAGGCCCAGGATCGAGAGGGCCGTGATCGACTTGCCCGAGCCGGACTCGCCGACCACGCCCAGCACCTGGCCGGCCTCCAGAGTCAGCGACAGGCCGCGCAGGATCGGCTGGTCGCCCAATGTCAGCTTCAGGTCCTGGATCTCGAGCAGGGCCATCTAGCGGTCCTCGTCCAGGCGCGGGTCGAGGCGGTCGCGCAGGCCGTCGCCCAGCAGGTTCAGGCCCAGCACGGTGATGACGATGGCCAGGCCCGGGAAGATCGCCTGCAGCGGCGCGGCCGCGACCAGGGTCTGGGCGTCGGCCAGCATCTTGCCCCAGCTGGCGGCCGGCGGCTGCGCGCCGAGGCCCACGTACGAAAGCCCCGCCTCGGCGATGACGCCCAGCGAGAACTGCAAGGTCGCCTGGACGATCAGTATGCTGAATAATCCTGGCGCGATGTGCTCGATCGAGATCCGCGTCGCGCCCTTGCCGGCCGCGCGGGCGGCCAGAACGTAGTCACGGGTCCAGAGGCTTAGCGCCGAACCTCGGGTCAACCTTGCGAACACGGGCACGTTGAAGACGCCGATGGCGATCACGGCGTTGATCGCGCCGGGACCCAGGACGGCGGTGATCAGGATGGCCAGGATCAGAGCCGGGAAGGCGAAGACCACGTCCGAGGCGCGCATGACCAGCTCGTCGATCCAGCCCCGACGGGCGGCGGCCAGCAGGCCCAGCGGCACGCCGACGCCCGCGCCCAGCAGCACGGCCACCAGCGAGACCGACAGGGCGTTGCGAGCGCCCAGCAGGATCATCGAGGCCACGTCGCGGCCGAAGTGATCCAGGCCTAGCCAGTGGGCGGCCGAGGGTCCCTGCAAACGGTGGTCGATGTCGAAGCTGGCGACGTCGTAGGGCGTCCAGACCAGCGACAGCAGCGCGGCCACGACGAACGCGATGCTGATCACGCCGCCGACGATCAGGGTTGGCGAAAGGCGGGACCGGCTCATGATCCGCGCCTCCGCAGGCGGGGATCGACCAGCACATAGGCCACGTCGACCAGGAAGTTGGTGGCGACCACGGCGAAGACCAGCAGCATGACCACGCCCTGCACCACGATCAGGTCGCGCTGGGCGATGGCCTGCAGCACCAGACGCCCCAGCCCCGGCAGGAAGAAGACGTTCTCGATGATCACCCCGCCGGCCAACAGGAAGGGGAACTGCAGGCCCAGGATGGTCAGCAGCGGGATCAGGGCGTTGGGCAGGCCGTGCCGCCACAGCGCCTGGCTCGCGGTGAGCCCCTTGGCGCGGGCGGTGCGCATATAGTCCTCGGCCAGGGTGTCGATCAGGGCCGAGCGGGTGACGCGGGCGATGATCGCGGCTTGCGGCGCGGCCAGGGCGATGGCCGGCAGGGCCAGGGCCTTCAGCGCCGGGATCAGGCCCGCGTCCCAGCCGGGAAAGCCGCCGGCGGACACCCAGCGCAGACCGATCGAGAACACCATGACCAGCAGCACGGCGAACCAGAAGTTCGGCACGGCCACGCCCACCTGGGTCAGGCCCATGACGATCGTATCGGTCCCCTTGCCCCGCCGCGCCGCCGCCAGGGCGCCGATCGGCGCGCCGACCGCGACCGACAGCGTCATCGCCAGCAGGGCCAGAGGCAGCGAAACGCCGATCCGTTCGGCGACCAGGCTCGCGACCGGTGTCTGGTAGGTGTAGCTGACGCCCAGGTCGCCGCGCAGCATGCCCAGCAGCCAGGTGAGGTAGCGCTGCGCCGCCGGGCCCTCGAGGCCCATCTGCTGGCGCAGGTTGGCCACGGCCTCGGGACTGGCGTTGAGGCCCAGCATGTAGGCGGCCGGATCTCCCGGCGCGACCTGGATGATCGCGAAGACCACGACACTGGCGGCCAGCAGCGTCAGGACCATCACCACCGCCCGACCGCCCAGATAGGCCGCCCCGAAGCGGGCGGCGAGCAAGGCCAGACCCGCGACCGCGGCGAGCGTCAGGACGGCGCCGACGATCGCGCCGGCCGGACCGGCCTTGTCGCTGGCGATGGCTTCCGCCCCGCCGGCGCCGTCGAACGACGCCGCGCGCAGGTCGATGGTCTGGGTCGGCGAGTTGACCCAGAAATCTCTCAGTCGGGCGTCGAACACGCCCAGGCGGGGGAACTGGAAGAGAAAGCCGTTGACCGCGTCCTCGGCGATCCGGCGCTGAATCTGGCCGAGGATCGCCGCCCGCTGGCCCTCGTCGGTCGCGCCCTTCAGGGCTTCCATCAGCCCGTGGAAGGCCTCGCTGTGATAGCCAAAATAGTAGCCGGCCTTGTCATAGATGGCGTAGTCCATCGGTTCGGCATGGCTGACGATGGTCAGGTCGAACGCGTGGCGGCCATAGACCTGGTCCAGCCACTGGGCCCACTCGATATTCTCGATCTTCACCCGCACGCCGGCCTGCGCCAGTTGGGCGGCGACGATCTCGCCGCCGCGGCGCGCGTAGTTGGGCGGCGGCAGTTTCAGGCTCAGGTCGAGGCCGTTGGGGTAGCCGGCCTGCGCCAGCAGCGCCTTGGCCTTGGCGATGTCGTGCGGATAGAGGCCGGTCAGGTCGACATAGGCCGCGTTCTGCGGCGGAAAGTGGCTGCCGATCGGCGTCCCATAGCCGTACATCGCCCCGTCGATGATCGCCCGGCGGTCCAGGGCGTATTGCAGGGCGCGGCGCACCCGCACGTCGGCCAGCGGGCCGGCGCGGTTGTTGATCGCCAGGATCACCTCGCCCTCGCTGGAGGCGGTGACCACCGTCAGGGCCGGGTCGGCGCGCAGCTGGGCCAGGTTCTCCGGAGCCGGATAGTCGGGGAAGGCGTCGACCTCGCGGGTCTTGATCGCCGCATAGGCCGCCGCCGGATCGGCGATGAACTTGAACTTCACCTGGCGCAGCTTGGCGGGCTGGCCCCAGTAGTCCTCGTCGCGGACCAGGGTCACGGTGTCGCCGCGTCGCCAGCTGGCGAACCTGAACGGGCCGGTGCCCACCGGGGCGGTGGCCAGGTTGGCCGCCGACTTGGGCGAGACCATCACGCTGTCGCCCCAGGCCAGGGTGTAGAGCAGGTTGCTGTCGGGGCTCGAGAGCCGCAGGCGCACCGTGCGCGGGTCGACGATCTCGACCTGACGGATAACGCTCAGCGACTGTTTCTGGACATTGGTCGAGGCCGGGCCGAGCGCGCGCTCCAGGCTGAACTTGACGATGCCTGCGTCGAAGGGCGTTCCGTCCTGGAACCGCACGCCGTCGCGGAGGTGGAAGGTGTAGATCAGGCCGTCGGGGGACACCTCCCACCAGGTCGCCAGCAACGGCTTGACCGCGCCTTGCGCGTCGAGGCGGACGAGGCCTTCGAAGACGTTGCCGTAGACCACCTCGTCGGTCGCCACCGCCGCGCCGGATGTGGGGTCGAGGTTGGGCGGCTCCAACTGTAGCGCGACCGTCAGCGTGTCCTTGGGCGCGGCTTGCGCCACCGGCGCGAGGGCCAGCAGGCAGGCGGCCGCCAGACCGAGAACGGCGCGGAACTTCACGCGATGCGCGCCCGGGCCTTGGCGGCCTCGGCGGGCAGGCCCAGGCGGTCATAGACCTGGGCCAGGGCGCGATTGAGCGGAACGCCGGCGGGGTCGAAGCCGCGCCGCAGCTCCAGCGCCTGCTGAGCTTCCGCCAGGCGGTCGGCCCGGATCAGGGCGTCGAGGATCAATTGTTCGAAGAGATCGCGCTGGGCGTGGCTGCCGCCGATCTCGGCCAGGCGCGGCAGGGCGGCGCGCAGGCCACGCAGGGCGCTCGGATAGTCGCCCCGCGCGTGGGCGACCAGCCCCTCGGCGGCGGGCAAGGCCACCTCGCGCCAGGTCTCGCGGACATGGTCGGGGGCGTCCAGCGCCGCGCGGCGCACGGCGGCCAGCAGGGCGTCGGCCTGCGGCCGACCTGCGCGGGTCAGGCCGTAGAGGTACTGCAAGGTCAGGAACGGCTGGACCACGTCGTCAGCGCGCGCGGCCAGGCGATTGGCCACGTCATCCCAGCGGTCGCCAACGTCGACGCCGGCCAGCTCCAGTCGGGCCAGCAGCGAGACGGCGCCGACCTGGTCCTGGGAGTAGTCCTTCTCCTGCCCCCAGACGTGGCCGTCATAGAGGGCGAGGGCGGCGTCGAACCGGCCCTGGCTCAGATAGAACAAGGCCAGGTGCCACCACAGGTGGGTGTCCATGAACGAGTTGAGGCCGGTCCAGGTGTCGCGCACGCCTTCCAGGAACGCCACGCCCTCTGCGATGCGGCCTTGGGTCAGCATCACGTGGGCCAGGGCATGCTGGGCCCAGGGCTCCTGGCGCTTCAGGGCCAGGGCGCGCCGCGCGGCGGCTTCGGCCTCGTCCAGCAGGTGACACTGCTCGTAGGCGAAGGCCAGCATGCCGTGCAGCTGGGCCACGTCCTCGGCGGCCGGCAGGACGGCGCTGGCCGCCCGCAGCATGGCCGGGAAGTCGCCGCGGTTGAACGCGTGATACTGCGCGAGCTTCAGCACCAGCAGGTCGCGCGGCCAGGCCGCCAGGATCGTGTCGGCGATGGTCAGGGCGCCGGGGATGTCGTCGACCGACCACGCCGTGACGAACGCGACGAAGGCCTGTTCGCGGGGATGGGCCTGGCCCACCGCCGCTCGGGCGCGGGCCAGGTAGGGCGCGGCGCGGTCGGCGGCCTCCAGCGCTTCGAGCAGCAGCCACAGCGTCGCGGCATAGGCGTTCAGCAGCACGCTCTCCGGATGCGCCTCGGCCGCGCCGATCACCTCGGCCGCCCGCGTCTCATAGCTGAGAAAGCCGTCGACGAAGTTGTCTACGGCCGCCAGGGCGGCGTCGGACGTCGGGCTCACCGGATTGCCGAGATAGTCGCTACGCATAAGGGCACTCTAGCGGACGCCAGCCTCGGCGAGGAAGGCGGCCGTATCGTCAGCCGAGCGTTGCGGGATCTCGACCTGCGGCAGGTGCCCAACCTTCGGATAGACGATCAGCTTGGCGCCGGGGATCGCCTCGGCGAACTTGTGGGCGCTGGCCACCTCGATCAGCGGGTCGATCTCGCCCCACAAGACCAAGGTCGGGACCTTGATGGTCGAGAGGACCTCCTGGGTCGCCTGGCTGTGCTTGCCGGGCTGGATCGACATCAGGATGGCGCGGTGCCCCGGGGCGCGCTGCAGCTCGGCCCAGCGATCGATGAAGGCGTCGGTGATCACGGCCGGATCCCCGACCTCGCCGCGCAGACCCGAGCGGATCAGCGGCTTGTTGTCGATCGAGCGCAGGAAGGCGCGCCCCCACGAATACTTCAAGAGCTTGAAGGCCAGGGGAGGCTTCTTCAGCGTGGTGGCCGGCCAGCCGGCGGCGTCGACCAGGATCAGGCCGTTCACGCGGTCCGGATGGCGCACCGCGACCTGCCAGGCCACGCCGCCGCCCATCGAATTGCCGGCGATGGCGAATTTGGGAAGGTTCTCCTTGGCCGCCAGGGCGTCGACCAGGTCGGCGAAGCCATCGGCCGAGGCGACATAGCCCACGGGGGCGCGCGTCAGGCCGTGACCCGGCAGGTCGATGGTGATGATCCGATAGCGATCACCCAGCCGCGCGACCCAGCCTTCCCACGAGAAATGCGAATCGCCAAAGCCGTGGACCAAGACGAGCAGCGGCCCATCGGCCTTGCCTTCGTCCTTGTAGTGCAGGCGCACGCCGCCGGGCAGATCGGCATAGCGTGAGGCCTTGGTGGCGTACTTGGCTTCCAGGGTTTCGTAGGGAATGTCGGGGCCGCGCAGCAGCAGCCAGCCGACGAGGCCCGCGAGGACGACCAGGCCAACGAGGCCGCCCAGGATCAGCAACGAGGTCTTCAACATGTTCAACGCTCCAGGGCGGTCGTTGCCTGACTAGAAAGCGTAGTTGACGCGAACGCCATAGGTGGCCGGCTGGCCGGGCGCGGCGATGTCGATCAGCGGCAGGAAGAAGTTCCGCGTCAGGTCGTACCTGGTGTTGAAGACGTTCCGCGCGAAGGCGGTCAACGCCCAGGGGCCCTTGGCCGGCGACAGGGTCACGCTGGCGTTGGCCAGCCAGTACGAGTCGACATCGTAGCGCGACCCCAGCAGCAGCGGCTTGGTCTTGTCGTGGAAGGCGTAATTGCCCTGGGCCTCGACCTCGTAGTCGCCGACGGCCCAGGCATAGGACACGTCGCCGCCGTAGCTGAGCGGCGGGAAGCCGACCTTGGCGCCGGTGCGCGAGATATAGACGGCGTGGCCGGCCGCGACGCTGGCCGGGATATCCAGATCGTTCGTGTACTTATCGAACTTCCCGGTCTTGTAGCCCAGCGACTGGCCGATCCGTAAGGAGCGGACCGGGCGCCAGGTCAGCTCCAGTTCGCCGCCATACAGGTGCGACTTCTGGGCGTTGACGATGGCGCCGATCGGGCCGTTGTTGATGTCGTAGATCGCCGACTGGATCTGCTGGTTCTTGTAGTCGTAATAGAAGACCGAGCCATTCAGCTGGATGGTGTTGGCCGCGAAGCTGGACTTGAAGCCGGTCTCGTAGGCCCACAGGGTTTCGGGCTTGAAGCCGTCAACGGCCGCGGCGTCGCCACGATTGTAAGAGGTGAAGCCGCCGGACTTCGTGCCCTTGCTGACGCTGGCATAGAGCAACACGCCTTCAACCGGCTTGTACTCAAGGGCCAGCTTGCCGGTCACCGACTTGTTCTTCAGCGACTTGTCGTCGGTCGGGCTGAAATTGGTCGGCGGCGCGCCGGGGGCGAAGACGCCGGCGGTGACGAAGTCGAACTGCTGGCGCTTCTCATCCTCGCCCCGCAGGCCGGCCACCAGTTTCAGCCTGTCGCTGAGCGCGTATTCCAGCTGGCCGAACAGCGAGGCCGAGCGGACCTTCTGGCTGTAGGTCGTGCGGGTGTCGAACAGCAGCGACTGGTAGAAGTCCGAATAGAAGGCCTCGTCGATGGTCTCGCGCGAATAGTAGCCGCCGACCAGCCATTGCAGCGGGCCCTCTGTCTTCGACGACGCGCGCAGCTCCTGCGAGAACACCTTGGCGTCGGTGTCGAAATAGGTCCCGGCATAGGCGTAGGGCGAGGCGTCCCAGTCGTTGTATTCCCTGCGGTGCAGCTTTTCGTAAGCGGTGATCGACACCAGGTCGACGCCGCCGGTCTCGCCGTGCGCCCGCAGCGAGGCGCCGCCGCTCCTGGTGTCGTGGAACGGCTTGGCGTTGGCGGCGATGCCGGTCAGCGTCGCGAAGGCGGCCGAGCCGCCCCAGCCGGTGTTCTTGCGGCCGCTGTCGGCCGGGATCGTCGCCAGGCTGGCGTTGTAGCTCAGCGGATTGAACAGATAGAGGCCGGTCGGCTCGGACTTGTCGTAGCCGGCATGGACGCTGAGCAGGGCGTCGGCTTTGTCGTTCGGCGCCCAGGCCAGTTGGCCACGCACCGAGCTGGTGTCCTTGTCGCCCAGCTTCTGACCCGTGGCGCGGTTCTTCTGCCAGGCGCCGCCTTGGTCGGTGACAAAGGCCAGGCGGCCACTGAGCGTGTCGCCGAGCGGCCCTGACACGTAGCCCTCGGCCTTGAACGCGTCGTTGTTGTCGTATTCGGCGGTCACCCCGGCGGTCAGGCTGTTGGTCGGCCGGTTGGTGATGAAGTTGATCGCGCCGCCGGTGGTGTTGCGGCCGTACAGCGTGCCTTGCGGCCCGCGCAGCACTTCCACGCGGGCGATGTCGAACAGCAGGCCCTGGGTCTGGGCCTGGATCGGATAGGCCACCTCGTCGACGCTGACGCCGACGGTCGAGGAGTTGTTGGACGCGTAGTCGTCGAAGCCGACGCCGCGCAGGCGGAAGCTGGGCTGGCCGCTGCCGAACTGGGGCGTGATCTCCAGGCTCGGCGTGGCGTACTGCAGCTGGTTGACCGTGGCCACGCCGCGCGCGACCAGCTGTTCGCCGGAGATCACCGACAGGGCCACGCCGACGTCCTGGGCCGATTGCTCGCGGCGCTGGGCGGTGACGATCACCTGCTCGACGGCGGCGTCGCCGGAAGCCTGGGCGCCGGCCTGAGCCCAGGCGGCGCCCGCGAAAGCCACGCCCAGGGCGCCGGCGGCGGTTCCGATAAGAAGACGCTTGATCACCGCTCTATCCCTTTGTCGACGCCGGGAGATGCGCCGTTTCTGCGGGACCAAAATTCCTATTGAAACAATGGGAATTGAAATGGAGATTTCCTCCCCAGAGGCCAAGCTTCTCTAATCACCGTTCAACAGGCGGGGAAAATCCGATCGGAGGCAAGCCTCAACGGAAAGCCGGGGATGTAGCCTTCGGGACGAGTCTGGTCCCCTCGTCACCGGTCGCCGGCAATTTCGCCCGGGCGGAGGGGTGTCATAGCGAGTTCAAGAACTTTTCCCAGGGCTCCAGGCGCACCGCCGGCGTGTCCCAGAAACCCGCCTTCGCGGCGGCCGCGCGACCGGCCTCGAACGAGGCTTTCATGGCTTCGGTGTCGAAGTCGAGCATGGCCCCGTTGGCGGTCGTGGCCGGGCGGGCGGGGATCGAGGCGACGCTCAAGGGGATGTTGTTGCCTATGCAGAACGTGGTCACGACATTCAACGCCTGCCGGTAGGAGACCCGCAGCATCGTGTCGAAGCTGCGGATCAGGACACCCGGCAAACTCGGTGATGTCGTGCGCGGCGACGGGTCGATCACCGTGTTGATGAGGACGTAGACGCGACCGCGCCGCAGTCGCCGGCCGACCCGCAGCCAGTGCAGCAGGGCCTCGGGCAGGATGAACAGCGGCGTGGTGACGCCGCCGTCGACATGCAGTTCGTCGAAGGGTTCGCCGTCCGCTTCGCAGCGGATCAGCCGCGGCGGAAACAGGCCTGGCATGCTGGCCGAGGCGGCGAGAACCAGCCGGAACATCTCCACGGCCGAGGATCCGCCCCGGCACGCGATCTCGCCCATGTCCCAGATGGCCGGGCGTTGGCTGTCGAGATCGGTGGTGGCGATCAGCAGGCGGCGGTCGCGGCGATGCTCGACGGCGACGGCGGCGACCAGCGCCTCGTCGATGAACGGAGCGATCAAGCCATCAAGGCTCTCGGCGGTCATCAGCCCCCCCTGGAGCACGCCCGCGAGCGCCGTCCACCGGAACTGCTCGGCCGCGCGCCCCCCGGTGTAGGCCTCCTTCAACCGCTCGTCCCACGCCGGGCCCAGAAAGGCGAACGGCGCGATCAGGGCGCCCGTGCTCACCCCGGTTACGATATCGAACCGGGGACGGTAGCCGGCCAGGCCAAGGCCCACGAGGGCCCCGGCGCCATAGGCTCCGCCCGCGGCGCCGCCAGAGATCGCGAGCACGTTGAACTCGTCGCTGCCCAGCCGAGGATGGGGAAGCGCCAGGCGTTCGGCGGTGGCCTGGAGCGAAACTTCCGCTTCCTCGAAGCTCAATCGCACGCCCGCGAAGCCGGTGGGTTGGGCCAGCGGCGATGACGGCGCGGGCAGGCGGCGGGACCAGAGTTCGTCAAACTGCGGCCAATCAAACTTGTGATCCGACACCGCAGCCTCGCCTTGAGCGTCCAAGAGCGAAGCTTGATCGCCCAGCGACTATGAAGCGCAACCTTGTGCGCGCATCCCTTGATCAAGATCAAAGCCGGAGCATTTTGACCAGAAACACAATCCGCCGTTCATGGCTCCGCCCGCGGCGGCGGCCTCAGTTCAAGGCCTCGGCGTCGGCGTGGCCGCGGCCCTGCCTGAACTCGCGGGGCGACAGGCCGTACTGCTCGCGAAAGGCCCGGCTGAAGTGGGCCGAGCCGTTGAAGCCCCAGCGGAAACAGATCTCCGAGATCGACAACCGGGCGTGCTGGGGGCTGGCGAGATCGATCCGGCACCGCTCCAGCCGGCGCGATCGCAGATAGTGGCTGAAGGTCTCGTTGGCCGAGGCGAAGAGCTTCTGCACGTAGCGCGGCGAGACCCCCTCCTCGTCCGCGACGCGCCGTAGCGACAGCTCGGCGTCGGGCAACAGGGTCTCTATGGTCTGGCAAAGTCGCTGCAGGTGCGCGGTCGGCGTCGTGGTCTCGTAGGCGTCGGAGACCGCCGCCCCCTGCTCGAGCAGGCATTGCGCGAGAAACTCCGTGAAGGCCAGGTCCACCGGCCGCAGTTGGTCGACGGAGAGGTTCTCCAGCTCCTCGGCGGTCGCGCGCAGCAGGTCCGAGAGAATGCGCGGCACGCCCTTGGAGCCGTCCAGCCAGCCGACCCGCAGGTTGAAAGGCCGGATCAGTCGGTGGTCCAGCGCCACGCGTGGCGCGCGCACGAACAGGAGCCGCGAGCGGGTGTCGAGCCGCAGGGCCGCCGCCTGTCCCGTCGGGCCGAAGGCGATGTCGCCCGCCCCGACGCTGACCGCCAGTTCGTCGGTGACCAGGGTGGCTTCGCCATTCAGCAAGACCGCCAGCCAGATCGCCGCCGGTTGCGCCGTGAGGCGGCCGGCGATCGTCTGGGCGCCGGCCTCGACCAGAGCGAATTCGATCCCCAGCGGCGAGGTCAGGCAGACGACCGACGCCGCCGCCGGCTCGTTGTCCGACAGTCCCTCGATCGGCAGGCCCAGGCGGCTCATCGCCTCGCGCCAGGCCTCCGCGCGCTCGGCGCGGGGGTGGCTTTCGGTGCTGAACGACCAGGCCTTCATGGGTCTATGCCTTGAGCTTTGGAAAGATGTCGCGCGGGATGCGCACATGGCAGCCTTGGGTGCCGTCCACCACCTGGGTGACCCCGAAGTCGGCCGCCACGCTCATCAGCGAATAGGCGTCGTTCTTCGAGAGCCCCACCTGGTCGCTCAGCAGGCTGAGCATCTTGGTCGAGGCGTCGCGCATGGCCAGGTTCAGGTCCTCGTTGAAGCCGTGGACGATCCACCATTTGGGCGTCTCCAGCAGCGGGCCGGGCGTCTGGATATCCTTGCGCAGCACGATCTGCATCAGGACGTTCAGCGAGCTCTCGATGGCCGTGCCCGACAGCTCGCCGTCACCCTGGCTGACATGGGGGTCGCCGATCGAGAACAGGCCGCCGTCGACCTGCACCGTGTAGTACATCGTGGCCCCCGCCCCGATGCGCCAGTTGTCGATATTGCCGCCGTGCTCGCCCGGCGGAATGGTGCTGACGCGGCCGTTGACGGCCGGGGCGACGCCCGCGGTGCCCAGGTGCGGCCGGGCGGGGATCCGGATCCCCTTCAGGGCCGGTTCGCGGTCGCACTCGGGGCAATGGGTGACCGTGCCCGGGATCAGGTACTTGCCCTCGAAATCGTAGGCGTAGAGGGCGCTGGCGGTGTTGGTGTTCGGATCCAGCTCGTAGATCGTCACCCGCTCCTTCTCGTCGAACTCCTTGTAGAGATAGCCCCAGTTGGCCGCGAGGTTGGAGCCGTAGTTGTTGCGCGGGACCATGCGCAGGTAGCGCACCTCCAGAACGTCGCCCGGCTTGGCGCCCTCGACATGGATGGGGCCGGTCATGATGTGGACGCCCGGGTTGCGGTCGTCCTCGGGGATCTCCTTGAAGATCCGGGTGACGCCTTCGTCCATCATCAGCTCGGGCGCGTCGCCGGCATGGTGGGTGATCGCCTCGGCCTGGACCAGGTCCCCACTCTTGATCCGCAGCGACGGCGGCGTCGAAGGATCGAAATAGCCCCAGTGCACGCTCGTGGGCGTGGCCTTCAGGGTGTGCAGGGCGCCGGGAACGACGTCGGGACGGGTCTGGCCGGGTTCGCAGATAAAGGGCATCGGGATCTCCGGGTCAGGCTGCGGCGCCGAGCGTCACGCTGGTCATGCTCAGCGAGCCGTGCTCGATATGGTCGGGGGCGAAGGTCGGGACGTCGCCGGGCAGGCGCGCGCCCAGCACGTAGAGCAGCGGCCAGTAGTGGTCGGGCGTCGGGACCGAGCGCGTCGCGTCCTGGCCCCGGCTCTCGAAGTCGACGGCGCGCTGCGGGGCGTCCTCGACGATGGCGGTCTTGATGTAGTCGTTGAACCGTTGCGACCAGTCGTAGGGCGCGCGGTGGCGGTCGCCCCAGTCCATGGCCGGCAGGTTGTGGACGATGTTGCCGGTGCCAACGATCAGCACGCCCTCGTCGCGCAGGGGCGCCAGGCGCTGGCCGATCTCGTAGTGCCAGGCGGGCGGTTTGCTCGCGTCCATGCTGAGCTGCACCACCGGCACGTCGGCGTCCGGGAACGCCTTGCCCAGCACCGACCAGGTCCCGTGGTCCAGGCCCCAGCCACTCTCGTCCAGGGCTACAGGCGTAGGACTGAGGACCTCGCGCACCCGCGCGGCCAGTTCGGGCGAGCCGGGCGCCGGATACTGCTGATCAAAGAGCGCCTTGGGAAAGGACGCCCCGAAGTCGTGGATGGTGCGCGGCCTGGTCATGGCCGTCGCCGCGACCCCGCGGGTCAGCCAGTGCGCCGAGACGCAGAGGATCGCCTTGGGCTTGCCGACGGCGTCGCCCATGGCCTTCCAGGTCCGCGTGGTGTCGTTGGTCTCCAGCGCGATCATCGGGCTGCCGTGACCGAAGAAGATGACGGGCAGACGGCTCATGCGGCGGCCTCCGTACTGGCGGGGGCGGGCGTGTCCCCGGTCCTCAGGGCGGCCCAGGTCTTCTGGTAGCGCGGCGTCAGCCAGCGGTTGAACTGCACCTGCGCCCCCTCCTGCCAGGAGTAGCGGCCCCGGATGGCGAAGCGCGAGCGCAGGCCCTGCTGGACCAGCTCGTCGACATGCATGTCCTGGGCGATGATCTTGCCGGCCGAGGTCATGATCATCTCGAGGCGCTCCTCGAAGCCGGGGCTCTCCGTGGCGCCGGGCGCCACGAGGATTCCGGTGTCCTGCTCCATGGTCTCGGGACCGGTCGGGCGCAGGATCAGGTAGATGACCATGTCGCTGGTCATCACCAGGGACAGCGTCGGCGGGATGTTGGCGAAGGTGGCGCGGTTGCGGTCCTCGTCGGTCAGGTTCGGAAAGACCGGCAGAACCGCCTTCTGCGTCGGGTTGAAGCTGGCGTCGGCGTGCAGGGTGCCATTGTAGCGCAGGAAGCCGGCGTCGCCCTCGCCCGCCTCGGGGAAGCTGCACAGCTCGCTCGGAATGAAGTCGTGCAGCGGCCCGCGATGCAGCTTGCTGGCGTGGTAGCCGTCGTTGTTGTTCTCGAACATCACCTTCCAGTTCCAGGCGAACTGGCCGGTCATCGGCGGCGAAAGGCCGTCGGCGTTAGAAAGGTCGTAGTTGGCCACGGCCGCCTCGACGGCCGCCAGGCGCGGCGCCAGCGGCGGGGCCTCGGCGTCGAAGTTGATGAAGATGAAGCCCAGCCAGACCTCGACCTTGAAGGTCGGGAGCTTGACGGCCTTCTTGTCGAACTCGCAGGTCCGCTCCATGGCCGGGGCGTTCACCAGGTCGCCGTTCAGCGAATAGACCCAGTGGTGATAGGGGCAGACGAAGCCGCGCGTATTCCCCCTGCCCTCGGCCACCAGCATGGCGCGGTGCTGGCAGACGGCCGACATCGCCTTGATCTGGTTGTCGCGGTTGCGCGTGACGATGATCGGCTCGCCGATGATGCGGGTGGTGAAGTAATCGCCGGGCTCCTTGACCCAGTCGACGCGGCCCACGCACAGCCATTCGTGATTGAACAGCGCCTCCTTCTCGAACTCGTAGAAGTCGGCGTCGACATAGCAGGCGGGTGGCAGGGTCTCGGCGGTGTCGACGTTCCGCATCGAGCGTGAAAGGCCCTCGAAGAAGATGTCGCTGAGAAGGGGCGGCCGCGGGCTCATCGTGAAGCGCTCTGCAAGGGCGGAAGTCGACCATCACGCTAGGACCGCACCGTGAGCCGGTCTTGCCTCAGCGCGCACGAAGAGTTGGTCAGCAACCGTCCTCCACGGCGCGACGCCGGGTTTGCGGGCGCTCGGCGCCCCGGCGACGCTTCCGGCGCCTAATCCGGAACCACACCCGGCGCCGCCAAGAAAGCTGTCGTGCGCGCTGAGACAAGACCGCCACCCTCGCCGCGCCTAGGGTCATGTCGTGGACATCGCCCACGGAGGACGCCATGACGCCGACCGCAGACATCGCCATCAAGGATCTGAAGCCGGGCTTCGGGGCCGAGATCTCCGGCATCGACCTGGCCTCCGCCCCGGACGCGGTCCTGGACCAGGTCGTCGACACCTTCCACCGCCATGGCGCCATCGCCCTGCGCGATCAGAAGATGACGCCCGACGACCTGATGCGCTTCATCGGCCGGTTCGGCGATCCGGAGGACCACACCCAGACCCGCTTCACCCTGCCGGGCTATCCGAAGATCTTCATCCTCTCCAACCGCCTTGTGGACGGCCAGCCGATCGGCGCCCACAACGACGGCGTGGGCTGGCACACCGACTACAGCTACAAGCCCGAGCCGGTCATGCTGACCATGCTCTACGCGGTCGAGGTGCCTGACGAAGGTTCCGACACCCTGCTGGCCGACGGCTGCGCGGCCTGGAACGCCCTGCCCGCCAACAAGCAGGCCCTGCTGGAGGGTCTGCGGCTGCACCACAGCTACAAGCACTTCATGGCCACCCGCCAGTTCGGCCAGCAACAGACCCTGTCGCCCGAGCTGGAAGCGGCCAATCCAGACGTCGAGCACCCGCTGATCCGCACCCACCCCGCCGACGGCCGCAAGGCGCTGTGGCCCTCGACCGGCACGGTGACCGAGGTGATCGGCATGCCCGGCCCCGCGGGCCTGGCCCTGCTGGACGAGTTGGTCGCGTTCATGACCGAGGAACGGTTCGTCTATCGCCACAAGTGGCGGGTCGGCGATCTGCTGATGTGGGACAACCGCTGCACCCTGCACACCGGCACGCTGTACGACGACACCAAGTACATCCGGACCATGCACCGCCTTTGGGTGAAGGGCGACAAGCCTCACTGATCCCGTTTTCGGTGGAGTTGGCATGACCAAGACCTGGATGATCACCGGCGTCTCCGGCGGCCTGGGCCGCGAGATCGCCCGCGCCGCCCTGGAGCGGGGCGACGTCGTCGTCGGCGCGATGCGCAGGCCCGAGGCCGTCGCCGCCTTCGAAGCGCTGGCGCCCGGCCGCGCCCACGGCGTCGTCATGGACGTCACCGACACGGCGGCCGTCGCCGCCGCCGTCGCCAAGGCCGAAGGCGTGACCGGGACCATCGACGTCCTGGTCAACAACGCCGGCTATGGCCTGGTCGGCGCGGTCGAAGAGGCGTCGCTGGACGAGATTCGCGCCCAGTTCGAGGTCAACGTCTTCGGGCCCCTCGCGGTCCTGAAGGCCGTCCTGCCCGCCATGCGCGCGCGTCGCGCGGGCCGGATCATCAACATCACCTCGGTCTCGGGCCTGGCCGTCTGGGCCGGCACCGGCGTCTACTGCGCCAGCAAATGGGCGCTGGAGGGCCTGACCCAGACCCTGGCCCAGGAGGTCGCCGAGCTCGGGATCCGGGTCGTCAACGTCGCGCCCGGCGGGCTGCGCACGGACTTCGCCACGGGCTCCAAGGTCATCGTGGCGGACAAGCTCTCCGACTATGACGGCCTGGCCCGCGACGCCGAGCGGATCATGGCCGACCACGCCGGCCAGGAACCCGGCGATCCGGCCAAGGCGGCCCGGGCGATCCTGATCATCGCCGACGCCGAGGCCCCGCCGATGCACCTGCTGCTGGGCGAGGACGCCCTGAAGTACGCCGGCTACGCCGCCCAGGGCCTGGCCGCCGATATCGAGGCCTGGAAGACCCTGAGCCTCTCCACCGGCTTTGACGCCTGAACCCCGAACGCGAGCGCACGCCTTGACCAACACCCTGATCTTCGTCGACCTGGCCTCCGAAGACCCGTCCGAAGCCGGCGAGTTCTACGCCAAGGTGTTCGGCTGGCAGAACGACGCCCGCCCCGAGGGCGTCTATCACCGCATGGTGCCGGGCGGCTTCTTCAAGAAGCCCGACGGGACCGACAGCGAGATCGGCAATCTGCACCTGGGGATCTTCAAGGCCGCCAACGCCCGTCCCCACCCGGAGCCCGAGGGCGTCGAGCCGCGCAAGCTCAGCGCCGACGGCCGCAAGCCACGCGTCTGGGTGCTGATCAGCGACGACGACAGCGCCGACCGCATCCTCGGGACCGCCGAGGACCTGGGCGCGACCGTGCTCTGGAAGAACCACTACTGGAAGGAATTCAACGGCTACAACCACGCCTTCCGCGACCCCTGGGGCAACGAGATCGTGCTGTGGGGCAAGGCCGGCGCCGATCCGCAGGTGCCGGCGGACTTCACCCGCGAATAGCCAAACCGCCGCGCTCGTCCTGGGGCGCGGCGTTCCGCTCCAAAGCCGCCAAGCGCCGCCGTTTCGCACGGCGGCGCTACACGCACGATGTGATCAGAACGGCTTGTCGCCGGCGATCGTCACCCGATAGCCGGTGCGGGTGTCGGGGAAATAGTCCCAGATCGCCTGGTGCCAGGTGCAGCGGTTGTCCCAGAAGGCCACCGAGTTCTTCTTCCAGCGGAACCGCACCTGAAAGTCCGGATTGCTGGCGTGCTGGTAGAGATAGCCCAGGATCGCGTTGCTCTCGGCCTTCGAAACCCCCGCGATGTGGGTGGTGTAGGACGGGTTGACGAACAGGCTCTTGCGGCCGCTGACCGGGTGGGTGCGGACGATCGGGTGGGTGGAGCAATTGTACTTGCGGTCGATGTCCGGAAAGATCGCCTTGTAGACGGGATTGGCGTCGTGCACCGCCGACAGGCCCTCCAGATAGGCCTTCATCTTGTCCGACAGGGTGTCATAGGCCCAGTACATGCTGGCGAAGCAGGTGTCGCCGCCGTCGTCGGGCAGGACCTTCATGTAGAGGATGCTGCCCAGCGGCGGCTCGGGATCGCAGGTCAGGTCCGAGTGCCAGTTCTCGCCGGCCACGAACTTGGAGTCGGCGTCGGCGTGGATGGCCACGATCTCCGGGTGCTCCGGCAGGCCCGGCACGCCCGAGTGGATGGCCAGGTTCCCGAACTTGCGGCCGAAGTCCTTGTGGGCCTCGTGCGACATCTCCTGGTCGCGGAAGAAGATCACCTGGTGCTGGGTCAGGGCCTGGTGGATCTCTTCGAACTGACGGTTCGAGAGCGGCTTGCCCAGGTCGACGCCAAAGATCTCCGCGCCGATCCGGCGGGTCATGGGCTTCACGTCGAGCACGTCGTAGGCCATGCGGCGCAACTCCAACTATGCGTTCAGAAAGCCGCCGCGCACATAGACGAGCGGCGTCTTGGTTTCGTCGGTGACCACGCGCAGCACGCGTCCGACCAGGATCTCGTGATCGCCGCCGTCGTGGGCGTCGCGCAGTTCGCACTCGATGGCCGTCACGCAGCCGGCCAGCAGCGGCGCGCCGCACATCCCGGCCTCGACGGCCGTGAGGGCGAAGCGGTCGTCGGCCCCGCTCTTGGCGAAACGGTAGGCCAGGTCGCCCTGCTCCCGGGCCAGGATGTTGACGCAGAAGGTCCCGGCCTGGCTCAGCGCCGCCAGGGTGCGGCTGTCGCGCTTGAGGCAGACCATGACCAGCGGCGGGTCCATCGACACCGAGCTGAAGGCGCTGACCGTCGTGCCGACCAGGCGGCCGTCGTGGCAGGCGGTGACCACCGTCACGCCCGCCGCGAAACTGCCCATGGCCTTGCGGAAATCGGCCGGCTCCGGCGCGTGGTGTCGAGGCGCGGCGCTCATCACGCGTCTCCGAACGGGTTGTCGGGATAGACCGCCGAGGCCGGGCGCTTGGCGCCCTCATCGGCGCTGGCGCGGCCGCAGATCGCCAGCGCCGTCAGGGCGTAGATCAGGGCGCTGTCGACCAGGTCCTTCGGCGTCGGCCGCCAGCGCCGGAAGCCGGTGGTGATGGCCGGAATCCGCTGCATGTTGAACACATTGTGGTCGCGCCACATGCTGGAATAGACCGGGTTGGCCAGGGCGACGGGATGGCCGAGGCCCAGCCGGGTGGCCACGTCGACCGCGCCGACCAGCGGCGCGACCTCGCCGGCGTCGGCCTCGAAGCCATGACGCACGACGACCGGCTCGATGTCGATCCGGCCCAGGCCGGCCTCGCGGACCATGGCCTCCAGCGAATGCTGGACGTCCGCGACGCGCTGCCTGGGCGTCAGGCCTACCTCCAGATAGAGGTTCACCAGCTCGGTCCCCGCCCCGAAGGCGTAGGGAATGCCGCCCCGGATCGAGGCGATCTGCGACTTGGGCTGGGCCACCCCGCCGGGACTGTCGTAGCGGCTTTTCTTCTCGTATTCGCCGCTCCAGGCGTGGATCGCCTCGGTCAGCTTGCCGATCTTGTAGATCGGGTTCGGGTGCTGGGCCGCCGTCGCCGGATGCTCCAGCAGCGGCGTGAAGACCCCCTCGCCCCAGACCTGGAAGCGGAACACCGCATAGCCGCAGCCCACCCAGGTCAGGCCGAAGTCGCAGCCCTCGGCGGCGATGGCGTAGTCCGGCGCGACGCCGCCGTGATGGAACAGGTAGTGGGCCCCGATGTCCTTGCCCATATAGGCCACGCCCCGGTGTTCCTCGATCGGCTCGGGGCCGATCTCGCCGGGACAGGCGGTCAGGTACATCTTGCCAGCCAGGTTATAGCCGGCCTTCTTCAGCGCCTTGGCCGCGATCAGGAAGCAGCTCATCGGCCCGCGGTCGTTGGCGATCGGATAGCCGTGGAGCTTGCCGTCCTCCAGCCAGCACGTCTCCCACTCGGGATTGGCCAGGGTCTCGGGGCTGTACTTGTAAGCGTCGAGGTCGGGGTTCCAGGTCGGCGCCTCGGTGTCGAGATGGGCGGTGAAGAGGAGGTTCTTACCGACACCCTTGCCGCCATGCGTGCCGATGATGTTGGGCCGCTCGGGCGTCGCCCCGACCTTGCGCGGCGAGAAGCCCTCGCGCGCCATCCAGTCGTGGACATAGGTCGCGACCTCCAGCTCCTTGCCGGACGGCGCGGGAATATTGCCCAGGGTCAGGGCCAGCTCGACGATCTCGGCCTCGTCGATGGCGGCGGCGATCGCGGCGCGATCAGCCTCGGTGACCCGGTAAGGGGCGCTGGCCCCCAGGTTCGGAAATCCATCGGCCATGGGTCAGGCGCTCCAGGCGCGCGCGATCGCGGCCGTGTCGGTCAGGATCGCGCTGTTGAGGTCCATCACCTTCAGCGAGGCGGCGTGGATGTCGGCCTCGTATGCGCCGCACGCGTCGGCGGCGACGAACACGTGGTAGTCCAGGCTGAAGGCGTCGCGGACGGTGCTGTCGACGCAGCACTCGGTGGTCAGGCCCGCCACGACCAGGGTGTCGACGCCCAGGGCCTTGAGCCGCGCGTCGAGATCCGTGCCGCCGAATCCGCTGTAGCGGGTCTTCTTCACCACCGTCTCCCCCGGCAAGGGCTTGGGGCCGTAGAAGTCCGAGCCAACCTCGCCCTCGCGGCATAGGGCGCTCTCGTTGTCAGGATCGCCGCCCCGACGCCGCATGCGTTCCTTCCAGCTGAAGGAGTCGGTCTCCGGCGACGTGAAAAGGCCGACGAACACCACGGGGGTCGCTGCCCCGCGCGCGGCCTCGACCAGCCGCTCGGCGGCCGCGACCGCCGGCTGGACGACCGCCATGTCGACATAGGCGCCCAGGGCCCCGTCGGGCGAGGCGAAGTCGACCTGGATGTCGATCACCAACAGCGCCGTGCGCGACGGCGCGATCCAGGCGGCCAGCCCTTCTACGACTCCAGAGCCGGTCGTCACCGCATTCACGAGAACACCGCCCGCAGGCCCGGTAGAATCTCGGCGCCGAACATGGTCAGCCCCTCGACATAGTCGGGGAAGATCATCATCAGCCCGTCCAGCTCACAGTAGCGCAGGAACTCCTCGATCTGGTCGCCGCAGGTCTGGGGCGAGCCGACCACGGTGTGGGTCATGAACGCGCCCTGGGCGGCGGCCACGGTCGAGAGCTTCTCGGCCGGCACGCCCCAGCTTTCCAGCATGGCCAGGATGGCGCCCATGTCGGCGCCGCTCTTGTAGTACTCGACCTTGGCCTCCGCCTCGGCGTCGGTGTCGCCGTGGATCACCGTGCACATGGCGAAGGTCTTGATGGTCTTGCCCATGCCCTCGGCCGCCTTCTTGGCCCGCAGCGAGGCGTCGCGGCGCTCGTCCGGCGTGCGACCGCCGATGAAGCAGATGTCGGCCTCGCGCACCGAGAACTGAAAGCCCCGATCGCTCATCCCCGCGCAGACCAGGTCCGGACGCGGCTTGGACAGCGGCTTGGGCTTGGACTGGCAGTCCTTCATCGTGAAGTACTTGCCCTGGAAGTCGACGCTGTCCTCGGACCACAGGCGCTTGACGATGGCGGTCCATTCCTCGGTCAGGGCGTAGCGGTCGTCGTGGGTCATGGAGTCGTCCCACGCCCCCATCTGGTCGAACTCGCCCTTGTAGGCGCCGGCCACGATATTGAGGCCCGCGCGGCCGCCGCTGATGTGGTCGAGGGTGGCGATCATCTTGGCCGCCACCGCCGGGTTCTGCAGCAGCGGATGGATGGTCGCCCAGATCTTCACGGTCTTGGTGGCCTCGGCGATGCCCGCCATCATGGTGACGGACTCCAGGGCCGTGCCCCAGTGGTCGGTCTCGCCGCCGAAGCCGCGGAACTTGCCCATCGACATCACGAAATCCATGCCGACCTCGTCGGCCTTCACGGCCGCCGCGCGGTTCTGGGCATAGAGGCCGTCGAGCGTCGGGGCGGTCTTGGAGATGATCCAGCCGCCGTTGGCGACCGGCAGGAAAACCCCGAAATCCTTGTGCTGGGAAGGACGGTGGAACATGACGCTTCTCTCCTGATCCTCGAAACTCTAGGCGGCGTCGCGCAGCAGGACGGGCGCGGGAGCCGGAACGGGCGCGACCGTGGTCTCTTCGACGGTCTTGCGCGGCGGACGCATGAACAGCGCGGCCACGAAGATCACGCCGATCACGGCGGCGAACACTTGGAAGGTCGGCGCGAAGCCTCCGAGACGATCTCGCATGAAGCCTCCGATGAAGGGACCCAGGGCCGACACCGCGCCGACCAGGCAGACCATCGAGAAGAGCTCCAGATTGTTCTTACGGCCATAGTAGTTCAGCAGAAGGATGCTGACGGCCAGCACGGTCATGCCGAAACCGACGCCGACTCCAAGGGCGAAGACCACCATCATCGGCCCGGTCGTGGCCCCGGCCAGGGCCAGCAGGCCGACGGCCATCATCCCCTGCGCGCCGGCCAGCAGCCAGCGCGGATCGACGCGATCCCCCAGCAAGCCGCCGCTCATGCGGGCCACGACCTGCATCAGGGATTCCAGGCTCAGCGCCGCCACGGCCACGGTCGAGGCCACGCCCAGCTCGCCGAAGTGGCTGGGGGCCAGGCTGACGGCGGTGACCCCGCCCAGCAGGTGGGCGAAATAGGCCGCCAGGATCACGTAGAACTGCGGGGTGCGGATCGCTTCCTTCACCGTCCAGTCGACCGTGGTGCGGTAGACGCGGGCGTTGGCGGGCTGGGCGGCGGCCTCCTCGGCCACGGCCTTGTCAGTCTCGACCGCCGCGTTCTCCAGCCAGGCTCTGCCGCCGACCAGGGCCGCGGCCAGGACGCCGACGACCGCCGAGGCGACAGCCTGCCAGGCCCAGTACGGCCGCCAGGCGCCGCCGGCCATCTCCATGCCGGCCAGGGCCATCCAGGGTCCGACGACGCCGCCCAGCGAACCGATCGTGAAATAGATCCCGAACGGCAGGGCGCGCTTCTTGAACAGCATCGACAGAAGGTGCGTGCCCGGGATCAAGGCCATCATCTGGTAGCCGACGCCCAGCAGGGCCGTGCCGGTCAGATAGACCGGCAGCCCATGGGCCAGGGTCAGGCAGACGAAGCCGGCGATCATCACGGCCGAGCCGGCGATGATCGTGGCCCTCACGCCGATCTTGCGGATCAGCAGGGCCGGCAACCAAGACGAGCCGCCACAGAAGGCGCCGAGCAAGGTGAAGCCCAGGAAGGCCGAGGCGAAGCTCCAGTGCTGCTCCTTGATCATGGCGGGCAACACCACGCCCAGTGACGAGAACGTCGAGGCGGTGATCAGGAACAGCAGAAGGGAAAGAGCGCCCAGGAGGGTCCAGGAACGCCATTGGATCGTCGACATCGCCATCGAGCCTCCATGCAAAGCTCGCGGCGCGTCCCTCGCGGGGCGCGCCGCGCGGGGGAACTAGAATTTCCGGGACAGGGTCACGCGCCACTCGCGGCCCTTGCTGGGCAGCGCGCCAAGGTTGGCGTAGCTGTCGGCGTCGGGCGTGAAGTAGAGCTTGTCGAACAGGTTATCGACGTTGAGCGTGGCCGTGTACGGACCGTATTCGTAATAGACGCTGCCGCTGGCCAGCCAGTAGGCGGGATAGGTCACGGCGTTCTGGACGGTGCCCGCGGTCTTGGTCACGTGGGTCACGCCCAGCGTTCCGCCGACCTTGCCCCAGTCGTGGTCGTCGCTGGTGTAGGCGCCGTACAGGCTGACCACCGACTTGGGGATCAGGGTGTAGTCGTAGTCGCCCGCGCGGCCCGGCAGACTGCTGAACGCCCAGACGACATAGGTGCCGCCATAGGCCTGGGCGCCCGGCACGCCGGCGGTATAGGCCGGGATGTACTGGAACGAGTTGTCGGGCCCCTTGACGGTCGTGTGCTGGGTGTTGCCCGAGAAGGTGAAGCTGAAGTTCTCGCTGGCCAGCCAGCGCACTTCCAGCTCCACGCCCTTGGCGCGCGTGCCGGTCGGCGTGCCGGTGATGCCGGTCAGCTGGGTGCGGTTCTGGCGATATCCCGCCAGCGAGCCGACCAGCGTGCCCTTCAGCCACTGGAACTTGAAGCCGGCCTCGGCCAGGTCGCTGTCGGACAGCCAGGCGTCGCTGGGATCCGCCACCAGGCCCGGCGAGATGTCGCCCGCCTGGCTCATCTCCAGGGCCGAGGCCTTGGCGTAGGTGATATAGGGCATGATCCCGGCCGGAGCCTTGTAGGTCAGGCTGGCGCTGTAGGTGGCCTTGCCCTTGCTGGCCTTCTGCTGGCCGGCGATCTGGTAGCTGAGATAGCCCGTGTCGTTCGACTTGACGTCGTAGTCGTCGTAGCGGCCGCCCAGCATCAGGTTCAGGCGCTCGCCGACCTTGATGTCGGTCATCGCGAAGACACCGGCCTGGGTCCACTCGCTCTTGTTGTCGTTCTCCCACAGCAGGCCCTGCACCCCGGCGCCGGTCTCGGTCGAGAACGGACTGTCGATGATGTCAGTGGGCGTCGCGCCGAAGCTGATGTCGCGACGGTCGAGGGCGATCAGGCCGCTGTTGTAGCTTTCCCGGCGGCGGCCCTCGAAACTGCGATAGGAGGCGCCGACGAATGACTTGGAGGTGATGATCCCGGTATCGTAGGCGAAATTGTAGGTCGCGCGCGCTTCCCACACCTTGCTGTCGAACCAGGCCGGATAGCCGTAGCTGACGAAGCGCTTGTTCTCCTGGTCGTCATAGAACAGCTGCAGCTTGATCGCGCTGTCCGGCGTCAGTTCCTTGGCCAGGTCGTAGTAGAAGGTGTTGGTGCGGGTCTTCGAGAAGTCGGCCCCGCTGATATAGACCGTGCGCGGATCAAGCTTGGTCGTGCCGACGCCGGTGTCCAGCGTGTGCGGGGCGTCGGTCGACGGGAATCCGTAATAGGCCTGGTACAGGGCGCTGGAGTACGGATAGAAGCCAATCTCGTTCGGTGTCAGTCGGCCGTTGCCGTCCGTGTCCTTCAGCGTGGTGTCGCGGCCGGTGACGTAGGTCTGGTTGTCGATCAGGTTCTGGGTCAGGCGGTTCCAGCCGGGCGTCTGAACGTCGCCGTCGGAGTGGTAGAGCATCCCGCCGAAGGCCGTCGTCCAGCCGTTGCCCAGGTCGAAGTCGGCCGAGACCTCGCCGGTCTGCCGCCGCGGATAGATCCCCTTGTAGTAACTGTGGGAGTCCTCGACCTCGCCATAGAAGTAGATTCCGCCGGTGACCGCGCCGAAATTGGCCGGCAGGCCCAGCTGAGCGGTCGCGTTCTTCTTGTTGTACGAGCCATAGGTCAGGGTGACCTCGCCGGTCGGCTCGGTCAGATAGCCGCCCTCGTTCCGGCCCGACTTCGGAATGAAGTTGAGCATCCCGCCCACCTTGCCCGAGCCGTAGATCGGGGTCGGCGGGCCGCGCACGATCTGGATCTGGTCGGCCGCGCCGATCGGGGTCGAGTAGGTCCCCCGGTTCTCGATGCGCTTGAAGCCGCGGAAGTAGTTCTCGGCCAGGGTGCCGCGAATGTTCAGCGCGCCAGGCACGCCGTAAAAGCTGGCCGTGTAGGTGCCCGGCGACACAGCGGTCAGGCCGTCGATCGTCTCGATGCCATAGCGCTGCAGCGTCACGTCGCTGACGAAGCTGGCCGAGCGCGGCGTTTCCAGCAACGGCTTGTCGATGCCGAAGACTGTGTTGTTGGGCTGCTTCTCAAGCAGACCCGCCTTGTCACGCGCCTTGACGATCACCTCGTCGACGGTGTCGGACGGCGTGGTGGTTTCGTCAGCGAAAGCAGCCTGCGTCTGCGCCAGCAGGACTAGGGCGGAACAACCCGCCATCAGTAGCCGATAGGTCGACATGCGGTCCTCATTCGAGGTCGTCGCGCCCACCGCCTGCGGCGGTTATCCCCAGGTCGACGCCTCGAAACGATCATCCGCCGGTCCCGGCCGGCATCGAGGTTTGGCGCGTGACATTTCACTGAAAATGTCGCGCTCGCATGGATGTTGAGCCGTCAGCGCTCGTAAAAGCCGCTCGCTGACCGCGAAACTTGCTTGGAGGCGAACCACACGGGCCTTAAAGCGTCCACCCGGCTGACGCGCAAGCCGCTCGCGGCGCGCGAACCCGGTCGATCCTGATCATCCAGCGGGTCGAGCCGAGTCCGACGCGCGTGCGCCTCGGTGACCTGGCTAGATAGCGCTCGGTGTTGGGCTTTGCGGGGCATAGGTCACGGGCTGTAGAAGCGGTAACCCACGCCCGCTTCGGTCAGGATCAGCTTGGGATGGGCCGGATCCAGTTCGAGCTTCTGACGCAGCTGGCCGATGAACACCCGCAGATATTGCGTGTCGTGCATATGCGCGGGCCCCCAGACGGAGACCAGCAGCTCCTTGTGGGTCAACACCTTGCCGTGGCCCTGGGCCAGCCTCGACAGCAGATCGTATTCGCGCGGCGACACCTTGACGATCTCGCCATCCCGCGTGACCAGCCGGCGCTCCAGGTCGATCTCGACCCCGCCCGCCCGGATCACGGCCTCGCCGCCGGGGAAACGCTGGCGCTGGCGCAGCGCCACGCGCAGGCGCGCCAGCAGCTCGCCCACCCCGAAGGGCTTTTCCACATAGTCATTGGCGCCACGGTCGAGCGAGTCGATCTTCTCGATCTCGCGGTCGCGGGCCGAGAGGATGATGATCGGCCCGTCGTAGAAGGCCCTCGCCTGTTCCAGCACCGCCTTGCCGTCCATGTCAGGCAGGCCAAGGTCGAGCACGACCGCGTCCGGCGACCAGACCGCGATGCCCTTCAAGCCCGAGGCGCCGTCGTCGGCGCGAAGAGGATCGTAGCCGGCGGCGGTCAGCGCCGGCGCCAGGAAACGATGGATTTGTGGCTCGTCGTCGACGATCAGAATGCGCGGACGCATGGCCTCACAGCAGATTGTGATGGGTGGGAATGGCCTTGGGCAGACTGATCAGCATCCGGGTGCCCTTGCCATCGTGAATGGGGCTGGCGGCGGCGATGCGCCCCCCCATCGCGTCGATGAACCCCTTGGCGATGGAGAGTCCCAGACCCACCCCCTGGGTGCGATCGGTGGGTTCTTCCAGGCGTTGAAACTTGTCGAAGACACGTTCGAGCTCGGCCGGCGGGATGCCCCTGCCCTCGTCCTCGATGCTGATCACGACATTGCCCCGGTCCTCGTAGGCGGCCATCTCGATCGCCGCCCCTGGCGGGCTGTAGGCGATGGCGTTCTCGAGGATGTTGACCACCACCTGCTCGAGCAGGCTGGCGTCCGCCTGGACCAATGTCAGGTCGGTCGGAAAGTCCCGGGTCAGGGCGCGGCCGCCAAGACGTCGCGAGACCCGTTCGGCGGCCGCCGCCAGAACGTCGCGCACGTCGATCCAGTCGGTCCGCAGGCGCAGGGCGCCGCCCTCGAGCCGCGTCATGTCGAGAAGGTTGCCGACATAGCGATTGAGGCGTTCGGCCTCCTCGCCGATGCTGACCAGGAGGTCGTCGCGCGTATCGGGCTCCATCGCCTTGCCGTAGCTCAGCAAGGTCGAGGACGCGCCCAGCACGGTCGAGAGCGGCGTGCGAAGATCGTGGCTTATCGAGCTCAGCAAGGCCGAGCGGAAGCGATCGGCGCGCCGAAGGCTCTCTGTCTCGACGGCCTCGGCGGCGAGCTCGGCGCGCTCCAACGCGGTGGCGCCCTGGTCGAGCAGGCCCAGGACCAGGCGCTCCTCGTCGGATCCCGAAGCCATGGCGCCCGCTTCGACACCGGCGACGCCAATCCGGCCGCGCGCGCCCTGCATGGGCCAGAAGGTCCAGGCCGTGTGCGGCAGGGTGCTGGTGCCGGCGCCGGCGGCCTCGCCTTTCTCCCACGCCCAGCGCGCCGCGGCCATGGGCGCGGCCTGCAGCGGCTCGAGGCTCGGCGCTCCGGCGGCGGGTTCGAGTTCGCCGTCGCGCGACAGCAGGACGATGGCGCGCGCGCCAGCGGCGGCGGCGACCTGTTCGGCGAGCGCGCGCGCCACGGGCTCACGCGCGGAAGCGCCCGAGAGGGTGCGGGCGGCGGCGAGGAGGGTGGAGACCGCGGCGGCGCGGCGTTGCGAGCCTCGCGCCTGATCCCGCACCCGCCCCGCCAAGCCGCCGGTCGCCAAGGCCACGGCCCAGAACACGAAGAGCGTCAGGAAATCCGTCGGCGCTCCGATCTGGAAGCTGTAGCGCGGCGCGAGGAAGAAATAGTTGTAGACGAGGAACGCCACCGTCGCCGCCGCCAGGGCCGGTCTCAGGCCATGCTGCACGCCCGCCGCCAGGACGGCGGCCAGGAAGATCATCCCCAGGTCCACGCGGTCGAAAGCCGTGTCCAATCCCCAGGCCGCGAGCGTGGCGATGGCCACGAAGCCCGCGCCGGTCAGATAGGCCTTCCAACTATTCCAGGCGAAGGGCTCCCTCTTGACCGCGGGGACGTCTGTCGTATCGCGGGCGGCCTCGGTGACGACGTGGATCGCCGCGCCCCTGGCCTCGCGCAGCAGGGCGACGGCCAGGGAGCGCCCCAATCGTTCGCGCCAGTTGCGCTCGACGGATTTGCCGATGACGATCTGGGTGACGTTGTTGCGCCGCGCGTAGGCCATCACCGTGGCGACGATGTCATGGCCGTTCAGCGCCACCGTGAGGCCGCCAAGCTGCTCCGCGAGCTTGAGCGCCTCACGCAGGCGCGCGCTCCAACGGGCCGGCGGCGGGGCGCGATCGGTGCGCTCGACATGAGCCACCGTCCACGGCGCGTCCATCATCATGTCGGAGAGCCGGCGGCCGGCCCGCACGAGCGTGTTGGACATCGGGTCGCCGCTGACCAAGACGAGGATCCGCTCGCCCGCCGCCCAGGGCCCCTCGACGCCCTTCTCGCGCATGGCGGCGACCAACTGGTCGTCGACGGTCTGGGCTGCGCGCCGCAGGGCCAGTTCGCGCAGGGCGGTGAGGTTCTCGACCTTGAAGAAGTTGTCGGCCGCCAGGCGCGCGGTCTCGGGCACGTAGACCTTGCCCGCCGCCATCCGCTCGCGCAGTTCGTCGGGCGTGATGTCCACGAATTCGATATCGTCGGCCCGCGACAAGGCGCTGTCGGGCACCGTCTCGCGCTGATGCACGCCGGTGATGCGCAGAACGACGTCGACCAGACTTTCCAGGTGCTGGACATTCAGGGTGGTCCAGACATCGATCCCCGCGGCCAGCAGTTCCTCGACATCCTGCCAGCGCTTGGGGTGACGCGAGCCCGGCGCATTGGAATGGGCGTATTCGTCGACCAGCAGCACCTTGGGCTTGCGAGCCAAGGCCGCGTCGATGTCGAACTCCAGATAGGCGCGGCCGCGATGCTCGATCGGCCTGCGCGGTAGCACGTCCATGCCGCGCAACAGGCTCTCGGTTTCGCGCCGGCCGTGGGTCTCGACCACGCCGATCAGCACATCGACGCCCTCGGCCTTGCGGCGTCGCGCGGCGCGCAGCATCTCGTAGGTCTTGCCCACGCCCGGGGCCATGCCCAGAAACACCTTGAGGCGCCCCCGGCCCGCCTTGTTGGCGGCGGCCAGGAGCGCCTCGGGATCGGGACGCCCGGGTTCGGTGTGGGAGCGATCCTCGGTCGGCAACTAACCGTCCTTCGGGAAACGCGCGTCGAGCGCCCGGTTGACGGCCAGGACGTTCACCGCCGGCTGGCCGATGAAGCCCAGTAGCGGCGCCTTGGTGTGGGCGTCAATCACGGCCAGGACCTCGCCCACGGGCGCGCCGCGGGCCTTGGCCACACGCGGCGCCTGGAACCGGGCGTTGGCCGGCGAGACGTCCGGATCCAGACCCGAGCCCGAGGTGGTGACCGCGTCGGCCGGGATTGGAACCCCGGGGTTCTCGGCCCGCAGCGCCGCGGCGTCGGTCTTTTCGCGCTCGATCAGCTTGTCGTTCAGCGGGCCCATGTTGGAGCCGCTGGAGGCCGAGGCGTCATAGCCGTTGCCGGCCGCGGAGGGACGCGGGTGCAGGTACTCGGGCTTGGCGAAGGCCTGGGCGATCAGGGACGAACCGATGACCGTCCCCTTGGCGTCCTTGACCAGGCTGCCGTTGGCCTGGGCCGGGAACGCCGCCTGGGCCACCCCGGTCACGGCGAGGGGGTAGGCCAGGCCCAGCAGTCCCATGAACAGGACGCTGGAGACGATGGCCGGACGAAGATGCGAGAGCATGGTGGCGTCTCCTTAGAAGGCGGCCTTCAGCGAGATCACGGCGCGGCTGCCGTAGATCTTGCCGAAGCTGTGTTCGTCGGTGTCGTGGTAGCGCAGGTCGAGCGTCAGCGTGCTGTTCAGGGCGTAGGCCGCGCCGACGTTCCAGGTCGTGTAGTCGCCCGAACCCTTGTAGGTCTGGCGGCCGACGGCGACCGAGACCGACAGCTTATCGATGACCGGATAGCTGCCGTTGAGCTCGTAATAGACGGCCTCGTCGGCGGCGCCGAAGCTGTCGGGGCTGTAGAACACGGCCGCGCCCAGGGCGCCCTTGCCGGCCGGGATCGAGCCGGCGGCCTTGAACTCGACATTGCCGTAGTCAGCGCCCTTCGGCGCGCCGGCGTAGCCGTAGTAGATCACGCCGAAGTCCAGAGAGGCCGCGCCCAGGGTCGGCTTGTAGCCGGCGTAGAGGTCGATCTCGGCGTCGGTCTTGTCGCCGAAATCGACATTGGACGCCCAGGTCCCGGCGTAGAATTTGCCGGCGGCCAGATCGACGCCGCCGAACACCTGCGGGTCTTCCTGGGTCTGCGAGACGCCGCGGAAGACGTAATCAGAGGCGACGCCGACATTGTAGCTGAGCGTGAAGGGCTTCTGAGCCGCGTCTTGGGCGGAGGCGGCTCCGGCCGAGAGGGCCAGGACGCCGGCGGCGGCGATCAGGACGGGGAGAGCAAGCTTAGTCATGGCGGTCGTTCTTTCAGAACAGAATAGAGGGTGTTTTGGCGGATCAGGCGGCGGTGAAGGCCACCAGGAAGACCAGCCCGATCGCCACGACCCCGAAGATCAGATCCCTGACCATCGGATTTGGGACGATCGGGCCGCGCATCAGGCCCATCCCAGGCTCGAGACGATCAGGTCGATCAGCTTGATGCCGGCGAACGGGGCGACCAGGCCGCCCAGGCCGTAGACCATCAGGTTGCGCGACAGGAGCTTGCCGGCGCCGATGGCGCGATACTTGACGCCCTTCAGGGCCAGCGGGATCAGGGCCACGATCACCAGGGCGTTGAAGATCACCGCCGACAGGATCGCGCTCTGCGGGCTGTGCAGATGCATGACGTTCAGCGCGCCCAGGGCCGGAAGAGCCACCACGAACATCGCCGGGATGATGGCGAAGTACTTGGCCACGTCGTTGGCGATCGAGAAGGTCGTCAGCGCGCCCCGGGTGATCAGCATCTGCTTGCCGACCTCGACGATCTCGATGACCTTGGTCGGGTCGCTGTCGAGATCGACCATGTTGCCGGCCTCGCGAGCGGCCTGGGCGCCGGTCTGCATGGCCACGCCGACATCGGCCTGGGCCAGGGCGGGCGCGTCGTTGGCGCCGTCGCCGCACATGGCCACCAGTCGTCCCTTGCCCTGCTCTTCCCGGATCAGCCGCAGCTTGTCCTCCGGCGTGGCTTCGGCGAGGAAATCGTCGACGCCGGCCTCGGAGGCGATGGCCGCGGCGGTCACCGGGTTGTCGCCGGTGATCATCACGGTGCGCAGGCCCATGCGGCGCAGGTCGGCGAAGCGTTCCTTGACGTTCGGCTTGACCACGTCCTTCAGGTGGATGACCCCGACCAGGACGCCGTTCTCGCTGACGGCCAGCGGCGTGCCGCCCGAGCGGGCGATGCGATCGACGGCGGCGGTGACCTCCGCCGGAACCATCTTCGGATCCAGGGCCAGGGTGCGATAGACCGCGTCGACAGCGCCCTTGCGCCAGGACATGCCATTGGCGTCCAGGCCCGACTGGCGGGTGGTGGCGCTGAAGGCGATCGACGTGGCGTTCCGCGGCGCCTCGATGACGATCCCCTGGTTGCGGCCCAGTTCGACGATCGAGCGGCCTTCCGGGGTTTCGTCGGCCAACGAGGCGCTGATGGCGGCGCGCAGCGCTGCTTCGGGACGCACGCCGGGGGCGGCGATCACTTCGGTGGCCATGCGGTTGCCGAAGGTGATGGTGCCGGTCTTGTCCAGCAGCAGGGTGTCGACGTCGCCGGCGGCTTCCACGGCGCGGCCCGAGGTGGCCAGCACGTTGTGCTTCATCAGCCGGTCCATGCCGGCGATGCCGACGGCGGACAGCAGACCGCCGATCGTGGTCGGGATCAGCGTGATGAACAGCGCGCCCAGCACGATGGGGTCCAGATTGACGCCCGAGAACTTGCCCAGGCCCAGCAGGGTGACCACCGCGATCAGGAAGATCAGGGTCAGGCCCGCCAGCAGCACGGCCAGGGCGATCTCGTTCGGCGTCTTGCGACGGTCCGCGCCCTCGACCATGGCGATCATGCGGTCCAGGAACGTCGAGCCCGGCTGGGCGGTGACACGGACCTTGATCCAGTCCGAGACCACCGTGGTGCCGCCGGTGACGGCCGAGCGGTCGCCGCCGCTTTCGCGGATGACCGGCGCGCTCTCGCCGGTGATGGCCGCCTCGTTGACGCTGGCCATGCCTTCGATGATCTCGCCATCGGTCGGGACGACGTCGCCGGCCTCGATCAGGATCAGCGAACCGGGCACCAGCTTGTGGGCCGGGGTCGGGGTGACGGCGCCGGTGGCTTCGTCGGTGATCAGCTTGGCGTTGGTGGTGACCCGGGTGGCGCGCAGGCTGTCGGCCGCGGCCTTGCCCCGCCCTTCGGCGACGCTTTCGGCCAGGTTGGCGAACAGCACGGTGGCCCACAGCCAGCCGGCGATCTGCATGGCGAAGCCGGCCGGTTGCTGGCTGGCGATCGCCGCGACGGCCGAGACCGTCGACAGCAGAGCCACGATCCAGGTGGCGAAGATCACCGGATTGCCGGTAAGCTTGCGCGGGTCCAGCTTGACGAAGGCGTCCTTGGCCGCCCGGGTCATGATGGCCGGAGAGAGCCCGCCCGCCAGGGCGCCGGCCTTGCGCCGGCCCTCCCCGGCGCCGTTCCCCATGGGGGATTCGATGGTGGTCATGATGTAATCGCCTTTGCGATTAGTGGCCGGCGGTCACGGCGAGCACTTGGAAGTGCTCGACGATCGGACCGAGGGCCAAAGCAGGGAAGAATTGCAGGCCGCCCAGGATCAGGATCACCCCGACCAGCAGGCCGACGAACAGGCCGCCGTGCGTCGGCAGGGTCCCGGCCGACGGCGCCAGCTTGGGCTTGGCGACCAGCGAGCCCGCCATGGCCAGGATGGCCACGATCGGCAGGAAGCGGCCCAGAGCCATGGCCACGCCGAGGGTGGCGTCCCACCAGGGCGCGTTGGCGGTCAGACCGGCGAAGGCCGAGCCGTTGTTGGCCGTGGCCGAGGTGTAGGCGTAGAGGATCTCCGACATCCCGTGCGGGCCAGAGTGCATCAGGCCCTTCAGCGCCTCGGGCAGCACCGCGGCGATGGCTGAGAAGCCCAAGGTGGCGACCGGGATGGCCAGGACGGCCAGGATCGACAACTGCACTTCGCGGGCTTCGATCTTCTTGCCCAGGTATTCCGGCGTGCGACCAACCATCAGACCGGCGACGAAGACCGACAGGATGGCCATGACCACCATGACCGCGATGCCCGAGCCGATGCCGCCGGGCAGGATCTCGCCCAGGTGCATCAGGAACATCGCCATGCCGCCGCCCAGCGGCATCAGGCTGGAGTGCATGCCGTTGACCGAGCCGTTCGAGGCGCCGGTCGTGGCGGCGGCCCAGGCGGCCGTGGCCGGCGCGCCGAAGCGCACTTCCTTGCCTTCCATGTTGACGGCCGTCTCGACGCCGGCGGCCTGCTGAGCCGGCGGAGTCATGGTCTCGGTGGCGTAGATCGTCGCCGCGCCGGCGAACAGCAGCACGGCGGCCGCCAGGACCAGGGCGCGGACGTCCTTCTTGGCCAGGACCGAGCGGCCGAAGGCGAAGAAGGCCGCCCAGCCCAGCACGTTGATGGAGATCGCCATGATCAGGTTGGTCAGCGGCGTCGGGTTCTCGAATGGATGCGCCGAGTTGACGTTGAAGACGCCGCCGCCGTTGATGCCCAGCATCTTGATGGCTTCCTGCGAAGCCACGGCGTAGAGCGAGATCTTCTGCTCGGCGCCTTCCATCGTGTGGGCGGTCACGCCCGCCGACAGGGTCTGGGGCAGACCCAGGGCGACCAGCAGCACGGCCACGACGAACGAGATCGGCAGCAGCACATAGAGCGTGGTGCGGACCAGGTCGGCCCAGAAATTGCCGACGCCCTCGCCGCGGTTGGCCGTGAAGGCGCGAGCAAGCGCGGCGGCCACCGTCGCGCCGGTCGCGGCCGAGACGAAGTTCTGGGTGGTCAGCACCAGCATCTGGCTGAGCGTCGACATCGTCGTCTCGCCCCCATAGCTCTGCCAGTTGGTGTTGGTGACGAAGCTGATCGCCGTGTTGAACGACAGATGCTCGGAAAGTCCGGCGAAACCTTGCGGATTCATCGGCAGCACGCCCTGCAGGCGCAGCACCGCGTAGACGAACAGAAAGCCGGTGAAATTGAACGCCAGCAGCGCGCCGGCGTAGCTCCACCAGCTCTGGCTCTTCTTGGAGTCCACGCCGCAGGCGGTATAGAAGAACGCCTCGAATGGCCTGAGCACCGGGTCAAGCCAGGTGCGCTCGCCGTTCCAGACGCGAGACATGTACGAGCCCAGCGGCCAGCCGATGGCGACCGCCAGGCCCAGCGTCAGGGCGATTTCCGCCCAACCTTGCCAATTCATGGGATGTGATCCGTCAGAACTTGTCCGGTCGCAGCATCGCCACGACCATGTAGACCGCGACGACGATCGCCCCGGCTCCCCAAAGCGCGCTCACCAGCATGGTCACAGGCGCCTCAATGCGGTGGCGAAGGCGGCGAAGGCCACGAACAGCCCCGTCGCCAGCACCAGGAAAATAAGATCGGCCATGGACAGCCTCCTACTAAGTTGCGCGGAACAGACCACGAGGCGCCGTAAAGGCTCCATTCGGGACTGAGAGGCTCGGCATAAGGGCCGCATAAAGATAGCGGGCCGTTTTACGGGCCGCCCATGCCAAGGGGCGTCCAATCGGCCGGATGTCGTATGGATCGCTTACGGCCCTCGGCGGGATGTCGAAGGGGCTGGAATCGCGCGCCGACCGCGCCAGCCGCGCCCGTCGGCCCGATGCGGGGCGAACGACGCCTCACGATCCACTTCCATTGGACGATCCGGGCCTCGTCTTTGGAGACGCCACGGCGCTGGTCGACCCGGGCGCCGGGCTTGGGGTCGCCGACTCTCAAAGCTCGACGCGGTCGGACCGGCCGGGCCTCCAGAAATCTCTCCAGGCGCGCCGCCCGGCCGCATAGGCGACCGAGCTTGGGACGGCCAGCTCCACCATCGCGCCCACGCCGGCGCGGCCGCGGACCGCCAGGATTCCCTGGATCTTCGCGGCCCGCTCCTGCATGCCGGTCAGGCCGTAGTGGCCATCGCGACCGCCCGCGTCGAGCACGGCCTGGTCGATCCCCACGCCGTCGTCACGGACGCGCACGCCGAGTTCGCGCGCGCCGTAGGCGATCTCCACAACCACCGTCCTGGCGTCGGCGTGGCGATAGGCGTTGAACAGGGCTTCGCCGACGATCTTCTCGATCTCGTCGGCGACCACCGGATGCAGAGCTCGCTCGGCGCCCGCGGTGATGACGGTGGTCTCCACCGAGCGATCGGGATCGGTGCGCTCGGCGACCGCGGCCAGGGTCATGGCCAGGTTGTCGCCCGACGCGGAACGCAGACTTCTTACACGCTCGCGGGCCTCGACCATGATGTCCTCGGCCCGGTCCAGCGCCGCCTCGAGCTGTCCGCGCGCCGGCAGATCCATGGGCACTTGCCGACTGGCGGCCTGGAATTTCAGCATCAGGCCCTGAACGCCCTG
This sequence comes from Caulobacter sp. GW822-FHT07D08, assembly GCF_058798735.1. Taxonomy (NCBI): domain Bacteria; kingdom Pseudomonadati; phylum Pseudomonadota; class Alphaproteobacteria; order Caulobacterales; family Caulobacteraceae; genus Caulobacter; species Caulobacter sp. GW822-FHT07D08. Next base: position 93,340 of record NZ_JBXAKU010000006.1, read on the forward strand.
CAACAGGGTGTCGTGGAGTTCGCGGGCGATGCGCTCGCGCTCGGCCAAACGGTCCTGCAGGCGCAACCGGATGCGCTCGGACACCTGGCGCAGGCGCAGCCTGTAGCCGAGCCAGGCGAGGCTCAGGAGCAAGAGCGCCGAGAGCGCCAGGAAGAGCTTGCTCTGCAGGAAGGTCGGCGGAAGCTCGACTTTGAGCATCGCGCCGTCCTCGTTCCAGACCCCGTCGTTGTTGGCCGCCTTGACCAGGAAGCGGTATCGGCCTGGCTTCAGGTTCGTGTAGAAGGCTTGCCGGCGCGCGCCGGGGTCGATCCAGCCACGGTCGACGCCCTCCAGCCTGTATTTGAATCTCACCCGTTCGGGCATGGTCAAACTCAAGGCGGCGTAGTCGATCTGGAGGGACCGCGCGCCCTTCGCCAGCACGACGTCCCTGGGATCCTTGATCGTCTTGCCGTCCACCGTCAGGGCGGTGATGCTGACCGGCGGCGGGAGAAGGTTTCGATAGAGATGGTTGGCGTCGATGGCGAAGACGCCCGAGGTCGTCGCCAGCCAGACACGACCGTCCCCGCCGACCGCGACCGCCCGGTCCAGCGCTCCCGTTCCAGAGCCGACCAGGCCGTCCAGGCGCGTGAAGGTTCGGGTCGCGGGCGTGAATCCAGGATCAGTGAAGGCGCGATCCAGGTCCAGGGACCCCACGCGCGTCACACCGCCCTTGGCCATGATCCAGGTCGAGCCAGCCGTCTGGCGCGCCAGACCGTTGACGTCTTCCAGCCACGGGAAGCGATCGTCACTGAGGAACCGGAGCCTGCCCGCGTCCCGTCGGGTGAGGCCGTTGCTGGAAACGACGACGGTGGACGCGCGATCCCGCCAGACCTGGACCATGTTGCCCGGGAAGAACCGATCGGCGCCGTAGTCCAGGGGCTTGAGACCCGAGGCGTCCGCTTCGAAGAGCCGTCGCCCCCGCACGAGCACCACCCGACCCGCCCCGGTCGCGACCACCGAACTGAAGCCCGGCGCTTCTTCGGTCGCGTAGGCGCGCCAGCCACGCCCATCGAAACGCTGGGCGGGCTGGTCGTAGGCCGTGACCCAAAAGTCGCCGCTGTCGTCCACCGAACAGGTCGATGACCTGGACACCGGCGAGGGCGGCCTGAGCTCGGAGCGTCGCCCGTCCTTGACGCGATAGATCTGTCCGGACCGTCCCTCCCCTCGCGCGCCGATGACCCACAGCGTCCCGTCCGGCGACTCGCAAACGGCCCCAGGGTCGATGTCTTCCAGCCAGGGCTTGAGGCTTTGACCCGGCTCGGCCTTCAGAAGGACGCCGCGATCGCTGACCAGGACCGCGCCGCCGCGCGTCGCCGCCACGTTGTAGCCGTCGGGCGAGTCGGCGCCGACGCGCGGCTGGCGGATGACATTGGCGTGGCGAAAGCGATCGAGTCCGCCGTTGGTGCCGACCCAGATATTGCCTTCCCGGTCTTCGAAGACCGACCAGGCCACATCGCCCGTGAGGCCCGCCTTGGCCGGAAAGGCTTCGGTCGGCTTCGAATCGGCCTCGACGTCCTTGCCGGCCGCCAAGGCGCGGACACGAAAGAGCCCGGCGCCGAACCCGCCGCCCCAAAGGTTCTGGTCTCTGTCGAAGATGACATGGTTCCAGCGCGAGGCCGTGCCGATCGCGAAGCGCGCGCCGGACGCGATACGGCCGGCGCGCGGATCGGAAAAGCGGCGCACGCCGAAGGAGTCGGAAATCCAGAGCTTGCCGTCCCCGTCCTCGGCCAGGCCCGGCCCAAGCCCGACCTGGGTGGCGACGGTGCGAATTCCGCGTTCGGCCGGCGGCAGATAGCCCAGCCAATGGTCCATGCTGAGCCAAAGCACGCCGGCGCGATCGACATGGAGACCGGTGACGATTCCCGAGGGTAGGCCCTCGTCGCGACCAACGAACCGCCAAGCCCCGTTCCGGTAGCGCGCCAGCGGGCTCCCGGAGCTTCCCGTCGCCACCCAGATCCCGCCCTGACGGTCCTCGGCCAGCGCACGGACGGTCGCGCGGACGCGACGATGCTCAAGATAGGAAAACCGTCCCTTGTCGTAGAGTCCGACACCTCCAAGGTCGAAACCCACGACCAGCGCCCCCGCCCTGGTCACCAGCAAGGCGTTCACGCCCGACCCGTGCCCATGCTTGGGATTGGGGAGGACGACGCGTTCGAAGGCGACGCCGTCGTAGCGATAGAGGCCGTCGTCGGCGCCCATCCAGAGAAAGCCGTCGGGCGTCTGGGTGACGACGCGCACCTCGGTGGGCGCGCCGTTGTCCGAGGTCCATCGCGTATGGGTGTATTGGCCCAGGCCGCGCGCGGGATCGAGCGCGCGAGCCGGGCTCGCGGCGTGGGCGATCAACGCCGTGGCGGCGATCAGTCCGATGCGTTTTGAACCCAGCCCCACGTCGAACGTCCCCAGGCGCGATGCAATCCTAGCTCCCGCGACGACCTTGTGAATCGACGCTCGCCGGACGACAAATAGACGAGGTTCGCGTCCGTGGCGCCCTTGATCGCGCCGTGGACGCCGCAGGCGCCTGGCCATTGCTCGTTCCGCAAGCGCATCCTGGCGCTTTGCCTCATCGGTGACGACGCCTGTTCGATCGACGGCGTCCTGGCGGGCTTCGGGTCATTCGCCCGCCGAAATGACGGGCCGCCGGCTCAGATCTGGATGATCCCGCGGCGATGTCCGACCGTGACGGCCTGGGTGCGGTCATCGACGTCGAGCTTGTTGAAGATGCTGCGCAGATGCCCCTTGACGGTATCCTCGGAGAGCGAGAGCGCGCGGGCGATCTCCTTGTTGGCCTGTCCCGCCGCCACGCACTGCAGAACGTCGATCTCGCGTTCGCTCAGCGCATCGCCCGCCGCGTTAACGGCGATCTCCTGCGCCACTTCGGGCTGGATGTGGCGGCGACCGGCGTGAACGGTGCGGATGGTGTCGATCAGCTCGCGGCGCAGGCTGCTCTTGAGGAGGTAGCCGCTCGCGCCAGCCTTCAGCGCCCGGAGCGCCTGAGCGTCGCCTGAATAGGTCGTCAACACGATGATCCTGGCGTCGGACGCCTCCGCGCGGATCGCCTTGATCGCGGCCACCCCGTCGAGGCCGGACATCTGCAGGTCCATCAGCACGATGTCGGGTCGCAGTTCAGCAAACCGCGCCACGGCTTCGACCCCGTTCGTGGCCTCCCCGGCGACGGCCATGTCCTCTTCACCGCCAAGCACGGCGGCGACGCCTTCGCGCAGCATGGGGTGATCATCCACGATGAGGACCGAGATCTTCTCGCCGACCGCCATCACCCCGCCTTTCGCCGAAAACGCCCGCATCCATTTAGCCGGGTCCCGGGCCTTGGCGATATCGAAAGGGTCATCGGGGGGACACCCGTTCGGAGCTTTGCCGGAAGGACGACCGACGTCTTCGCGCGAGAGCCGCCGCAGTTCGCGCGTGTCGCAGCGCCAACGAAGCCATGAGCGCCTGAAACCCTCTTCCGACCGAGAGGCCAGCGCCTTCCCGAACGGACCCCGATCACTATAGACAGATTCCCGCGCGATCCGGTCAATATCGGGACCTTGCTTGCGACTGACGCAAAGGTGAGACATGGACAGGTTCGCGACCCTCAGCGCCTTCGTCACGGTCGTCGAACATGGCGGCTTCGCGCCGGCCGCCCGACGATTGGGCGTTGCGCCCTCGTCCCTGACACGGCAGGTCAACGCGCTTGAGGCGCACCTGGGGACGCTTCTTCTCAACCGGTCGACCCGCAACGTCACCCTGACCGACGCCGGCGCCCTCTATCTCAACGAGGCCCGCCGGATCCTTGATGAACTCGACAACGCCGACCGGACGGTGAGCGAGCGCGGCGGGCCGCCGAGCGGGCTTCTGCGACTGACACTGCCCGTCGCGTTCGGGCGGCTCCACGTCGCCCCGATGCTGCCGGCCTTCCTGCGGCGATATCCCGAGCTACGCCTGGAGGTGCTGGCCACCGACGCCGTCAGCAATCTCGTCGAGGATCGCATTGACGTGGCCGTGCGGCTCGGTGCGATGAGCACCTCCAGTCTGATCGCCCGCAAGCTCGCGCCGCATCGGCGGGCGGTCTGCGCCAGCCCCGCCTATCTCGCCGAACATGAAGCGCCGCGCACGCCAGCCGACCTGATGAGTCACAGCTGCCTGATCTACGAGTACTTCAACGGCGACAGCACCTGGACCCTGGCGCGGGGCGGCAGGCGTGAGAAGGTGGCGGTCAGGGGGCCGCTGCGCTCCAGCGGCTCGGAGGTCCTGCGGGAAGCCGCGCTCGGCGGCGTCGGCCTGGCCCTCCTCCCGACCTGGCTGATCGGCGGCGATATCGCCACGGGGGCTCTGGTTCCGGTCCTGGACGGATGGACCGCCAGCCCGGGCGCCGAGGAAGGCGCGATCTGGGCCGCCTATCCGCCGAACCGTCGCGGCGTCAGGAAGATCGCCGGCTTCCTGGACGCCCTGGCGCGCCACATCGGCGCGCCGGCCTATTGGGATCGGGGCGTTCCGGCGTCCAGCGCCGAAGACGCCCTCTCCGGCTAGGAGCGCGCCGCGCGGACGCGACGGCTGAAGCCGAGCGCCTGCAGGGCGGTGCTGAGGACGCCCAGAGCCACGCCCAGCGCCGTCACGGCGGTCCAGCCGCCGACTTGCCAGGCCGCGGAACCGGCCGCGGAGCCGAAGGCGCCGCCCAGGAACATCGAGCCCATCAGCACGGTGTTGAGACGCGCCCGCGCCTCGGGACGCAGCGCGAAGGCGATGTGCTGATTGGAGACCAGGGCCGACTGCATGGCGAAGTCGAGCACGATGACGCCGACGATCAGGCCCGCCACCGAGGTCCAGACGCCAAACAGCACCCAGGAGACCAGGATCAGGATCGAGGCGAGCGCCACCACGGGCCTGGGGCCGCGCCTGTCGGCGAACCGGCCGGCCAGGGGCGCGGCGAAGATGCCCACCGCCCCGACGACGCCGAAAAGGCCGGCCACATCCGCGCCCAGATGGTAGGCGGGCGACTGCAGCCGGAAGGCCAGAACCGTCCAGAACACCGTGAACGCCGCGAAGATCAGGGCCTGGGTGAAGGCGGCCAGCCGCAGGGCGGGAAACTCTTTCCAGAGGTCGCCGATCGAGGCCAGGAGCTTGCCGTAGCCGAGCTTGGAGTCGGGCGCCACGCGAGGCAGCGTCATGAACATGACCGCTCCGGCGATCAGGGCCATCGGCGCGCCGAGCCAGAACATCTCGCGCCAGCCAAAGTGCGTGGCCACGAAGCCGGCGAGCGTGCGGCTGAGCAGGATGCCGGTGAGGATGCCCGAGAGCACCGTTCCCACCGTCGCCCCGCGCTTTTCGGGCGAGGACAGATGCGCGGCGAAGGGCACGATCTGCTGGGCGACCGTCGAGGCCAGGCCCACCGCCAGGGACGCGAGCACGACCAGGGCCGCGCTGGGGGCTAGGGCCGCTAGCACCAGGGCCAGGGCCAGGACGACGAACTGGACGCCGATCTGCTTGCGCCGGTCGATGATGTCGCCCAGCGGGACCAGCAGGAAAAGTCCGGCGGCGTAGCCCAGCTGGGTGGCGGTCGGGATCAGGCCGGTCAGAGGGCCGGGAAGATCCTGCTCGATCAGCCCCAGCATGGGCTGGTTGTAATAGATGTTGGCGACGGCGACGCCGGCGGCGGCGGACATCGCGAAGGTCATCAAGGATGACAGGCCTTTTCGGGCCGGTGCGTCGAGGAGGTTAGGCACGGCAAAGATCTCCAGCATGAGGCCTGCGGAACTATCTAGCGCCGATCCGGAAGAAGATAATTGAACCCATTCGCCGTTCTTCTTTGCGTACTGCGCAAAAGTCGACGCGACCCATCCGGCATGCCCGGCTTCGCGTAGCCACGGTCGCAACCGCGCTGGACTCCATCTTCTGGACGCCAGAACAGATCGCAGCCCTGCTGAAAGCGAAGGAAGCAAGACGGCTGCGACCCTGAGAATCGCCCCGCGAAACCGACCCGCCAAAAGCGAATCCCGGCGAGTCATGGCGAAACACAGCGGCCTCTGGCGCGCCGTCGATCCTTGGAGTCAGAAAATCCCCAGTGCAAAACCCAGTGCAAAGAAATTTTTGCTCCGGGCCCGGCCCATCGCAAAAAGCTAAATCACTGATTTTTCAGGAGAAAATGGCGCGCCCGGAACGATTCGAACGTCCGACCCTCAGATTCGTAGCCGGCGGGGTCGGACATGCCGCCAGTTTCCCGCTGATAGCTTTTCTTTCTCGCGGATTCCGTAACCCATTGCTGTAGCTTGATAAAATCAAACTGAAGGCCACTCTGGAAACATCCCGGATGGTTTTGGCCGCGTGTGCAACCACCGTCCTAACCACCGTCCTAGCGTTCCGGATGCGTTCCATGGGCCGTTCCCGTTCCGATCCTCTTCGCCTGGCTTTGACGGATCGCTCCGTCGCCGCCCTGCCCTTCTCGGGCGGCGGCCAATACATCGCCCGCGACGAGAGTCTTCCCGGCTTCTTCGTCATGGTGGGCGCGCGGAGCAAGACCTACTACGCCCAGGGCGACCTCTGGCAGGGCTCCCAGCGCCGGAGCGTCAAGGTCCGCATCGGCGGCGTCGAGGACATCAGCGCGCGCGAAGCCCGCGCCGAGGCCAAGGCCCAGCTGGCCGCCATCGCCAAGGGCAAGCCGCCTGAAGGCTCCGTCGCCGCGCCCAAACCCGACACCGGCCCAACGCTCCGGGAAGCCTGGGCGCGCTATCGGGATGTCCATATGGAACGGCGCGGCCGGAGCGCGGCCACTATCGCCAGCTACAAGGACCACGTGGAGCGGATGCTCCGCGACTGGCTGGACCTGCCGTTGATGACCCTGGGCGAGAACCCCAGGATGGTCGCCGACCGTCACGACAAGATGAGCCAGGCGCACGGCCCCTATGCCGCCAACGGCGCGATGCGCACCTTGCGCGCGGTTTATAACCACGCCCGCAAGACCTGCCGCGCCCTGCCCGCCGACAACCCGACCTTCGGCGTGGACTGGAACGTCGAGCGGCGTCGCGACACCGCCATGGGCGCCAGCGATCTGCCGCGCTGGTTCATCGAAGCCGGCCGGCTGCGTCACCCAATCCGGCGGGAATTCCATCTCTTCCTGTTGCTGTCGGGGAGCCGGCCGGGCGCCCTGCTGGAAGCCAAGGTCGAGCACGTGAACTTCGGCAAGCGGCTGCTGCGGATTCCCAACCCAAAGGGTGGGCCGTCGAGGGCCTTCGATATTCCGCTGTCTCGTCCGATGATGCGGTGCCTGGTGCGGGCCATGCGCGCCAGCCGGCTGATGCACCCGAAGGAAGCCCGGACCTGGATCTTCGCGGCCAACAGCGGTGTGGGCCACCTGGTCGAGCACGACGAGAAGCGCGAGACCCTCTTCAAGTGGGGCAACGACCTGCGCCAGAGCTATCGGACCCTCGGGCAGGCTTGCGGCCTCTCCGAGATCGACATGCACCTGATGATGAACCACTCGATCCCGGGCGTGAACGCCGGCTACATCACCCGCGCCAAGCTGCTGGGCGACCACCTGCTGACCGCGCAGGAGAACCTCTCACGGTTCATCATCGACATGGGGCGAGTGCGTCGGCGGGGCGAGCTACCGCCCGAGCGGGCCTGGCCGCTTCTCCCTAGCCGAAAGATTGGCGATCCCGTCCTTGACCCCACCCCGCCTGATCCGCGTGTTGGCAAAGGTTATGGCGGTCGCCCAAAGGGCGGCGGAGGTCCGCGCCCGCCGGCGCCCGCCTCGCCCGCGCGCCGCGTTGAGGACGATTGGGACATTGATATTCGGCGGCGACTGTCGGCGGCGGGTCTGCGGTAAGCTGACGATTTCGTCAGCGTCGAGGGGGACCGCACCGCCGGACAATGCGATCCGCGCACGGCAAGAAGCCCGGAAGGTCGCGAAGTCAGAAAGAGCCCAGCGCATAGGGCCGGGTGACTTCCTCAGCTCGTGGGAAGGCTGAGCGGGACGTAGGGCGCTCCGCAACCTGGGCAGATCGCCTTGTCGAAGAACTTCATGACCCGGCGCAAGAGCGGGCCTGTGGGGCCGGTGTCGCGTGCATCGATCGTGGCCGCGACGACCAAGAGGCTGGCGACCTCATGGATGTTCTTCGGCGCCATCTTCGCGACGGCGTTGAAGTGACCCTTCTGGTCGTTCCAGAGGTCGTTGAGCTGCACCTCAATGGCGGCCATCTCCGGCCCCATGGGCAGGCCTCGGCGCTGGTGATCGCTCAAGCGGAAATAGTCGTAGCCAGAGGCCGCCACGATCTCCAACGCGGCCCAGCGGCGCGCTAGCGCATCGGCCTCGAACTCAGCGGCGAGCCATTGGGCGCAGCGGCCGACCAGGCTGTCCTTAGCCGGCGGCGCGCTCTCTAGCGCCGTACAGACCAGTGGAGCGGCTGACGTCGCGCCTAGCAGGGTGCGGCGGGAAATGGCGGTCGGATCGGCTTTGTCTTCGGACATGATGGGGCTCCCGGCGCGAGCGCTCGGTCCGATCCGCACGCAGATCGGTGGAGTTTGAGAACAGTGTACGCAATACTTCGCACACAGACTCCACGAAGTCAATACCACGTATGAAATTCTTGTTACGGAGACCCAAATGCTGACGCCAATGCAGATCCGATTGGCTCGGACGGCGCTCGGTCTGGGTGTTCGTGAACTAGCGGCGGCGGCAGGTATTTCACCGTCCACGGTACAGCGTTTTGAGTCCGGCATAGGCGGAATGCAGACCCGGACGCTAGACGGCCTTCAGAAGGTGCTGGAGGAGAGCGGGATCATTTTCATCTACGCCGACGACACCGCAGGCCCAGGTATACGCCTCAGAAAGTAGAGGCCAGCCGAGGCTGGCGGGAGCCAGGACCGGACACGGTCGGGGCTCGCCCTGGAGCGCTTGGAGAGCCTCTTGCCGGGCGGGCTGATGAGGGTCAAGGGCGGCTTCGCCGTCGCTCCGCGATGGCGCCGGAGGCGCCACCCTTGACGCTCATCAGCCCGTCCGGCCCTTGCTCCGCCAAGCGCTCCAGGGCGGGAACCGGCGAGTGAGAAGACGCCCAAAAAGGACGAAGGTCCCCGTCAAGGCATTGAAATTATGGACGAAGCCTGTTGGTGAGGAACCTCGGGGTTCAGGCAGGTTCCTGTAAAAGCCCAACACCATCAATGACATGGGACCGCCAGGTCCCTGTCCTTTTATCTAGCCCTACAGCTGAGACCGCTTCCGGCGCCACTCGCCGCCCCGCCAACCCAACACCACTCCTGCGAAGACTTAGCTTAACAGTTCTCCCCTGACTTGTATGTTGACCGCCGACGAGGGGGAGGCGCGCTTTGAGTGGCGACCGGTTGAGAATCGAAAAGCGGCCAGAAGCAATGGAGCCGCTAGTGCCCCAAGTGGTCGCAATCGCAAATGGAGAGAGGGAGGCACTCGGCTTCCTGTCCGAAGGCGCGTACCGCGATGCCGTGGCCCGACGTCAAATTTATCTGATGATCGACGACGGCCCGTCCGGACCTGTCGTAGCTGGCTTCATATTGTTCGGCGGCGTCTATCCGAACGCGCGTGTGACGCAGATCGGTGTTTTGCCGGACTTTCGGCGTGCGAGAGTGGGAAGCCGTCTGATGGCCAGTTTAGCTTCCGAACTAGAGAGGCAAAACTATCTCAGTATTAAGGCGAATATCGCATCCGACCTGCCAACTGCCATCCGATTTTATCAGAAGAATGGCTTTGAAGAGATCTCCCGTAAAAGAGGCGGGGCTGCGAGAAATAGAGATATACTCGTACATATTCGCCATCTGAACACACCAAACCTTTTTAGTGTGCCGCCATCCGCTCCTGCGATGGCTATAAACATACGAAGTAAGGTCGAGGTTCCGCTATACGCTTTTGATCTCAACGTATTATTTGACCTAGTCCGCACCCGTACACGACATGAGGCTGCGGGGAAGTTGTTTGGTGCAGCTTTAGATCACCGGCTGCGGCTCGCGATTTCTAAGGAGTTCATTGAGGAGCTACGTCGAACATCAACTTCGTCGACCAACGATCCAATTTTGCAAATGGCCCTTCGACTTCCTCAGTTGCCTAAGCATGCAAATGATGAAGTTAAGGCGTTAGCCGATAAAATACATGAGGCTGTCTTCGTAGCACCCCAAGCTCGCGGAGCTGGAGGAGTTCAGGCGCGCAGCGACTGCAGACACCTTGCTCACGCTGCACTGACGCGAGCGGCTGCATTTATTACGAGCGACGGCGTAATACTAAATTCTCAAGACGTACTTCTATCGCAATTCGGCCTAGATGTGGCCAGCCTTGATGAATTGCTGGAAACTCTGCCCTTGGACCAAGAGGCCGCCAGCGCGGAGTCGTCCAGGCTTGGCCTGTATGACATAGCGCCAATGGGCGCTGGCTTTTTTCAAGCGGCCGCAAGGGAACGGCACTTTCCCGAAACCGTCGCGGCGAAGTATATAATAGATTCAACAACCTCCTCCCACGGCTACGTGATTTCCAGCGGCAATCATGTCGTGGCGTTTGGCTGCATTAGCCGACAGGCTCGGCAAGAGCATCAGAATATGGCGATTTACGTCAATCCTGAGCACGCTGAGCCAGAAGCTCTCGCCGATTACCTAATCACGAAACTGCTCTACGCCGCGACGAAGTTGTCCGCGCCTGCAACGATCCTTCTGGATCTTTTGCCGGGCCAATCCGTGGTTCACCAGATGGCCCAGGCGCGAGGTTTTCAGCAGCGCCCAGGCTCACATGAGATGGCAAAGGTAGCGCTTGGGCGCCCGCTCACGCCCTCCCGCTGGCGAAGGATGACTGATCAGCTGCGGCGCCAAACGGGACTGACCGTGACTCGCGATGGGGCGTCTGGCTCGATGCGCGTTGCCGACCCCAACGGTGTCGAGTTTCAAACGAGTTCGGTCCAACTGGAGGAACTTCTAGGCCCGACGTCGGTCGCCGTGCCAGGGCGTTCAGGAGTCATCGTGCCAATTGCCAAGCGGTACGCCGACGATTTGCTCGGCACCGACAACCAGCTGAAGCTGGCGTTCGTTGAGCAAAAGGGCGCAGCGCTTCTGACCCGCCGCGGATATGTGAATTCACCTAGGACTGCGAAGGTGATGGTGCCCGGGAGTCCAATATTCTTCTACGAGTCAGGCCGAACGCAGGGGCGCAGCGCAATCGTTGCCGTCGCGCGGATCGTAGACTCGGTCATCGTGGAAAAGGAGACCATCGATGACAGCGAGAAGCGCATGCTCGTGGTGGACGAGTTTCAGAGCATCTCATCCTCTGAGCACGTTTTGTTAACCACATTCGACAACCTCCTAACCTTCCGGGATCCGGTTCCGCTGAAGGTGTTGAGGGCCATGGACGCGATCGGAAAAGCCAACCTCATCTCCGCAACTCCAGTTAGCGATGTAAATGCTGCAAGAATCCTCGATGCGGGCTGGGCGGATTAGTGAGGCGGCTGCCGCGCTAATTTCGATTAAACCCAAGTACGCTGAAGCAATTTTGGCAGGCCGGAAGACGGTCGAGTTGCGCAGGAGAATCCCAGCGCTGGCGCCGGGCACCCGCCTGCTCATCTATTCTACCTTGCCCGTGGGTGCCGTAGTCGGAGCGGTCACGCTAGAAAGTGTCGCGCGGGGCACGCCAGGCGAGATTTGGGATGAGTATGCACCACAAGCAGGCGTAGATCGGGACGACTACAACGCATATTTCAGCGGAACTAACGAGGCTGTTGGTCTGATCCTGAGCAGCGCCCAGCGCGTTGCGCCCGTGACGATCGCTGCCTTGCGCGCGCTTCGCCCAGGCTTCCATCCGCCACAAGTACTCATCCGGCTATCACCGGAAGAGGCAAGGGTAATTCAATGCGACAATCGCTCGCACCAGCTTCCCGCGCGGAGCCAGTTTGCCCAGCTAAGCCTAGCAAGTTAGATTCTCGAAAATCCGTTCGCTAGCTGTCGCCCAGAACGGTTGTACCCTCTCCCACGCACTTCGGAGCATAGCCCGATACATGGACGACGGAGAGGCAAAAGGAGGGGAGGAGCCCCAATACGAGCGGTTGACGGAACGGTCTAAAGAGGTCCTGCGTCTCGTGGCTAAAGGGCTTACGACCCGGGAGATCGGCGATAGGCTCGGCATCGCAGACATTACCGTCAACGATCACATTGAGAGGGCTACGCGACGCCTTGGGGTGAATCGACGCGTCGATGCTGCGAGGCTGCTTGCGCTCCATGAGCGCGGAGGTGCGCCACCAACAATCCCCGCGCAACGACCGGCGGCAATCATCCCCGTCTGGCGGCACGGCGTTCTAGATGTTCCGCCAATTGCAGACAGCGCCTCTGATCAGGCCTCCATCCTAGCTGCACTAGAAGTATTGCGCGAGGCACTGGACGAACTTTACCACAAGCTATCGAAAGAGAACGCTGGCGTGCGTGAATGCGCCGTGGTTAGGGAAACAGCGGATAGTATTCCTAAAGCCTTCCCGAATACCGGAGACGTATTTCGCCTTGGGCATCGCCATGACGTATTGGCGACAATGGCCGATATCGCCGGCGACGAGTGGTCGACCGGTACATATTCATCTTACGCTGCGACGCTGCTTCACTACCAACGCGTGCTGAAACAATTCCCAGCTTGGAAGGCTTTTGTAGCCAACGCCCTCGAAGAGAGAGAGCCCGTTGAAGATTTGCCTCAAGCAACTCAAGCAGCTGAGGAGCTTCTAGCCGCCCTCCAGGAGGTCGAGTCAACTGATACGGCGCCGCTGGCGACACCAAACCTTCTCGCCGAACTAGAGCAGTTAAAAGCTCCTGTCGGATTCCTGCCGCCTTCCGAGGGCTCGACTCCAGTATCGTGGCGCACGCTTCGTTTTGTTTTGAGCGACATCGTCGAAAGCATTGGCAATATCATTAAGGCTATCGCTGAAGCCGCAATAGGTTACCTGAAGATCGCCAGCGTAAGTTTCCGACGTGAAATAGATAAGCAGGCGGAGATTGATGGTGCCAAAGCATTCCACTGGCTACGGCGCGTCGCCAAAATTGGCCTCGTGGGTAGCGGCGGTTCAGCACTTGGGGCTCTTATCGTCGCCCACCCTGAACATTTCGCCTGGGTAGCAAAAGTCATCCAGTTCATTATGCGCGCCGCCTAGTAGCTATCAGTTATCTGCGCACCGCCTTGTGGATGTTCTCTGACATTCCGGGGTCCCCGCAGGTGCCGACGAGCGGACACCGACAACGCCGGCGACGTTTGGCTGGTGGACACATCGCTACGCTAGGGTTTTCCAGGCGTACGCGATGAGGGCTACGGCGAAGAGCGCAGCCGCGACCACACCCCATCCCTCTGCTGAAATCTTTAGGTCGCCCCATTCGATCCGCAACCCGTGCTTCGGGTGCATTTCGGGCGTCATTGCTGGCTGTTGCTCCAGCTTTTCAACCGGCTGCATTTTAGCGGCTCCAACGGCGTTAGCTCGTTAACCACTAAACGGTACCGGCTAACCCTTAATTAACCGCGAACCACCGGATTTGTCTCAAGTAAGTGCGGAAAACGCAATTTGGCGCAAGCCCTGTCGCCACAATCGTCGGCTTCAGATTGACGTGTTAACACTTTTCAAACCCAAACGCTGCCTTCGCTAGCTGGCCGCAGATTCGAGCCAGCCCTTCGACCTCAGTGCACTCAAGGCAATTTCGATCTGGCGGGCCGAGAATTGCTTTTTGCGTTCGTTCCAATCGTAAACTCTAGCGCGGACATCTTCGCTCGTGTGCGCCTGTTCGCGACTCGCCACCCAGTGCACCGTAGCCAAAAGTTCCAATCCGAACGGCGTCTCGAACCCCTCGACCAACTTTCCAACGCGATCGAAGCGCTCCCGGGTCTCATTATCCTCGGCTAGAAAGGCCTCGGCGTCGCGCACGGCCCCAGGGACAAGTTCAAGCTGCTTGTCCGGCGCGTCGCCGCCATCGTGGTACCCTGAAACCATGTGGCCCTCGATCTTAGTCAGAACGTGCCGGAGATTGTCCGCATATGGGCCATAGTGATGCTTGATATAATTTAAGCGGAGCGGCTGCCCTGCCTCTTGCATAAAATACATAAGCTTCTGAAGTTCGATCAGAGTCACAAACGGGTCTAGAAGACCGCTCAAGTATCGGTTCACCAGAACGACTAGAGCTGCACGCCCTGGGGTTATCCCCGGGATCTCACGAGATTTCGTCGCAACAGGCGCACTTGTCGGTTCAAATACAATGACGCGAACATCGTCGAGCGACTCCATTGCTGCGACAATGCGTGAACGAACATCATCCCAGTTTAGGCCGCCTAGCCCCGCTCCGAGCGGCGGAATGGCTATTGAGCGAATATCGAGCTTTCTGACTTCATTCACCAGAGCGACAAGACCGGACTCGACGTCCTCAATCCTGCTCTTGCCCTTCCAATGGCGCTTGGTCGGGAAATTGATAATGAACTTCGGGTTGGTAAGGCTGCGCGTCTCGTAGACGAACATTCGGCCCGGCTGGACAGACTCGATTGCGCAGGCCGCAGCGTAGGCTCGGAAGTTCTCCGGAAACCGGTTCTTGAATTGGAGGGCGATGCCACGCCCCATAATCCCAACGCAGTTGACGGTGTTGACCAGCGCCTCTGCGTCGGATTGGAGGATGTCGCCTGTGGTAAACTCAATCATGCAGGCCCCCTCAATAGTACCAGTCACGCCGAATTTCGATGGCGGGGCGGTGGCCCCCAGCACCAAGGGCGGCGGAAACTGGTTGGACGTAAGCGTTAGAAAAAACACCCACGCGTTCGACTAAATGCCATGGAAATGAGTGCTCGACCAAGAACTCGGCCTGCTTGCCTTCCTTGTGCGTACCAGCCCACTGTCGTGCCTGCACGGAATCCCACCTGATTTCGTGAAGTTGATTGAGATCCACGCGATCCTCGAAGTAGTAGGCGCCGGCGTTCGACAGGGTGAACGCCCAGCGGCGACCATTCGCGTTCGCCCAATCGACGGCGGACCGCAGGTCGGCCTCTAAATGCACGATCGGTTCCTGACCGCCTTTATAAGCGAGATCTTGGTTCCTCATGTGTATCAGATACAGCATGACCGAGCGAGAACAAAAATAGAACGGCGTGCACTGTCCGACGTACAAATCCGGGTGATGATTCAGGCGCAGTTCGTGAAGCCGCCGATGCTTGATATTGTTCATTCCGATCGTCGTACCAGGATTGGCACGGGCCGCGATCGCCGCATCGCATAGCACTACGCCGTCGGCGACAATCGAAGCGAGGTTGTTCAGATGGACGATGTGATAGATTTTGGGCTGAGCAGGAACCGGCATGATCAACGTCCAGTCACGGGTCGGCCAACCACGGTCGGATTGCGGCGCCCCCAGCTACATCGCCGCCTCGACCGCCTATTCATCGCTCCCCCGGTTGCAGAGCGCATCCCTGTCTGGATATTGCAGCGTAAAGGCGTTCTGGCAACTGCAACCCTAGTTGATGCAACAACCGTCAGGTAGCCGCCCTTCAACGGGGGGCTCGCTATATCCGTATCGACGACCGTAAGCGGCTATTTGAAGTTCCCGTGCCGCGCCTGTCAGCGCCGCAGTTCCGGAGCTTCCGAAGCTTTTCCTAGATTACCAACTGCCAACTCATAGCGCTCGGTCTACTCAGACGCCGCGTCGTCCGATCTGCCGCCATGGCGGCCCCGGACCCAGATCTGCGTGTAGAAATCAGGTTGCACGACCCAATCTCCTCCTGCCTCGCCCCGAACCAGGCTCCGGTTGTCGGCATCGAAATACAGGAGACGCATCGGCAATTCTCCCTCGTAGGTGCGTTCTTCGCTCGAAACGACAACAGCGACATCCACGACACTCATTGCCGCTCCCTCATCGCGAAATCCGCCGATCTGCCAATCGTCGAGGGTCAACCCTTCCAATTCGGATCGGATGCGGCCCGCTCGGTAGCCTAGGCTGCGCTTTGGATAGTCGATGGTTTTCTTGGCCAGCAGCCCAAAGTTGCGACTGACCAAGGCTTCGAGATAGGCGACCGCCGCCGCCTCAGGGCTCTGCGGATCGAGGGTGTGGGATTCGCCCTTTTGGGCCAGAACGGCGCCTGACACGGGATCGCGGGCTTTCCAGGCTGCCAGCGCGCGCTTCTTCGCTTCCAGGTCGCGGATGCCCCCAGCCAACTCTTTCCAGCTGGGTTGCCGCTGCTCCTCCGCCGCCTTGGCCAAGCGAGCAGCCTCATCACGGCGGCGGTCGAAATAATCGACCATCGCCTGAAGCAGGTTGAAGGCCTTCGCCGCGACGATGGCATGGCCGAAGTTCGGTTCAAGGCCGTGGACGATCCCATGGCGATAGGGGGCGGAGATCGGCTCCGTGCTCAGCTTTCGCCGTGTGGCCCCAAGAATTTTCAACCCATCAGCGATGCCACCGGGGCCTGACGTAATCGTGTCGAAGACGGGGGCGTCCGCACCTCCGGAGAAGGGATGCTTCTGCGTTGTGGTGGTGCAGACCCCGTCGATGATCAGCAAGAGAAGCGGAACAGCGCTGTGGTAATCTTCAGCGCCTGCGCGCTCGGCGGCGCGTTCGAACACTTCCGCCCATGGTTCGTAGGCTGGACTGCGCATGCGATAGCTGAGAATCCTCAGCGTGTCCGCGTCGAGATGATGGGCGGTTAGCAAGGCCTCTCCGGCCTGGGGCTCCAGGGCGGAGAGTTCGGCGAGGAGGTCCGTCGAGATGCGATCGTAGGTGGTCCAGCCGAGCGGCCCATAGGTCCGCGCGAACTGCGCCAGATGCTCGCGATGAGCCTTCACCGACTCCATGGCCTTCTCCACCTCGGCGAACTGCTTGCGGACGCTGGGCATGAAGAACCCGATGAGCTTGGCGAGCGGCGCCATTCCTTCGATCTGCTGGAGAAGGTGCTCACCCGTTTCCTTAGGCGGTGGGGTGTCCGAACTGGCCATGTTTCAGCTTGCTCCTACCCTTCCCGGCATCTGACAAGGCTGCCCGGTCAGCCAATCACAGACGACGCCGGCTTGTAGGGCTCAGCATAGAGATTCAGCGCAGTCAGCTTCGCCTTCATCAAAGGGACAAGCCCGATCTGCGTCGCCAGGACAGCTCGCAGATCTATGGCGTCCATCAGCACGATGTTCTTTGCCGGGTTCTGCTTCAACAAGTCCACGACATGGCTCGACCAGCCATTGATCGAGAGAAACAGCCCCATGGTTTGGCGGCCTGACCGATGGAGCTGGCCTGCGAGCCCGTCCAACTGACGGATGTCCGAAAGCTGCTCTCGCCAGCGGCACTCGGCGATGTAGTGCCAACCTTCGAACTCAAAGGCGCCGTCGATTTGCTCACCACCGCCGTTTCGGCGGAAAGCCTTCTGCGCTGGAACACCATGAACATCAAAAATCCGGACGAGCAGATTCTCCAGGAAATAGCCACGCTGCTGGGGCTCGCCGGTCAGAACCGCTTGGTCGAATTGGGCCAGCAGCAGGGCACTCTCTCGGCGGATCAGCTCATTGCGCTGGCGCCGGTGGTCTTTAACAGCGGCTTCCCTAGCCTGCTCTGCCTCGCGTCGGCGCTTTTCGACCTCTCCGAGTTCACGGGCGGCCATCTCCTGCAACACGCCGACCATCTCGCGTGCTTTCTGGACCACGGATCGAGCGCGATATTCATCCTGTGATAGGTGGAAATCCTCCCAACCGGCAGCGATCTCGATGATCCGCCGCACTACGTGTCCCTCGAGCCCTTGATCGCCCAAGACGTCCAGCAACACCGTCCCAGCCTCCCGCTTGGACCGCTTGTCACCAGTTGACGGATCGCGCTCGGTAAGGAACCGCTTTACGAGGTCGGCGGGCACACCCGCAGGCGTGAGTAAACGCTCGGCCGCCGTTCGTTTGATGTTGACCAGCGTCGCGATAACTTCAAGCGCAAGTCGCCGAGCGTCCGCATCGATGAAATGACCGGCTTCCGACAATGGCGCTCGTCACCCGCTAAGGTTCGTCTGATCCATCGAAGATAGTCATCCGGTCGAAGTTTGTCGCCTCGCTCGATTCAACTGTGTTCGGCTGGGCCGAGCACCATCGACGACGCCGACGACAAACCGTCACACGAACGGTTCCGTCTGATCAAAGCCAGCTTGTGAGCGTCGATTACGATTCGAACCATTGGATCGCTTCCGACGGCCGTTACCGGCTCGGAAGCGCGCGCGGCCCAAAGGTACGCGATTTTTTCTGATGTCTGGATCGCGGAAGAGCATGGGTGCGAAATCGCAACCACCGTCCTAGCCACCGTCCTAAATCGGAATCTCGCCGAGCTGAAATCAGCTAAGGCATTGAAAAGATGGCGCGCCCGGAACGATTCGAACGTCCGACCCTCAGATTCGTAGTCTGATGCTCTATCCAGCTGAGCTACGGGCGCGCATTGCCTTTCGGCGAGGCGGGGGAAGTAGCCCGTCCCTTTCGGGAACGCAAGCCCGGTTCGCAGGAAAATTCGAAAAGTTTCGCACGCCGGTGTTCGCTCGGCGCAACGGCCTTGCCGCATAGCGGTTCAGGACGCGGGATTGAGGCCGCTTGCAGACTATCTGGACGTGACAGCGTCGCTTGATTGGTGTCCATGGAACGCCTCGGGACAGCGGGCAGGCCGTCCCCAATGTTCGCCCTCGTCCGCCATAGAGGATCCGTATGCGTCGTTTTGTTTCCCTGCTCGCGCTCGCCGCGTCGCTCCAGCTGGCGCTGGCTCCGGTCTCCGCCGCCCACGCCGAGTCGATCCCGCTGGGCATGCCGGCGGCCAGGCCGGCCTCCACCTCGACACCCGCCAAGGGCATGGTCGCCGCGGCCAATCCGCTGGCGGTCGAGGCGGGCCTGCGGGTGCTGCGCGACGGCGGCTCGGCCGTCGACGCCGCCGTGGCCATCCAGGCGGTGCTGGGCCTGGTCGAGCCGCAGAGCTCCGGCTTGGGCGGCGGGGCGTTCATGGTCTTCTACGACGCCAAGACCGGCAAGGTGACGGCCTATGATGGCCGCGAGACCGCGCCCAGCGGCGCTTCACCGGACATGTTCATGGGCCAGGACGGCAAACCCCTGCCCTTCGTGACGGCGGTGCTGTCGGGCCGCTCGTCGGGCGTGCCCGGCGCGGTGGCCATGCTGTCCCAGGCCCAGAAGGAACATGGCAAGGCCGCCTGGAACACGCTTTTCAAGGACGCCGAAAAGCTGGCCGACGAGGGCTTCGTGGTCAGCCCGCGCCTGGCGGGCATGATCAACAGCACCCGGGCCCCGCAGGCCTCGCAGCCGGACGCGGTGAAGTACTTCACCAAGCCGGACGGAACCCGCTACCAGGCCGGCGACGTGCTGAAGAACCCGGCCTATGCCGCGACGGTGCGCAAGATCGCCGCCGAGGGTCCCACGGCCCTGCTGGACGGTCCGATCGCCCAGGCGATCGTCGACCGCCTGCACGAGGGCGAGCTGCCGAGCAGCATCACCCTGGCCGACCTGAAGCGCTACAAGCCGCGCGTGGCCCCGGCCCTGTGCCGGCCGTGGAAGGTCTATACGGTCTGCGTGCCCAACCCGCAGTCGTCGGGCTTGGCCGTGATCCAGGCGCTGCGGATGCTGGAGCACACCGACATCGGCAAGCGCGGTCCGACCGATCCGGTGGCCTGGACCCAGCTGGCCCAGGCCGAGCGGGTCATGTACGCCGACCGCGACCGCTATGTCGGCGATCCCGCGTTCGTGACCGTGCCGGTCGACGGCCTGCTGGACCCGAAATACGTCGCCGAGCGCGCCAAGCTGATCACCGACACGGCCGGAGCCGCCCCGCCGTTCGGCAAGCCGAAGGGCGCGCCGAAGGTCGGGATCGACATGACCAAGGAGCCGGGCGGCACCACGCACCTGGTGGTGGTCGACCCCGCCGGGAACGTCGTGTCGATGACCACCACGGTCGAGAGCATCTTCGGCAACGGCCGGATGGTGAACGGCTTCTTCCTCAACAACCAGCTGACCGACTTCTCGTTCTCACCAAAGGAGAAGGACGGCGCGCCGGCCGCCAACGCCATCGCGCCGGGCAAGCGCCCGCGCTCGTCGATGTCGCCGATCATCGTGCTGGACAAGAAGGGCAAGTTCCTGGCCGCCGTCGGCTCGCCGGGCGGCAACGCCATCCTGTCCTATAACCTCAAGGCCATGGTCGGGCTGTTCTACTGGAACCTGAACATGCAGGAGGCCGTGTCGCTGCCGAACGTCGTGGCGCGGGGCGACACCTATTCGGGCGACGCCCAGTGGTTCGGACCCGCGATGCTGTCGGCGCTGAACGCGCGCGGCGTCAATATCAAGGTCGGCCAGGTCGAGGGCTCTGGCCTGCACGGGGTGATCGTGCGGCCGGGCGACGTGCTGGAAGGCGGCGCGGACCCGCGTCGCGAGGGCGTGGCCAAGGGGCTCTGAACCTCTCCGCCAAGGACTAGGTGCGGGCCTGATGCTCTTCCAGGGCGTGGCAGCCGAAAGTGTAAGCGGTTTCGGCGCCTGCCACGCCCTGCCTTTTAGAGATGGACCCTGATCGAACGATCAGGGCTCCAGGCCCGCCTCGACCTCGGCGCGGGAGAAGACTTCCTCCTGGCCGTCGATGAGCAGTTCGGTGTCGGAGGCTTCCTGCACCGCGACCATGGCCGCCACCCGGCGCAGGGCGCTCGGGACATCGGGCGCCTCGACGGTGATCTCGTGGATCGGCGCGCCCCCAGTCGAGGCGCCGATCTTCACCGCGATGGTCCAGGTGGTGGTCATCGCACGTCCTCCTAGGTGGCCGAGGCGTCGGCGGCCTTGTCATCCGGCTCCGGCAGCGGCTCGGGCGCGCCAGCCAGGGTGAGGTCGAACACCGAGCCGCCGGGTCCGGTCTCGACCAGCGCAAGATCTCCATGATGACCCTGGGCCAGCTCGCGGGCGATGGCCAGACCCAGTCCCGTGCCGCCGCGCCGCACCGAGCCGACGAAGGGTTGGAACAGGTTGGCGCGGGCGCGCTCGGGCACGCCGGGGCCGTCGTCCGACAGGCGCAGGATGCTGTGGCCGGCGTCGCGGCGCAGCTCGACGAAAACCTTGCCCTTGCCGCCCCGGTCGGTCGCGCCCTCGATCGCCTCGCGGGCGTTGCGGAACAGGTTGGTGAGGATGCGGTGCAGCTGGTCCGGGTCGGCGACCACCTGTTCGCGCGGACCGATGACGGTCTCCAGGGCGACGCCCTGCGGGGTCAGGCCGGCGTCCTCGGCGGCCATGTCCAAGGCCGGACGCAGCGGGATGATCCGCGTCACCGGCTCGGGCTCCTTGGACTTGCCATAGGCCATGACGTCGGAGGCCAGGGTGATGGCGCGGTCCAGGGCTCGTTCCAGGCGGGGCAGGGCCTGAGCCACCTTGGGATCGCCGAGGGCGGCCAGGCGATCGGACGCCATCTGGGCGCTGGTCAGCATGTTGCGCAGGTCGTGATTGATCTTGGCCACCGCCTCGCCGAGGGCGGCCAGACGAGCCTTGGACGCGAGCGCCGCCAGCAGGTCGACCTGCATGCGGTCCAGCTCGGCCTCGGCGCGGCCGATCTCGTCGCGGCGCTTGGAGACGGCGATGCGCGCCTCCGGATCGCCGGGGTCGACCCGGAAGGCTTCCATGGCGCGGGTGATCCGCTGCATCGGCCGGACCAGGAAGACGTTCAGGAAGGCGTAGACGAACAGGCCGGCCAGGGCGGCGACGAAGATGGTCACGCCGGCCAGTCGCCAGAAGTACTCGACCAACGCAGCCTTCAAGGGAGCGTCCGGAACCACGACCTCGACGAACTCGGCCTTGCGGAAGCGCGGCTCGGCCATCACGCGGACCATGCTGCCCTTGGGGCTGGTCAGGGTGAAGAACGGCGCGGCCAGCCACGAACCGGGGTTCTGGCGGCGCAGGTCCACGAGATACGGCGTCTTGAACGGTTCCTTGGGCGGCAGGACGAGACGCCGGGCGCCCTCGGCCTGGACGGCGACGGTGACCGCCCCGGCCTGGTCGAACATCTGGTTGGCGACGGCGTCGCTGACCCGCAGGTCCGGATCCGACTCGGCGATGGTCGAGGCCAGTTCCCCGGCCCGCACGCGGTCCAGCAGCCACTGCTCCTCATAGGCCGCCAGGGTCGGCGGCAGGATCAGCAGGCCGCCGAAGGTGACGACGATGGCGGTGAACAGCAGCAGGCGCGCCGACAGGCCGCCGGGCCACGGAAATCGCTTCCGGGGCGGGGCGGGCTCAGTCTCTGACGGCGAAACCGTTTCGACCATCCGGGGCGGCTACTTCTCGTCCAAAGGCTTTGGCAGGGGCGCTGCTCCGCGCCGCTTGCGCCAATGGCGCCACAACGGCGGCAGAAAGGCCAGAACGCCCATGCCGACAATGGGAAGATAAATCCGTGGCGAGAAGAGGGTCTCCAGCGTCACCGGGCCGCCCCGCGCGAAGAGATGGCCCAGTCCCGCGCCGATGCCGGCATAGACGAAAGAGCTCGGGATCATGCCCAGCACCGAGGCCAGAATAAAGGTGCGGGTCGGAATATTCATCAGCCCGGCCGCGACATTGACGATCAGCAGCGGAAAGGCCGGGATCAGGCGCAGGGTCAGCAGGTAGTTGAAGGCGTCGTGCTTGAAGCCCTCCTCAACCCGCGCCAGGAACGCGCCGGGCCTGCGGCGCAGCATGTCGCCAAACGCGGTGCGGAACACGAGATAGATGATGGTCGACCCGCCGGTGGCGCCGGTCACCGCCGCGAATCCGCCGCCTATGGGTCCGAACAGAAAGCCGCCCGTCAGCGACAGGATCAGGGCTCCCGGCAAGGAGACGGCGACGGAAGCGATGTAGATCGCCAGATAGATGGCCGCGCACAGCAGCGGCTTTTCGCGCGCGAAAGTCTGGAGTTCGGCGCCGCGAGCGCGCAATTCCTCGAGCGAGATATGATCGGCGACGCCGCTGGCGAAGGCGGCCACGAACAGGATCACGATGACCACCAGCGGGCCAAAGCGGCGCAGCAGCATTACAGCCCGGTCTCGCGTCATGCGGCGCCGACCGCGTCCTCGACGGCGGCGAAGCCATCGGCCCGCAGGCGGGCGGCGAGATCGCGCTTGATGCGGGTGACCAGACCGGGGCCGCCATAGACGAGGGCCGAATAGAGCTGCACGGCCCGCGCGCCGGCGCGGATCTTGGCGTAGGCCCCGGCGCCGTCGGCGATCCCGCCCGCGCCGATCAGGTCCACACGCCCGGCCGCGGCGGCATGGAAGCGCTTCAGCACCTGGGTCGAGGGTTGCAGCAGCGGCGCGCCGGAAAGGCCGCCACTCTCCTTGGCATGGGCCGACTTCAGGCTGTCAGGGCGGGCGATGGTGGTGTTGCTGACGATGATGGCGTCCAGGCCCGCGTCGACGACAGCCTCGACGATGGCCTCGACCTCGCCGTCTTCCAGGTCGGGCGCGACCTTCAGGAAGATCGGGTAGTCGGCGCCCGAGGCGACCTTCATCGCCTCGCGGGTCTCGGAGATGCGACCCAGCAGTTCTTCCAGCGCCGCCTTGGTCTGCAAGGCGCGCAGGCCCGGCGTGTTGGGCGAGGAGATGTTGGCGGTGAAGTAGTCCGACAGGCCCCACAGGCGGGTCAGGCCCGTGACGTAGTCCTCGATGCGGTCGCTGGCGTCCTTGTTGGCGCCGATGTTCGCGCCAACGATCCCGCCCTTGCCCTGGCGCTTACCGAGCCGCGCCGCGAAAGGTTCAAGGCCGCCATTGTTGAAGCCCATGCGGTTGATGACCGCTCGATCCTCGGTGAGGCGGAAGAGACGCGGGCGCGGATTGCCGGCCTGGGCCAACGGCGTGACCGTGCCGGCTTCCACGAAACCGAAGCCGGCGGCCAGCATGGGATCGGCGACCTCGGCGTTCTTGTCGAAGCCTGCGGCCAGACCCACGCAGTTGGGCAGCTCCAGGCCGGCGATCTTCACCGCCAGGATCGGATCGTCGGGACCGGTCTCGCGGGGGCCCAGGCCCATCCTGAGGCCGCGAATGGCCCAGCCGTGGGCGTCCTCGGGATCGAAGGCGTGCAGGGCGCGCGCGGCGAGGTCATGCAGGTTCATGCGAGGTGATCGCCCAGTCGAGGAACGCCGTCGGCGTCGAGACCAAGATCGGCCTCGGTGATCACCTCGCTGGCCAGCAGCGGGCGATAGAGATGCGGGAATAGCGCCCCGCCGCGCGAGGCTTCCCACTTCAGGTCCGCGCCCAGGCCCTCGGCCTCGACGCCCAGCAGGACGAGGTCCGGCTGATCCTTGAAATATCTGGCGGCGGTCTCCTGGGCCTGGTCGGCGGCGGAGAGGTGGATGAAACCGTCCTGGTGGTCGACGGCCGAGCCTTCGAATCGACCCACGGCCTTGGCGGCGTCCCACTCGGCGCGGGACAGGATCTTGTAGATCAGGGTCATTCGCCGCCGGCTCCGCCGTTCTCGTGCGCGTAAAGGAGGTGCTCCAGCACGGGGCCCCTGTCGGTCCAGCCGAACACCACCGTGGTCGAGGTTGGGAAACGGCCGCGCAGCTTGTTGGTCTGGATCGGCGAGGCCTCGCCTTGCTGGGCCAGACGCAGGGCCAGTTCGTGCAGGCCGGGATTGTGCCCGACCACCATGACCGTGGCCACGCTGTCGGCGTACGCCTCGATCACCTGGACGACCTCTTCCGGATCGGCGTGATAGAGGTCGCGGAACTGCTCGACCCGCGCCTTGGGAAAGTTCGGCGCGACGCGCTCGGCCGTCTCGCGCGTGCGGCGGGCCGAGGAGACCAGAATCAGGTCAGGCGCGAGGCCGGCCCGCGCCAGCGCCTGGCCCATGACGGCCGCGTCGGCCCGGCCGCTGTCGGCCAGGGCGCGTTCGAAATCGCCGCCGCTCTGGGCGTGCCGCTCGGCCTTGCCGTGGCGCATCAGGATCAGTCGCTCCATGCGACCTCCATAGCCGTCCCTCGCCTTGTCAGGAAGCCAGTGGTTGACACCTTGTTCGCCAAGGGGTCCAAGGCGGGCCATGGCTGCGCTCGATCTGGTTACACCCGCCGGCGGGGGAACCTGGCGGTTTCCCGCGAACGAACCCCTGCGGCTCGATTCCGGCGCCATGCTCGAGGGCCTGGAGATCGGCTACCAGACCTATGGCGCGCTCAACGCCGACAAGTCCAACGCCGTCCTGATCTGCCACGCCCTGACCGGCGACCAGTACGTCGCCTCGCCGCACCCGACGACGGGCAAGCCCGGCTGGTGGCTGCGGATGATCGGTCCCGGCAAGCCGCTGGACCCAGCGCGGCACTTCATCATCTGCACGAACGTGATCGGCGGCTGCATGGGCTCGACCGGGCCGGCCTCGATCAACCCGGCCACCGGCAAGGTCTACGGGCTGGCGTTCCCGGTCATCACCATCCCCGACATGGTCCGCGCCCAGGCGATGCTGGTCAGCGCCCTGGGCATCGAGACCCTGTTCGCGGTGATCGGCGGCTCGATGGGCGGGATGCAGGCCCAGCAGTGGGCGGTGGACTATCCGGAGCGGCTGTTCAGCGCCGTGGTGCTGGCGTCCGCTTCCCGGCACTCGGCCCAGAACATCGCGTTCCACGAGGTGGGCCGCCAGGCGATCATGGCTGATCCGGACTGGCGCGGCGGCGCCTATGCCGAGCATGGCGTGCAACCCGGCAAAGGCCTGGCGGTGGCGCGGATGGCCGCGCACATCACCTATCTGTCCGAGCCCGCCCTTCAACGAAAGTTCGGCCGCGAGCTGAAGCGCGACGGCCTGTCCTGGGGTTTCGACGCCGACTTCCAGGTCGAGAGCTATCTGCGTCACCAGGGGGCCAGCTTCGTCGACCGGTTCGACGCCAACAGCTATCTCTACATCACCCGGGCCACCGACTATTTCGACATCGCCGCCAGCCACGGCGGGGTGCTGGCCAAGGCCTTCACCGGAGCGCGCGACGTGCGCTTCTGCGTGCTCAGCTTCACCAGCGACTGGCTCTATCCCACCGCCGAGAGCCGTCATCTGGTCCGCGCCCTGACCGCGGCCGGGGCCCGCGCCGCCTTCGCCGAGATCGAGAGCGACAAGGGCCACGACGCCTTCCTGCTGGACGAGCCGGTGATGGACGCGGCGCTGGCGGGCTTCCTGAGTTCGGCAGAGCGTGACCGGGGGCTGATTTGACCCCAAATTCCCAGAATAAAGTTCGGGAGGACTTCCGCGAGATCCTGCGCCTGGTGCGCCCCGGCTCGCGGGTGCTGGACGTCGGCTGCGGCGAGGGCGCGCTGCTGGACCTGCTGAGTCACGAAAAGCAGGTCGACGGCCGGGGGCTGGAGATCAGCGCCAGCGGCGTGGCCGCCTGCATGGCGCGCGGCCTGTCGGTGGTGCAAGGCGACGCCGATCTGGACCTCGACCACTTTCCCGACCGCTCGTTCGACTACGCGGTGCTGTCCCAGACCCTGCAGGCGACGCGCCATCCGCGCCACGTGCTGGACGAACTGCTGCGCATCGCCGACCGGGCCATCGTCTCGTTCCCGAACTTCGGCCACTGGCGCGTGCGCTGGTCGTTGCTCAGCCGAGGCCGGATGCCCGAGACCAAGGCCCTGCCGATGCCGTGGTGGTCGACGCCGAACATCCACCTCTGCACCCTGGCCGACTTCCTGGCCCTGACGGCCGAGCTCAACCTGCGCGTCGACGCCTGCGCCGCTTTCGCCGGCGCCGGTCCGGCCCGACCGATGAATCCGGCCAGCGCGCTCGAGAACTGGCGGGCCGAGACCTGCCTGTTCATGCTCAGCCGCAACGGCGCGACCACCCAAGGAAAGTCTTCCGGCAAGGAACTTCCGCCGGTCTCGGGCGATCTGTTCGACGGATGAAGACGCTTCGTCTCATGACCTACAACGTCCACCGCTGCGTGGGCACGGACCGCAAGCTCGATGTCGAGCGTGTGGCCGAGGTCATCGCGGCCGAAAAGCCCGATGTCGTCGCCCTGCAGGAACTGGACGTCCTTCGCGCCCGCACCAAGGGCGTCGACCAGGCCCATCGCCTCGCCGAGTTGCTGAAGATGAGCTTTCACTTCCACCCGGCCATGACCGTGGAGGAAGAGCTCTACGGCGACGCCATCCTGACCGCCCTGCCCGAGCGGCGGGTCAAGGCCAAGAGCCTGCCGCTCTACAAGCGCGTGCCAGGCTTGGAGCCCCGCGGCGCCCTGTGGGTGGAGGTGGATGTCGGCGGGACCAAGGTCCAGATCATCAACACCCACCTGGGCCTGATCCCGCAGGAACAGAAGCGCCAGGCCGCCGCCCTGCTGGGTCCGGACTGGATGGGCGCGGACGAGTGGCTGGCCCCTGGCGTGGTGCTGGGCGACTTCAACGCCACGCCCTATTCGGCGACCTACCGGATGCTGCGAACGGCCCTGCGCGACGCCCAGGCGCCGACGCCAAGCTGGCCGCGACCGGCCACGGCGACCTTCCCGTCCAGCTTCCCGTTCATGCGCATCGACCATGTCTTCCTGACCAAGGGCCTGGAGACGCGCGGGGTCAATTCGCCGTTCAGCCCGTTGGCCCGCGTGGCCTCCGACCACCTGCCGCTGGTGGTCGAGCTGGAGATCACGGCTTAAGCCGCTTCGGAGGTTCCGGCGGCGGCTGGGTAAGCCTGGCGATGTCGCGCCGCAGGCGCGTCCGGCGGCCCCAGGGTCGCCAGGCGTCGTCGGGCGCGATGGCGTCGCCCAGGCTCCAGTCGGCGATGAACTTCTGAACGCCGCTCAGGTGGCGCGCCGGCACGGGCTGCAGCCGGCGCGGCGGGCCGCCCTTGACGTCCAGCGCATTGATCGCCGCGCCCAGGCCGCCTTCGCGATCCATGGCCTCCAGGACGTCGGCGGCCGAACGATCGATGAAGTGACCGACCAGACGGCCCAGGAAGGCGCGGACCGTCTCGCGCTCCAACTCGCTCCAGGCCTCGAAGGCCAGGTCGCACTCGCTGTCGAGCCCGATCGAACGGTTGTTGAGGTTGGCGCTGCCGATCCGCAGCATCCAGTCGTCCATGATCGCCACCTTGGAGTGGACGATGATCGGCGCCCCCTTGGGGGTGTGGGCCGAGAAGGCCGAGAAACGCCCATGGACGTCGACCTCGCGCAGGCGGTTGATGGCCGAGGTCCGCGCGCTGTCCATGGTCATCTGGTCGAAATAGCTGGGGCTGCGCGCCGGTCCGACCGTGACCACCTCGGGACCATCGGGCTCGGCGAGGCGCTCGGCCAGGGCTTCGACGATGATCGGCGAGGTCAGGTACTGGTTCTCCAGATAGATCAGCCGCTTCGCGCGCCGGATCGCCGAGAGGTGCAGCATAAGGCACTCGATGATCTCCGGGCGGCCTTGCCACGCGGCCGAGGTGCGGGCCACGGCGACCGGCAGACGGCGCAGATCGGGCGGCAGATCCTCGGGCCAGGGCGTCTCGTCGGGGCGGTCGGGGCGCTCGACCGGGTCGCCGCCCGAGGCCTCCCAGCGGTCGACGAACAGGTCGGCCATCGCCTCGCCCGCCCGGCCATCGACCAGGATCGAGACCTCGTGGCGGGCCGGATAGTGACGGCCGGTCGGCAGGCGACGCAGCGGATTGTTGTCCAGGTGCAGGGTGTCGTCCCAGCGGTCTACGCCGATGTCGCCGCCGCTGACGAGAGCGGTCACGCCGTCGATGATCACCGCCTTCTGGTGATGGCAGGCGCTGGCCGGCAGGGTGGCGTCCAGCCGGTACTTGACGCGGGAGCCCGCGAAGAAGGCCGCGCCGCGATGCGGGCCGAACAGCTGCGAGGCGGCGATCGGGAGCGGCATGTCCCAGGTCAGCACCCGCACGTCGAGCGCGGGATTGAGCGCCGCCTGTCGCCGCAGGATCAGGCCGATGCGGTCGGCGTGGCTGGGATCACGGCTTTTCTTGACGCGGTCGGGGTCCAGGCGCGTCAGGGGATCGAACACCCAGGCCAGGATCCAGATCGACTTCCTGGCCGACAGGATCAACGGCTTCAGCGCGTCGAACGCCTCGTCGTTGTCGATGAACAGGGCCACGCGATCAGCGGGCTCGACCCGCCAGCAGTTGTATCCCGGTTGGAAGACGGAAGGTCCCGGATCCATGTCGCCCCAAATCGCCGTGAACCACGACAACGCGCAGGGCGGCTCATGGCTCCGCTTGTCTTACCCCGCGATGGCCGCCGCGTCGCGTTCGCCGGTGCGGATGCGCAGGGCTTGTTCCAGGTCCATGACGAAGACCTTGCCGTCGCCGATCTTGCCGGTGTTGGCGGTGCGCTGCAGAGCCTCGATGACGGGCTCGAGCACGTCGGTGGGCACGGCGATCTCCAGCTTGACCTTCGGCAGCAGCTTCACCTCGTATTCGGCGCCGCGATAGACCTCGGTCTTGCCCTTCTGGCGGCCGTAGCCGCGCACCTCGGTGACGGTCAAACCCGACGCGCCCGCCTCGGTGACCGCTTCAAGCACCGCATCCAGGCGGCTCGGCTTAATCACGGCGACGATCATCTTCATGGCGGTGTTCCCGGGAGCGAACGGTTGTCAGGACCACAAGCTAGGCGTCCGCGCGCTTCGCTCCAAGTGAGATCAGACGTCCCGACCGTTCGGCGCCTGAGGAACGGGCGCCTGATGAACGGGAACGGACCGGCCACCTTCGTGCCGCGCGGGGGTCGGCCCGGCCGGACTGGGCAGCAGGACGCCGGGCGCGAACACCCGCGCACGAGCGCGATGGCCACGCGGCTTGACCGCGAAGGTCTGCTTGATGGCCTCCATCAGGATCACCCCGGCGAAGCGCGGCCACAGGCGCGCGCCAACCTGTTCGAAGCCCTCGGCCCACGACGCCATGGCCCCGACCGGAGGCACATAGAGCGCCCGCGTCCAGCCGGCCGGCTCCAGGTCCGCCTCTCGAATCAGCGATTCCAGCTGGCCGCGGCTGTAGGGGCGGCCGTGGCCGAACGGCGTGGTCTCGGCTCCCGTCCAGACGCCGTCGCGCGACGACACCGCCACGATCAGCCGTCCCGTCGGGGCCATCACCCGGCCGATCTCGGCCAGCAGGGCGGCCGGGTCGTCGGCCTCTTCCAGGGCGTGGACGGCAAGAACACGGTCGAACATGGCGTTGGGCAGCGGCAAGGCGGTCTCTTCGACCAGGCAGGCCTGGTTGCGGCCGCCGTGCGGCCAGACCTCGACGCCCTGCTGGGCCGGCATGGCGGCCACAACCCGGCGGGCATTGCCCCGGGCGGCGTCCAGAAAGGGGGTGGCGTAGCCGACGCCTAGCACGTCGAGGTCCCGCGTATTACCCCATGCCTCCTCCACCTTGCGGGTCAGCATGGTCCGCGCCGCGCGGCCCAGCGGGGCGGCGTAGAAGGCTCTCAGATCCAGCACGTCGCGGCGCATTGAGTCTCCCGAGCGTCGAGGCCATCCTTGTAGGCGCGCCCGCGTCGGCGCGATAGAGCAAGCCCTCTCATGCCCCTGACCGTCCACCAGTTCCCGTGCCTGTCCGACAACTACGGCTTCCTCGTGCGCGACGAGACCAGCGGCAAGGTCGCGACCATCGACACGCCGGACGCCGACGCCATCCTCGCCGAGCTCGACACGCTGGGCTGGAGCCTCGACTTGATTCTCAACACCCACTGGCACCCAGATCATGCCGGCGGCAACGCGGCGCTGAAGAAGGCCACGGGCGCGACCATCACCGGCCCGGCCGAAGTGACCCGCATCGCGCCGCTGGACCGCGTGGTGCGCGGTGGTGACATCGTCCTGCTGGGCGAGACCCGGTTCGAGGTCATCGACTCCGGCGGCCACACCCTGGGCCATATCGCCTATCACGACGCCGCCGACGGCATCGCCTTCGTCGGCGACACCCTGTTCGCCCTAGGCTGCGGCCGCCTGTTCGAGGGTACGCCCGAGCAGATGTGGGAGTCGCTATCCCGCATCACCGCCCTGCCCGACGACACCGTCGTCTACTGCGCTCACGAATACACCGCCGCGAACGCCCGCTTCGCCCTCTCGGTCGACGACGACCCCGCCCTCAAGGCCCGCGCCGACGCGGTGTTCGCGGCCCGCGAGCGCGGCGAGCCGACCGTGCCCACCACCATCGGCGCCGAGAAGGCGACCAATCCCTTCCTGCGCGCGCCGCGGCTGCGGCCGGCCGCCTCCACCCCCGCCCAGGCCTTCGCCGAGATCCGGGCCGCCAAGGACAGCTTCAAGGGATGAGTGACAGCGTGATCGACTCCAACAAGACCGTACGGGGCGTCTCCGGCGACCTGGGCGCCAAGGAAATCATCCGCATGTTGGACATGCAGCCCCATCCCGAGGGCGGCTGGTACAAGCGGACCTTCGAAGACGAGCCCGGTCCCGACGGCCGCGCCCATTCCACCTGCATCTACTACCTGCTGGAGGCCGAGCAGATGTCGGCCTGGCACCGCGTCGACGCCGTCGAGACCTGGCACTGGTACGCCGGCGCGCCGATCTCGATCACCCTGTCGCCGCCCGACGGCCGAGGCGCCACGGCCTATGTCCTGGGTCCAGACCTGCGAGCCGGCTGTCGGCCGCAGGTCGTCGTGCCGACGCTGTGGTGGCAGACCGCGGTCAGCCTGGGCGCGTGGACTCTGGTCGGCTGCACCGTCGCGCCGGGCTTCCGCTTCGAGGGCTTCGAGCTGGCCGCGCCCGACTGGAGCCCCTCGAAAACCTAAGCCCTCCATACCTGCGTCAACCGGTCGCGGATGCTCAGATAGGGTACCCATAGTGGGCAACTTGGTCGCATGGCGTCGTTCATCGAGCCATGCAATCCTTTTCACGTCGCGCTAAAACGACGACCCTGGGGAACCGAGTAACCTATGTCCGATGAGTACATCAACGCTCGCGCGGCCAGCCGCTACGCGACGGACTACATTCTACGCTGGGTCGAGATCGCCAACGAAGTCCATGGTTCGGACCTCCTGTACGCCCTCGTTTTCACTACCCTTTGGGCCGGCAACTGCTCGCATATCCGCGGCGGCCTCTACGCCGAGGTCGACGAAGTTCCGCCGGACCATGAGCGCCGCCCGCTGACTGTGCGCCAAGTCGCCGACTCGCTGGCCCTGCCTTACGAAACCGTTCGCCGCCGTTTCGTCGAGATGCTGGAGAAGGGCATGGCCCAGCGCGTCGGCCGCGAAGGTTTCATCGTCCCGCAGTCGGCCCTGTCCAAGCCCGAGGTTCTGCAAGGCCTGAAGCGTTCGCACCAGAGCCTGGCCCGATTCCTCAAGGAATTGAAGTCGATCGGCGTCGAAGCGACGTAAAGTCCCCGTCGGCGCTCTAGCTCTAGACGCTGGAGCCGCGCACCACCAGCTCGACCGGCGACAGGGTCCCGGGCGCATCCTCGCCGGCCATGCGGCGGAACAGCAGGTCGACCATCGCCCGGGCCCCGAACGCCAGGTCCTGGCGGATCGTGGTCAAGGGCGGAGTGCTGTGACGGGCCAGGACGATGTCGTCGAAGCCCACCACCGCCACCTCGCCCGGCACGCTCTTGCCGGCCTCGGTCAGGGCGCCGATCGCCGCCAGGGCGATGATGTCCGAGAAGGCGAAGGCGGCGTCGAACGACACACCGGTCGCCAAGAAGGCCGTGATTGCTTCCTGG
This sequence comes from Caulobacter sp. GW822-FHT07D08, assembly GCF_058798735.1. NCBI lineage: Bacteria > Pseudomonadati > Pseudomonadota > Alphaproteobacteria > Caulobacterales > Caulobacteraceae > Caulobacter > Caulobacter sp. GW822-FHT07D08. Next base: position 125,940 of record NZ_JBXAKU010000006.1, read on the forward strand.
GCCTCTTCCATGGCGCAGGGCGCTGGCGCGACCAGACTCGCGTCGAAAGGAAGGCCCGCCTCGGCCAAGCCCATCTTGTAGCCCTCGAAGCGCTGGGCGGCCTCGGGCGCTTCAACCGCACCGAGGAAGGCGATGCGCTTGCGGCCGGCGCCGGCCAGGTGCGCCACGGCCAGTCGACCGCCCTGGACGTTGTCGCTGCCCACCGCGCAATAGCGCTGGCCCGGCAGCGGGGCGCCCCAGACCACCATCGGCTTGTAGGTGTCGGCGACGACGTTCAGCGCCTCGTGCTGGTCTCTCTGGCCGATCAGAACCAGACCATCGGCGCGGTGCGACTGGATGATACGGTCCAGCCAGCCCGGCTCGGTTACGATCACCTTGTTGAGCAGAACGGAGTAGTTGCGGCGCGTGATCTCGTCGGCCAGTCGCCCGACCATCTCCAGTAAGAACGGGTCGGAGATCAGCTGCCCCGCCTCGTGGGCCAGCGGAATGATGACGCCGATGGTGTCGGTCTTGCGCAGGCGCAGGGACCGCGCCGACTGGTTGACGACATAACCGTGGGTCTGGGCGATCTCGACGATCTGGTCGCGCAGCGTCTTGGGGATCAGCGGATTGCCCGCCAGCGCGCGCGACACCGTCGAGATCGACACGCCCGCCATGCGGGCGATGTCGGCCATCTTCAGCCGCCCACGTTCAGGAACCTCGGCGAGCTCGGAGCTATCCATGACCAGACAATAGAACCTTGCGGATGCACGAAAAGCCTCGCTGGCGTCGCACTACGCGGGGTTGATCCCATGCGGCGGCGCCATCGTGGCCGTGTGTCATCAAGCTAGACCATTCGGGTAAACGGTCGCTGAGGACTTATGGTTACGCTTGGAGAACGGCGTTCGCCAGAATTCGGTACGCCGCGACAGATCAGCGGTTCATGACCTTGATGATCCGCTTTGACGAAGGCCGGCCGGCCAGGCCCTGATCCGGCGAATAGGTGATGGTCAGGGCCCCGTTCTTCAGCGCCGCGGACGGCTTGCGGCCCTCGGCCAGCAGGACACGGAAGACCTTGGCGATAATCGAGCGGTCGCCCTTGCGAGCCATCCGTTCGAAAGCCTCGGCCACGACGGTGGCGGAGTCGGCGGCCAGGACAGAGGTCTCGGGCCGCACGTCCTCGACGGTCGAGAACTCGATGTCGCGTTGGGCCGCGCGGCTGGCGCGGGCCGTGGCGATGCGGACGCGCTGGACGAACACGCTGAACGACATGATCGCCGGCGGCTGGATCGACGAGGCGCGGCCCGACAGGGCGGCGGCCGCGCCCATCGGGGCGTCGTCGGTGAACAGGATCATGCCGCCCAGCTTGGTCACCCGCAGCACGGGCTCGCCCAGGTCGTTGCGGTAGATGACATCGCCGCGCGAGGCCGGCTGGGCCGACAGCACCCAGACCTCGGCGCTGTTGTCGAACTTCATCAGCGGCTGGGGCGCGGCCTGGTCGAAGATGAAGGCGCCGCCGCTTTCGGAGACATAACGCCCTACCGGCGGAGCAGCGACGCGGCGGGCCTCGGCCGGTCCCTTGTGACCAAGCAAGGCGTCCCGCAGCGAGTGCGGCAGCTGCTGGGCGTTCGCGGACGCCGTCATGACCATCAGAGCCGCGATCGCCAGGGGCACACGGGCCCCGAGGTCAGCCAACTCCGCCTTACAGAATTTCATGCGATCCGTACTGCCCGCCGACTGGGGCGAATCTTGGACGCGTTAACGCCCATTCCCCGAAGCCGGCGGCATGAGGCCCAACCGCAACAGTCGGCGTCAAGCCTTGGGCTTCAGGGAACCGGGATCAGGCCCGCATCAGGCCATGTACTGGCCGCCGTTGAGGCTGAGCGTGGCGCCCGTGACGAAACCCGCGCGTTCGCCCGACAGGAACGAGACCATGTCGGCGATCTCCTCGCCCTTGCCCAGGCGACCGACGGGGATGCCGGCGATGATCTGGGCCAGAACGTTCTCCGGCACCGCCGCCACCATCTCTGTGTCGATGTAGCCGGGGCAGATCACATTGACCGTCACGCCCTTCTTGGCGTTCTCGAGCGCGAGCGCCTTGGTGAAGCCGATCAGGCCGGCCTTGGCGGCTGAATAGTTGGTCTGGCCCATCTGGCCCTTCTGGCCGTTGATCGAGCTGATGTTGACGATGCGACCCCAGCCGCGGTCGCGCATGCCCTCGATCACCGGGCGGGTCATGTTGAAGGCCGAGTCCATGTTGACCCGGATCACTTCGGACCACTGCTCGTAGGTCATCTTGTGCAGCATGCCGTCGCGGGTGATGCCGGCGTTGTTGACCAGGATGTCGATGGGGCCAAGCTCGGCCTCGACCGTCTTCACGGCGGCGGCGCAGTCGTCGAACGAACCGACATTGCCCTTCACCACCATGACGCCCAGCGTCTTGGCGCAGGCCGCGGCCGCTTCCTCGTTGCCGGAATAGCCCGCCGCCACCTTGTGTCCGTCGGCGATCAATCGCTCGCAGATCGCCCGGCCGATCCCGCGGGTGCCGCCGGTCACGAAAGCCACTCTCGTCATCTGATCTCTCCCGAACGCAGTTTTCTTATGGTTCACGTGATCCGCGCGCCTCAGCAAGAGGAAGCGCGCGGATCACGCCTAAGGATGCGCGACGCCTTGTGACTCAGCGTGTTTGCGTGGGCCTCAGACGGCCTCGACGCACATGGCCACGCCCATGCCGCCGCCGATGCAGAGGGTGGCCAGGCCCTTCTTGGCGCCCGAGCGCTTCATCTCGTGCAGCAGGGTGGTCAGGATCCGCGCGCCCGAGGCGCCGATCGGGTGGCCGATGGCGATGGCCCCGCCGTTGACATTGACCTTGGCCGGGTCGAGGCCCAGCTCGCGGACAACGCACAGCGACTGCGCGGCGAAGGCTTCGTTGCTCTCGACCAGGTCGAGGTCGGCGACGGTCCAGCCAGCCTTTTCCAGCGCCTTTTTCGAGGCCGGGATCGGACCCGTGCCCATGATCTCCGGCTCGACGCCGGCATTGGCCCATGAGGCGATGCGGGCCAGGGGCTTTAGGCCGCGCTTGGCGGCTTCGTCGGCGGTCATCAACACCAGAGCGGCGGCGCCGTCATTGAGACCCGAGGCGTTAGCGGCGGTGACCGAGCCTTCCTTGTTGAACACGGGCTTGAGACCCTGGACGCTTTCCAGCGTCGCGCCATGGCGGATGAACTCGTCCTTGTCGACGATCGTGTCGCCCTTGCGGCCCTTGATGGTGACCGGAACGATCTCGGCGTCGAACTTGCCGGCCTTCTGGGCGGCCTCGGCCTTGTTCTGGCTGGCGACCGCGAAGACGTCCTGGTCCTGGCGGGTGATCTGCCAGCGATTGGCGATGTTCTCGGCCGTCTGGCCCATGTGGTAGCCGTGGAAGGCGTCCCACAGGCCGTCCTTGATCATGGTGTCGACAAAGGTCAGGTCACCCATCTTCTGGCCGCCGCGCAGGTTCTGGGCGTGCGGCGCCTGGCTCATGCTCTCCTGGCCGCCAGCCACGACGATCTTGGCGTCGCCGGCGGCGATCTGCTGGGCCGCCAGGGCCACGGCCCGCAGGCCCGAGCCGCACAGCTGGTTCAGGCTCCAGGCCGGGCTCTCGACCGGGATGCCGGCATTGACCGAGGCCTGGCGGGCGGGGCCCTGGCCGGCGGCGGCCTGCAGCACCTGGCCCAGGATCACCTCGTCGACGTCTGCGGGGGCGATGCCGGCGCGCTCGACGGCGGCCTGGATCGCGATCTTGCCCAGGTCCGAAGCGGGCAGGCTGGACAGCGCCCCGTTGAACGAACCGACCGGCGTGCGCGCGGCGGAGACAATGACGATGTCGCTCATGGATAGGCTCCCGTGACGTTCTGACGTGACGCCTTCGCGGTTGCGGCGCCCGTGCTTTTGCGATGCAGCATCCAACATGCACATCGCGACGGCGTTCGTCACGGCTACATTTTCACGGCTTGGCGACAGCTCCAAGTCATCTGACCACTGGCGCCCCGCCTTTGCATTAGCGATAGTGCGGTGCGAGAAGCGGACCAACCGCCCACCTGGATCATCTCGATGATCCAGGCTCTTTAACACGGGACGCGTTTTCGGACGACGAACCGGTGTCCACTTCGTCTGAAAACGCTCTAGGGAACGAAATGTCCGAGAACCCTGAAAAAGGCGAAACGGCCGCCAACACCGAGAAGGCGCCAGGTAACGACAAGACCGGCCAGCGCGTCATCATCAAGAAGTACGCCAACCGCCGCCTCTACAACACGGCCTCGTCGTCCTACGTGACCCTCGAACACCTGTCGGACATGGTGAAGGAGGGCGTCGACTTCGTGGTCTATGACGCCAAGACCAACGACGACATCACCCGCTCGGTCCTGACCCAGATCATCTTCGAGGAAGAGAATCGCGGCGGCGGCCAGAATCTGCTGCCCATCCAGTTCCTGCGCCAGTTGATCGGCTTCTACGGCAATTCGATGCAGGCCTTCCTGCCGTCGTACCTGGAAATGTCGCTGGAGAGCTTCTCCAAGCAGCAGGAGCGCATGCGCGGACAGTTCGCGGGCCTGGCGCCCGGCAAGATCCCCGGCATGGGCGTCTATGAAGAGCAGATCCGCCAGAACATGGCTCTGTTCGACCGGGCCATGAAGATGTTCTCGCCGTTCGCCTATGTGCGCCCGGAAGATGGGGGCGCGGCGCCCGCCGAGCCTCAGCCGTCGCCCGCGCCCGCCCCCGCCGGCGACGACTCCCTGGCCGACCTGAAGCGCCAGATGGAGGCGATGCAGGAGCAGTTGGCCAAGCTGGCGAACAAGTCCTAACCCACGCCTTAACCAAGACGCTCCAGCGGTTCTTAACCGTCCGGCTTCTAGGCTCTTCACCATGAGCGGCCCGATCGATCCCCTTCGACGCCCTGGTCCCGCGCGCCGCGCCCTGCCGGCGCCGCGCGATGGCGAGCGTCATGAGACCGAAGAAGAGGTTGTATTCGTCGTGGAGGAAGACGCCCCCCCACCGCGTCAGGACACCCCGCCGCGCCGGGGAGGCTTCGCCGCCTTCGCCGCGCATGTCATGGGTCAGCCTGGACAGAAACGCGGCCTGCGCGGTGGGCAGGAAGTGCTGGATACGGCCAGATCGACCTATCTCGGGACGGAATATTCCGGGCCGGCCGATCGCCGTCCCCCAACGGGCCTGCTGAAGAAGACCAAGATCTAACCCTTCAGGCGGGCCAGCTCGGCCTCAAGCGCGGCGACCCGCGCCTCCAACGCCGCCAGACGCTGGGCGTCGCTGACCGGCGGTGGACGCATCCCGGCGCGCGACGCGGCCTCGGCCGGCGCGACGCCCAAAAGCTCGGCGAAGACAGAGACTTCCCCCATCGATAGCTCGCGCTGGTCCTTGAACGCCAGGGCCAGGTCGGCCTCGCTCAGACCAGCGGCGGCGGCCAGGATCGTGCGGCTCAGACCGCGCTCGGCGAGGCGTTCGTCGTACCAGGCGGCGTCGAAGAAGAGCGCCATCAGCGGGAACCGAAGGGTTGGCGCCAGTCTTGCTTAATCGTTGGTGAATTCATCGCCCACGGGTCTTCAAATGCTGTCCGTCGCCATCCGCATCTTCGACGTCGCCGTCGTGGCCCTGATCTTCACGGCCCTGACCTAGGATACGCCCTCGCCCTTCAACAAGCTCAGGGTGAGGACTACATCAAACGACGCAGTAGAAACCTCATCCTGAGCTTGTCGAAGGACGAGGTTTCGGCTCCTCGAACCTAAGCGCTCTCCAGCAGCATCATCGTGCCCTGGCCGCCGTCGGCGCAGATGCTGACGATGGCGCGCTCGCCCTTCGGACGGGCGGCCAGCTCCTTCACCGCCTGACTGAGGATCCGCGCTCCGGTCGCCCCGAACGGGTGACCCAGCGCCAGCGAGCCGCCGAACGGGTTCATGCGCTCGCGCGGGAACGCGCCCATCGGCGCTGTGACGCCGGCCTTCTCAGTCAGGAACTTGGCGCTTTCCCAGGCCGCGATGTGCGACAGCACCTGGGCGGCGAAGGCCTCGTGGATCTCCCACAACCCGACATCGGCATAGGTCATGCCGTTGCGGGCCAGCATGCGCGGCACGCCATAGGCGGGCGCCATCAGCAGGCCCTCGTGGCGCAGGTCGATCGAGGTGACCTCGTAGTCGACGATTCTCACCTTCGGCGTCTCACCCGGCAGGCGCGCCATGCCCGCCTCCGAGCCGACCCAGATCGCCGCCGCGCCATCGGTGAGCGGCGAGGAGTTGCCGGCCGTCAGCGTGCCCTTGCCGCTGGTCTTGTCGAAGGCCGGACCCAGCTTGGCCAGCTTCTCCAGCGTCGAGTCCTTGCGGGGGATGGTGTCGCGCTTGGCGCCGCCGATCGGAATGACCAGGTCGTCGAAGAAGCCATCCTCCCAGCCCTTCACCGCGCCCTGGTGGCTGGCCAGGGCGTGGGCGTCCTGGTCGGCGCGCGACAGGTTCCATTCCTTGGCGGTGATCTCGGTGTGCTCGCCCATGGACAACCCCGTGACCCGGTTGGCCACCTTGGGGATGAACAGCTTCACGTCCTTCAGGTTCAGCGCGCCCAGGGCCGCCAGTCGCTGCTGGCCCGTCTTGGCGCCCTGGAACTTGCGGATCCAGTCCGACAGCGCGACCGACAGGCCGATCTGCACCCGGCTCATGCTCTCGACGCCGCCGACCAGGGCGAGGTCGCGGCCGCGCCCGTCGATCATGCCGGCCGCCTCGATCGCGCCGATCATGCTGGTCGAGCAGGCCATGATGGTCGAGAAGGCCGGAATGGTCGGGTCGGCTCCGGCGTCCAGCAGCACCTCGCGCGCCAGGTTGCTCCAGGTCAGGTTCGGAATGACCGTGCCCCAGACCGCGAAGTCCGGCCGCGCGCCTTTCGCCAGCATGGCCTTCACGACCGGCACGGAGAGTTCGATCGCGTCGTAGGAAGCCAGCGGCCCGTCGACCTTGGCGAACGGGGTGCGGACGCCCGAGGCGATCCAGACATCCGGGGACTTGGCGGCGGATTTGGCGACGGGCATGACGAACTCCGGAAGGCGCGGAAACCTTGATCTATATGGGGTCGCCGCCTCGTTCTTGTCGAATACCGCCCTTTGGTTTCCCCTCAGGCGCGGCGATCTATTTGCACGCGGACGCGGGTAGGCTTAATCGGCAGGCATGAGCACCGACCTCTCCCTCGACGACAAGAAGGCCAAGGCCCGCGCCTGGTTCGAAAGCCTGCGCGACCAGATCTGCACGGAATTCGAACGCCTGGAGGACGAGGCCCCGGCCGATCTCTATCCCGGCGCGCCCGGCCGCTTCGAGAAGAAACCCTGGGACCGCCCGGCCGGCGGCGGCGGCGTCATGGGCATGATGCACGGCCGTCTGTTCGAGAAGGTCGGCGTCCACGTCTCGACGGTGCACGGGACCTTCACGCCCGAGATGGCGAAAAACATGCCCGGCGCGGCGGACGATCCTCGGTTCTTCGCCACCGGCATCAGCCTGATCGCGCACATGACCAATCCGCGGGTGCCGGCCGTGCACATGAACACCCGCTTCATCGCCACGACCAAGAGCTGGTTCGGCGGCGGCGGGGATCTCACACCCCTGCTCGACTATCAGCGCCAGCAGGACTTCCCCGACGCCATCGACTTCCACGCCGCCTACCAGCGGGCCTGCGACAAGCACGATCCGGACTGGTACGCCAAGTACAAGGCCTGGTGCGACGAGTACTTCTTCCTGCCGCATCGCAACGAACCGCGCGGCATCGGCGGCATCTTCTACGACCACCACGACAGCGGCAGTTGGTCCAAGGACTTTGAATTCACCCAGGATGTCGGCCGTGCGTTCCTGGAGATCTATCCGGACCTGGTCCGTCGCCGGATGGGCGAGGCCTGGAGCGCCGACGAGCGCGAGCAGCAACTGGTCCAGCGCGGCCGCTATGTCGAGTTCAACCTGCTCTACGACCGTGGCACCATGTTCGGTCTGAAGACGGGGGGGAACGTGGAATCGATCCTGAGCTCGATGCCGCCGGCGGTGAAATGGCCTTAGGGACAGTGTCGGCCGGTCGCCGGATCGCGGCCTTCGTCATCCTGTTCGCCCTCTACCAGTCGGCCGAGGGCGTAGGCATGCTCTGGCTGCACAGCCCCGCTCTCCAGGCCGTGCTGATGATCGCCGCCCTGCTGGCGGCCTGGCCGGTTGGGCGCTGGCTGCTGGGTCATCGCGGCTATGACGCCTATGCTCTCGACCTCAAGCCGGGTTGGGCGCGGCTGGTGCTGGTCGGCATTCTACTGGCCGCCCTGGCGCGACTCGCCGCGGTCTTCTGGGGCCTGGCGAACGGAACCTTCGTCTTCGGTTCGCCACCCGCCTCGCACACACCGATCTTCTGGATCGGCATGGTCGCCGGCGCGGCCGTGTCGACCTTCGTCGCCTCGATCACCGAGGACATCCTGACCCGAGGCTTCTGGCTGAAGGCCTCGGGCGTCGCCTGGACCGGCTCGGCCTTCGTCCTGGCCAGCAGCGCCATCTATCTGCTGAATCACATCTACCGGCTGGGCGACGGGCCGTTGGCCTGGATGCGGATCTTCTGCTTCGGCCTGGCCTATGCGGCCGCGGCCTGGCGCTGGAAGAGCCTCTGGGCCGCCGTCGGTCTGCACTGGGGCTGGAACCTGACCAACACCTTGCTCGATGGCGCGGTCACCATCGACGCGGCCCGTCCGGACGGGTCGCCCTGGCTCTCGGCCGGGGCGCACCTCGCCCTGACGGCGATCGTGCTGCTGTGGCCCGTTCAGAGCCGCATCGACAGCTCGACATCCTCGCCGAACGGCACGGACAGGTAGCCGGCCTCGGTCGAACGAACGCGCGCGAGATATTCCGGCGCATAGTCGGCGTTGTCGGCGATGATCAACGCGCCCGGCCGCAGGCGGCTTTCCAGTAGGGCCAGGATCTCCGGATAAAGCGCCTTGGCGCCGTCCAGCAGGACGAGGTCGATGGTCTCGGGCAGGTCGACGGCCAAGGTCCGCAGCGCGTCGCCCAGGCGGATCTCGACTAGGTCCAGCAGGCCGCCGGCCACCAAGTGCTCCTGGGCGCGCTCGGCCTTGAACGGCTCGAACTCGGTGGTGATCAGGCGACCGCCGCCCCCATTCCCCCAATTGTCGCGCAGGGCCGCGGCCAGGTGCAGGGTCGAGACGCCGAACGAGGTCCCGAACTCGACGATCGTCTTCGCGCCGATCGATCGCGCCAGCATGTAGAGCAGCGCGCCGGTGTCGCGCGACACCGCCAGCGGGAATTCCTTCAGGGCGCCGTAGAGCTCCAGATATTCGGTCTTGCTGCGCATCAGCCGCTCGCGCTCTGCGGCGGGCACGCCGGAGAAGACGGGGCGCGCGGTGTCGCTCAGGTCGAACAGGCGGCCCAGCAGCGGTCCAAGCTTGATCAGGGTGTTCATGGAGGTCTCCAAAAAGCGCGGAGTTGCGCCGACCTCAGAAATGCGACTAATTCGTCAGGTTTCCTATTCGCGTTGCTGGACGCTCCAATGAACGACCACCCAAGCCCCCGGATTTCCTCACGAAAGCAGCCCAAGCAGGCCCGTTCGACCGAGCTGGTGTCGGCGATCCTGGAGGCGGCTGTTCAGGTTCTGGCCAAGGAGGGCGCGGCGCGTTTCACCACCGCCCGGGTCGCCGACAAGGCAGGAGTCAGCGTCGGCTCGGTCTATCAGTACTTCCCGAACAAGGCCGCGATCCTGTTCCGGCTGCAAAGCGACGAATGGCGCCAGACGACCGACCTGCTGCGCACCATCCTGGAGGACCACGCGCGGCCGCCCCTGGAGCGTCTGCGCGCCCTGGTCCACGCCTTCGTCCGATCCGAATGCGAGGAAGCCGCGATGCGCACGGCGCTCAACGACGCCGCGCCGCTCTATCGCGACGCCCCCGAGGCCCAGGCGGCGAGGGTGTCGGGCACGGACACCATCCGCGACTTCATGCGCGAGGTGCTGCCGGACACGGACGAAGACGTCCGCGTCCAGGCCGGCGACCTGATCACCCTGACGCTCAAGGAGGTCGCCAAGGCTTTCTCCGAGACGCCCAGGACGGACGCCGAGATCACGGCCCACGCCGACGCCATGGCCGACATGTTCACCGCCTATCTGGAAAGTATCAGGCGGCCTTAGGGCATTTGGCGCCGGTGTCGATCCACGCCTTGATCAGCTCGCCGAACCGCGCCTGCGTGCCTGGGGCCGGGACGCGGCCCGCGCCCGGGTTCCAGGCCCAACCGACCAGGTGATCCTCCGCCATGTGGTGGTGCAGCTCGGCCATCGACTTGCCGCCATTGGTCGAGGGGTTCTTGATCTGGGCGCAGATCTGGCCCAGCGACTTGCCTTGCCAGGCCATCTCGGCGGGGGCCAGGGCCCACTTCGGATCGCCGGGGATGCTTTTGATATCCGCGCCCCAGGTCGGGACGTTGGCCTGGGTATGACACGAGAAGCACGGCATGCCCGCCGGGCCATGGCCGCTGTCGCCAGCGATCATCGGCGGATTGTGCGGATGCAGGTTGTCGCCTTGCGTCGGCGCGCGCTGGACCGGGTGGCAGTTCAGGCAGCGCGGACTCTGGATCACCTTGCCGGCCTCCTGGAACAGGGCGATCGACCGCGCGGCCGGATCCTTGATCGACTGGAAGCTGGCGGCGGTCTTCAGCGCCACGGGCGCTTGCCCCGCCGATTTCGCCTCAGGCGCGGCCTGGACGCTGGCGACGACCGCGCCGGCGGCGGCCAGGGCTCCGGCCAGGATCACGACGGTAGCGATACGCATGGACGGACCTCCCGGATTTCACCGCGGGAGGAACGCGCCTGCTTAGCCTCGGGTTTCCTGCTTCAGGAATGCGCCGATCCATTCGGCCATCCGCGCGCGGTCGTTGTCGGCCGAAAGGCTGGCGATCGCCGCGTCGGCCTGCTCGTCGGTGAGCCGCGCGCCGCGCCGCGTCTCGATCAGCGCCTTGGCGTAGTCCGGCGAGAACTCGGGGTGGACCTGCATCGAGATCGCCTTGGCGTCGTCGTACGTCAGAATCCCGTAGGGCGTGAACGCGCTGCCGGCCAGCACCCGCGCGCCAGGAGGCAGCGCGACGACCTGGTCCTGGTGCGAGCCCGGCACGGCGACGTGGTGGGCATCGTCCATCCACGGTTCCTGCGCCTCGACCGCGTAGGCCTGTAGGCCCACACCCCAGCCCTTGTCGGACTTGATGACCTTGCCGCCGAACGCTTCGGCCATGATCTGGTGGCCGAAGCACACCCCGACCATCGGCTGCTCGCCCTTGGCCTGGACGAGGAACGCTTTGAGCGGCTCGATCCACGGCAACGGGTCATAGACTCCGGCCGCCGAGCCGGTGATGACATAGGCGTCGTTCTCGCCCGGATCCTCGGGCAGCTCGCCCTTCTGGACGTCATAGACGCGGTAGCTGTGCTCCGGCCCCAGCAGCGCCTCGAACATCGCCGAATAGCTGCCGTGGGTCTCCGCGAGGTCGCCTGGCGGATTGCCGGTCTCGAGCAGGCCGATCTTCAAGACACCCCTCCTAGAGCCCTTTAGCTTTAGATGGAATCATCTAAAGCGTTCAAAAGGGCTCTAAATATTTGATTCTAGAGCCTGTTTATCCCGTTTAGATGGTTCCATCCAAACGGGACAGGCTCTAGTAAACCATACCCTGCGCGACCGCCTTCAGCCGCTCGATGGCGCTGAACTTGTCCTCGATAAAGTCCTGGTCGATCCACCAGATTTCGATTTCGCGCATCACCTCGCCAACCATCGGCCCTTTTGGCACGCCGGCCTGCATGACCTCCTCGCCCGACAGCGGGAAGGCCGGCGGGTTCCAGGTCTCGGCCAGGGCCAGCAGGGCCCGCCACTGCGGGGCGGTCGAGTCACGGCCCGAGCCGGCCCAGGCCAGCTTGATCCGGTCGCTGAACGCCCGCACGCCCAGGCCGTAGACGGCGCGGCGCGCTTCACGCGGGCTCATCCACGAGACGATGCGCGGACTCTTGCCAACCGCGTCGACGATCCGGTCGCGGACATTGTTGGGCAGGCGCAGTCGCTCGGCCAGGTCGGCGGCCTGCTTGGGATCGTCCGGGATCAGCGCCGCCAGACGCAGGTCCGGGTCGTTCTCGAACAGTTGCTCGGTCTCGATGGCGACCAGGGCCTCGAAGCGGGCCAGGGACTTCACCTGCGGCAGGATCGACGACAGCACGCTGGTCGCCGCCATCAGGCGCAGAGCCGGGCGCGGATCCTCCGCGGCCAGCATCTTCATCAGTTCCTTCTGAGTGCGCTCGGCGGCGCGGCCGGAGACCATGCCCTTCAGCGCCTTGCAGGCGGCCAGGGCCTTCTGGTCGGCGTCGCCCTTGCCGTACCAGGCCTGGAACCGGAAGAAGCGCAGGATGCGCAGATAGTCCTCGCGGATGCGGGTCATCGGATCGCCGACGAACACCACCCGGCCTTCGTGAGCGTCCTTGATCCCCTCGCCGGTCGGGTCGTAGAGCCGTCCCTCCAGATCCGCGTACAGGGCGTTGAAGCGGAAGTCGCGGCGCTCGGCGTCCTGGCCCCAGTCCTGGGTGAAGGCCACCACCGCCCGGCGGCCGTCGGTCGAGACGTCCTTGCGCAGGGTTGTGATCTCATAGGGCCGGCCGCCCGACAGCGCCGTGATCGTGCCGTGGTCGACGCCGGTCGGAATGGCGCGCAGGCCGGCCTGCTCCAGGGCGTCGATGATCAGGTCCGGCGTCAGGGTGGTGGCGATGTCGATATCGTCGATGGGCTTGCCCATCACCGCGTTGCGAACGCAGCCGCCGACGAAGCGCGCGCAGCCGGGATAGCCGCGCGCCTCCAGGGCGGCGAACACCGCCCTTGTTCCAGGTAGCGCCATCCACGGCTGGAGGCCGATCGATTCACTGCTCAACGCCTGACTCCCCACAGCACGCGTCATCGCCCCTTGAACGGGGCGACATTGTTAGGCCAGGAGACCCTGGCTTCGCCAGAGCCTGTCCGTTTCGGACCGCACAAATCCGAAACGGATAAACAGGCTCTGTTCAAACATTGGAGCGCGATAACCGCCGAAACCGCTCACACTTTCGGCTATCGCGCTCTGCGAAACACCCTATTCGGAGGGTGTCCGTCCGCTTTCGTCGTAAAGCGCCTCGTACAACGACCGGAGCATTCCGGCCGTCGCCCCCCAGATGAACCGATCGTTCCAGGGCATCGCATAGAAATGACGTCGCGCTCCGTCCGGAGCCTCCCGCGACTGGCGCTGGTGGTTGACCGGGTCCATCAGGAAGGCGAACGGCGTCTCGAAGACGTCGGCCACTTCCTCGGGGCTGGCGACGAAGGTCGCCTTCGGATCGATGAAGCCGACCACCGGCGTCACGTGGAAGCCGGTCACCGTCTGGTAGCCGTGCAACAAGCCTACCACGGTCACGAGGGCCGGATCGAGGTTTACTTCCTCCTGCGCCTCGCGCAGGGCCGTCTGCCAGGGCGTCTCGCCCGGATCGCAGCGACCGCCGGGAAAGGCGATCTGTCCGGTGTGGCTGCGCAGGGTGTCGGACCGGCGGGTCAGCAGGACCGTCAACCCGTCCTCGTGCTCGATCAGCCCCACCAGCACGGCGGCCGGACGCAGAGCGTGCGGGTTGTCGACCTTCAAGCCGGGATTGAGGTCGTAGTCGGACTTCTTCGGATTGGCGAGACTGGGGTCGTAGTCCGAGATCGGATGCAGACGGCTGGTGATCCAGGCGCGGCGCTCCTCCCGCGTCATGTCTGGCCGCGTCATGTCTGGGTGCGCCATGCCGGGACGGCTCCCGGCGGCGCGATCGGGAAGAACGCGCCGTTCGAGCCGACGCCCCAGACGTCGTCCTGCTCGCGCGCCATCTCGGCCAGTTCGTAGAACACCGGCCGGGCGATCAGGGCCTCCAGCCCGCGACGGACGTGAACATAGGGGCGCGGCTCGCCGGTCACCGGATCGATCTCGACGCGGATCGCATTGTCCGGCCCCGCCTCGACCGTGTCGCCGACATTGGTCTGGAAGACCAGCGCCTCGCCGCCATCGTCTTTCTGGACACGGTCGACCCGCGTGGCGATGAACGGCGCGTCCTCGACCGTGATCCTCATCTTCTCGACGGGCGTGACCAGGTGATAGCCGTCCGGATCGAGCCGCAGCACGGTCGAGAACAGCCGCACCAGGGCCTCCCGGCCGATCGGCGAGCCCTCGTGGAACCAGACCCCGTCCTTGCGAATGCGGATGTCGATCTCGCCGCAGTGCTCGGGATGCCACAGATGAACCGGCGGCAGGCCGCGCGCGCCGGCGGCCCCCCCTTGTGCGTTTTGGGCGGCCTGGGCGACGCCGTCCAACCCGGTCTTGGGAGATGCGTCGGTCATCGCTGATCAGTTAGGCCCATAGGCCATCCCACTCAAGCAGGAGTGGCGGCTCAAGCGCGCGGATCGATCGCGACCAGACCCGCGAGTCCTTCGTCCCCGGCTTCCTTCAGCGGCAGCAGCAGCACGCGGCGCTGATCCACCGGGCCGGGCATGACGACGCCGCCCGTGTGGACGTTGGTGAAGCCGACCCGGCCGAAATAGGGACCATCGCCGACCAGCAGCACCGCGCGCCAGCCGGCGGCGCGGGCGGCCTCGACGGCGTTCTCGACCAGGGCCTGGCCCAGGCCCGCGCTGCGCTCGTCGGGATCCACCGCCAGCGGCCCCAGGAAGGCGACCGGCTCGCCGCCGATCGTCACCGGCCACATGCGACAGCAGCCGACCGGCTCGCCGTCGCGCAGCGCCACGAACGAGCAGTCGCTCAGCAGGGTGTTGCCCTCGCGCAGACGCTCGGACGACTTGGCGAAGCGGCCGGGGCCGAACACCCGGTCGATCAGGTGGGTGACGGCCGCCTCCATCGCCGGAGTCTCATGGACCAGCGGCGGATAGGCGAGCGCGGGAGGAACGGTCTTTTGGGCTGTTGTCGGGGTCATCGGCCTTCGGGAAATGCGAAAGGGCGTCGGGGGCTCCCGACGCGAAGGCGCGACCGGGAGGGCGTCAGATCGTGGCGCGTTCGCGCGTCATTCGTCGCAGGCGGGGCATACCCGGAAACCTCCAGAAGATGCGCGCGCTGTAGGGCCAAGCCTTTCTCAGGTCAATAACGTTGCGGTGCGCGAAGCGCGGCCTATGTTGCGACCCAATGTCCGACCCCGCCTCTTCCGCGCCGCCCGCTCCCGACACCTCTACCCGCGCCCTGTTGCGGGAGCGTGACTTCCTCCTCTTCTGGGTGGCGCGCTTCGTCTCCACCCTGGGGGTGCAGATCCAGTCGGTGGCCCTGGGCTGGCAGGTCTACGCCATCGCCCGCCTGACCCACTCGGTGGGCGAGTCGGCCTTCATGGTCAGCATGATCGGCCTGGCCCAGTTCGTGCCGCTGTTCCTGCTGACCCTCATCGCCGGCGAGACGGCCGACCGACGGACCCGCAAGCTGATCGTCGCCGCCACCCTGTGCCTGGACGCGATCAGCGCCAGCGTGCTGCTGATCCTGGCGCTGATGGGCTCGCATGCGCTGTGGCCGATCTTCGCCGTCTCGGTGATGTTCGGGGCCAGCCGCGCCTTTCTCTCGCCCGCCAGCAGCGCCATGGGGCCGATGTTGGTGCCGCGCCCCCTGCTGCCGCGCGCCATCGCCTGGAACTCGCTGTCCTGGCAGGGCGGCTCGATCCTGGGCCCGGCCCTGGGTGGCCTGCTGCTGATCCACTCGCCGGCCCTGGCCTTCGGCGCTTCGCTGGTCTTCTACCTGGTCGCCGCCGTGCTGGCCCTATCGATCCGCAAGAACACCCAGCCCGAAACCCAGCCCGGCTCGCGCGTGGAGCTGATCAAGGAAGGCCTGTCCTACGTCTGGAACAACAAGATCGTCTTCGGCTCGATCTCGCTGGACCTGTTCGCGGTGATCCTGGGCGGGGCCACGGCCCTGCTGCCGGTGTTCGCCAAGGACGTGCTGCACATCGGCCCTGGCGGTTTCGGCCTGCTGCGCGCGGCTCCCGCCATCGGCGCTTCGCTGGTCGGCGTCTACCTGGCCAGCAACCCGATCCGCCGCAACGCCGGCAAGATCATGTTCGCCGGCGTGGCGGTGTTCGGCCTGGCCACGGCGGTGTTCGGCCTCTCCAAGCTGGAGTGGCTGTCGGTCGGGGCCCTGGCCGTGCTGGGCGGGGCCGACATGCTGTCGGTCTATGTCCGCCAGACCCTGGTGCAGATCGTCACCCCGGACGCCATGCGCGGCCGCGTCGCCGCCGTCTCGGGCGTGTTCATCAGCGCCTCCAACGAGCTGGGCGAGGTCGAGAGCGGGGCCATGGCCTGGCTGCTCGGACCGATCGGCGCGGCGGTGTTCGGCGGCGTCGGGGCCATGGCGGTCACCGCCGTGTGGGCCTTCCTGTTCCCCGACCTGCGCAAGGCCGACCGACTGGAATAGGACCTAGAGGCCCGCCAGCTTTCGGATGCCGTCGCCGGTCAGCCGGCGGATGATCCATTCGTCCATCGCGGCCGCGCCGAGGCTGTCATAGAAAGCGATCGACGGGGCGTTCCAGTCGAGCACCGACCACTCCAGGCGGCCCAGCCCCTCGTCGACGCAGCGCTTGGCGAGGTTCGCCAGCAGCGCCTTGCCCGCGCCGGAGCCGCGCGCGGAAGGCCGCACGAACAGATCCTCCAGATAGATCCCGTGCCGGCCGACGAAGGTCGAGTAGTTGTAGAACCACAGGGCGAAGCCGACCGGCTGGCCCTCGAGCTCGGCGATGTCCGCGAAGGCGCGGGCCTTGGGACCGAACAGAGCCGCGGCCGTATCGGCCTGCGTCGCCTCCACCGTGTCGAGCAGCTTTTCATAGTCCGCCAGATCGAGGATGAACTGGTGGATCAGGGCGGCGTCGGCGGGCGTGGCCGGGCGAATGGAAACGGACATGGCGGTCTCTGCGGACTATCGGGACTTCGTTCTGGAGCAACTGGCCCCGCTGGGCCAGATCACCGCGCGCCGGATGTTCGGCGGAGTCGGCGTCTACGCGAACGGCCTGTTCTTCGCGCTGATCGACGACGACGTCCTCTATCTCAAGGGCGACGACGCGCTAAAGGTCGCGTTCGAGGCCGCCGGCTCCCACGCCTTCGACCCGTTCGGCGAGGGCAAGCCGATGGCCTACTGGGCCGCGCCGGCCGAGGCGCTCGACGACCAGGACATCCTGCTGGACTGGTCGCGCAAGTCGCTCGAAGTGGCGGCGCGGGCCGCGGGGACTAAGAAGAAGCGCTAGCCGATCTTCACGCCCGGCGGCGGCGCGCTGCTCTCCGGCACGAAGAAGTCCGGCATCAGGGTCGCGGCCGGATCGACCTTGTACTGGTCGAAGTCGCGGACGCCCTCGCCGTACAGGAAACTATCATCAATCAAGAAGTTCCCCGAGAACTCGCGCGACGGCTTGCTGAAGATCGCATGGGCCGCGTCGGCCATGATCTCGACCGTCCGACAGTGCTTGAGGCCCTCGTCGCCGGTCAGGGCGAACTGGATGGCGGCGGTGGCGATGCCGGTGCGGGGCCACAGGGCGTTGAAGGCGACGCCGTCGCTCTTGAATTCCTCCGCCATGCCCAGCACGCACATCGACATGCCGAACTTGGCCATGGTGTAGGCCACGTGCGAGCCGAACCAGCGCGGCGACATGTCCAGCGGCGGCGACAGCATCAGGACGTGCGGGTTCTCGGCCTTTTTCAGATAGGGGATGCAGGCCTTCGAGGTGACGAACGTGCCGCGCGTATTGATCTGGTGCATCAGGTCGTAGCGCTTCATGTCGGTCGACAGCGTGCCGGTCAGCGAGATGGCCGAGGCGTTGTTCACGCAGATGTCGATCCCGCCGAACTGGGCGACGGCCTTCTCGACCGCCTCCTGGACATTGGCCTCCTCGCGCACGTCGACCACCAGCGGCAGGGCCTTGCCGCCGGCGTCCTCGATTTCCTTGGCGGCCGTGTAGATGGTGCCGGGCAGTTTCGGATGCGCCTCGGCCGTCTTGGCGGCGATGACGATATTGGCCCCGTCCCGCGCGGCGCGCAGGGCGATGGCCAGGCCGATGCCGCGCGAGGCGCCAGTGACGAAGAGGGTCTTGCCCCGAAGCGAATTGGGCTGGCTCATGCGGGTTCTCCACGCGCTTTGATCAGGTCGACGCCGGCGACGACGAAACCGAGAATGAAGCTCATCTTGGCCACGTGCGCGACGGGACCGTGATCCTTCAAGGCCAAGCCGGCAAGGCCGATCACGAGCGCGGCGATCCACAGGCCGGCAGGGATGCGAAATGCTTTCGCCCGTAGGAGATCGAGAGCCCAAACCACCATGCCGACCGACCAGACGCTGGAAGCGATCAGGTACGAGGCCTCGCCGAACATCTTGGCCGACGAGGTCCGCACCAGCATCACGCCCAAAAGGCCCAGCCCGAAACCGACCAGGCCCAGGACGCTGGCCGTGCGTCGGCTCGCCGACCAGACGCCCAGCATGCCGAACATCAGCAGCAGATCGATAGCCACGTAGACGAGGTGCGGCTGCGGCTCGACCAGATGCGGATAGATGACGAACGGCGCGACGATGTCGATCACCGCGCCGACGATCGTGGCGATCCCGGCCAGGCGCAGGATGGACCGGTCGTCCATCAGGCGCCCGCGCCCGTGGTCTTGACCGACAGGTCCCACAGGCGGTCGGCCGCGTCAGGGTCGAGGGCGTGGGGCATGACGCCGTTCCAGGGGTGTTCCTGGCTCCACGGGACGGCCTGGTTGCAGTCCTCCAGATAGAGCCCGCCGACGCCGTCCAGCTCGTCGCCGACCGCGGCCCATACGCTGGTCGCCGCGCCCTGCTCGGTGCTCTTGAAGCCCTCGCGCGGCTTGTCGTGCTCGTCCAGCCAGCCCATGGCCCGCTGCTCGTCCAGGCTCATGTGCCGCTGCAGCGGGGTCATGATGCCGCCCGGCATGACGGCGTTGGCGTTGACGCCCTGGTCCTTGAACCGCTTGTCGAAGCCGACCGCGAACAGGCTGTTGGCGGTCTTGGCCTGGCCGTAGGCCTCCCACTTGTCGTAGGGCCGGGTCTGGTAGTTCGGGTCCTCGAAATGCACCGGCGAGCGACGGTGGCCGATCGAGGACAGCGACACCAGTCGCGATCGGTGGCCCGAGTGCTCGGCGCCGTCGACCAGGTTCGGCGCCAGCAGCGCCGACAGCAGGAAATGGCCGAAGTGGTTCGTGCCGATCTGCATCTCCAGCCCGTCGGCCGTGCGCGACAGCGGGCAGGCCATGACGCCGGCATTGTTGATCAGGATGTTCAGCCGGCGATCGCCCCAGCGATGGGCGAAGTGGCGGATGGCCTCGAAACTGGAAAGGTCCAGCATGCCGAAGCTGACGCGCTTCAGCCCCGCCTCTTCGTTGATCTGGTTGGCGACCTCTTCGCCCAGCTCCGGCTTGCGGGCGGCGATGATCACCTCCGCGCCCGCCAGGGCAAGGGCCCGCGCCGTCTCGACGCCGATGCCGGTGGCCGCGCCGGTGACGATCGCCACCCGGCCTGACAGGTCATGGCCCGCGACGACCTCGCGCGCCGTCGACTTCGCCCCGAAGGGCGAGGTGATCCGTTCCGCCATCTGATCCTCCCAGATCGTAGTGTTGTCGGTGGAGCTTAGCCCACCTTCGAGAAGTCGGGAGCCCTTCGTTCGGCGAAGGCCATGAAGGCTTCGCGGGCCTCGGCTGTCTGCAGGCGCGCGGCGAACTCGGCGCCCTCCGTGTCCATCAGGGCGGCGATCTTCTCGGCGTCGCGCATCAGGCGCTTGGTGACGGTCAGGGCCCCCAGCGGACGCTTGGCCAGTTGATCGGCGGCGGCGCGGGCGCGGGCCCGCAGGTCGCCAAGCTCGGCCGAGCCGTTGGCTATGCCCCAGGCCACGGCGGTGCCGCCGTCAATCGCCTCGCCCAGGGCGAACATGGCGTAGGCGCGGGCGTGGCCAATGCGGGCCGGCAGCAGCCAGCTGGAGGCGGCCTCGGGCACCAGGGCCAGGTTGACGAACGGCGTGGTCAGGCGCGCGTCCGGGGTCACGAACACCAGGTCGCAGTGCAGCAGCATGGTCGTGCCCACGCCCACGGCCTGCCCCTGGACGGCGGCGACCAGCGGCCGGGTGGCGTTGGCCAGGGCCTTCAGGAAGCGGATCACGTGCCGCTCGCCGGTGAAGGCGCCGGTGGCCTGGGCCGCGAAGTCCTGCAGGTCGTTGCCGGCCGTGAAACTGTCGCCGTCGGCCTGGATGACCACGACGCGGACGGCGGGATCCGCCTCGGCCGCCTCCAGGCTGTCGGCCAGCACGCCGTACATGGCGTTGGACAGGGCGTTCTTCTTTTCCGGACGCGCCAGGGTGAGGGTCATCACGCCGGCGTCGATCTCGACCTTTACGTGATCGGTCATTGTTGATCTCCCTTGGGGAACTTGGTCTGCAGACTGGCGAGCCAGCGCGCGACGACGCCGATCTCCTCGTCCGTGAAGCCTTCGGTCAGGTGGGCGTTGACGCCGTCGAGGCCCGCTTTCGCGGCCTGGCGGGCGGCGCGGCCCTTGGCGGTCAGGCGCAGGCGCATGGCGCGGCCATCCTTGGGATCGGCCTGGCGCTCGACCAGCTCGGCGCGGGTCATGCGGTCGATCAGGCCGGTCATGGCCGACGGGGCCAGGTCGAGGGCGTCGGCGGCCTCGCCGATCAGCGCTCCGTCCTGCTCGCCGAGATAGAACAGCACTCCCGACTGGGCGGCGGTCAGGCCGCCCTTGGCCGCCATCTTGCCCTCGATCCAGCGCTGCACGCGCCGATGACCGGCGTTGAGCAGGAAGATGAGGCGACGGTCGGCGGGCACGGACATGCGCCCAGATTATGTTTCGTATGCGAAATGTCAAACGACCGTTTCTAGTCGGGACTAGAAAAAGCCGAGTACCAGGCCACGCCCTCGCCATCGACCTGGCGCCGGATCTTGCCGCGCCCGATCAGGCAGTTGAGGTGGGCCAGCGCCTCGCCGGTCGCCATGCCCAGCAGGTCCGGCCCGATCTGCCGCGCGAACAGCGCGCCGAAGGTGTCGACCACCCGCTTGGGCTCGGCCAGCTTCTTCTCCAGCCGCGCCAGGCCCCGTTCGTGGCCCGAGATCAGGCCGTCGATGCGAGTGTGCAGCCCCTCGAACGGATCGTTGTGCGCGGGCAGGACGATGACGTCGTCGGGGACCGTCGCCTTGACCTTGGCCAGCGACCGCAGCCAGTCGCTCAAGGGGTCGGCGTCCGGCTCGGTCGGGAACACCGAGACGTTGGACGAGATGCGCGGCAGCACCTGGTCTCCGGAGATCAGGACATTGAGTTCAGGGCACCACAGGCAGGCATGGTCGGGCGAGTGGCCCTGCCCCGTCACCACCCGCCAGGTCTTGCCGCCGATGTCGAAGTCCTCACCGTCGGACAGCCGGCGATAGCTGTCGGGCAGGGCGTAGATCGCCTTGCCGAAGCCGCCGAAGCGGGCCTTGTAGTTCTCGATGGCGTCCTCGTCCCAGCCTGCGGCCTGGAAGAACTTCACCCCGTCCTCGGGCGCCTCGCGGCCGGTGTCGGCGACCAGCATCCGGCACTGGAAATATTCCAGCCGGGTCATCCACAGCCGGCAGTCGAACTTGCGGGTCATCCAGCCGGCCAGGCCGATATGGTCGGGATGCAGGTGGGTGACGATCACCCGGGTGAGCGGCTTGCCGCCCAGGGCGCCGGCGAAGGCGTCGCGCCAGGCCTGGCTGGTCTCGCGGGTCTGGACGCCGGTGTCGACGATCGCCCAGCCCTCGCCATCCTCGATGGCCCAGACATTGATGAACTGCAGCGAGCCGCCCAGCGGCATGCGCAGCCACAGCACGCCCGGCGCGACCTCGACCGCGCCGCCCGAACCGGCCTCCGGCGCGGTTTCGAACGGATAGACCAGCCGCCCGGCCTTGCGGACTTCCGGCGTCTCGGCCGCTGCTTCGTCTTCGAATCCGTCGCGCATTTTCGTTCCCTCAGGCCCCGTTCAACCGGCGCTTGTCGTTGATCCAACCCATTTTTTGCCCTGAAACCCAGTCATCATCACGCCCAGGTCGGACGGTGTCTTGACCCCTGATACAAGCACGCGCTTATGTCCGCGCGAGGAATCCACCCAGGAGATGTTACCCATGAGGCCTTTCGCGATCGGCCTGTCGGCCGCCCTCGCGGTCGCCATTCTCATTCCGGCCGCTGTCATTTCGGCGCCGAAGGAAGAGAAGAGCAAGCCCGCCGCCATCGACGCCAAGTCGCGCGAGATCGGTAAGAAGGACGCCCCGGCCGTCATCCAGGCCAGCGGCGCGAGCTGCACCGTCTCCGACGCCCGCTACATGGGCGAGGACAAGAAGGCTGGCGACAAGTACTACGAAGTCGCCTGTAACGAAGGCATGGGCTTCGCGGTCATCGCCAAGAAGGAAGGCGCCCCGCAGCTGTATTCCTGCCTGGAATCGAGCCAGCCGGGTCCGGACGGCAAGGTCGGCGGCCTCGCCTGCCTGCTGCCGGGCAACGCCAACCCCGGCGCTCAACTGGCCCCCTACGTCAAGAAGGCCGGCGTGACCTGCGAGCAGGAAAACGCCCGCGCCATCGGCTCCGGCGCCAAGAACTCGTTCTTCGAGGTCGCCTGTAAGGGCGGCGCCGGCTACATCGTCCAGACGACGAACCCGATGAACCTGAACGGCGAAGTCGTCGCCAACAGCTGCCTGCTGTACGAAGAGGGCGGTAACGTCAGCTGCAAGCTGACCAACCGTCAGACCCAGCTGCAGCTGGTCGACACGCTGAACACGGCCGCGGCCAACAACTGCGTGATCAAGGACCGCCGTTACGTCCTCAGCACCAAGAACGACAACTATTTCGAAGTCTCCTGCCAGGACGGCAAGGGCTACATGTATCAGCAGGCGATGGCCACCAACGCCTTCGTCAAGTCGATCCCCTGCGCCCAGGCCGGCTTCGTCGGCGGCGGCTGCACCATGACCGACGCCGTCGCCGCTCAGACCGAGCAGGCTGGCTTCTACAGCAAGCTGTCGGCCAAGGCCGGCTTCCCCTGCGACGTCGAGAAGTACGGCATGCTGCCGAGCGCCGATCCGAAGAAGGAAGTCGTCGAGCTGAAGTGCAAGGGCAGTGAAGTCGGCGCCATCGCCGTGTTCGCCGCCACCGGCGGCGGCACGGTGTTCGACTGCCTGACGGCCGAGCTCAACGGCTACCGTTGCTCCTTCACCAAGAAGGACACGCAGTACGCCCGCCTGAGCCAGGATCTGGTCGGCTTCAACAAGGCCTCGTGCAAGGTCTCCGACGTCCGCGTCATGGGCTCGACCGACAACGAAGGCTTCGTCGAAGTCGCCTGCTCGGACGGTCTGCCGGGCTGGGTGCTGGGCTATCCGACGGGCGTCGCCAAGCCGGCGGCCAAGGAGTTCCTCTCCTGCGCTCAGGCCAAGGGCATCGGCGGCGGCTGCAAGCTGCCGACCAACAAGGTCAAGGGCTGATCCCAGCGCTTGATCTCTGAATGACGAGGCCCGCCGGAGCGATCCGGCGGGCCTTTTTCTTGCTAAATCGCCGCCTCGATCAGGCGCGGACCCGGCGCCGCCATGGCCCGGGCGAAGGCGTCGTCGAAGGCTTCGGCGGTCTCGGCGCGTTCGGCCGGCATGCCCATCCCCTGAGCCAGCTTCACCCAGTCGATGCGAGGGTCGCTCAGATCCAGCAGCCGCGAGGCCGCCGGGCCCGGATTGCCGGCCCCGGTGCGGGAGAGCTCGATGCCGAGAATCCGGTAGGCGTGGTTGGCGAAGACCACGACGGTGACGTCCAGCTGCTCGCGGACGATCGTCCACAGGCCCTGCAGCGTGTACATGCCCGCTCCGTCGCCGGTCAGGGCCAGGACCTTGCGGTCCGGGCAGGCCACGGCGGCGCCGATCGCCAGCGGGATGCCCTGACCGATCGCGCCCCCCGTGAGAGACAGCCAGTCGTGGGCGCGGGCGGCCCTAGTCTGGGTGAAGATCGGCAGGCCGGCGGTCACCGCGTCGTCCGAGATCACCGTGTCCGTCGGCATGTGCCGCGCGACCGAGGCGCCGATCGCCCAGGCGTCCAGGCGGCCGGCCGGGGCGTCGGGCGCGGCATAGGTCTCGACGGGGCCCGCGGCCGGGGCGCCGATCGCGTCGGCCAGGGCGTTCAGGGCCGCCGCCGCGTCGACCTCGCGGCCGCACAGGGCTTCGACCGAACAGCCTTCGGGAACCAGCACGCTCGGCCGGTCCGGATAGGCGAAGAAGGCCACCGGACGCTGGGTCGAGACCAGGACCATCAGGTCGACCCCATCGAGGTCCTTCAGGGCCTGCTCGCCGAAATAGGGCAGCTTGTCGGGGCGGAAGCGGCCTTCGCCTCGCGCCTGTCGGGCCGTGAAGGTGTCGGTCAGGATGCGGACGCCGTGCGCCGCCAGCCGCCCGGCCGCCGCCAGGGCGACCTCGCCGCAGGCGCCCGAGCCCAGCAGCAGCACCGGCTTACTGGCGAACCCCAGCGCCTTGGCGACGCTATCGACAGCCGCCGTGTCGGGCTCGGCGAAGGCCGGCGGCGTGACGACCGGCCCCTTCACCGTCGCTTCGTTCCAGGCCGAGTCGGCGGGCAGGATCAGGCAGGCGTTCCCGCCGGGCGTTCCGTGGCTGGCGACGATCGCCTCGGCCGCCAGCGGGCCGACGCTGTCGGCGGTCTCTGCCGACTTGACCCAGAGCGAATTGGGGGCGGCCAAAGCGGCGATGTCGCTGTTCAGCGGCGCGTCGAAGCCGCGATGATAGGTGGCGTGATCGCCGATGACGTTGACCACCGGGGTGTACGCCCTGCGGGCGTTGTGCAGGTTGGCCGCGCCGTTGGCGTAGCCCGGCCCCAGATGCAGCAGGGTGCAGGCCGGCTTGCCGGCCATGCGGCCGTAGCCATCGGCGGCCCCCGTCGCCACGCCCTCGAACAGGCACAGCACCGAGCGCATGCGCGGCTCGCGGTCCAGGGCCGAGACGAACTGCATCTCGCTGGTGCCCGGATTGGCGAAGCAGGCGACGACCCCGTTGTCGGCCAGGGTGGTGATCAGGGCGTCCGCGCCGTTCATGCGTTCCTCCGCTTTTTAGGCCTCTTGTCTCCGACATTTCGGCAAGCAGGCCAACCCGGTTGCGCATCAGCCGATCGCCATTGCAGTCTGATCGGCAAAATCGGGGGGAGACATTCGATGCAAGGGATGAGCGCGGCCGCGCGTTGGACGCTGATCGCGTCGGTGATCGCCGGCGTCAGCTATGTGGCGACGTGGATGCTGGACCTGCCGCCGGGCGTCGAGACGGCCTTGAAGGGCGCCGGCGTGGCGCTGCTGGCGGTCCATGCGGCTTTGCGGGCCAAGAGCCTGGATGGCTGGCTGCTGGCGGCCGTGATGGCCTTTGGCGCGGGCGGCGACGTGTTGCTGGAGACCCACGGCCTGACGGTCGGGGCGGTGTCGTTCCTGCTGGGCCATGTGGTGGCCAGCGGGCTCTATCTGCGGCATCGCAAGCCGGGGACCTTGATCCCGCTGGTCCTGATTCCGGTCGTGGTCGGGATCGCTTATCTGCTCCCGCACGATCGAGCCGGCGCGCCGGGCATTGCGTTCTACAGCCTGTTCCTGGCGGTCATGGCCGCCACGGCGTTGATGAGCCGTTTTCCGGTCAAGACCGTCGGCATCGGCGCGTTGATGTTCGTGGTCTCCGACCTGCTGATCTTCGCCCGGCAAGGCGACCTGCCCGACAACCTGGCCACCGGCCTGGCGGTCTGGGGCCTCTACTATTTCGGCCAGCTTCTGATCTGTCTGGGGGTGGCTAAAGAACTAGAACCCCGTCGTCCGGTATCGTAGCGAACAGCCGCGCCAGCTCGTTCGGCCGCCGGTCCCGCGCCAGGGCCTGGTTGATGTAGCCCTTGTCGGTCAGTTCGCCGCTGGCCGCGTCGGGCGCGCCGTCCAGGATCAGGGCGCGCAGCACCTTGCCGCCGCCGCCCTTGGCCGAGGCGTTCATGCGCGAAAGGCCGTCGACGATCGCCGCCCGCACGGCCGCCTCGTCTCCCCCTCTTTCGTCTTTCAGCCGCTCGCAGGCCTTGGCGTCGAGGAACAGCATCAGGCCGACGCCGTCCTGGCCCTCGCCGCAGACCACCGCGTCGGAGACCACGCCGCCGATCGCCGACACCGCCGCCACCCGCAGGGCCCCGGCCGCGACGAAGGTGCCGCTGGCCAGCTTGAAGTTCTCGACCAGCCGCCCGTCGAACACCAGCCCCGCCGCCGGGTCCTCCGGATCGGCCAGCCGGGCGGCGTCGCCCAGGCGGTAGAAGCCGTCTTCGTCGAAGGCCTGCTCGGTGGCTTCCGGCTGATCCAGATAGCCCGGCGAGACCTGCGGCCCCTTCACCCGGACCTCGAACTTGCCGCCGTCTCCGGCCGGAACCAGCTTCACGGCGGTGCCTGGCGTCGGCAGTCCCACCATGCCCGAGCGGGCGTTCAGCCAGTGGATGTTGCAGGCCGTCGGCCCGGTCTCGGTCGCGCCATAGCCGGCCGCGAAGGTGATCCGCTCGCCGATCGTCCGCACCGCCACGGTCTGGACGCGATCCAGGATCGACTGGGCCATCGAGGCCCCGCCGTACTGCAGCACCCGCACCTTTTCGAAGAACCTGGCCGCCAGCGCCTCGTCGCGCTCCAGCTCGCCGACGAACAGCCCCCAGCCGGCGGGGACCATGTTGTGATAGGTCGTCGCCACCTCGCGCAGGTTCCGCACCGTCTCGGCGAAGCGGCCGGGCGCGGGCTGGCCGGCGTCGATGTACAGGGTCCCACCCCGGTGCAGCACCATGTGCAGGATGGCGTTGGCCCCCAGGCTGTGGCTCCAGGGCGCGGAATTGACCAGCACGGGCGGCTCGGGATCGGCGTAGCAGGCCTCGATCTGGGCGGCGTTCAGCGCGATGTTGGCGTGGGTGCAGACCACCGCCTTGGGCCGTCCCGTGGAGCCCGAGGTCAGCAGCAGCTTGGCGATGTCGTCGGGCAGGGCGATCGGCTCGATCGGCGGACTCTCCAGCAGGTCGTCGAAGGCGATATCGCCCGGCCGCGCGTGGCGGCTGACCACGACCGGCAGGCCGGCCAGGAACGGCGCGGCCAGGGCGTCGCCGAACGCTTCGGCGTCGTCGGCATAGACGGCCGCCGGCTTCAGCCGCTCGACGGCGTGTTGCAGCCGGGTCAGGTCCGCGCCCTTCAGCCCGTACTGCGGCGAGACCGGCGCGGCCGGCGCGCCCAGGCTCATGGCGGCATAGGCGATCAGGGCGTGGTCGACGCCGTTGCGGGCCAGGATCAGCAACGGCTGGCCGCGCGAAAGGCCGAGGTTCGCGAGCCCGCCGGCCAGGGCCGCGACCTTGGCCTTGGCCTCGCCGTAGCTCACCTTTCGCCAGTCGTCGCCCCCCTGCCCATTGGCGCGCTCGGCCAGCCAGACCCGGTCCGGCGCCTCGGCGGCCCAGCGCGCCAGCGGCTCGGTCGTGGTCCGCACCGCGTTCGAATAGGCCATCGGATTGCGCAGGATCAGCGTCTCGCCCTCATGGCCCCCAAGTCGCTCGACCTCCAGCGCGCGGGGCGCGTAGCGGGCGTCGCGGAAGGGAGCGGTGTGGGGGCTGGATCCGTCCATGCCCTGTTATGCGACCGCCAGCGGCGCGGTTCAATCCGGGCGCCGCGGCGCCCCTCTCGACATTTTTCGTTGTCCGCTGTCGAATCTCGCGGAGCCGGCGCGTCTCAGAGGTCGAAGCGCCGCGATGGTCGCGGGCTCGTCGGGAGATATCGCCATGCAATACGCCCTTTTGATCTACGAGAACGAAGACCTCTACCGCGCGGGCGACGGCCGGGCGATGGACGAGATCATCGCCGCCCACCAGGCCCTGGCCGGCGAGTTGGCGGCCACGGGCGTCCTGAAGGGCGGCTCGGGCCTGAAGACGGTCGACACGGCCACCACCGTGCGCAAGACCGACGGCCAGCACGCCCTGCACGACGGTCCCTATGCCGAGGCGCGCGAACAGCTGGGCGGCTTCTATCTGGTCGAGGTTCCGGACCTGGACGCGGCTCTGGCCATCGCCAGGCGGATCCCACTGGCCGGCGACGGCGCGGTCGAGGTCCGCCCGATGATCGAGGAAGATTGAAGACCCTCGACCAGACCGCGCGGGAGGCCGGCGGGCGCATCGTCGCCGCCCTGGCCGCGACCTTCCGCGACCTGGACCTGGCCGAGGAGGCCTGGGCCGAGGCCTGTGCGCGGGCCGCCGCCGTCTGGCCGACGGCCCCGCCCCTGGACCCGGCCGCCTGGCTTTACGCCACGGCGCGGCGCCATGCGATCGATATCATCCGTAAGCGGATCGTTCGTCGGCGCCTGGCGCCGGACGCCCCCGAACCCCAGCCCTCCGCCGAGGACATCCTGGCCTGCGACGCCCGTCTGATCCCCGACGAGCGGTTGCGGCTGATCTTCGTCTGCTGTCATCCGGCCGTCGCGCCCGAGGCTCGCGCGGCCCTGACCCTGAGGCTGGTCTGCGGCCTGTCCGTGGAGGAGATCGCACGCGCCTTCCTGGTCGCCGAGCCGGCCATGTTCCAGCGCCTGACTCGCGCCAAGAAGAAGATCGCGGAGGCCGGGGTGTCGTTCGAAGTCCCCGGTCCCGAGGCCTGGCCCGAGCGCCTGGCGGCCGTGCTCTCGACCCTGGAGGTCGCCTATGCCCGAGCCCACGAAGACGCCGCAGGGACCGGCCAGCATGCCGGCTATGCCCGCGAGATGCTGGACCTGACGGCGGTATTGGCCGAGCTGCTGCCGAACGAGCCGGAATGCCTGGCCTTCGCCGCCCTGGTCCGCTTCGCCGAGGCGCGGCGGCCGGCGCGACTGGATGCGGACGGGGCGATAGTCCCGCTGTCGGAGCAGGATCCCAAGCTGTGGCGGCGACCGCTGATCCTGGAGGGCCAGTCCCTGCTGCGGGCGGCCGCGCGCTTGAATCGGCCTGGGCCGCGCCAGCTGCGGGCGGCGCTGCACGGCGTCTGGTGCGTGCGCCGCGCACTGGCCGAACCGCCGCCCTGGTCTGCCGCCCTGGCGCTGTACGACCTGTTGCTGGCCTGGCGGGAAGATCCATTCGTCCGGATCAACCGCGCCGTGGTGCTGGCGGAGGTGGCGGGACCGGCGGCGGCGCTCGCCGAGGTGGATGGATTGGACGCCGCGCGGCTGGACGACTTCCAGCCGTTCCATGCCGTGCGCGCCGACCTGCTGGCGCGGCTGGGCCAGCGGGACGAAGCGCTGGAGGCCTATGATCGGGCGCTGGACATGGCGCCCGGATCGGCGGAGCGGCGATGGTTGATCCGTAGGCGGACGGAACTCTAGCCAGCCAGCGTCTCCAGGAACCGCACCGGCTCGCCCTTGCCTTCCGCGACGATCTCGTCGTCGCGCATGACCACGACGCCGCGCACGATGGTCGCCATCGGCCAGGCCTTGGCTTCGAAGCCGTCGAAGGGGGTCCAGCCCGAGCGGGTGGCCATCCAGTCGTGGGTGATCGTGCGGCGGGCCTTCATGTCGACGATGGTGAAGTCGGCGTCGAAGCCCTCGGCGATGCGGCCCTTGTCGGCCAGGCCGAACACGCGGTTGACGCCATGGCTGGTCAGGTCGACGAAGCGCTCGAGGCTGAGCTTTCCGTCGACCACGTGGGTCAGCATGACCGGCACCAGGGTCTGGACGCCCGGCATGCCCGACGGCGAGGCCGGATAGGGCCGAGCCTTCTCCTCGCGGGTGTGGGGGGCGTGGTCGCTGCCCAGGACGTCGGCGATGCCCGCGTCGACGCCGCGCCAGACGCCGGCCACGTGGTCGGCCGAGCGGATCGGCGGGTTCATCTGCGCGAAGCCCTTCAGCCGCTCATAGGCCTCGGGCGCCACCAGGGTCAGGTGCTGGGGCGTGACCTCGACGCTGGCGACATCCTTGTTCTGGGCCAGGAAGTCGATCTCTTCCTTGGTCGTGACGTGCAGCACGTGGATGCGCTTGCCCAGCGACTTGGCGATGCGGACCAGGCGATGGGTCGACTGCAGGGCGGCCTGGGCGTCGCGCACCTCCGGGTGGCTGGTCCAGTCGCCGGGACGGGCCAGGTGGCGGCGGTCGGCCAGGCGGTACTCATCTTCCGAGTGGAAGGCCGCGCGGCGATTGACGTGGCGCAGCACGTTCTCGACGCCCTCGTCGTCCTGCACCAGCAGCGAGCCCGTCGAGGCGCCCATGAACACCTTGATGCCGCAGCAGCCCGGCAGGCGCTCCAGCTCGCCCAGGAACTTAGCGTTCTCGTGGGTGCCGCCGACATAGAAGGCGTGGTCGGTGTGCATCCGGTTCCTGGCGCGGGCCAGCTTGTCGGCCAGGGCGTCCGGGTCGGTTGTCGTCGGCTCGGTGTTGGGCATCTCGAAGACGGCGACCACGCCGCCCAGGGCCGCGCCGCGCGAGCCGCTCTCCAGGTCTTCCTTCCACTCCAGCCCCGGCTCGCGGAAATGGACCTGGCTGTCGATGACGCCCGGCAGGACGGTCAGGCCGGTCGCGTCGAACACCTCGCCGGCCGAGGCGTGGGAGAGGTCGCCGATGGCGACGATCTTGCCGCCCCGGACGCCGATGTCGGCGATCCCGCGTCCCGCGTGGTTCACCACTTCGCCGCCACGCACGATCAGGTCGAAAGTCTGGGTCATGGGACGGCTCCTGGCGATAGGTTGAGGCGGTCGTAGGACCGGCTCGCTCGCGAGGCAACCGAAACTAGCTGGCGTCCCGCTCGGCCGCGCGTTCCTCGGCCAGGGCCTCTTCGACGACGGCCAGTTCAGGCGAAACCTCCTCGACCGACGCCTCGACGGGTTCGGGCGCGGGCTCTTCGGCCAGCGGCGCGATCTCGGCGCCGGCGGCCTCCTCGGCGATCGTGTCCTCGACCACCGCTTCCTGCGGCGAGACCTCGGCGCTCGGCTCGGTGCGGATCAGCAAGGCCTTGGCCTCGCGGACCACCGTGGCCACCGGAAGGTCGCTCATGTGGCGGATGGCCTGCGAGAGGTCCGGGTCGACGGCCAGGAACTGGTCGAAGCCGCGCGGCCCCCGCACCGCCACGGCCTTGTCGCCCCAGGGCGCATAGCGGCGCTCGTCCGAGGGTCCGAACAGGCCTAGGGTCGGCGCGCCGGCCGCGGCGGCGATGTGCATCAGGCCCGAGTCGTTGCCGATGAACAGGCGCGCCCGGCGCAGGCAGGCATAGGCGGTCAGCAGGTCCACCTTGCCGGTCAGGTCGATGGTGCGGCCGCGGGCCGAAGCCCTGCGCAGTTCCTCGATCATGCGGGTGTCCTCGGGTCCGCCCAGGATCAGCAGGCGCCCCCCGGCCATCGGGCCGTCCTTGTCGAGCAGCTGGGCCACCGTCTGGGTGAAGCGCTCGATCGGCCAGACCTTGCCGACCCAGTTGGCGGCCGGCCCGACGGCCAGGATCGGTCCCTCCCCCTGTCCTGCGATTGGGGCCAGCAGATCATCCGCCAGGGCCTGGACATCGGGCGTGATGTAGAGGTGCGGCGCGGGCGGGTCGCCTTCCAGCTTCAGGGTGCGGGCGGCGTCGACTACCTTGTGCACGACCTCGCCCGGCAGCTTCTTCCAGATCGCCCGCTTGTCGCGGCGCAGGAAGAGGGCCGTGGCCGATCCGCGCAGGTCGACGACCAGGCTCCACTTCTTGTGGCGCACCTGCCGCCAGAGCTTGAACCAGTGGCCCTTGCCCTTGCCCTTCTCCATGACGATCACGCGGTCCAGACCCGGCACGTGGGCGAACAGCGGCGCGGCCAGCGGACCGGCGACAATCGTGAAGCGGGCGTTGGGAATCTGGTCGGCCAGCATCCGGATGAGGCCGGACGAAAGCACCGCATCACCGATGCGGGTGGCCGTGATGAAGAGAATCGGGAAAGCCCGCTGTGTCATCGGACTATCCATAGATCAGTCGGCGAGTCGGCGCATCCCACGTTAACAGTTGAGCTTTCCCCCTTTTCAGGGACTGGTTTTGGTGGGGACTCGGCGCCACATCTGCGGGATGAGCTCGCTTAATGTCGCCCGCCTCGCTTCCCGCGCCGTCATCGCCGTGTCCGGCCCGGACTGGAGAAGCTTCCTGCAGGGTCTGCTGACCCAGGACGTCGAGACCCTCGCGCCGGGCGAACTGCGCTTTTCCGGCCTGCTGACGCCGCAGGGCAAGCTGCTCTACGACCTGTTCGTGGCCGGTACTGAAGACGGCGCCCTGCTGGACGTGGCGGCCGAGCATCGCGCGGCGATCCTGCAACGCCTGACCATGTACCGCCTGCGCGCCAAGGTGACGCTGGAGGCCAGCGACCGGCCGGTGCTGGCGGTGTTCGGCGGCGAAGCGTCGGGTCAAGGCCTGTATGCCGACCCGCGCCTGTCGGCCCTGGGCGCGCGCGCCTATGACGACCGCCCCTCCACCACCGACGAGGACGCCTACGAGGCCCATCGCCTTGCCCTCGGCGTCCCCGGCCCCGCCGACTGGGGCAGCGAGACGACCTATCCGATCGAGGCCGACTTCGACCTGATGGCCGGCATCGACTTCAAGAAGGGTTGCTTCGTCGGCCAGGAGACGACCAGCCGCATGAAGCGGCGCGGCGTGATCAAGAACCGCATGCTGCCGATCGTCTTCGACGGCCCCGCCCCGGCCTTCGGGACCGAGGTGCTGGCCGGGACCTTGCGGGCCGGCGAGGTGCTGAGCGGCCGCGACGGCCGGGCCCTGGCCCTGCTGCGCCTCGACCGCATCGAGGGCGCGGACCTGACGGCCGACGGCCGGCCGGTGCGCGTCGACCGTCCGGCCTGGCTGGCCTAAAGAACGGCTCGCCTAGGGTCTTTCGTTCTCGAAAAGTTCTGCTAGCGTCACCGCATGACCGAGATCACGCGCTGCACCTGGAAGGGCATGAACGGCGACCCGTTCTACGAGGCCTATCACGACGATGAATGGGGCGTTCCCGAGTGGGACAGCCGCGCCCTGTGGGAGAAGCTGGTGCTGGACGGCTTCCAGGCCGGACTGTCGTGGATCACCATCCTGCGCAAGCGCGAGGGGTTCCGCGCCGCCTTCGCCGACTTCGATCCTGAGAAGGTCGCCCGCTTCGACGAGACCGACCGCGCTCGCCTGATGGCCGACGCCGGCATCATCCGTTCGAACGGCAAGATCGACGCGGCCATTTCGGGCGCGCGGATCTATCTGGACATGCGCGAGCGCGGCGAGGACTTCGGCCAATTCCTGTGGGACATGGTCGGCGGCGCGCCGATCCAGAACGCATGGCGCGCCGGCGAGGTCCCGGCCCAGACGCCGCTGGCGGTCGACATGGCCAAGGCCCTGAAGGCCAAGGGCTTCAAGTTCTGCGGCCCGGTGATCGTCTACGCCTTCATGCAGGCCACCGGCCTGGTCAACGACCACCTGGTGACGTGCTATCGGCATGAGGAATGCCGGGCGATGGCCAGGCGGGTCTAGGGACGGAGGCTCCTTCAACTAAGCCCCCCGCTGGCTCACCCTCACCCAATCCACCTCCATCGTCGCCGGCAGGGCGGTCTCGTCGACGCCCTTGGCGTTGGCGCTCTCGGGCCAGCGGCCACCGAAGGCCAGGTTGAGGATCAGGTGAAAGGGCTGGTCGAACGGCGCGGCGGTTGCCTCCCCCTTCTCGTCGCGCTTCCACTGCGCCGCCTTGGCCTCGGCATAGCGCTGGCCGTCGACGAACCAGACGATGGCTTCGGGCGACCACTCGACCGCGTAGACGTGGAAGCCGGTGGGAGAGGCCGGCATCGGCGTGGCCGTGCTGACCTGCCGGTGGGCCCCGGCCGCATCGCCGGCGAAGTGGATCGTGCCGAAGATCCGGTTCTCGCGGCCGCCCTCGCAGGATCCGCACGGCGCGCCCAGATTGACCGTCTCCAGGATGTCGATCTCGCCCGAGCGGGGCCAGCCGCCATAGGCCGAGCGCTCCGGCATCATCCAGATCGCCGGCCAGACGCCCTGGCCGCCGGGGACGCGGGCCCGCGCCTCGATCCGGCCGTAGAGCCACGAGGCCTTGCCCTTGGTCAGGATCTTGCCCGAGGCGTAGTCGCCGGTCTTCATCGGCCCCGTCGGCCCGGCCCACGGATTGGTCAGGCCCTGTGTCCTGCGCTTGATCGTCGTCAGCTTCAGCACGCCGCCGCCCACGGACACCGTCTGCGGGCTGAACACGTAGCACTGCCGCTCGTCATTGCCGCCTCCGCCGCAGTCGGCGGCATAGGTCCACTTGGTGTCGTCCAGCCGGTCGCCGTCGAATTCGTCGGACCAGACCAGCTTCCAGTCCGCCTCCTGGGCGTGGGCCGGCGCGGCGGCGGACAGCAGGGCGATGGCGACAGCCAGGGTCTTGAAGGTCATGGCCCATCTAGGCGCGCCGGATCCGGTTTCTCCAAGCGTGACCAGCCCGTTTCCAGCCAGGCCGGCGCCAGGCGGCGCGCGCCCGAGGCGCTGAGATGGTCGTCGTCGAAATAGATCGGCTCCCCGTCCATCATCGCCAGGCAACGACCGTTGCGGCACAGGGTTTCGGACGGGAACACCACCGCCACGTTCGGGCGATCCTGGACGGCGGCGCGCAGGGCGTCCTCGGCCGGTAAAGCCCGCGACAGAGGCAGGTCGGCGGCGACGCTGGCGCAGACCCCCGGCCGGCCGCCGAGCTGCTTCTGCTGGGCCAGGCACTCGGGCGCGCCCAGGGTCAGCTCCGGGAACGGCCCGATCACCAGCACTCGGACATCGGGCCGGCGACGGGCGATGGCGTCCAGCGTGGCCTTCAGGGCGGTCGACACGCGCTGACGCTTCCCGGGCTGGCCGATCACCTCCATCGTCACGCGCGGCGAGTTGACGTCGTAGAACGGCGGCGCGTCGCGATAGAGCGGCCAGCGGCCCATCAGCACCACCAGCTTCAGCTTTCGGTCCGAGGCGATCAAGGCCATGGCCTGGTCGGCGGCGGCCGCGCACTCCAGCTTGAATCGGTACATCGTGCGGACATTGACCCCGACCAGCGGCGGGCAGCCGCCGCGCGCTGCCTCACGGACGCTCCAGCCGCGCGGCGCGGCCCATTCGACCACGCCGGGGGTCAGGGCGTCGGCGTGGGAGTCGCCCCAGACCAGGACGTCGTCGCCCGCACTCCCTGGCTCCGCGCCGAAGCGGCAGTCGTCGGGCTTGGCCGTCCTCGCCTTCTCGAAACAGGCCTTTCGGGCCGGGTTGACGTCGGTCTCCTCCAACTCGGCCAGGGCCTTGGCGGCCGGGGACAGGCGCTGGGGCAGGCCGTGGCTGAGGAACAGCACCGCGCCGGCGGCCATCGGGACCAGCAGCGGCAGCAGCCGGACGCCGAGACGCCGCCAGGGCCGCTCGACCGGACCGCGCCGGAACGGCTGCTCAATGAGCTTCCAGGTCGCGACGGCCAAAGCCAGGGACAGGGCGACGAGGCCCAGGCGCTGCAATATCGTCAGCGGCTGCTGGGCGACGTCGGCGGCCAGGACCAGCAGCGGCCAGTGCCAGAGATAGAGCGAGTACGACACCCGCCCCAGGCCCACGACCGGCGCCAGGCGCAGGACGGCCGGGCCCGGCCAGGCGCCCATGCCGCACCAGATCAGCAGCGCTGTCCCCAGGCAGACCGGAACGGCCGAGAGCCCCGGGAAGGCGCTGGCCTCGTTCAGCAGGGCCAGACTGCCGGCGATCATCAGTCCGCCGATCACGCCGGCCAGATTGGCCGTGGTCCGGTCCCCCGGCGGCTTGACCAGGCCCAGGGCCAGAACCCCGCCGACCAGGAACTCCCAGACCCGCGTCGGCAGGCCGAAGAAGGCCCAGGTCGTCGCCCCCCGCCCGACCAGCGCCTGAGCCAGCACCAGCGAGGCCAGCAGCAGGAGCAGCGCCAGAGTCGCTCGCCGACCCCGCAGAGGTTTCCACCACAGCAGCGCGATCAGCGCCGGCCAGACGAGATAGAACTGCTCCTCGACACCCAGCGACCACAGGTGCAGCAGCGGGTTCTGCTGGGCGCCGGGCGCGAAATAGCCGGCGGTCTGGGCGAACAGCATATTGGCCGCGAACAGGCCCGAGGCCGCCGTCGCCGCGCCGGTCATGGCCAGCAGGCGCGGCATCTCGATCACCACCGCCAGGGCCGCCGTGACCAGCACGACCAGCAGATAGGCGGGGATGATCCGCCGCGCCCGGCGCAGGTAGAAGCCGGCCCACGAGAAGGTCCCCGCCTCACGCGCTTCGGCGATCAGCCGGGTGATCAGGAAGCCGGAGATGACGAAAAAGACGTCGACCCCGACGAAGCCGCCGGGCAGCAGGCCCGGAAAGGCGTGGTGGATGACGATGGCCGCCACCGCCACGGCGCGCAGGCCGTCGATGTCGCGCCGATAGGCCTGGCCGGTGTCCATGCTCGCCTCAAATATTACACTCGTAATCAATTGGGCGGCGACACCCGTCAGCCGTCAAGAGAAATTATTACATCCGTAAACTCCTTTTCCGGAGCCGCGAACCGGCCTAAACACCGGCCCATGCGCACCGGACCCGACATGATGCTGGAGCTGGCCTGCGGACCGGGGCCGGTCTGCGGGGTGGACGAGGCCGGGCGCGGTCCCTGGGCCGGGCCGGTCAGCGCCGGCGCCGTGATCCTGGATCCCGACCGGGTGCCCAAGGGCCTCAACGACTCCAAGAAACTCACCGCCAAGGCCCGCGCCGCCCTGGAGGAAGAGATCAAGGCCGTCGCCATCGCCTGGGGCGTCGGCATGGCCTCGATCGACGAGATCGCCGAGCTCAACATCCTGCACGCCGCGGGCCTGGCCATGTGCCGGGCCATCGAGGGTCTGTCGGTGACGCCCGCCATCGCATTGGTTGATGGAAATTACGCCTTCAAGCTGCCCTGCCCGATCAAGACCGTGGTCAAGGGCGACAGCCTGTCGTGCTCGATCGCCGCCGCCTCGATCCTGGCCAAGGAGGCCCGCGACCGGATCATGGTCGAGATGGACGCGGTCTATCCCGGCTATGGCTTCGCCGGCCACAAGGGCTATCACGCCCCGATCCACGTCGAGGGCCTGCGCAAGCTGGGCCCTTCGCCGATCCACCGCATGGGCTGGGCCCCGGTGAAGGCCGCGCTGGCCGGTGAGCTGGCGCTGGGCGACGACCTAGACCTCTGATCCGAAAGAGGTTTTGAGTCTGATCGGACTCAAGACCACGCGTTTTGCGCGCATTAACGCCCCGCTAACCACGTCTGCTCACCTCGCATTTACCAGCAAGACTCATGATTCCGTTCTCTTTTGTAGGGACGCGGGACATGAAGTTCGGGCCGGAAACCATCATCCTGGGCGACTGCATCGAGCAGATGAACGCCCTGCCGGAGAAGTCGGTCGACCTGATCTTCGCCGATCCGCCCTACAACCTGCAGCTGGGCGGCGACCTGCTGCGTCCCGACAATTCCAAGGTCGACGCCGTCGACGACCACTGGGACCAGTTCGAGAGCTTCGCCGCCTACGACAAGTTCACCCGCGAATGGCTGAAGGCCGCCCGCCGCGTGCTGAAGGACGACGGCGCGATCTGGGTGATCGGCAGCTATCACAACATCTTCCGCGTCGGCGTGGCCGTGCAGGACCTGGGTTTCTGGATCCTCAACGACATCGTCTGGCGCAAGTCCAACCCGATGCCCAATTTCAAGGGCACCCGCTTCGCCAACGCCCACGAGACCCTGATCTGGGCCTCCAAGAGCCAGAACGCCAAGCGCTACACCTTCAACTACGACGCCCTGAAGATGGCCAATGACGAGGTGCAGATGCGCTCGGACTGGACCATCCCGCTGTGCACCGGCGAGGAGCGCATCAAGGGCGTGGACGGCCACAAGGCCCACCCGACCCAGAAGCCGGAAGCCCTGCTCTATCGGGTGATCCTATCGACGACCAAGCCGGGCGACGTGATCCTGGATCCGTTCTTCGGCGTCGGCACCACCGGCGCGGCCGCCAAGCGCCTGGGCCGCAAGTTCATCGGCATCGAGCGCGAGGCCGAATATCTGGAACACGCCAAGGCCCGCATCGCCAAGGTCGTGCCGATCGCGCCGGAAGACCTGGACGTCATGGGTAGCAAGCGCGCCGAGCCGCGCGTGCCGTTCGGCACGATCGTCGAGAGCGGCCTGCTGTCGCCGGGCGACACCCTCTACTGCTCCAAGGGCAATCACGCCGCCAAGGTCCGCCCGGACGGCTCGATCACGGTCGGCGACCTGTCCGGCTCGATCCACAAGATCGGCGCCCTGGTGCAGAGCGCGCCAGCCTGCAACGGCTGGACCTACTGGCACTTCAAGACCGACGCGGGCCTCGCCCCGATCGACGTCCTGAGGGCGCAGGTGCGGGCGGGGATGAACTGAGGCGCTCATTTTCGCGCAACCGCCTTGCGTGACCCAACCCGAGGCGGCAATGTTCACCTTATGATCCGCCCCGGTAGAATTCCCGCCAGCAAGGCGGTGGTGAGCGCAGTTCCTTTTCGCGATCCGCGGAGCGGAAGCGTTCTGCAAGAGATTCGACGCCCTGACGGCAGCAAGGTCATCGCCCTGAGCCGCGATACGCATGAACGGGCTCTGTCTCGCGCCAAACTCGTCCTGGCCAGGAAATAACCGCCGCATGGCGACGACCGACCACAATCCGGTCTTCGACCAGTTGGTCCGCGCCTCGGACGATATTGAAGGTTTCATCGCTTACGGCCTCTACAAGCAAGCCAAGCGCGAGTGGCTGTTCGAACACCGCGCTCGCGAAGGCAGAGCTCCGACGGTGGCCGAGTTGCGCGGCTTCTCCCGGCAATGGACGCCTACAACGCTTCAGGCCTTCCGCGAGACCGCCGACAGCGCCCTATCCGCCTATGCCCAGATCGCGCTCGAGGATCAGACGCCCTCCATTCAGCGCGATGCCTTGCTACGCGGCCGACCGTTGTGGAAAGACGTAATGATCGGCGTGGTGTCGGCGCTCAGCTATTCCGTACTTCTCGTGATCGCCGCGTTCCTGCTGAAAATCTTCGGCAATGACTTCCTTGACGCGCTGGGGACGTTCGCGCGCGATTAGAGCAGCCGCTCCGCCGCCAGCGCTGCTTTCAGGAACACGCTGGGCAGCGCGCCCAGGCCTTCGCGCGGGGTCCAGACGAAGTCGCCAGCGTTCACGCCGTCTGCCGCGAACACCCGCAGCGTCAGGGAGAAGTGCGTGAAGACGTGCTCGACCGCGCCGAGGTCGCGCCAGGCGACCGCGACCGGCGCGGCGGCCACCGCCTCGGCGTCGGAGAACGGCGCGGCGCGCCAGTCGCTAGTCGGCAGGCCCAGCATCCCGCCCAGCAGGCCCTTGGGCGGACGGCGGACCAGAGCCATGTCGTCGCCGCGCGTCAGGACATAGGCCACGCCGTGGCGGCGCGGGCGGTCGGCCTTCTTGGTCTTGCGCGGATAGCTCTCGGGCGCGCCGCCCTTATAGGCCGCGCACCAGTCCGAGATCGGGCAGCGGTCGCACAGCGGGGCCTTGGGTTTACAGACCGTGGCTCCGAGATCCATCAGCGCCTGGGCCCAGTCGCCGGGGCGATCGTCGGTGACGAGCTCTCCGGCCAGGGCCTTGAGTTCCGGCTTGCTGTCCGGCATCGGCGCCTCGACGGCGAACAGCCGCGCCATCACCCGCTCGACATTGCCGTCGACGACATTGGCGGCGCGGCCGAAGGCGATGGCGGCCACGGCGGCGGCGGTATAGGCCCCGACGCCGGGAAGGGCGCGTAAGGACTCCTCGGTATCCGGGAAGACGCCGCCGTGCTGGTTCGCCACCGCCCGCGCGCAGGCCAGCAGGTTGCGGGCCCGGGCGTAGTAGCCGAGCCCCGCCCAGGCGGCCATCAGGTCGCCGTCGTCCACCGCCGCGAGATCCGAGACCGTCGGCCAACGCTCGGTGAAGCCCAGGAAATAGGGCGTGGCGTGCGGCACGGTGGTCTGCTGCAGCATCACCTCCGACAGCCAGACGCGGTAGGGGTCGCCCCGCATGCCGGCGCGGCGGTCGGCGGGCGAGACGCGCCAGGCCAGGGTCCGGGCCTGGGCGTCATACCAGGCCAGCAGGGCCGCGCGGATCGCATCGCGACGAGAAAGGGATTGGGCTTTCATCATCCCTCGCCTACCGCGAACCGAGCCCCGCATGCTAGTTTCCTCGCATGCGCCGCCCCCTGCCCACCGCGGAAGAAGCCCTCGCGATCCTGCGCGCCAAGCGTACGCGTCCGCAGCGCCGTCCGCCGCCACCCGCCGGCAAGAGCCTGGCGCCGTTGCTGAAGTCGCTGGAAGAGCGCTTCGGCAAGGGGCCCGCCGCGCTGCAGGCCCGCTGGCGCGAGATCGTCGGCGACACGCTCGCGCGTCGGACGGAGCCCGTCCGCATCATAAAAGGCCGCAATGGCGAAGGCGGCGCGCTGGAGCTGCGCGTCGACGGCCCGGTGGCCTCGCTGATCCAGCACCAGGCGCCGCAGATCACCGCCCGCCTCGACATGCTGCTGGGCAAGGGCGTCGTCACCCGCCTGCGCATCGTCCAGGGCCCCGTGAAGGCCGCCGCCGCGCCGGTCGCACAACGTCCGCGCCGCAAGCCGCCGCTGGACGCGGCGCTGGAAAAGCAGCTCTCCGACAGCCTGGCCGACCAGCCCGACGGCGGTCTCAAGGACGCCCTGCTGAAACTGGGCCGCGGCGTGCTGCGCGAGCATCCCTGAGCTCTTGATCGGCCCAACCTTCCAATTGACAACCCGGCCCCGATCACGCTGTTGCAAGCCTTACCCTCGCCCTTTTCCCGGGGCCTAAGAATCGCGCTTAACTTCACCGCTGCGCTGCAAGGAAGAACGAACATGCGTCCGCTGACCCGCCGGCTTATGACCGCCGTCGCCCTCACCGCCTCGCTGGGCGCGCTCGCCGCTTGCGGCGCTCAGGGGACCAAGGTCACCGCCGACGACATGACCCTGGGCAACCCCGCCGCCAAGGTGACCGTGGTCGAGTACGCCTCGGTCGCCTGCCCGCACTGCGCCACGTGGAACGCGGAAGTCTTCCCGGCCTTCAAGGCCAAGTACATCGACACCGGCAAGGTCAACTACGTGGCCCGCGAAGCCCTGACCGGCGAGCCTCGCCTGGCCAACGCCGGCTCCATGCTGGCCCGCTGCGCCGGCAAGGATAAGTACTTCCAGGTGACGGACGCGATCTATCACGCCCAGGCCAGCATCTTTCAGACCGGCGACATCCGCGGCGAGCTGCTGACCATCGCCCAGGCGGCCGGCATGAGCGAAGATCAGTTCAACGCCTGTCTGACCGACGAGAAGGCCGCCAAGTCGGCCGAGCGCATCGAAAAGTGGATGAAGGCCGACAAGATCGAAGGCACTCCGACCTTCATCGTCAACGGCAAGAAGGTCGGCGGCGAGTCCGGCGGCGAGGTCACCCTGGCCCAGCTGGACGCCGCCATCGCGGAAGCCTCGAAGTAATGGGTCTCGACCGGCGCGCGCTGATCTTCTCGGGCCTCGCTGTCGCGGCGAGCCCTCTGGCCGCGCGCGCCGCGCCGCTGCCGCCGGTCCCGGGCGAGATGGTGCTGGGCTCGGCCAAGGCGCCGGTGCAGCTGGTGGTCTACGCCTCGGCCAGCTGCCCGCACTGCGCCCACTGGTGGACCACGGTGCTGCCGGAGGTCCGCAAGGCCTTCATCGACACCGGCAAGGTGCGCCTGGTGTTCCGCGAGTTCCTGACCCCGCCCAACGAGTTCGCGGCCGCCGGCTTCATCCTGGCCCGCCGCATCCCGGGCAAGTACTTCGAGGTGCTGACCACCGTCTTCCAGAAGCAGGAAGAGATCTATCGCAGCGAGAAGCTGTTCGAGGGCCTGCAGGCGATCGGCAAGCAGTACGGCCTGACCGACGCGCAGTTCAAGGCGACGCTGGAAGATCCGGCGGCGCTGAAGGGCGTCAACGACCGCATGGCCAAGGCGGTGGACGATGGCGTCGAGGGCACGCCGACCTTCTTCGTCAACGGCGCCCCCTACGATCACAGCGCCGACTTCGCCGTGCTCTCCAAGGCCTTCGCCGCCGCGGCGAAGGGCTAGAGCGTGGCAGCCGAAAGTGCGAGCGGTTTCGGCGCCTGCCACGCTCCAGGCAAACAGATAGAGCCTGTTTATCCGTTTCTGATGGTCCCATCAGAAACGGACAGGCTCTAGGCCCCAGGGGACCGCCTCCGTGCAGTTCCAGCGCCTGCGCCTTTCGGGCTTCAAGTCCTTCGTCGAGCCGACCGAGTTCCGGATCGAGCCCGGGCTGACGGGCATCGTTGGCCCGAACGGCTGCGGCAAGTCCAACCTGCTGGAAGCCCTGCGCTGGGTGATGGGCGCCAATTCCGCCAAGGCCATGCGGGCCGGCGGCATGGACGACGTGATCTTCGCCGGCAGCGGCGCGCGGCCGGCGCGCAACCACGCCGACGTCGCCCTGACCATCGACAATGCCGACCGCACCGCGCCGGCCCAGTTCAACGACGACCCGGTGCTGGAGGTCGTGCGACGGATCGACCGCGGCGAGG
Organism: Caulobacter sp. GW822-FHT07D08; assembly: GCF_058798735.1. Taxonomy (NCBI): domain Bacteria; kingdom Pseudomonadati; phylum Pseudomonadota; class Alphaproteobacteria; order Caulobacterales; family Caulobacteraceae; genus Caulobacter; species Caulobacter sp. GW822-FHT07D08. The sequence goes on from NZ_JBXAKU010000006.1 coordinate 168,537, forward strand.
GCTCGACCTACAGGATCAACGGCCGCGAGGTCCGGGCCCGCGACGTCCAGCTCCTGTTCGCCGACGCCTCGACCGGCGCCAACTCGCCGGCCCTGGTCCGCCAGGGCCAGATCAGCGAGCTGATCGGCGCCAAGCCGCAGAACCGCCGCCGCATCCTGGAAGAGGCCGCCGGGGTCTCGGGCCTGCACACCCGCCGCCATGAGGCCGAGCTGCGCCTGCGAGCGGCCGAGAGCAATCTGGCCCGGCTGGAGGATGTCGCCCGCGAGCTGGAGACGGCGCTGAATCGCCTGCGCCGCGAAGCCCGCCAGGCCGAGAAGTACAAGCGCCTGTCGTCCGAGATCCGGGCCGTGCAGGGCGCGGTGCTCTACACCCGCTGGACCGAGGCCCGCGACACGCTGGAGCGGACCACGAGCGAGGCCACCAACGCCGCCCGCCTGGTCGAGGAAACGGCCCGCGCCAGCGCCGCCGCCCAGGTGGCGATCACCGAGGCCGAGGCCGCCATGCCGCCCCTGCGGGAAGAGGCGACCATCGCCCAGGCGATCCTGGGCCAGCTGGCCATCCAGAAGGACCGCGCCGAGCGCGAGGCCGAGGCCGCCGCCGCCGAGTTCGAACGCCTCTCCAATGACCTGGCCCGCATCGACGCCGACCTGGCCCGCGAGGCGCAGGCCAAGGACGACGCCGCCGCCGCCCTGGCGCGCATCGACGCCGAACTCACGGAGGTGCGGGAGCTGGTCGCCGCCGCGCCGGAGCGCGGGCCCGAACTCGCCGCCGCCGCCAAGACCGCCGAGGAGGCCCGCGCCGCCGCCGAGGCCGCTGTCGAGCAACTGGCCGCCCGCGTCGCCGCCGAGGAGGCCCAGTTCCGCGCCGCCGCAGCGCGCTTCTCGGAAGCCGAGGCCCGCGCCAACCGCACCAACCGCGCCCTCGACCAGGCCAGGGCCGAGCGGGCGGCCGTCGGCCCCGAGATCGACCCGGCCGCCGCCGACGCCCGCCAGCGCTTTGACAACGCGCAGGCCGCCCTGGCCGCCGCCCGCGCGGCGCTGGAGGAGGCCGAGGCCGAACGGGTCAAGGCCGCCGAGCAGGAGGCCCAGGCCCGCCAGCTGGCCCGCAATGTCGAGGACCAGCTCGGTCGCCTGCGGACCGAAGCCCGCGGCCTGGCCCAGCTGACCGCCCCCCGCTCCAAGAGCGGCCACGCCCCCGCCCTCGATAGCGTCTCGCCGGACAAGGGCTATGGCGCGGCCCTCGCCGCGGCGCTGGGCGACGACTTGGACGCCGCGCTCGACGCCACGGCGCCGTCCTACTGGGGCGGGGCCGAGGCGCCGGCCCCGACCTGGCCCGAGGGCGCGCAGCCGCTGGCCCCGCTCGTGAAGGCGCCGCCCGCCCTGGCCGCCCGTCTCTCGCACGTCGCCGTCGTGGCCCGCGCCGATGGTGACCGGCTGCGAGCCGCGCTGAAGCCCGGCATGCGCCTGGTGTCCAAGGAAGGCGACTTGTGGCGCTGGGACGGCTTCGTGGCTCGCGCCGACGCGCCCAAGCCGGCCGCCGTGCGGCTGGAACAGCGGACGCGCCTAGCCGAGGTCGAGACCGAGATCGACCTCATGACCCCGCGCGCCGAGGCCACCGCCGCCGCGCTGAAGACCGCCGCCGACCGGATGCGCGCCGTCGAGGACCTGCTGCGCGACAAGCGCCGGGGTCCGCCGGACGCCGAGCGCCTGCTGAACGGCGCTCGCGAGGCCGTCGCCAAGTTCGAGCGCGAGCAGGCGATGCGGGCCGCCCGCGCCCAGTCGCTGGACGACACCATCGCCCGCTTCGAGGCCGAGAAGACCGAGGTCGACGCGGCCTTGGCGGAAGCCCGCGCGGCCCACGCCGCCGCCCAGACCTCGGGCGACCTGCAGCCTGAACTCGCGCAGGCGCGTCAGGCCTCGGCCCAGGCCCGGGAGGCCGCCAGCGCCGCCCGCACGGCGCTGGACGTCGAGACCCGCGAGCGCGCCGGCCGCCAGCGCCGCCTGGAGAGCCTGGAGCGCGACCGCGCCGACTGGGCCAAGCGCGCCGAAACCGCCGCCAAGCGCGGCGAGTCCCTCGAGGCCGACCGCGTGAAGGCGGCCGCCGCCCTGGACGGCGCCCGCGAGGCGCCGGCGGCGCTGAAGGAAAAGCTGCTGGTCCTGCTGGACGAGTTCGCCGCCGCCGAAGCCCGTCGCGCCAAGGCCAGCGACGCCCTTGAGGCCGCCGAGACCACCCGCCTCCACAACGACCGCGCCGCCCGGGCCGCCGAGCAGGCCGCCGGCGAGGCCCGCGAGAAGCGCGCGGCCCTGGTCGCCCACCTGGACGGGGCTCGCCAGCGCTTTGGCGAGGTCGCCTCGGCGATCCGCGAGCAGGCCCGCATGGAGCCCGAGGAGCTGGGCCGTCACGTCGCCGGCGAGGCCGTGGCCGTCCCGAAGGACGCCGCCGGGGTCGAGGCCCACCTGTTCGCCCTGGAACGCGAGCGCGACGCCATCGGTCCGGTGAACCTGCGCGCCGAGGAGGAGGCCCAGGAATATGCCGGACGCCTGGAGACCATGAGGGTCGAGCGCGCCGATCTGTCAGGCGCGGTCGGCAAGCTGCGGGCCGGCATCGAGGAGCTGAACGCCGAGGGCCGCGAGCGCCTGCTGGCCGCCTTCGACGTGATCAACGCCAACTTCCAGACCCTCTTCCAGGCCCTGTTCGGCGGCGGCCAGGCCGAGCTGAAGCTGATCGAGAGCGACGATCCGCTGGAGGCCGGTCTCGAGATCTTCGCCTGCCCGCCCGGCAAGCGCATGGCCAGCATGAGCCTGATGAGCGGCGGCGAGCAGGCCCTGACCGCCAGCGCCCTGATCTTCGGCGTGTTCCTGGCCAATCCGGCCCCGATCTGCGTGCTGGACGAAGTCGACGCGCCGCTGGATGACGCCAATGTCGACCGCTACTGCAACATGCTGGACGAGATGCGCCGGCGCACCCAGACCCGCTTCATCGCCATCACCCACAACCCGGTGACCATGAGCCGGATGGACCGCCTGTTCGGCGTGACCATGGCCGAGCGCGGCGTGAGCCAGCTGGTCAGCGTCGACCTGTCCACCGCGGAGAAGCTCGTCGCGGCCTAGAACCCGGCCGCCTGGCGTAGCGGATTGCTCGGATCCGCCAGCAGCTTCACGGCCATGGCGCACGAGATCACCACCAAGAGCGGCCGGATCAGCTTGGGTCCGAAGCGCATGGCCAGCCGTGAGCCGACCTGGGCGCCGATGAACGCCCCGGCGGCCATGGCCAGGCCCACCGGCCAGACGACCGCGCCCTTGAGCACGAACAGGCTCAGGCTGCCCACATTGCTGGCGGCGTTGGCCAGCTTGGTGTGGGCCGTGGCCTTCAGCACGCCGTAGCCCAGCAGGGTGACGATCGCGACCATGTAGAAGGCCCCGGCGCCAGGTCCGAAGATGCCGTCGTAGAAACCGACCAGCGGGGCGACGAAGCAGGCGAACGGGATCAGCGCCATGCGCGGCGCGACGTCCTCGGTCTTGAGGGCGCGCGAGAAGCCGAAATAGAGGGCGATGGCGATCAGCAGCAGCGGCACGATGGCCCGCAGCAGCTGCGGCGACAGCAGGCTGGCGCAGAGCGCGCCGCACAGGCCCGCGACCGCGGCCGGGCCGGCCACCGGCAGGGCCGTCTTCCAGTCGATCAGGCCGCGACGGGCGAAGGCCGTCGTCGAGGACAGGGCGCTGACCGCGCCTTGCAGCTTGTTGGTGCCGAGGGCCTGGATCGGCGACAGGCCCGCCAGCAGCAGGGCGGGCAGGGTCACCAGACCGCCGCCGCCCGCTATGGCGTCGAGCGCGCCGGCGAGCGCGGCGACCACGAACAGGCTGGCGATGACGTCGAGATGGACCATGAGCGGCTCATGGTCCGGTTCGAGGCGTCGATCAAGGGAAAGGCATGGCAAAGAAAAAGGGGCCTCGATAAGGCCCCTTCTCGGATCAGCCCAGGAGGCTGCCCCACGCGTGAGCGCGGTTGGCCTTGCTGTTGCTGGTCTTGCCCAGGGCGCGCAGTTCGTCGCGCTCCTTGGCCTTCTCTTCCTTGCGCACGCGCATCTCGGCGGCCTCGACGGCCTTGCGCTCTTTGCGCTCGGCGCGCTTGACGGCCATGATCTCTTCCTGGCGAGCCAGGGCCTCGAGACGGGCTTTTTCCTTGGCCTCGGCGCGGGCGGCGCGGACAGCCTCGAGTTCGGCGGCGCGCAGTTCCTCGCGCTTGTCGAAATCGGGGTCCTGGACGGTCGGCTTGGCCTTGAACTTTGCCAGCATGGCCTTCTTGGCCTCTTGCTGGGAGGAGATGCGATCGGCGAATCCGGTGTTCTTCAGGTGCGACATGAATCTTCGTATTGTTTGGAGGCGGCGGCTCTAAAACCCAGATCGACGAAAAAATCAATGCGTGATTGGGCTGCGCCGCACCTTGCCTATGGGGTGTGGCGCCGAAAGAACGCGTGTGATGTAGGAAGCCGTTCCCGCTTCCGGTAGGGGCGCTAACGAACGGCCAATCGAATGAAAAGGGGGATGGTTTTGCCTTCCCTTTAAGCCAAAGGCGAAATCCTTAAGTATTCCCGTAACTTGGCCCGCGAAGCGCTTACCTTGACGCACTGCGGCGAGGTCTATAGGTTCCGCGCCGATCAAGCCGGCCGGAAATGCGCCTTGTTTTGGCGCGCCCGCGGCGTTTTCGGACCTGCCGCTCCCATGCCCAAGGCCGACGAACCGAACGACAAGGCTCTGGTAAGCCTCGACGCTCGGCTCGACGCATTTGAGGCGAGGAAGGCGGCGGAAAAGCCGGCGAAAGCCGCGTCCGAAAAGGCCAACCAGGACGGCTATCGCCTCCTGGCGGATCTGATCGGGGGCGTACTGGTGGGTCTCGGCTTCGGCTGGTTGCTCGACCATTATGTCCACACGAGCCCCTGGGGCATGGTCGGCGGTCTGCTGATCGGCTTGGGGCTCTCGATTTTCTCCGTCGTCCGCAAGGCGACGAAAATGAGCGCGCAGGCGTCGGCGCCGTCCCCTCAAGGGAATGCCGGCGGAGACACGGGAGGCGGGTCAACCGCCCCCAAGCAGAAGAGAGACTAGGGCCGATGGCCGATCCGATGCACCAGTTCCAGATCCAGAAGATCATGGAACTGCCCACCGTGACCGTTCCCGGGCTCGGCGCTATCGACCTGTCGATCACGAACTCGGTGTTCGCGATGATGCTGGCGGCGCTGCTGGTCATCACCTTCTACAGCCTGGCGGCGCGCAAGGCCGTCATCCCGGGCCGCCTGCAGTCGGTCGGCGAGATGCTCTACGGACTGGTCGATGGGCTCTCGGAGTCGATCATCGGCCACGACGGCAAGAAGTTCCTGCCCTTCATCTTCACGCTGTTCGTCTTCGTGCTGTTCATGAACATTCAGGGCATGTTCCTGGTGTTCACCGCCACGTCGCAGCTGGCCGTGACCCTGACGCTGGGCCTGATGGTCATCCTGACCGTGGTCGCCGTCGGCTTCGCCAAGAACGGCCTGAAGTTCTTCAAGCTGTTCGCCCCGTCGGGCGTGCCGTGGCCGCTGTACTTCCTGCTGGTGCCGATCGAGATCCTGTCGTTCCTGATCCGCCCCATCACCCTGGGCCTTCGTCTGTTCGGCAACATGCTGGGCGGCCACGTGGTGCTGAAGATCTTCGCCGGCTTCGTGATCGCCCTGGGCGGTCTCGGCGTACTGGGCTGGGCCGGTTCGGCCCTGGCCCTGACCTCGGTCGTCGCCCTGACGGCCCTCGAGTTCATGGTGGCCTTCCTGCAGGCCTTCGTGTTCGCGGTGCTCGCCTGCGTCTACATCAACGACGTCGTGCACCTCGACAGCCACTGATCAACCTTTAGTCTTTCCAACAAATACCCTTCCAAGGAGTCTCTATCATGGACGCTGCTGCAGCTAAGTACATCGGCGCTGGCCTGGCCATGCTCGGCATGATCGGCGCGGGCGTTGGCCTGGGCGTGATGTTCGGCAACTACTTCCAAGGCGCCCTGCGCAACCCGACGGCCGCCGCTCAAGAGCGCCCGATGCTGTTCCTGGGCATGGCCCTGACGGAAGCCCTGGGCATCTTCGCCCTGGTCATCGCCTTCCTGATCCTGTTCTCGTAATCCGACCCTGGAGCGCGGCGCTTCAACGGAAGCGACGCGCTCCATGCTTTTGTTTTCTCGCGCTTCCTGGAGCGGGCCGGATCACGGTCCGCTCCAAGCGCACTAGCTGAGAGGCGCCTTCGCCCATGGCGACGGAACATCACGGCACGGTCGAGACGACTGAAGCCCCCAAGCACGAAAGCGGCGGCCTTCCGCAGCTGCAGTTCGAGCACTGGGGTGGTCAGATCGTCTGGCTGCTGCTCATCTTCGCCGTCCTCTACGCGGTGCTGTCGAAGGGCCTGCTGCCCCGCGTCAGCGGCGCGATCGACGAGCGCGGCGCCAAGATCGCCGGCGACATCGCCGACGCCCGTCGTCTGAAGGACGAGGCGGAAGCCCAGGCCCGCGCGGCCGCCGCCGAAGTGGCCGAGGCGCGCGCCAAGGCCCAGAAGACGGCCGCCGATGCGAAGGCCAAGGCTTCGGCCGAAGCCGCCGAGCGTCAGGCCAAGGAAGAGGCCGTCCTGGCCGAGAAGCTGGCCGCGGCCGAGGCTTCGATCCAGGCCGCCCGCGACACGGCCATGAGCCATGTCCGCGAAGTGGCTCAGGAGACGGCCGGCGCGATCGTCGAGAAGCTGACCGGCAAGGTGGCCACCGCCGCCGAGCTGAAGTCGGCCCTGGCCTAAGGAGCGCTGACGATGGAACACGAATCCCTGTTCAGCCTCTCGAACCCCGAGTTCTGGGTTCTGGTCGCCCTGGTGATCTTCTTCGGCCTGCTGGTCTATCTGAAGGTCCTGCCGGGCGCGCTGTTCGGCGCCCTGGACGGCTACGCCGCCAAGATCAAGGCCGAGCTCGACGAAGCCCAGCACCTGCGTGAAGAGGCCCAAGCCCTGCTCGCGGACGTCAAGGCCCAGCGCGAGGAAGCCGAACGCCAAGCCGTCGCGATGATGGACGCCGCCAAGGCCGACGCCAAGCGGATGGCCGAGGAAGCCAAGGAAAAGCTCGAGGAGCAGATCAAGCGCCGCGCCGAAATGGCCGAACGCAAGATCGCCCAGGCCGAGGCGCAAGCCGCCGCCGACGTGAAGGCCGCCGCGGTCGATCTGGCCGCGCAAGCCGCCGAGACCGTCCTGGCCGCCCGCCTCGCCGGTTCGACGAACGACGGCCTGGTCGACGCCGCGATCAGCCAGATGGGCGCCAAGCTGCAATAGCGGCTAGCGACATCGGACAAGACAAGAGGGCGCGGATCGCAAGGTCCGCGCCCTTTCTTCTGGGCGCCTTCGAAAGCGGACCCGGCAGGCGTTTGAGAAGAGGGGGAAGCCGACTTCGCTCCCGGTCCCTCGAAAGCTCCGCCTCGTATCACGAAGCAGGCATAGGGATTTTCAAGGACGCGGACCTTAAGCAACACGCGGCTAACTGACGCGGACAGCCCAAGCCGAGGTCTCCGTTAACGCCGTCCATGAGCACTATCGCCGTTAATCAGCGAGGTTCGACATGTTTGGCTCCCTAAAGATCGCCCACAAGCTCGTGGCGGCCTTCACCGTGCTGGTGACCTTGGTGGCTTTGGTGTGCGTTCTGGTCCTGACCGGCGAGCAAACCATCAAGGCCAGGGCGGCCGAGGATCACCGCGACCTGACGCGCGACAGCCTGATGGCCAAAGCCAACGACGCCCTTGTCGAACAACAGAACGCCGTCCGCGGCTATCTGGCGACCAACGATCCGTCATTCCTCAAGCGCTACAACGGCTTCAAGGCCGACTATGCGGCGGCTCTCGATGTCCTTCTCGCCGAGCCTACCGACGACGGCGACAAGGACCGTTTGACGCGCTTCGCCTCGGCCGTTCAAACCTTCTCGGGCCAGACCGATCTCCAGATCGCCGAGGGCGGAGATCCGACAAAACTAGAGGCCGCCCGCGCATCACTGCTGACCGCAGGACGTCTCACCGCCGTCCGCAAGGTTGGCAAGGAGATCGCCGAACACTCCGAGGCCGCGCGGAACCAGCGCGAGGCCTCGCTGTCGGCGCTATATCGTTGGGCTGAAATCGGCCTGGGCGTTGTCGGCGTGCTGACGATCGGCCTTGCCTGCGCCATGGGTTGGCTTCTGACCCGGGCGATCGCCAACCCTGTCCGCGATATGACCGCCACGATGCGGAGCCTGGCGGCCGGCGACAACACCGTCGAAGTGCCCGCGGTCGGACGAAGCGATGAGATCGGGCAAATGGCCGATGCGGTGCTGGCCTTCAAGCAATCGGCGATCGACAAGCTGAAGGTGGAGCATAGGGCGGAGGATCAGCGCCAGGCGGCCGAACGCGATCGCGTGATCCATGACGCCGAGCGCGCCGCCCACGCCCGCGAACAGGCCATCGTGGTGGAACATTTGGGCGTGGCGCTGGATCGCCTCGCGGCTGGCGACCTCACCTATCAGATCCAGACCGGATTTCCCGCCACCGCCGCCAAATTGAAAGAGGATTTCAACGCCGCCATTCAGCACCTCAACATCGCTATGGCGGCCATCGACGGCGGCGCGCGTAGCATCCTTGGCGGCTCGTCGGAGATCAGCAAGGCCGCCGATCAGCTGGCCCAGCGCACCGAACGCCAGGCCGCAAGTATCGAAGAAACCGCCGCCGCGCTTGAAGAACTGCTGGCGACGGTCCGCCGCTCGGCCGACGGCGCCGCCTCGGCCAGGACTCAGGTCCAGACCGCGCGCGACGACGCCGAGCGCGGCGGCGCGATCGTCGCCGAGGCGGTGATCGCCATGAGCGCCATCGAAAAGTCGTCGCACGAAATCGAGCAAATCCTCAGCGTCATCGACGAGATCGCCTTCCAGACCAATCTCTTAGCCCTGAACGCTGGGGTGGAGGCGGCTCGGGCCGGTGACGCCGGACGTGGCTTCGCCGTCGTCGCGCAGGAAGTGCGGGCCCTGGCCCAGCGCTCCGCAGAAGCGGCCAGAGCGATCAAGGGCCTGATGCTGGCCAGTTCCGGTCATGTGGAGAACGGCGTGCTGCTCGTCAACCAGACGGGCGAGGCGCTCCAGCGCATCGTCGGGGGCGTCCGACAATCGGCCCAGGTCATGGAGCAGATCGCCGCCGCGGCTCAGGAGCAGTCGCAGGGATTGGGCGAGGTCAATATTGCCGTCAACCAGATGGATCAAGTCACCCAGCAGAACGCCGCGATGGTCGAGGAATCAACCGCCGCCAGCCGCTCGCTGGCCGACGAGGCGCATGAGCTGACACGCCGCGTGGGGCACTTCACAATCGACGCCGACGCCGCGCGCTTAGCGGCTTAGAACCCCCCTCCGCGCGGCAGCCTGGCCCTGAGATGAAAGGCGGCGATGAACGCCGCCTAGAGGCGCCGACGGGCGGATCGTCGCGAGGTCGCCTTTGCCCAGAAGCGAGCGCCATTCATCAGCAACGCCAAGATCCGGCGCGGGTGGGGAACAGCTATCGGCGCCGGCCGGATACCGGACCTCGGATCACGCTTTCGGACGAAGTGTCGGTCCTGGGGTGAATAACGGACGTCAGGCCCGGCTTTCAGCGCCGGAGCGGATGGGATGCAGGCCGTACCAGATGACGAAGCCGATCATCATCGCCATACCGACAGCGGATGGCAGAACCTGGCTCAGCGGCTGCCACTCGGCCAGCAGATTGCCCACCCCGGCTGAAAGCATGGCGAAGTAGAAGCCGATCATCTTCACGCCGTGATCCAGGGGACGGACCCAGCGATACCAGGCCCCGACCCACAGCGACCGGCTTAGATCATAGGCCGTCATCGTCAGCAGATAGCCGATGGTCGTGTAGCCAATGGCCGGGGTCCAGGACGCCGTGCCTCGCCCCATCTGGAAAGCCACGAGCAGAGCCATCCCCACGCCCAGGATCGACAGCAGGGTGTCCGGCAGGCGTGGCCCGCGCCGGTTGAGCGACAAGGTCCGCAAGCCGCTGAGATACTGATACCCGGCCGTGAGGGTCGCGGCGACCAGCGGCGCCGGCGGTCGAAACAGGATCACCGCCAGCACCGCGCTGGACAGGACCACAAGACCCAATCCCGCAGTGGCGCGCCCCGACCAGCGATGCAGCGGACCGCCTTTGCGGCAGAACAACGGTATGAGACCGATGAGCAGGGCCAGCGCCCCGGTCGAGACGTGGGCGGCGATGTTCAACGTGTGCGCGTCGGTCATGCGAAGACTATGTTGAGGCGGAGCCCACCATAGCAAGCAAATAGGATGAGGCCGGCCTCGCTCCAACGTCCAACTTGCCCGAAAGCCGACGCCCGTCTCTAGGCCGTCTTCGCCATCTTCCGCGCGACGTACTTCTTCACGCGCTTGCGGGTCTTCTTCAGCAGGCGCCAGCGGGCGCGGCGCAGGACCATCTTCTCCGTACGGAGCATCTGCTGCCAGACGACCAGCAGCACTTCGGGCTCGCGGCGCATCAGGCGTCGGATCGGGAAGACCAGTTTGGGGTGGCGCTTCTGCCAGCGGATGAAGGTCTTTCGCGCGGCGAACGAGTAGCGCAGCACGATCATCAGCCCGATGACCAGCAGCGGCAGGCCCAGGTGCCCTGGCAGCGGCGTCAGCACGGCGCCGGCCAGGATCACCAGCGCGCCGAAGCCGATGGCGATCCAGCGGAAGGCGCGCGCCGCCGACTCGCGCAGCAGCAGGGCCAGGCGCGCGCGGCGACGGACCTTGTGCTTGATATCGATCGTAGTGGTGGTGATCGCGTTCACGCCCCGGTTGGCTTCACGGCGCGGCGCTTCAGCGACTTGCGCCAGCGAACGGCCACCCGCCACCTGCGCGGCACGATCAGGCGCTCGACGCGCAGGGCCTGCTGCCAGGCCACCAGCACGACTTCCGGCTCGCGGCGCAGCAGGCGGCGCAGCGGGAAGATCAGCTTGGGGTGGGCGTGCTGGAAGCGGACGAACTGCTTGCGGGCCTTGAACGAATTGCGCAGCACCAGCATCAGGCCGACCACGGTCAGCGGCAGCCCCATGGGGCCGGGCAGCGGCGCGATCAGTATGCCGCCGATGACCAGCAGCACACCCAGTGTCACCAGAATGACGCGCAGAAAACGCGCGACGAGCTCGCGGGCGAGGTCATCGGCGGTGCGTTGGGCGCGCGGCATGGCGAGTGCGAAAGCAGTCATGGGAGGGACGAAACGGGCTTGCGCGCCGCTTGCTCCCTGGAAAAGCCAGTCAGCCCGGATGCGCCCCCCCGATATGTGGAGACAACAGGGCGCCGTAAAGGCGCCCTGCCGTCGCAAGGGGGGTATGGAATTTGCTATTCAGCGGCTAGTGGCGCCGCGGCCACAGGTTTCCACCTCAACCGGGGCTTGCGGGCCGCCAGGGTCTCATCGAGGCGGCGGAGCGGAGCGTGGAACGGCGCGCCCTTGAAGCGCTCCGTCTCGCCCGCCTTGGCCGCGCCGGCGAGCAGGCGAAGCGCCTCGATGAAGCGATCCAGCTCCTGCTTGCTCTCGGTTTCGGTCGGCTCGATCAGCATGGCGCCGTGGACGACCAGCGGGAAGTACATGGTCATCGGGTGGAAGCCCTCGTCGATCATCGCCTTGGCGAAGTCGAGCGTGGTCACCCCGGTGCCTTCCAGCCAGCTGTCGTCGAACAGGGCCTCGTGCATGCACGGACCATCCGGGAAGGCCGGGCTCATCACGTCCTTCAGGCGGGCCTTGATGTAGTTGGCGTTGAGGACGGCGTCCTCGGCCACCTGCCGCAGGCCGTCGGCCCCGTGGCTGAGCATGTAGGCGTAGGCGCGGACATACATGCCCATCTGGCCGTGGAAGGCGCTCATGCGGCCGAAGGCTGTCTTGGCCCCCTCTTCGCCGGCGTGCTCGACCAGGGTGAAGCCGTCGTGGCCGTGGACCAGCCAGGGCGTTGGCGCGAAGGGCGCCAAAGCCTCCGACAGCACCACAGGACCCGCGCCCGGACCGCCGCCGCCGTGGGGCGTCGAGAAGGTCTTGTGCAGGTTGATGTGCATGGCGTCGACGCCCAGGTCGCCCGGGCGCACCCGGCCGACGATGGCGTTGAAATTGGCGCCGTCGCAGTAGAAGTAGGCTCCGGCCGCGTGGGTCAGCCGGGCGATCTCGACGACGTCGCGCTCGAACAGGCCGCAGGTATTGGGGTTGGTGACCATGATCGCCGCGACGTGGTCGCCGAGCTTGGACTCCAGGTCCGCCATGTCCACCCGGCCGTCTTCCGTCTGGGCGATCTCGACGACAGTGTAGCCGACGAAGGCCGCCGTGGCCGGGTTGGTGCCGTGGGCGCTGGTCGGGGCGAGCACCGTCTTGCGGTGGCCCTGACCGTTGGCTTCGTGGGCCGCGCGGATGGCCAGCATGCCGCACATCTCGCCGTGGGCGCCGGCCTTGGGCGTCAGGGCCACGGCCGGCATGCCGGTCAGGGTCTTCAGCCAGTGGGCCAGGCGGTCCATCAGCTGCAGGGCGCCCTGCACGGTCGACTGCGGCTGCAGCGGGTGAATGTCCGAGAAGCCCGGCAGACGCGCCATCTTCTCGTTCAGGCGCGGGTTGTGCTTCATCGTGCACGAGCCCAGCGGATACAGCGCCAGGTCGATGGCGTGGTTCTTTTGGCTGAGGCGCACATAGTGGCGGACCGCTTCGGGCTCCGACAGGCCCGGCAGACCGATCGGCTCGGCGCGCAGCAGGCCGGCCAGATCGCCCGACGGCGCGGCGGCCTCGGGCAGGTCGACGCCGGTCTTGTCCCAGCCGTTCAGTTCGAAGATCAGGGCCTCGTCCTGAAGGAGACCACGACCGCCGGTCAGGGTCTCGTGGCTGGTGGCGGCGTCGTTCGCGGTTTCGGGGCGCGTGGGGCGGCCGACGTTGTTCATGCTCATTGGGCCACCGCCTTGGTGAGGATCTTGGCGAAGAAGGGGATGTCGATATCGAGCGTGGTCTCGGTAGCCGCGACCAGCAGCACGTCGTTCAGGCCCGCGTCCGCGTCGAGGCGCGAGAACGGCACGCCGGCGATGACGCCATGGCCGGCCAGGGTCTCGACGACCTCGGCCGCGTCCTTCGGCAGCTTGATCGCGAACTCGTTGAAAAAGCGCGGGGTCAGGATCTCGACACCCGGCACGGCCTTCAGGGCGTCGCGCAGGGCGACCGCCTTCTGGTGGTTCAGGGCGGCAAGCTGGCGCAGGCCGGTCTCGCCCAGCAGGCTCATGTGGATCGAGAAGGCCAGGGCGCAGAGGCCGCTGTTGGTGCAGATGTTCGAAGTGGCCTTGTCGCGACGGATATGTTGCTCGCGGGTCGACAGGGTCAGCACGAAGCCGCGCTTGCCATCGGCGTCGACGGTCTCGCCGCACAGGCGGCCCGGCATCTGGCGGACGAACTTCTCCTTGCAGGCGAAGAGGCCGACATAGGGGCCGCCGAAGTTCAGGCCATTGCCGATCGACTGGCCCTCGGCCACGGCGATGTCGGCGCCCATCTCGCCGGGCGACTTCAGCAGGCCGTACGAGACCGCCTCGGTGGTCACGACGATCAGCAGCGCGCCGGCCGCCTGGGCGGCTTCGGCGATCCGGGTCACGTCGGTGACCGTGCCGAACACGTTCGGGGTCTGGACGACGACGCAAGCGGTGTCGGCGTCGATGGCGGCGATCACCGCGTCCTCGGCGTCGACCGCCGGAGCCAAGGCCTCCGTCGCGACGCCGGCCGCGTGGGCCAGGGTCTCGATGGTCTCGACATAGTGCGGGTGGACGCCGCCCGACATCACCGCCTTGTTCCGGCGGGTGACGCGCTGGGCCATCATCACGGCCTCGGCCGCGCCGGTCGAACCGTCATAGAGCGAGGCGTTGGCCACCTCCATCCCGGTCAGGGCCGCGACCTGGCTCTGGAATTCGAACAGCACCTGCAAGGTGCCTTGGGCGATTTCCGGCTGGTAGGGCGTGTAGCTCGTCAGGAACTCCGACCGCTGGATGATGTGGTCGACCGTGGCCGGCACGTGGTGGCGATAGGCGCCGGCCCCGCAGAAGAACGGTCCCTCCCCCGCGGCGCGATTGCGACGAGCCAGGCCGGCCATCTCGCGCTCGACTTCGATCTCGCCGGCGTGCAGCGGCAGGTCGACGGTTCCGGAACGCTGGGCCGAGGCCGGCACGTCGATGAACAGGTCGTCGATCGACTTGACGCCGATCGCGCCGAGCATCTCGACGCGGTCTTCGGGGGTCAGGGGGAGGTAACGCATTGTGTTATCGCACCTAGCTTGTCATCCCGGCCGTAGCGGAGCGGAGAGCCGGGACCTCGGAAAGCGCGGCGCTTCCGGCGGTCCCGGATCGGCCTGCGGCCGTCCGGGATGACAGATAAAGTTAGAGAGTCGCGAGGAACGCTTCGTACGCGTCGCGGTCCATCAGGGCGTCGACCTCGGCCGGGTTCGACAGCTGGATCTTGGCGAACCAGCCGCCGCTTTCCGGCAGGGCGTTGACGGTTTCCGGCGCGTCGCCCAGCTCGGCATTGCCCTCGATGACCTCGCCCGACACCGGGGCGTAGACGTCCGAGGCGGCCTTGACGCTCTCGACCACGGCGAGGTTCTCGCCCTGCTTCACGGTCTTGCCGGCTTCCGGAACCTCGACGAACACCACGTCGCCCAGCTGCTCGGCGGCATAGGCGGTGATGCCGACGGTGGCCACGTCGCCTTGGACGATGACCCATTCATGATCTTTGGTGAAACGCATTGCCTGGGCCCTTGATTAGAGTTTGCGGACGTAACGGTTGGCGACGAACGGGGTGGCGACCACTTCAGCGGCGGCGGCCTTTCCACGAACGATGACCTTGAGCTTCGCCCCCACGGCCGCATAGGCCGGCGGGGCGAAACCGATGGCGATGGGGAAACCCAGGCTGGGGGCGAAGCCGCCGCTGGTCACCTTGCCGATGACATTGCCTTCTTCGTCGGCGATCTCGGCGCCTTCGCGGGCCGGCGCGCCTTCCAGCACCTTCAGATTGACGCGGACGCGCGACATCTCGCCGGCCAGTTCCTTGGCGATCCGGGCCGCGCCGAGATAGTCGCCGGCCTCGCGGCGCGACTTGCCGACCGCGAAGTTCAGACCGGCCTCGATCGGCGAGACCGTCTCGTCCAGGTCATGGCCGTACAGCGGCAGGCCCGCTTCCAGGCGCAGGCTGTCGCGCGCGCCCAGGCCGATCGGCTTGACGCGCTCGTCGGCCAGCAGGGTGTTCCAGATGCGCTCGGCGGCGTCGGCCGGGACCGAGATCTCGTAGCCGTCCTCGCCCGTATAGCCCGAGCGCGAGATGATCGCGTCGACGCCGAAGGCGGTCAGGGCCAGCGTGTCCATGAACACCATGCCGGCGGCTTCCGGCACATGGGCGGCCAGGACGACGGCGGCCTGCGGACCTTGCAGCGCCAGCAGCGCGCGGTCCTCGAGACGGGTCACCGTGGCCTCGCCGGCCAGGGCCTCGGCGATGATCTTGTAGTCGTTGTCCTTGCAGGCGCCGTTGACCACCACGAACAGGCCGTCGTCGTCGGGGCGCGCCGTCATCAGGTCGTCGATGATCCCGCCCTCGGCGTTCAGCAGCACGCCGTAGCGCTGCTTGCCGGGCTTCAGGCCCTGGTAGTCGGCCGAGACTACCTTCTCGAAGCTCTTGGCGGGGTTCTCACCGCGCAGGCGCGCCTGGCCCATGTGCGAGACGTCGAACAGGCCGGCGTGCTCGCGGGTCCAGAGGTGCTCCTTCAGCACCCCGTCCTTGTACTGCACCGGCATCGAATAGCCGGCGAACGGCACCATGCGCGCGCCAAGCGCTACGTGGGCCTCGTACAACGGGGTCTTCTTGAGGTCTTGATCGGACACTGGACAGGCTCCAAGCGGGGTCGGCGACGGGACCGGCGTCCGCCGGCAAGTCGCCCCCGCTGTCCCTTGGACCTGAGAGATTCCGGCCTCGCCCCTCTGCCGGACGGGTTTGGCCTTGCTCCTTCGGCGAGCCGCCCTTTCGGGAGGCCTCTTTCCAGCGTTCCTAAACCCGCGCGGTCCTTTTGCCTGAGCGTTTCCGGGGCGGTTGCGCCTTCGGCCTCGGGAGCGAATCCCGATGTCTCCCGCGAGGGTCGTCGGGGTGATGCGGGAGGGTCACCTCAGAGTCAAGCTGGACCGGCTTCTTTCAACTCCGATTTCCCCGGCGAATGCCGGGGCCCAGATTCATTAGTGAGAGTCGGACGTGCTCGCGCCCACGCGACGAGCAGAACCACTAGCGCGCTTGGCTTCGATCTGGGCCCCGGCATTCGCCGGGGAGATCGGATAACTTAGAGGTTCAAGTCTACAAACCAATCGTCCTCGCCGATCGGCGGGCCGGGCGGGATGACGATCTTGGCCTTGCCTTCCTCGATCAGCCCGGCCAGGCGGTCGCCGCTTTCGTCGGTAATGACACCAGCCAGGGCGCGAGCCTGGGCGCGGTCGGCGGCGTCGCTTGCGGTCACGGCCTTGAGCCCCTTGCCCCAGTCGGCCAGACGCGCGCGGATCACCGCGGCGGCGGTCGGGGACAGGTCCTTGTCGCCCAGGGCGTTGGCCAGATTCACCACCATCCTCTGGCGGACGCGGCGCGCCAGCTCGGCTTGGCGGCCCGTCGCCTTGCCGTCGAAGGCGGCGAAGGCCAGGGCCTTGTCCAACAGCCCCTCGACACCCGGCTGGGCCGGATCGCGGCGCTTGGCCTCCATGAGACGGTTCAGGCGCGCCGGCGCGAACAGGTCGCCCCAGACGAGGTCGGCGGCGACGTCCGCCGTCGCCGGCAGGTCGAAGACCGGCCCCGGGCCGAAGGTCTCGATGTCATTGGCCTTGTCGGCGCCCTGCGACTGGCCCGAGGTCAGGACATCCAGGGTCTTGTCGGAGAGGTCCAGCGCGGCGGGCGTCAGCGTCCGCAGCAGAGCGTCGATGGCGGCGGCCTGGCGGGCGGGCGGGACGATCTTGCTGGCCTCCCGGCCATCGCCCTCGGCGGCGTAGGTGAAGTCGACGCCGCCGACCAGCTTGGCCGTCGCGTCGACCTGATAACGGTGGAAGATGTAGATCGGCACGATCACGCGGCGCAGATCCGCCACCGACCCGCCCTTGGGCAGATTGGGAAGCCCGAAACGGTCCAACGCGATCTTGCGCACGGCCATCAGATGGTCGAGCTCGACGACGGGGTCGGAACCGTTGTCCCAGACCGCGCCCACCGGATGCGGCGTGTCCTGCCCGCGCGCATCCTCGTCGGAGACATAGCGCAGGCCGTCGGCCTGGCTCTTGTCGGCCTTGGCCTTCAGCCAGGCCTTCTCGTCGACGCCGGCCGGAGCGACCCCATATAGCCAGTCGATCACGAACTTGTCCCAGGCGCCCACGCCGCGCCCATAGGCGTCGGAGAAGTCCAGCTGGCCGCCCTTGATGGCGATCCTCGGGGCCGGATAATCCATCACCGAGGCGCGGTCGCCATAGGTGCTGGCGGCGAAATTGTGCTGCAGGCCGATCGAGTGGCCGATCTCATGCGGGGCCAGCTGGCGCAGGCGGGCCAGCGAGATCTCGATCGGGTCGTTGGGACCGCCCTGGCCGGTGGCCGCCGCGCCTTCCAGTCCCTCGAAGATCAGCCGGTCCTGGCGGACGCGCTGCGAGCCCAGCAGCACGTCGCCCTTGATGATCTCCCCCGTGCGCGGATCGACCACCGCGTGGCCATACGACCAGCCGCGCGTCTGGCGGTGCACCCAGTTGACGACGCTGTAGCGGGCGTCCAGCGGGCTGACGCCCTCGGGCAGCAGCTCGACCTTGAAGGCGTCGATGAAGCCGGCGGCCTCGAAGGCCTGGTTCCACCAGCGGCCGCCCTCGATCAGCGCCGAGCGCACCGGCTCGGGCGCGGCGCGGTCGACATAGAACACGATCGGCTTCTTGACCGGCGAGCGGGCGGCGGTCGGATCGGTCTTTTCCAGACGGAAGCGGTGGACCAGCCGATAGACCAGCGGCTCGCCCAGCGGCGCGGAATAGTCGGCCACGGTGTGGTCGATGACGCCGACGCGCGGATCGTTCTGGCGCGGCTGATAGCCCGGCTCGGGCAGGGCCACGAACGCGTGGTGCAGGGCCAGGGTCACGTTGCGCGGATCGGGAACGATGCCGCGAACCTCCGAACCCGGATCGTCGCCGACGAAGGTCTCGACCGCCTCCAGCTCGACGTTCAGCGGGAAGACGTTCACCGCCCCCGTATCGGCGTAGGACAGGCCGTCGTTCAGGCGGAAGTCGCCCTGCTTGCCGCGCTTCAGCGTCTTGGCGACGCCCTGGGCGTCGCGGGTCAGGAAGCTGGTCACATCGACCAGCAGGCCGCCGTCCGGGCTCTCGGCCTCGATGGCGTTCGACCAGACGCTGGAGACCGGGAACGAGTCGGCCACCGCCTTCTGCTCGTCGGCCGACCCCCGCGCGGCGGAAAAGCCCCAGTTCTCGAACTGGGCGATCACCTTGCCGCCCACGCGGCGGAAGGCGATGATCTGGGTGTCGCCCGGCGCCGAGCGGTCCAGGCCTGTCGGGTTCGAGCCCAGACCCGACCGCAGATAGGTCTGGTAGATGTAGCGCCCGGCGATCCCGTCCGCGCCCGGCTTGGGCAGCAGCACCAGGATCTTGCCGTCCTTCTTGTCGACGAACACTGGCAGGAGGCCGTTCTTGCGCTCCAGGCCGGCGGTGGCGTCGGCGTACTTGTCGGTTTTAGACTTGGCCTTCTCGGCGAAGGCCGGCGCGGCGATCGCGCTGACGCAGGCGCTCGCCATCAACATGGCGACCACGGACTTGTTCATAACCCCTCCCGACACACGCAAGCGCGGCCGGGACTGTCGTGCGCCCCCGCGGCGATTGCAACCGCCGCGAGGCGCTCGAACCCTACATCCGTTCCGGCGCTTCGATGCCGAGCAGGTCGAGGGCCAGCAGCAGCTGGCGCAGGGTGGTCTCGGCCAGGCTCAGGCGCGAGGCGCGCAGTTCCTCGGTGTCGGCGCTGACGATCGGGCAGGCGGCGTAGAACTTCGAGAACGACTGGGCCAGCTTGTAGGCGTGCTCGGCCACGAAGTTGGGGGCCTTCTTGTCATAGGCCTCCTGCAGGGCGCCCTCGAAGGCGTCCAGCAGCATGGCCAGGTCCCGCTCCGCAGGCTCGCGGATCACGATGCGGCCGGCGACGGCGCCGGCCTCGGCGGCGCGGCGCAGCACGCTCTTGATGCGCACCGACTGGTACAGCAGGTAGGGGCCGGTCTTGCCCTCGAAGCTGGTGAAGCGGTCGAGGTCGAAGACGTAGGAAGTGCCGCGGAAGTTCTGCAGGTCGGCGAACTTCAGAGCCGCGACGCCGACCTTGTGGGCGGTGTCCTCGAACTGCTCTTCGGTCAGCTCGGCGCCGAGGCCGGCTTCGCGCAGGCGCTCGCGGGCCTTTTCGCGGGCCATCTCGATCAGGTCGTGCAGCTTCAGGACGCCGCCGGCGCGGGTCTTGAACGGCTTGCCGTCCGCGCCGTTCATGGTGCCGAAGCCGATGTGCTCCAGCGAGCCCTCGGCGGCGTAGCCGGCCAGGTAGGCGGCGCGGAACACGGTCTCGAAATGCAGGGCCTGCCGCTGATCCACGCAGTAGAGGATCAGGTGCGGGTCGAACGACTTGCGGCGGTCCAGGATCGTCGCCAGGTCGGTGGTGCCGTACATCGCCGAGCCTTCCGACGACACCACCAGCAGCGGCGGCACGTCCTGCTTGTCGCCCTCGCGGGCCACCCGGACGATGCGGGCGCCCTGGTCGTCGACCAGCAGGCCCTTGTCCTCCAGCTGGCGGACCATCGGCTCGATCAGGTCGTTGACGTCGCTCTCGCCCTTCCAAAGGTCGAAGTCGACGCCCAGGGCGTGGAACTCGCGCTCCAGGGCCACGCGGCTGACATTGACGAAGTGACGCCATAGCAGGCGATAGCCGAAGCGGCCGTTCTGCAGTTCGGCGGTGGCCTTGCGGGCGCGTTCCTTGAACGCCGGATCTTCCTTCTGGCGCACCGAGGCGGCCGGATAGATGCGGTCGAGGTCAGCCAGGGTGATGCGGCTCTCGAACTCGGCCATCACCTTGGCCTCGTCGGCGGCGCTGAAGCCGCGCGGAGCCTCGGGAAGCTTCTGCATCAGGGCGTTGATGAACGCGTCCTCGTCCATGATGGCGCTGATCAGCAGGCCCATCTGGAAGCCCCAGTCGCCGAAGTGGGCGTCGCCCACCACGTCGTCGCCGCGGAAGCGGTACAGCCGCTTGACCGACTCGCCGATGATCGAGGCGCGCAGGTGGCCCACGTGCATCGGCTTGGCGACGTTCGGGCCGGCATAGTCGACCAGCACCCGGCGCGGGGTTTCCAGCAGCTGGGCGCCGGCGCGATCGTCGGAAGCGATCTCGCGGGCGCGGGCCGACAGGGCCTCGTCGCTGACGCGCATGTTGATGAAGCCGACTCCGGCGATCTCGACCGAGGCCAGGCGCGGGTCGCCCTTGAGGATATCGACGACCTGCACGGCGATCTCGCGCGGATTGCGCTTGGCGCTCTTGGCGGCCGCGAGGGCGCCGTTGCACTGGAAATCAGCCAGGTCGGGACGGTCGGAGGCGGTGACGCGTCCGAATTCGGGAGGCAGTCCGGCGGCCTGGAAAGCGGCCGCGGCCGCCTCACTCAGGGACCGCTTCAAATCGTTCATTGCTTGGTGGTGTTCCCTGCTTGCCCAGCTTGCTGAGCCTGTGCGGCCTGACCGGCATTGACGCGGAAGCGCTTGCCGTCACGGTTGAAGGCGGCCATTTCCGGGGTCACGTCGAAGCCCAACAGGACCTCGAAGTTGCTGCCGCTGACCTTGTCGTCGGCGCGCGGAATGGTGATCTGCTCGATCGTGTCGGTGGCGTAGGCGCGATCCTTGCCGGGCGCGAAGGTCACCGGCAGGTCGAAATATTCCTTGGCGATCACGGACTGGTTCCGCTCGGTGACGGCGACCCAGTAGCGATAGACGTGCTTGTCGCCCTCGGCCTGCGGGCCGCGGCCCAGCTGGAACAGGGCTTCGATGCGGATCCTGATCGGCTCGTTGGCCTTGTAGGCGCAGCCCGACGAGATGCTCTGGATCTCGCCCGTGAAGCCGGCCTGGTTGGCGGCTTCCTTGCCGTCCTTGAACTCGACATAGCGGCTGGCGTCGTAGAGCACCTTCACATAGGGGCACGGGCCGGCGTTGCGCAGCTGCTGCAGCGGCGCCTTGGGCTGGTTCCACTCCTCGTCGCGCTTCTTCTTCTTGGCGGCGCCGCTGTCATCGTCGGGGCCGCCGCCCTGGCCGCCGCCGGGTCCCATCTGCGCATGAACAGTCGTCGCCGTGGCGGCGATCGAGAGCGCCATCAAAGCGCTGAGGGCGAGCGGCAAAGTGCGGCGCATGAAACGTCCGGTTCGAGAAAAAGAAGAGCCAAGCGGGACCATGCAGCCCCTTCGGCGTCATGCAGCCTGATAAAGGCATATGCGTGACGTCGCAACGACGCAGACTCCTGGCGCCGGACCATCCGAACGACTAGTTTCCGCGCATGAACGCCCATACGCCCGCCCCCATGCCGGTTCGTCGCCCGATCTCGCTCGTGCTGGCCAGCCCGCGCGGCTTCTGCGCCGGCGTGGATCGCGCCATCCAGATCGTCGAACGCGCCGTCGAGAAGTTCGGCGCGCCGGTCTATGTGCGCCACGAGATCGTCCACAACCGCCACGTGGTCGATCGGCTCAAGGCCCTGGGCGCGGTGTTCATCGAGGAACTGTCCGAGGCCCCCGACGACCGCCCCGTGGTGTTTTCGGCCCACGGCGTGCCCAAGTCGGTGCCGGCCGAGGCCCAATCGCGTCAGATGATCTATCTGGACGCCACCTGCCCGCTGGTCTCCAAGGTCCACGTCGAGGCCCAGAAGCACTATGACGCCGGCCGCGAGATCGTGCTGATCGGCCACGCCGGCCACCCGGAAGTCATCGGCACCATGGGCCAGCTGCCCGAGGGCTCGGTCACCCTGATCGAGGACATCAAGGACGCCGCGGCCTGGGAGCCGAAGGACGCCGCCAACGTGGCCTTCCTGACCCAGACCACCCTGTCGGTCGACGACACGGCGGACATGGTGGCCCTGCTGCGCGAGCGCTTCCCCGGGATCGCCGCTCCGCACAAGGAAGACATCTGCTACGCCACCACCAACCGCCAGGACGCGGTCAAGCACCTGGCCGAGCAGTCGGAACTGGTGCTGGTGGTCGGGTCGAAGAACTCCTCGAACTCGGTGCGCCTGAAGGAAGTCGGCCTGAAGGCCGGCGCCACCGCCGCCTATCTGATCGACGACGCCAACGGCATCGACTGGACCTGGTTCGACGGCGTCTCGCGCGTGGGCCTGACCGCCGGCGCCTCGGCTCCGGAAGACCTGGTGCAAGGCGTCATCGACGCCATCTCGGCGCGCTTCGACACCACCGTCGAGGAACTGGTCGAGGCCCGCGAAACGATCACGTTCAAGCTGCCGAGGCTGCTGACGGCTTAGGCTGGGCGGAGCCGAAACCTCGTCCTTCGACAAGCTCAGGATGAGGTTTCTACCGCAGCGGCGTCAAAAGTAGCCCTCATCCTGAGCCTGTCGAAGGACGAGGGCTGCCCACACCCTTGACCGCCGGCCTCCCGTCGAGCATCCCGACGCCATGGCCGTCTATACCGACATCACCGACGCTGAACTCGAAGCCTTCCTGGCGGGCTACGACCTGGGCTTGCCCCTGGCCTTCAAGGGCATCGCCGAGGGGGTGGAGAACTCCAACTTCCTGCTCGAGACGGAGAAGGGCCGCTACATCCTGACCGTCTACGAGCGGCGGGTGAAGGCCGACGACCTGCCCTATTTCCTGAACCTGCTGACCTGGCTGGCCGACAAGGGCTATCCCAGCGCCCGGCCGATCCCGGACCGCAAGGGCGCCACCCTGGCCAGCCTTCGCGGCAAGCCGGCCGCCATCGTCGAGTTCCTGCCCGGCCTGTCGGTGCGCAAGCCCACCGTCGCCCACTGCCGCGAAGCCGGCGAGGGCCTGGCCTGGCTGCACCTGGCCGGCGAGGGCTATCCCGGCCGCCGCGCCAACGACCTGGGCCAGAGCGCCTGGTCGCCGTTGTTCGCCAGGCACCGCAAGGCCGCCGAGGATCTCAAGCCCGGCCTGTCGGCGACCATCGACAACGACCTGGCGCAGCTGGCCCTGATGTGGCCGCGCAATCTGCCGTCGGGCGTGATCCACGCCGACTATTTCCCGGACAACGTCTTCTTCCAGTCGAACGGCAAGTTCGCCGCGGCGATCGACTTCTATTTCGCCTGCGAGGACAGCTACGCCTACGACGTGGCCGTCACCCTGAACGCCTGGTGCTTCGAGCCCGACGGCAGTTTCAACATCACCGCCGCCAAGGCCCTGCTGAACGGCTATGAGCGCCGCCGCCCGCTGAGCCCGGCCGAGAAGGAAGCCCTGCCGATCCTGGCGCGCGGCGCCGCCGTCCGCTTCTTCCTGACCCGCCTGGCCGACTGGGGTTCGACCCCGCCCGGCGCGCTGGTCAAGCCGAAGGACCCGCTGGAGTACGAGCGCAAGCTGGCCGTCCACCGCGAAGGCCTCGTGCTGTTCGCATGACGCCTAAGGTCACGATCTATACGGACGGCGCCTGCAAGGGGAATCCGGGTCCCGGCGGCTGGGGCGCCATCCTGTTCTATGGCGACAAGAAGAAAGAGATCTGCGGCGGCGAGCCGGCGACCACCAACAACCGCATGGAGTTGATGGCCGCGATCCAGGCGCTGGAGCTGCTGAACCGCCCCTGCAAGGTCGAGCTGCATACCGACAGCCAGTACGTGATGAAGGGCATCCAGGAGTGGATCCGCGGCTGGAAGGCGCGCGGCTGGAAGACCGCCGACAAGAGCCCGGTCAAGAACGACGACCTTTGGAAGCGCCTCGACGCCGCGCGCGAGCGGCACGATGTCGACTGGCGCTGGGTCAAGGGTCACGCCGGCCATCCGCTGAACGAACGCGCCGACGCCCTGGCCAACGAAGGCCTGCGCAAGGCCAATCCGAGGGTCTTCTAGGCCTCGAGACGACCCGGCTCCTCGCCGCTCGCGAACGGCAGGCCTTCGTCCTCCCAACCGGTGATCCCGCCGAGCATCAGCTTCACCGGCCGACCCAGCCTGGCCAGCTTCAGCGCCGCGCGATCGGCGCCGTTGCAGTGCGGGCCGGCGCAATAGACGACGAACAGGGTGTCGGCGGGCCATTGCGCCATCCGCTCGGCCGTCATGTCGGCGTGGCGAAGGTGGATCGCGCCCGGCACGTGACGGCGGGCATAGGCGTCGGGCGAACCGACGACATGCAGCAGGACGAAATCGACCTCGCCCGCCTGCATGGCTGCGGCGACGTCGGCGCAGTCGGTCTCCAGCGACAGCCGCGCGGCGAAGTGGGCGGCGGCGACCTCGGCGGCGGCGGGGATCTCGGACACGAAGCTCGGCTTGGGGCTCATGGAAGTCTCCAACGGTTGACGCCGGCAGACTTGCCCTGGCGCGACCGCGCGCGTTAGCTGGCGAGATCGACATCGACCGTAAAGATCATGCCAAACGCTCAGCCGCTCGTCGTCGTCCTCGCCTATGACGGCCTCTGCACCTTCGAATATGGCGTGGCGGTCGAGCTGTTCGCCTTGCCGCGTCCGGAGATGGGCGCGGACTGGTACCGCTTCGCCACCGCCGCCGTGGAGCCGGGCGACCTGCGCGGCCTGGGCGGCGTGCGGATCGTCGGCGACGGCGGACTGGAGCTGCTGAGCGAGGCCAGCGTCATCGTCGCCCCGGGCTGGCGGGGGATGGATCACCCCGCGCCCGCCCCGCTGATCGAGGCGCTGCGGAAGGCTCACGCCAACGGCGCGCGGCTGATGTCGATCTGCTCGGGCGTGTTCGTGCTGGCGGCCACGGGCCTGCTGGACGGACGCCGGGCCACGACCCACTGGCGCTATGCCGACGCGCTACGCGAGCGCTATCCGGCGATCGCGGTTCAGCCGGACGTGCTCTATGTCGACGAGGGCGACCTCCTGACCTCGGCCGGCAGCGCGGCGGGCATCGACCTGGGCCTGCACCTGATCCGCCGCGACTTCGGACCCGAGGCCGCCAACACCGTGGCCCGCCGCCTGGTCGTGCCGCCGCATCGCGACGGCGGCCAGGCCCAGTTCGTCGAGCGGCCCGTGCCCGTGGCGCACGAGGCTTCGCGGCTCTCGCCGATCCTCGACCGGATGCGCGCCGATCTGGCCGGCGACCATACGATCAAGACCCTGGCCGGCGCGGCGGGGATGAGCGAGCGGACCTTCCTGCGCCGCTTCGAGGCCGCCACCGGCGGGACCCCGGCCCGGTGGCTGCTGGCCGAACGCCTGAACCGGGCGCGGGACCTGCTGGAGACCTCGCCGGCCGGGATCGAGCAGGTCGCCGAGGCCGTGGGCCTGGGCGCGCCAGCCCTGCGTCACCACTTCCGTCGCCAGTTCTCGACGACACCCGGCGCCTACCGGGCGCGGTTCGCGCGCGGCTAGGCGCCAAGCTGTGGACGCCCGCGAAATCCACTCGCCAGCGCACGCGGGGTCTGCAAAGCACCGCCGCATGAAACTCGTCGGCTACTATCGCGTGCCGCCCGTGCGCGGGACCTTCTTCAGCCCCGCCCAGGAGGAACGCCTGCTGCTGCTGGGCTGCGAAGAGGTATTCAGCGATCGCTGCCTGACCACCGGCGTGGTGCGCCCCGGGCTGGAGCGGGCGCTGGAAGCCCTGGAAGATGGCGGAGCCCTGGCGGTCCCGAGTTTCCACGCCCTGGCCGGGACAATGGTCGACCTGCTGGACATGGCGCTGAGGCTGCACGGGCGCGGCCTGCACCTGATCGTTCAGCAGCCCGAGATCGACACCCGCGCCGATCCCAGCGTCTTCGAGACCCTGCGGCTGCTGGCCGCTTTCAACGGCGAACGCCCGATGGTCCGCGCGGCCGAGGCGGCGCTGGTCGCGAAGGGCGGCGCCGCGAGCGGCATGAAAGGACTGAAGGCGGGGACGCCGGTCGAGGACGCCCCCGAGGAAGACTAGACCTTCAACCGGTAACCCGTCTTGAAGATCCAGCCCACCGCCGTCAGGCAGACGACCAGGAACACGCCGGTCATGGCCAGGCTGACGCCGACGCCGACGTCCGACTGGCCGTAGAAGCTCCAGCGGAAGCCGCTGATCAGATAGACCACCGGGTTGAACAGGGTGACCTTCTGCCAGACCTCCGGCAGCATCTTGATCGAGTAGAAGCTGCCGCCCAGGAAGGTCAGCGGCGTCACGATCAGGGCGGGCACGATCTGCAGCTTCTGGAAATTGTCGGCCCAGACCCCGATGATGAAGCCGAACAGGCTGAAGGTGATCGAGGTCAAGACGAGGAACAGCAGCATCACGAACGGGTGGGCGATCTCGAACGGCACGAAGATCCGGGCGGTGGCCAGGATCAGCAGGCCCAGGCAGATCGACTTGGTGGCGGCGGCGCCGACATAGCCGGTGACCGCCTCGAACCAGGCCACCGGGGCCGAGAGCAGCTCGTAGATCGTGCCGGCCCACTTGGGCATGTAGATGCCGAACGAGGCGTTGGAGATGCTCTCGCTGAGCAGCGACAGCATGATCAGGCCCGGGATGATGAAGGCGCCGTAGCTGACGCCGTCGATCGACTGCATGCGCGAGCCGATCGCCGAGCCGAACACCACGAAATAGAGCGAGGTCGAGATGACCGGCGCCAGGATGCTCTGCAGCAGGGTGCGGAACCACCGCGCCATCTCGAAGCGGTAGATGGCCTTGATCGCGAAGAGGTTCATTGCGGGGCCCTCACCAGGCTGACGAAGATGTCTTCCAGAGAGCTCTGGTCGGTCTTGAGGTCCTTGAAGTCGACGCCGTGCTCGGCGAGGCGCTTGAGCAGATCGGCGATGCCGGTGTCGTCGGCCTGGGCGTCGAAGGTGTAGACGAGGTCAGCGCCGTCGTTGATCAGGCTGAGCGAAGCGTCGTCCAGGCCGGCCGGCAGGGCCGTCAGCGGCTCGCGCAGGTGCACGGTCAGCTGTTTCTTGCCCAGCTTGCGCATCAGCACGGTCTTGTCTTCGACCAGGATGATCTCGCCCTTGTTGATCACCCCGATCCGGTCGGCCATCTCCTCGGCCTCCTCGATATAGTGGGTGGTCAGGATGATGGTGACGCCATTCTCGCGCAGCTGGCGGACCATCTCCCACATGTCGCGGCGCAGCTCGACGTCGACGCCGGCGGTGGGCTCGTCCAGGAACAGGATGGTCGGCTCGTGGCTCAGCGCCTTGGCGATCATCACCCGGCGCTTCATGCCGCCCGACAGCGCCATGATCTTGCTGTCCTTCTTGTCCCACAGGGACAGGTCGCGAAGGATCTTCTCGATCAGGGCGTCATTGCGCGGCTTGCCGAACAGGCCGCGCGAGAAACTGACCGTGGCCCAGACCGTCTCGAAGGCGTCGGTGTGCAGTTCCTGCGGCACCAGGCCGATCTTGGTGCGGGCGGCGCGATAGTCCTTCACCACGTCGTGGCCGTCGGCCAGGACGACGCCCAGGCTGGGATTGACGATGCCGCAGATGATGCTGATCAGGGTGGTCTTGCCGGCCCCGTTCGGGCCCAGGAGGGCGAAGATCTCGCCCCTCTCGATGTCCAGGTTGATCGTCTTGAGGGCCTGATGGCCAGACGCATAGGTCTTGGTCAGACCCTTCACCGATATGATTGAAGTCACGCCGTCTCCCCTAAACGCGACGATGCCCCGATACGAGGCTCAGCGCCGCGCATGCCCTGCAAGGTGGCTGATGCGGGGCTCAAATGGTGTCGCCGTCGGCGGATAACAGGGGCGGCGCCGCGTTCTGTCAGCAGGTTTCCGTCAGGTCGGAATCTTGCGGACCTTCAGCACCGCGCCATTGAGGCCGATGACCACCACTTCCTGGCTGATGGCGGGGATCGGCTCCTCGGTCTCGGCCGCCCAGTCCTTGCCGTCGACGAACACCCGGCCGCGCCCTTGCTCAAAGGTCGACAGCACCTGGCCGCGCTGGCCGATCAGCCGCTTCAGTGGGTCGTTGAGGTCCGGTCCCGTCGGCTCCAGCACCGGCCGCAGGAAGCGGCGGGCCAGATAGGTCGAGGCGATGGTCAGGATGGCGAACAGGCCGATCTCGAGCACGGCGCCCGGATGCAGGGCCTGGGCGATCAGGCCGATGACGAAGGCGCTGGCCGCCGGCCAAAGGAGCCAGCCCGTCCCGGTCGAGACCTCGATGGCCAGGCAGATGGCCGCGACGGCCAGCCACAGCCAGAACGGTTGCAGAGCGTAGAAGCCGGCGATCGCGCCCATGACCTCAGGCTCCGCGCTTGCCGACGGGCGGCGGGGCGCCCTGAGCGCTGACCGGCGCGGCGGTCGACGAAGACCGCGACGGCGGCGGCGCCTTCGGCGTATCGGCGCCCAGGCTCTTGATCAGCTCGGCGACCCCCGCGACGGTCCCGGTCAGGCCCGAGAAGTCGGCCGGCACGATCACCGTCTTCTGCTGCGGACTGCGGGCCAGTTCGCCGAAGGCTTCGACGTACTTCTGGGCGATGAAGTAGTTGATCGCGTTGACGTCGCCCTTGGCGATGGCCTCGGACACGAAGGTGGTCGCCTTGGCCTCGGCCTCGGCTTCCCGTTCGCGGGCCTCGGCGTCGCGGAAGGCGGCCTCGCGGCGGCCCTCGGCCTGCAGGATGGCCGACTGCTTCTGACCCTCGGCGCGGGCGATCTGGGACTGCTTCTCGCCCTCGGCCTCGGTGATCACCGCGCGCTTCTCGCGCTCGGCCTTCATCTGGCGGGCCATGGCGTTGGTGATGTCCGGCGGCGGCGTCAGGTCCTTGATCTCGATCCGCGCCACCTTGACGCCCCACGGGCCGGTGGCGTGGTCGATGGTCGACAGCAGCCTGGTGTTGATCGCGTCGCGCTGGCTCAGCACCTCGTCCAGCTCCATCGAGCCGACGACGGTGCGCAGGTTGGTCTGGGCCAGCTGGGTGATGGCGTACATCAGATTGTCGACCCGGTAGGCGGCGGCGGCGGCGTCCATCACCTGGATGAAGACGATGGCGTCGACCTTCACCGACACGTTGTCCTTGGTGATGACCTCCTGCTGGGGCACGTCCAGCACCTGCTCCATCATGTTCACCTTGCGCCCGATCGTCTCGACGAAGGGAGTCAGGATGCTGATGCCGGGCTTCAGGGTCCGGGTGTAGCGGCCGAACCGCTCGACGGTGAATTCGCGCCCCTGCGGCACGATCTTGATGACGCTCATCACCAGCACGAAGGCCAGGACCAGCAGGACGATTACGACGATGGACGTGCCCAAGAGCGACGCTCCTCTACAAACCTGGGTAGAGGTTAGCGCGCTCCTTCGCCGTCCGCCATGGAATCCGGCGCGGGCGGCGGAGGCGTGGGGCGCATCGACTGCGAGAGCCTCTGGGCCAGGGCCTGACCCTTGCGGGCGGCGGCCTGCTCGGCCTTGCGGCTGGCGTCATCGCAGACCGGATACTCGCTGCGGCGCGAGGCGAAGCCGGTGTTGAACCGCTCGCGCATCTGGGCGTCGAAGGCCTGGTCGGCCTGCTCCACCTCGGTCAGGCGAACCATGCGCGAGCGCCAGTACTGGTCGTCGACGCCCTCGCAGGCCTGGCGTAGGGCGTGGCTCTCGCCCAGCGTATAGGCCAGGTCCAGCAGACGCTGACGCTCGTCGGCGGCCCGTTCCTGACCGAACGCCTTGGGGGCCAGGACCGGCGAAACGACGAGGGCGCCGAGGAGGACGCCGATAAGGAACGGACGCGACATGAGCCTGTTATCGCCAAACCGCGCCCGCCTGTCACCGTCCCGCGCCTGACGGGCGAGCGGCCGGCCTCCGCTTGGGGACAAGATGTCCCTCGGTGTCAAAAAAGCTTGAACAATAAGGGCCTTGTGATCGCCACAGATCGGGCGCTCCCTGTGGATACTGCAAGGAGGTCTGCCCATGACTGAGGTGCATTATGGTGTCGTTCGGGTCCGCGATCGCTGGTCCATCATCGGCGACAACCTGCGCTTTGGCGCCTATGAAACGCGCGGCGAAGCCAGCGCCGCGGCCCGGCGCTTGGCCGAGCATCCAGCCGGTCTGGGCCTGCATGTGATGCTGCACGAGCAGGAAGAGGACGGGGTGCTCCCCGGCCCGACGACGCTGAGCTGAACACCTAGGCCTCGACCGTCTCTTCCTCGTCGCCGTACAGGAACGGCTTGATGACGCGCCACACCTGCAGGATCGACGCGACCGCGCCCACCACGGACGCGACGACTTGGAACGCCTGCCAGACGAAGCCGACCAGCGGGTCTTCGCCCAGCATCGCCACCAGCGGGTAGATCAGGTGGCTGACCGCGATCCGGAACTGAGCGTAGGCGGTGGAATATTCCACCGACGCTCCGGCGATGGCGGCCGTGACGATCACCGCCAGCACCGGCGCCCACAGCAGCGGCAGGACCAGCAGCAGGGCCAGGGCCGTGATCAGCGACTTGGTCGAGAGACTTACGTCCGTGGCCAAGGTGATCCCGACGCCGGTGATCACCGCCAGGCCCAGCAGGGACAGGGCGATCGGCAGGGCGAGGTCGGCGGTCTCCGCCAGCGGCGCGCCCACGCCGAAGACCATGGCGGCCATGACCAGCAGGGTGACGACGAACGATCCGAGCCACAGCGCGCCGTACTGGCTCAGCCTCCGCCGCAGGTGTCGCTTGGCGATCATGGGTCTACTCCCTGGCCCTTGCGGAGGGTGCTTCGGAAGAGTCTCGCCGTCCACGGGAAACTAAGCCGTGCGCCGCGCGCTTATGCAGTCGAGCTTCACGGGAGGCACGCATGACCGCCATCACCCGCATCGTCCGCAGCGCCGCCGAGGGCGACGCCGCCCCGACCTATGATTCCAACCGTCTGCTGGCCGCCCTGCGCCCGGACGCCCTGGCCGAACTGGCCGCGCACATGGTTCTCGTCGACCTGCCGGCCGACGCCGTGCTGTTCGATGTCGGGGACGACGTCGAGCACACCTACCTGCCCTGCGGCCCCACCCAGGCCTCGCTGCTGGTGGTGACCTCGGACGGTCAGGAGATCGAGGCCGCCAGCATCGGCTTCGAAGGCGCGATCGGCGGCGTGGTCAGCGCCGGCTTCAAGCCCGCCTATGGTCGCGCCGTCGTCCGCGTGCCCGGCCACGCCTTCTGCCTGCCGACCGCGAGGCTGGAAGAGGTCAAGCTTCGCCATGCCGTCGTCGGCGACCTGTTCGATCGCGCCGCCGACGCCTTCATCGCCCAGATGATGCAGGTCGCCGCCTGCAACGCCCTGCATCCGATCGAGCAACGCGTCTGCCGCTGGCTGCAGTTCGCCCACGACCGCTCGGGCAAGGAGCCGATCCGCCTGACCCAGGAGACCCTGGCCCAGATGCTGGGCGTGCAGCGCACGACGATCAGCGCCGTCGCCCGCGTCCTGCAGGACGCCAAGGTCATCCACATCGGCCGCGGCAAGGTCGAGGTGCTGGACCGTCCTGGCCTGGAAAAGCGCGCCTGCGAATGCCACGCGGTCTTCGAGGCGCACTTCCAGCGGATCCTGCCCCCGCACAAGCGTTAGACACGGAAGGCGTTCGCCCGGTCCAGCGCCGCCTCGGCCTCGCTGACGAGCCGCGCCACGATCTCGCCGGCCGGCAGCACCTCGCGCACGCCACCGGCGCTCTGACCCATGGCGAAGCAGGACTTAACCGGGTCGAGACCCTCGATCTGGCCGCCGATGCCGCCCATGGCCCCCGCCCGGATCGAGATCATGGCCTGCTGGGGGAAAGGCTGGATGTCGGATGGCCGGCCCTCCCAGTCGTCGACATAGGGGTTCTTCTTCACCCGCATCGGCTTGCCTGAGTAGCAACGGGTGCGGATCGTGTCCTCGTCGGCCGCCTCGACCACCGCCTGGCGATAGAGGTCGCCGGCGTGAGCCTCAAGGCTGGCGATGAAGCGCGTGCCCATCCAGACGCCCTGGGCGCCCAGGGCCAGGGCCGCGGCGAGGCCCCGGCCGTCATAGAGCCCCCCCGCCGCGACGACGGGGATCTTCACGGCCTCGACCGACTGCGCGACCAGCGGCAAGGTGCCGACCAGACCGGTGTGGCCGCCGCCCTCCCCGCCCTGGCAGATGACGGCGTCGCAGCCGGCCTGCTCGGCCTTGACCGCGTGCTTCACCGCCCCGCAGACGACCATGACCTTCAGGCCGGCCGCCTTGAGGCGCTCGATGATCGGCAGCGGCACGCCAAGGCCGGCGATGAAGGACGAGGCGCCCTCCTCGATGATCACCTCGACGCTGGCGGTCAGCGCATCCGGCGTGGCGGCCAGCAGGTCGACGCCGAACGGCTTGTCGGTGAGGCTTCTGACCTCGCGCATCTGGTCACGGATGAAGTCCGGCGAGGTCCCGGCCATGCCCAGCACGCCGTAGCCGCCGGCGTTCGACACCGCCGCCGCCAGCGGCGCATAGGACACCCCGCCCATGCCGGCCAGAAGGATCGGATGCTCGATATGCAGTAGATCGCAGAGCGGCGTGCGCAGGCCCATGACCGTTCCTCCCGTTATTTTCAGGGAGGATTTCGCGCCGCGCCCGCGCCCGCAAGCGTGCCGCGAGGTTAGCCCAGCCTAGTTGTGGCGGACCAGCTCGGTCTCGACGTCCGATTCGGCGGTCCAGAAGCAGCTGGCCATGGCCGTCAGGACCAGGGCGATCAGCGTCAGAAAGCCGCGCGGCGGGGCCAGGCTGACAACGTCTTGGGGCGTCATCGTCTTTGTTTCCTCGTCGGCGCCCGGATCTGATGTCCAGGCTGCCGTGGAGAAAGCTTCTCACCGCGCGGACCGTTCCGCAAGACCCTGTTTTACCTGGGTTTTTATTGGACTTCAGAGTCCAAGAAACACGCCGTCAGAAGATCGAGTATCCGCCGTCGATGACGATGGTCGTGCCCGAGTGGTAGCTCGACGCATCCGAGGCCAGATAGACGGCCATGCCGCCGAAATCCTCGGGCTCGCCCCAGCGGCGGGCCGGCACGCGCGGGATGACCTTCTCGGCGAAGGCGGCGTTCGCCTGCGCCCCGGCCGTCATGTCGGTGGCGATCCAGCCCGGCAGGATGGCGTTGGCGCGCACGCCATAGCGGGCGTGCTCGACGGCCACCGACTTGATCATCGAGATCACCGCGCCCTTGGTGGCCGCATAGGCCTCGTTGCGGGCCGCGCCCTCGATGGCGGCCAGCGAGGCCACCCCGACCAGCGAACCGCCCGGATCGCCGGTCTTGGCGCGCTCGACCATGTGGCGGCAGGCCTCGCGCAGGGTGAAGAACACACCGTCCAGATTGACCGACAGCACCTTGCGATAGGTCTCGGTCTTCATCTCGACGAACGAGGGCGAACCAAAGCCGACGCCGGCATTGGCGAAGACGCTGTCGACCCGGCCCATGGCGGCCACGGCCTCCTCCATGCCTTCGCGAACCTGATCCTCGTCGGAGACGTCGACGGTCTGAGCCTTCACCCGCACGCCCAGCGTGGTCAGCTGCTTCTCGGCCTCGAGATTGCGCTCGGGATTGGAGCCCCAGATGACGATGTCGGCGCCGGCCTCCGCCATCGCCTTGGCCATGCCCAGGCCGATGCCGCGATTGCCGCCGGTGACCAGGGCCACCTTGCCCGACAGATTGAACGGCGCGTAGGCCATGCGAACCTCCCTCTCATCCCTGAAACGTTTGTTTGAGGAGAGGCGGTCAGGCGCGGAAGGTCAAGAGCCCCAGAAGTGGAAGGCTTGCCAGCCGGCGCCGACGGCCGGCCGCGACACGCCCAGGAGGTCGGTGACCGCCAGGGCCGCGCCGAAGATGAAGCCGCTGACCCCGGGGACCCAGAAGATCAGGGCGAACAGGATGAGAAAGCCGATCCGCTCGATCTTGACCAGCCTGGCCCGCACGCCGTCGGAGAGGAACGGCCGGATGACGCCGTAGCCGTCCAGGCCCGGGATCGGCAGGAGGTTCAAGACCAGGGCGCTGGCCTGCAGCAGGGCCAGCAGCGACAGGGCGTTGTAGAGCGGACCGGAGGCGACGAACGGCAGGACCACGGCCAGGGCGACCAGCACCGCCAGCGTCCCCAGCGGCCCGGCCAGCGAGGCCAGCGACCGCCAGCCCTTGGACCGCATCAGGTCCTCGCGCAGATAGACCGCCCCGCCGGGAAAGCCGATGCCGCCCAGGGCCAGGGCGATCAGCGGGAAGATGATGGTGGTGACGAGGTCCGAATACTTGAGCGGATCGAGGGTCAGGTAGCCCTTCTCGACGATCGTCGTGTCGCCGGCCTTGTGCGCGACGAAGGCGTGGCCGAACTCGTGGACCCCGACGCTGAGGATCCAGGTCGCGGCGACAAAGGCGAAGGTCAGCGGTCCGGCGGGCGGCAGCTCGGCCGCCACCGCCCAGCCCAGACCCACGCACGCGGCGATCAGGATCAGGGCGTTGGGGCTGAGAGAGGTGCGCGGGGCGCGGGCTTCGACGAGGGTCATGGGGTGGATTGAACACGGGCGATGGCTGGACGCAACGAAGCGCCGTGACGGAGGGGGCGTCTAAGCCCCAAACCGCGCGTACGTCTCCGCGATCACCCGCCGTGTTTCTTCCCACTCGACCAGGGCCATGGCCTCGTCCAGCGTCACGAATTTCGCCTCGGCCGCGTCGTCGCCGGCCACTGGCTCGCCGCCGGTCCAGCGGGCGGCGTAGTCGATCATCACGTAGTGGCGGGTGATCTCGCCGCCTGGACGGGCCGGAAACACGCCGTCGACCACGTCCAGCAGGCCCAGCAGCTCGGCCTCGACGCCGGTCTCTTCCTTGAGCTCGCGCAAGGCGGCGACCTCCAGGGTCTCTCCCCATTCCAGCCTTCCGCCCGGCAGGCTCCACTGGTTCAGCCGGGGCGGCGTGCCGCGTCGGATCAGCAGGACCTCGTCGCCGCGCAGGCAGACGACGCCGACGGTCGGCACGGGGTGGTTCATGGCCAGGTCCTTCAGGGGAAGCCGACCTTGAGATCGACGCTGGACTTCACACCGATGCAGTTTCCGCAGTCGGCCAGCCAAGCTTCCGCCGCCTTGCGCCCCCGCGCCTTGAGATCGGTCAGGAAACTCCACTCGGTGTTGAACTTGGTGGAGAGCGACAGATCCGCCAGCGGCTTGTCGGCGGTGATGGCGTGGACCAGCATCCGGCGGTAGCGGCCCCGGGCGGTGTCCTTCAGCAGGCCGTCGTCCAGCAGCTTCTGCACGAAGCCGATGGCCCTGAGCTCCGAGGCCAGGGAGGCGTTGAAGGTGATCTCGTTCAGCCGATCCATGATCTCGCCCGGCGACTTGGGCGTCTCCTCGCGGACGAACGGGTTGAGGCTGACGATCAGGATATCGTCGGGGGTGTCGTCATAGAACAGCGGCCACAGCGGCGGATTGGCCAGGAAGCCACCGTCCCAGTAGGGCTCGCCGTCGATCTCCACGGCCTGGAAAACCTGCGGCAGACAGGCGCTGGCCATGATGTGGCGGGACGTCAGCTCGGTCTCGCGGAAGATCACCGACTTGCTGGTTCGCACCGCCGTGGCGGCGACATAGAGCTTGATCGGGCTCTTCTCGCGGATCTGGCTGAAGGTGATCTCGGCTTCCAGCGTGTCGTGCAGCGGGTTCAGGTTGAACGGATTGAACTCGTAGGGGCTGAGCGACAGGGCGAAGGTCTCGGCCATCCGCCAGCCGGGAGTGTTCTTCAGCCAGTCGGCCCCGCCGCCGAAGGCGGTGGTCCAGATCGAGGTGTCGCCGAAGACGTTGCGCCCGCCCTGCCGGTTCACCTGCCGCCAGAAAGATTCGAGACGCCTCCTGGCCCCGGCCTTGCCGTCGTCGATCAGGCCCTGGGCCAGGCAGACGGCGTTCATCGCCCCAGCCGAGGCGGCGGTGGCCGCCCGGATCTCCAGATCGTCCTCCTCCAGCAGGCGGTCGAGCACGCCCCACTCGAACGCCCCGTGCGAGCCCCCGCCCTGCAGGGCCAGGCTCAGCGTCCGGGGGCCGGACTTCTTCTTGATGAAGGGCGGGATGGGCACGCGGCCCAGCCTATTGCGCGACCCAGCCGCCGTCGACCTGGAACGCCGCGCCATTGGCCGAAGCCCCGGCGTCGGAGACCAGATAGAGCAACATGCCGCCCAGCTGTTCGAAGGTGACGAACTGCTTGGTCGGTTGGGCGGCCAGGATCACGTCCTTCATCACCGCCTCTTCAGAGATGCCGCGGGCCTTGGCCTGATCGGCGATCTGGGCCTCGACCAGCGGAGTCTTCACGAAGCCGGGGCAGATGGCGTTGCAGGTGATGCCGTGCTCGGCGACCTCGAGGGCCACCGTCTTGGTCAGGCCCAGGATGCCGTGCTTGGCCGCGACATAGGCCGACTTGAACGGCGAGGCGACCAGACCATGCGCCGAAGCGATGTTGACGATCCGCCCGCGTCCCTGCTCCTTCATGATCGGCACGGCCGCCTTGGTCGCGTGAAAGGCCGACGACAGGTTGATCGCGATGATCAGGTCCCACTTGTCGTCCGGGAAGTCCTCG
Organism: Caulobacter sp. GW822-FHT07D08; assembly: GCF_058798735.1. Taxonomy (NCBI): domain Bacteria; kingdom Pseudomonadati; phylum Pseudomonadota; class Alphaproteobacteria; order Caulobacterales; family Caulobacteraceae; genus Caulobacter; species Caulobacter sp. GW822-FHT07D08. The sequence goes on from NZ_JBXAKU010000006.1 coordinate 205,204, forward strand.
ATCGGGGCCACGTGCTGGACGCCGGCGTTGTTGACCAGGATGTCCAGCTCGCCGAACTCGGCCTTGGCGGCGCGGACCATGTCAGCGATCTGGTCGGGCTTGGTCATGTCGGCGCCGTGATACAGCACCTCGACGCCGTGGGTTTCGGCCATCTCGGCCCGGGCGCGCTCGATGGCGTTCATCTCGCCCAAGCCGTTCATGACGATGTTGCAGCCCTGGGCGGCGAGCGCGTCGGCCAAGGCGTGACCGATGCCGCTGGTCGAGCCGGTGACGATGGCGACCTGCCCCTGCAAACCGAAATCCACGGCCATGCACTCACGCTCCCTGCATTTGCTGCGACGCAGCATATAGCTCGCCCATGCGAGAGGCGAGCGCTTATAAATTCATCGATAGATGAATTCAGGGCTGCGGGCGAGCGAAAACCCAGTCGGCCTCGGTCGAAAGGTTCGGCTTGAAGGCGTAGCCATCCAGGTCGAACCGCTTCAGCCCTTCGGCGCGGTCGATCCGGTTGTCGATGATGTAGCGGGCCATGCGTCCCCGCGCCTTCTTGGCGAAGAAGCCCAGCACCCGCAGCTCGCCGTGCTTCTCTTCCTTGAAGTGGCAGGTGACCACCGGCAGCTTCAGGGCCTTGGCGTCGACGGCGCCGAAATACTCCTGGCTCGCCAGGTTCACCAGGGTCGGGTCGTCGTGGCCCTCGGCGGCGGCGTTCAGGGTCATGGAGATCGTCTCGCCCCAGAAGTCGTAGAGGTTGCTGCCACGCTTGGTCTTCAGCCGCGCGCCCATCTCCAGGCGATAGGGCTGCAGGGCGTCGAACGGGCGCAGCACGCCGTAGAGGCCCGACAGGATCCGCAGGTGATCCTGGGCCCACTCCAGGGCCGGACGGTCCAGCTCGCGGGCGGCCAGGCCGGCATAGACATCGCCGTTGAAGGCGATGATCGCCTGCAGGCCATCCTCGAGCTCGGAGTCGAAAGCCTGGAATCGCTCGCGGTTCAGCTTGGCCAGGGCGTCAGAGATGTGCATCAGCCGCTTGAGGTCGGGCGCGGTCAGCTTGCGCGTGACCTTGGCCAGTTCGGCGATCTGGGGCTTCAGCGCCGGCGTGGTGAGCGGCAGCACATCCTTGGGTGCGGTGAAGTCCAGCGACTTGGCGGGCGAGATGACCATCAGCATGGCCGGGAGATAGAGGCTTAGGGGCGACGGCGCCAGCTATGTCATTCCCCTGAGTCGACACGCCGCCGCATGTCCGCATGGGCGGCGGCGATCAGCTCGACCAAGGCCGCCTCGTCGATCGGCTGGCCCCAGCGCAGTTTGACGTGCCGCATCCGCTTGCCCGTCCCTTCGAGCAGACGGCCCGGATCAGGCAGCGACGCGCCCGCGTAGAAACCGATGCTGGCATGGGCCGCGAAGGCGTCGACATAGGCGAAGGCGGCGTCGTCGACGCAGGCGGTCGGATGGCCGTCATGCAGCAGTTCGCGAACGTCGCCGCCGCTGGCCCGCAGGCGCTCGAACCAGGGCTCGACAAGCCGGCGCAGCGGATCGTCGGCCGAGAACCAGGCCTCGACCTCGGCGTGACGCCGGACAGCGCTGGCGAACCGGAAGAGCGTGCTCATGCCGCCATCAAGCTCGCCCCGGTCGAGGTTGTCGAGCCCATCACTTTCCATGTTGGAAAGTTTTCACTTGCCACACTGGAAAGTAGAGGGTTATGACTTTCCGCAATGGAAAGTAAGGAAGACGCCATGACCCGAGACGAAGACGCCCTGCGGATGCTGGCCGAGGTCGAAGCCGCCAATACCGACCTGGCCGAACGCGCCAAGGCGCCGATCTGGTACCACCCGGCGCTGGGCCTGCTCGCGGGGGGCATGGTGGCCGTCCAGACTCAGCCGATCCTGGCCAAGTTCATCTACTACGCGGTGTTCTTGGTGGGCCTGGTGCTGCTCGTGCGCGCCTATAAGCGCCACACCGGCATGTGGGTCAGCGGCTATCGCGCCGGACGCACACGCTGGGTCGCCATCGGCCTGGCGATCCTCACGACGCTATGCGCGGCGATCTCGGTCTGGTTGGCGTTGGAGCGCGACGTGGTCGCCGCGCCGTGGGTGTTCGGCGCGCTTGTCGCCGTGATCGTCACCATCGGCGGCTTCGTCTGGGAAGCGGCCTTCCGCGCCGACCTGCGCGACGGCGGCTCGCTGTGAGCGTGGAACTGGACCCGGTGATCCACGCCCCCAATCGCCTGCAGATGTGCTGCATGCTGGCGGCGATGGAGACCATCGACTTCGCCACCGTCCGCGAGGCGCTGGACGTCTCGGAATCGGTGCTCAGCAAACACGTGAAGACCTTGGAGGAAGCCGGCTACGTCAAGGTCCGCAAGGCCGCCTCGGAGGGCCGCCAGCGCACCTGGCTGTCGCTGACCAGTCCCGGACGCAAGGCGCTGAAGGGCCACCTGGGGGCTCTGAAGGCGATGATGGCCGGGGTGCCGGAGACCTAACGGGTCAGGACGATCGGCTTGACCGCGCCGCCCGAGACCGAGACCAGGGTGACGATCGTGCCGCCCTCCTGGACCATATAGCCGCCGCCATCGCCGGCCGGGCTCTCGATGCTGACCACGGCGGCGACGTAATAGTCGCCGTCGGGCAGGCGGTCGAAAGCGAAGCCGCCCTGAGCGTCGCAGGTCTCGATCGTGACGACCGGATCGAACGGCTGAGGCTCCCAGCTCGTCCGGCGGGCGAAGCCGCCCTGCTCCGAACCATAGGCCTGGCGCACGAAGGCGATAGTGGAAGGACCGCGCGGGAACAGCCGCACCGGCGAGCCGGCGCAGCTGCGGGTCTGGCCATTGCGCGTGCGCAGGAAGGCCGTGCCCTTGATGATGTTGCTGCTGCTCACGACCGCCGGCGGCGGCGGCGGCGCGACCGGCCCCCCGGAGAGCGGCGCGAGCGTGTAGATCGGCGGCGCCGCCGGTGCGTAGGTCGGCGCGCGGGAGGGCGGCGGAGCCGGTGTGTAGATCGGCGGCGCCGCGACCGGTTCGGGCGCATAGGCCGGTTGCGGAACGGCCGGCGGCGGCGGGACAGGCTCCGGCGGCAGGAGCTCGGCGGGCGGGTCGTAAGGTCCAGTCCGCTCCAGCTTCACGAAGGCCGGATTGGGCACGAGGTCCTGGGTGGCCCCGGTGGCGGAGTCGATGCCGACCCCGATCAGACCACCGATCAGGACGTTGCCGGCCATGCCGGCGGCGCCCGCCTTGGCGGTCTTGTGGGTGACGGTGATGGTGGCCGGGCGGTACCCCGGCTTGGTGACGGTGGCGACAAACTCGCTCTTGCGGCTCATGCGGATCGCGCACGGCGTCGCTTCGCAGAAGTGGCCGTTGGTGGTCTCGACCTTGGCGCCGATCGGGTCGCTGTTGACCTCCCAGGCGTCGGTCGAGCCGCGCGTCACCGACGCGCAGGCGCAGAGCAGGACGCACGCGGACGCCGACGCGACCAAACCAAACTTCATGATCTTTCCCCGCCCATCCCCTGACAGGTGCGCCTTATGGACGCCTAGGAGTTGAGTAACCGTGAAGGCGGCTCGACCCATCCGGGCGAGACGGCTATGCAGCCGCCCATGACCCAGACTTTTGGCCTCGTGGCCGCTCTCGCCTGGCCGCTGCCGATGGTCGTGGCCGCGTTCCTGGTCGCCCGCGACCGGACCCTGAAGTTCCGCATCGTGTGGGCGCTGATGTGCTTCGTCGGCGTCGGCGCGTTCTGGATGCAGCAGGGCACGGACAGGTGGGGCTTCATCCCGCTGGCCATCAACGTGCTGGGCCCCGGCTCGCAGGCCGGCTTCTACAAGGCCACGATCCCGCTGGGCGCGATCGGGGTTCTGGTCCTGCAAGCCCTGCGCGCCCGCAAGCGGCGCGCCCTGGCCAAAGCCGCCGCCTAGAACAGGATCCGGGGGTTCATGATCCGCTTGGGGTCCAGCGCCCCTCGGATCGCCCGCAGGGCCGCGACCTCGATCGGGTCCTTGTAGGTCAGGGCCTCGGCCGTCTTCATCGCCCCCAGACCGTGCTCGGCGCTGATCGAGCCGGCGAAGCTGGCGGTGATGTCGTGGACGATCCTGGCGCCCTGCTCGCGCTGGGCGTCATGGGCGTCGTCGTCCGCGCCGACGGGTTTCAGCACGTCGTAGTGGACATTGCCGTCGCCGACGTGGCCGAAGGCGATGATCCGTACGCCGGGGAACGCCTCCTCCAGCGCCGCGTCGGCTCGCTCGATGAAGGCGGGGATCTTCGAGACCGGCACCGAGATGTCGTGCTTCCACACCGCGCCCTCGGGCTTCTGGCCCGCCGAGTGCCCCTCGCGGATGTGCCAGAAGGTCTTCTCTTGCGTCTCGGTCTGCGCGACGGCGGCGTCGGCGATCAAGCCGTCGCCCAGGGCCTTGGCCAGCAGGCGTTCCAACGCCGCCTCGGCCGTCCCGGGCTCGCCGCTGGCGATCTCGATCAGCACGTACCAGGGATGCTCGCTCGGCAGCGGATCGCGCAGGCCAGGCACGTTGCGGATGGTCAGGGCGAAACCCAGCAAGCTCATCAGTTCGAAGGCCTCGACCGCGCCACCGGTCTCGTCTTTCGCCCTCGCGAGAAGCCGGATCGCGTCGGCCGGCGCGTTGAGGCCCACGATCGCCACCGCCCGCGAGGCCAGCGGCGCGTGCAGCTTCAGCGAGGCCGCGGTGACGATGCCCAGCGTGCCCTCGGCGCCGATCAGCAGTTGCTTGAGGTCGTAGCCGGTATTGTCCTTGCGCAGGCGCTTGAGGCCGTTCCAGATCTCGCCATTGGGCAGCACCGCCTCGACGCCCAGCACCTGCTCGCGCATCATGCCATAGCGCAGCACGGCCGTGCCGCCGGCGTTGGTCGAGATCAGCCCCCCGATCGTGCAGGAGCCTTCCGAGGCCACGCCGACCGTGAAGCGCCGGCCAACCCGGGCGGCCTGCTGGTGGGCTTCGTGCAGCGTGACGCCGGCCTCCAGCACCATGGCGTCGTCGAGCGGGTCGACATCGCGGATCGCCTTCAGCTTCTGGGTCGAGAGCAGAATCTCGCCGTGCGGGATCTGGCCGGCGACGAGGCCGGTATTGCCGCCCTGAGGCGTGATCGCCACGCCCTCGGCCGCGCAGACGCCGACCACGGCGGCGACCTCGGCGGTCGTGCGCGGCGTCACCAGCAGCGGCGTCTCGCCCCGCCAGCGACCGCGCCATTCGACGAGGTGCGGCGCCAGCACATCCGGATCCTGGCTCCAGCCGCCCTCGCCGAGCACGGCCTTGATCCGGGAGACGACATCGGCGGGAACGGGCTTGATCATGGCGCTCAGTATAAGCGGCGGATTGGGTCGATGTCAGCGTCTACGGCGTCGCGGACCTAACCCAAGGCGGGGTCGGGAAGGCCCCGGATGTCGCGCCAATATTCCTCGCGCACATTGTCGTCGATCACGGCCGGATCGCCCGCGCCCTTGAACAGCCGGTCGGCGCCATCCTTGCGCGCCCGGGCGATCCAGTACGGATGGCCAGTCACGCTGTCCTGGAAGTTGGCCTTCAGGCCCGAGTGGCGCAACGCCGTGAACGTCTGGCCGGCATAGTGCAGGGTCTCGCCGCTCTTGGACGAGACGACCCGCCCGATCCGCGCCGGCCCGTTGATGCCCTTGGACTTGTCCTCGACATACATGATCCGGGTCTTGCTCTTCATCGGTCTATCCTACGAAGCCGGCCGCGCGACGCAGCCGGTCATTGATCGCTTCGCCCAGGCCGTCTTCCGGGATCGGCGCGACGGCGATGGCCGAGGGGCGAAGACGGTCGGCGGCGCGCAGGTACGAGAACAGGTTGGCGGCGGCTTCGGCCAGGTCGCCGGACGGGCTGAGATTGAAGACGCGCGACCCCCGCGGCCAATCCCCGAACGCCAGATAGGCCTCGGTCGTCTCTGGGGCCTTGACGTTGATCCGCACCGGCGCGTCGGGGGCGTAGTGCAGGGCCAGGCGGCCGGGCGAGCGCCTGGCGTCGTCTTCCGCCTCGGCCAGAGGCCCGACGATCCGCTGCAACTGGAAGCGGGTGACGGCGCCGGGCCGCAGCAGGCGCGCCTGGCCGTCCAGGACCGAGACCACGGTCGATTCCAGGCCGACGGCGCACGGACCGCCATCGAGGGCGGCGGCGGCCTTGTCGCCGGTCTCGGCCACGGCGTCGGCATAGGTGGTGGGGCTGGGGCGGCCCGAGCGGTTGGCGGAGGGGGCGACGACCGCGCCGCCGAACGCTTCCAGCACCGCGTGCGAAACCGGGTGGCCCGGCACGCGGATCGCCACCGTGTCGAGCCCGGCGCGCGCCAGGTCACAGACGGCGGCCGTGTCCTTGATCGGCGCGACGATGGTTAGCGGCCCCGGCCAGAATTCGCGGGCCAGGGCCCAGGCGCGGTCATCGAGGTCGGCGATCCGCGCGGCGGTTTCCAGGTCGGCGACGTGGGCGATCAGCGGGTTGAAGCGCGGCCGGCCCTTGGCCTCGAAGATCGCCGCCACGGCCGCCGGGTTCGCGGCGTCGGCCCCGAGCCCGTAGACCGTCTCGGTCGGCAGGATGACCAGCCCGCCGGCGCGCAGAGCGGCGGCGGCGGCCTCTACTTCTTCTTGGCGGTCAGGCTGAAGCTGACCTTCACCTTCGCCGCGATTTCGTCCGTCGACGCCCATTCGCCCTGCCCAACTCCAAACGTCGTCCGGTCGAGGGTGGTTACACCCCGCGCGGTCGCCGTGTCGCCGTCGATCTTCAGAGAGAACGGCAGGCTGAGCGGCTTTTTCACGCCGCGCAGGTCCAGGATCCCGTCGGCGACGAACTTGCCCTCGCCGGTCTTGCGGAACTTCGCAGCCGTGAAGGTCGCTTTTGGGTGCTCGGCGGTGTCGAAGAAGTCGCCGCTGGGCAGGCTCTGGTCGCGCTGGGCGTCGCCGGTGTCGACCGAGGCCGTGTCGATGGCGACGGTCAGCTTCGAGCGGTCCAGGGCCTCGGGCGAGAACAGGATGTCGGCGGTCCAGGTCTTGAAGCGGCCCTCGATGGCGTTCTCCGACCAGGTGGCGCTGAAGCCCAGGGTCGAGCCCTTCTGGACGGTCCACTGGACGGGGGCCTTGAGCTCGGAGACTGCCGCGGGGGTGGCCTCGACGGCGGGCGGCGCGGCATCGACCGGCGGCGTCGCGGCGGCAGGCGGAGCTTCGGCCGGAGCAGGTTCGGCGACTGGCGCGGGCGGCGCGGCGGGCTTGGCCTTGGTGGCGGGCATGTAGAGATAGCCCGCGGCGACCACGGCGGCGAGACCGGCCGCGGCCAGCCAGGCGCGGGGCTCCTTCCAGCCGGGGCGAGCGCCGGGAGCCATGTTGGCGAACACCTCGTCCTTGTCGAGGATCTGGTGCTTGGCCACCGCGCCCAGGTGCAGGATCAACAGCAGATAGGTGACCTTGACCAGCACGCCGTGGCCCAGCTCGCCGATCTCGTACCAGAGGTGCTTGGGACCGGCCGCCAGTTCGGGCAGGCCAGGAATGTGCGGCCACGGCATCGTCCCGAACAACAGGGTCGGGATCGGCACGCGGCTGGCCGAGACCAGGATCCAGCCCGTCAGCGGCAGGCCGATCATGATCACATAGAAGCCGATGTGAACGAGCTTGGAGGCGACCTGCTCCCACTTGGGCTGTCCCTGGGGCGGGGCCGGCGGCGTGTTGAACAGCCGCCAGGCCAGCCGCGCCAGGCTGAGCAGCAGGATGGTGATGCCGATCGACTTGTGCAGCTGGAACAGGGCGTAGGTGGTCGGACCCTTGGGCCCGTCGCCCATCCGCCAGCCCAGGATGATCTGGAAGATGAGGGCCGCGGCGATCAGCCAGTGAATGACGATCGCCACCGTCGTGTAGCGCGTACGGCTTGCGGCCATGCGAGTCTCCCAGGTCCCCTGAACTTAGCTTGGATCATGGCGGGGTTCGCCCGCCATGATCCAGCGCAGTTTTACTTCTTCTGGAATTCGACTTCGATGTTCAGCGTGACGTCGTCGCCGACCAGCGGCACGTACTTGCCGACGCCAAACTCCGACCGCTTGATGGTCGTGGTCGCCGAGAAGCCCGCGCGGGTCTGCAGCGGGTTCATGCCCGGGCCCGAGCCGTTGAAGGTGACGTCCAGCACCACCGGCTTGGTCACGCCGTGGAAAGTCAGGTCGCCGGTCACCGTGCCGTGCTGGCCGTCGCCGACGTTCACGACGGTCGAGACGAAGGTGATGGTCGGGTACTTGGCGGCTTCCAGCCAGCCGTCGCCGATCAGTTCCTTATTGAACTTCAGGCCGAACTCGTCGGCGCCGGTGGAGGTGTCGATCGAGGCCGGGTCGACCGTGACGGTCAGCTTGGCGGCGGTCGGCTGGGCCGGATCGTACTGGTAGGAAGCGTCCAGCTTGGTGAAGCGCAGGGTGTAGTTCGACAGGCCCATGTGCTTGAGCTTGGCGGTCAGGGAAGCGTGGGTCTTGTCGAGCACATAGGCGCCGGCGGGCATCTTGGCCGGATCGGTCGACGGCGCGGCCATGGCGGCGGGCGCGGTCAGCACGGCCGCGGCGAGCGTGGCGTAGAGGAAGGGCTTGTACATCGGGGCGCTCCAGGGCGTAATTAAAACAGCATTAGTTGCAGTTCCCCGACTTAGGCACTCCAGCACGGCTTTGAAGGGGGCGAAGATCACGAGGCTGTGATCTTCGCCATAAAGACGGGGATGGCTTGGCGACGTTGCGTCACCCCGCCTAAACAGATCGCCGATCCTCTGGAGCTTGTCGGCCATGACCTATCGCGCCCCCGTCCGTGACCTCGCCTTCTCGCTGCGGCATGCGGCGGACTTCGGGCGGCTGGCCGACGCCTTTCCCGAGGCCGACGCCGACACGGTGACGGCGGTGCTGGAAGCGGCCGGCGCCTTCGCCGCCGACGTGCTGGCTCCGCTGAACCGGGGCGGTGATCAGGTCGGCGCCAGGCTGGAGAACGGCGTGGTCCGCTCCGCCCCCGGCTTCGCCGACGCCTACAAGCAGTTCGCGCAAGGCGGCTGGGCCAGTCTGGCCGCGCCGGTCGAGCACGGCGGCCAGGGCCTGCCCAAGACCCTCGAAGTCGCGGTGCTGGAAATGATCCAGGCGTCGAACATGGCCTTCGGCCTCTGCCCGATGCTGAGCCTGGGGGCCATCGAGGCCCTGGAGCTGTGCGGCACGGACAGCCAGAAGCACACCTACCTGCCCAAGCTGATCTCCGGCGAATGGACAGGGACCATGAACCTGACCGAGCCGCAGGCCGGTTCCGACCTGGCCGCCCTGACCACGATCGCGACCCCCGACGGAGACGGCGGCTGGAAGATCACCGGCCAGAAGATCTTCATCACCTGGGGCGACCACGATGCGGCCGACAATATCGTCCACCTGATCCTGGCCCGCACGCCCGATGCGCCTCCGGGCGTGAAGGGCATCTCGCTGTTCCTGGCCCCCAAGGTGCTGGTCGACGCCGACGGCAAGCTGGGCGAGGCCAACGCCCTGCGCGTGGGCGGGCTGGAGCACAAGCTGGGCATCCACGGCTCGCCCACCTGCGTGATGCTGTTCGAGGGCGCCAAGGCCGAGCTGGTCGGGGGCCTGGGCCAGGGCCTGCCCAACATGTTCGTGATGATGAACGCCGCCCGCCTGCAGGTCGGGGCCCAGGGCGTGGCCATCGCCGAGCGCGCCTACCAGCAGGCCCTGCACTTCAGCCAGGAACGCGTCCAGGGCCGCTCGGCCTGGACGGGCGCCTATCCCTCGCGCCTGTTCGACCATCCGGACGTGCGCCGCTCGCTGGTGCTGATGAAGGCCCATATCGAAGCCGCGCGCGGCATCTGCCTGTCGACCGCCGTCGCCGCCGACCTGTCGCGCGCCGCCGCCGACGAGGCGACCCGCACGAGCGCCAAGCTGCGCGAGGAACTGCTGACCCCGATCGCCAAGGCCTGGTCGACCGATGTCGGCGTCTGGGTCGCCTCGCAAGGGCTGCAGATCCACGGCGGCATGGGCTTCATCGAGGAGACCGGCGCGGCCCAGCACTATCGCGACGCCCGCATCGCCCCGATCTATGAGGGCACCAATGGCATCCAGGCCATCGATCTCGTGGGCCGCAAGCTGTCGATGGGTGAGGGCCAGGCCGTCGCCGACCTGATGGACGACATCCGCGACACCATCGACGCCCTCAACGCCTCGGCGCTGAAGGCCGTCGGCCTGCGCCTGGGCGCCGCCCTGGACGCCGCCGCCTCGGCCACCGCCTGGCTGGTCGAGCGCCGGACCAAGTCGATGCCCGACGCCCTCTCCGGCGCCACGGCCTATCTGAAGCTGATGGGCGATGTCGTCGGCGGGTGGATGCTGGCCAAGGGCGCCCTGGCGGCCTCGGGCGAGGCCGACGCGGCCTGGGCCGAGAGCAAGCGGGCTCTGGCCCGCGTCTTCGCCGAGAGTGTGCTGGCCCAGGTCCCGGGCGCGGCGGCCGGCGTCATGCTGGGCGCGGCCGACCTGGAGGCGATGACGCCCGAGGTGCTGGGGGCTTAGGCTCTATCACGCCCCAACACCCGTCATCCCGCACATGAAGCGCGGGATGACGGGTGGGGTTGAAACCCGGCTACGCCTTGAAGAACGCCAGCAGGTCGGCGTTGATCACCTCCGGGTGCGTGGACGCCATGCCGTGCGGCAGGCCCGGATAGGTCTTCAGCGTCCCCTTCTTCAGAAGCTTGATGGCCAAATGGGCGCTGTCGGCGATCGGGACGATCTGGTCGTCTTCGCCGTGCAGGATCAGGACCGGCACGTCGATCTTCTTGAGATCCGGCGTGAAGTCGGTCTCGGAGAAGGCCTTGATGCAGTCGTAGTGGGCCTTGGCCCCGCCCATCATGCCCTGGCGCCACCAGTTGTCGATCAGGCCCTGGCTGACCTTGGCGCCCGGACGATTGAAGCCGAAGAACGGACCTTCCGGGATGTCGCGGAAGAACTGGGCGCGATTGGCCAGCAGGGCCGACCGGAAACCGTCGAACACCTCGATCGGCAGACCGCCCGGATTGGCCGGGGTCTTCAGCATGATCGGCGGCACCGCGCCGATCAGTACGGCCTTGGCGACGCGGCCCGGCTTGGCGCGGGCCACATAGTGGGCGACTTCGCCGCCGCCGGTCGAGTGGCCGACGTGGATGGCGTTTTTCAGGTCGAGGTGGTCGGCCAGGGCGATGACGTCGGCGGCGTAGGCATCCATATCATTACCCGTATCCGTCTGGGTCGACCGGCCATGGCCGCGACGGTCGTGAGCGATCACGCGATAGCCCTTGCCTAGGAAGAACATCATCTGGGCGTCCCAGTCGTCGGCGCTGAGCGGCCAGCCGTGGTGGAAGACGACAGGCTGGGCGTCCTTCGGACCCCAGTCCTTGTAGAAGATCTGGACGCCATCCTGGGTGGTGACGAAGCCGCTTTGCGAACGGTTGGCGGCATGCGGCGAGGCGACGGCGGCCTTCGGGGTCGCGGCCTGGGCGCTCTGGCCCAGCGAGGCGGCCGCCACGGCGGCGAGACCGAAGCCGGCGGTCATCACGCCGCGACGGGAAGCTTGGTTCGACTGGCTCATGGATCAACCCTCATTTCTTAATCGCGATAATTGTTATTGCGATAATGAGATATGATCTAGAGCGCCTCCGTGGCGCTGTCCAGCATTTTGTTTATCGCGATATCATTTTCCGTGGTATGAAGGATCCATGATGACCAAGACCCCACCTCCATATCCGCTGGACCAGCAGCTCTGCTTCACCCTGTACGCTACCAGCATGGCGATCACGCGGGCCTACAAGCCCCTGCTCGACGCGCTGGGCCTGACCTATCCGCAGTACCTGGTGCTGAACGTGCTGGGCGAGGCGCCTGAAAGCAAAGGAGGCGGGATCACGATCGGCGGCATAGCCGAACGGCTGGACCTGGAGTCCAGCACCGTGACGCCGCTGGTCAAACGCCTGGAGGCCGCCGGTCTGGTCGCGCGGCGGCGCGGGCTCGAGGACGAGCGCCGGGTCGAGGTGACGATGACGGAGGCCGGACGCGCCCTGCTGGGCCGCTCGGGATGCCTGAACGACACGCTGCTGGAGCGGTCGGGCATGGAGGGCGAGGACCTGGGGGCGCTCAACAAGCGGATCCAGGCGCTGCACGAGGCCATAATCAAAGAATAAAGGGCGCGGCGGCGGCCGCCGCGCCCTTCGGGTCTTACAGCTGCTCGAGCAGGTACTCGGCCGACGAGACCTTGAACTGGCCGGCTTCCTCGACGTGCAGCTGGGTCACGACGCCGTCCTTGGCGATCAGCGAGTAGCGCTGCGAGCGCTCGCCCATGCCGAACTTCGAACCGTCGAAGTCCAGGCCGACCGACTTGGTGAAGTCGCCATTGCCGTCGGCCAGCAGCAGAACCTCGCCGTCGATGCCCTGGTCCTTGCCCCAGGCCTTCATCACGAAGACGTCGTTGACCGAGACGCAGGCGATCGTGTCGACGCCCTTGGCTTTGAGTTCCGCGGCCTTCTCCTTGAAGCCCGGCAGGTGCTTGGCCGAGCAGGTCGGGGTGAAGGCGCCGGGGACGGCGAACAGGGCGACGGTCTTGCCCTTGAAGATGTCGTCGGTGGTGATCGGCGCCGGCCCTTCGGCCGTGCTGGTCATGAAAGTCGCCGCGGGCAGCGTGTCGCCAACCTTGATCGCCATGGGCCGTGTTTCCTCGTGTGCGTGTGAAATCGCGCCTGCTCGAATATCCCTCGCGAGAGCGGACGCCAAGCACGCTTTGAAACGTTCAACGACTTGAAACCGTCACGCTGAAGGCCAATGCTCCTACCATGGACACCTTCATCGAAGACGGCCCCCACGATGAGGAGGACGGCGATTTCCTGGTCGGGCGGCTCTTGGTGGCCATGCCCGGCATCGAGGACCCGCGCTTCGAGCGCACCGTGCTCTATCTGTGCGCCCACGACGAGGACCAGGCCATGGGCCTGGCGGTCAACCGCCCAGTCGAGGGCCTGACCGTGTTCGAGCTGCTGGAACGCCTGGGCGTGAAGTCACGGCTCCAGGCCCCGAGTGATCTGGTGCTTCTGGGCGGCCCGCTGGAGCGCGAACGGGGCTTCGTGCTGCACACCGACGATTTCACCTCGCCGGACTCGACCCTGCCCGTGGCCGACGGCCTGAGCCTGACCGCCACCCGCGACGTGCTGGACGCCCTGGCCAGCGTCAACCGCCCGCGCAAGGCGATGCTGGCCCTCGGCTATGCCGGCTGGGGTCCGGGACAGCTGGAGCAGGAGCTGCGCGACAATGTCTGGCTGATTTGCGACGCCGACGAGGCCCTGCTGTTCGACGAGGACCACGAACACAAGTGGACCCGGGCGCTGGCCAAGCTGGGCGTCACCGCCGACCACCTGTCGGCGACGGCGGGACGGGCCTAGCCCCGCGCCTTCACCGGCGCGGCGCCGTCCACATAGGCTTCGTTCAGATAGACCTCGGCCTCCTGCGGCGACAGCGCCGGCGCGTAGCCGAAGCCCTGGCCGTAGTCGCAGCCCAGCGACTGCAGGGCATGGGCCATCTCGGCGTTCTCGACGCCCTCGGCCACGACTTCCAGATCCAGGTCCTGGCCCAGCTTGACGACCGAGCGGACGATCTTGGCCGAGCCGGCGTTGCTGCCCATGGTGCGGACGAAGTAGCGGTCGATCTTCAGCGTGTCGAACGGCAGGCGCGTCAAGTACGAGAGCGACGAGAAGCCGGTGCCGAAGTCGTCCAGCGCCAGACCGGCGCCGGCTTCGCGCAGGGTCTTCAGGATCACGGCGGCCCGCTCGGGGTCGCGCATGATGTCGCTTTCGGTCACTTCCAGCTTCAGGGCGCCGCGCGGCAGGCGGTTGACGCGCAGGGTCTCGGCCACGTCGGTGACCAGGCCCGGACGGTCGATCTCGCCGGTCGACAGGTTGACGCTGACGGTCAGGGCGCCCATCGCCGGATGGCTGTCGCGCCACGTGGCCAGCTGCTTGGCGGCGGTGTGCATCATGTGCGCACCGAGCTCGCTCATCAGCCCCATCTCTTCGATCAGCGGCAGGAACTCGTCGGGCGGCAGCATGCCCCGGCGCGGGTGGATCCAGCGGGCCAGGGCCTCGAAGCCCGACAGCGCGCCCGTCGACAGGCGCACGACCGGCTGGAAGTAGGGTTTGATCTCGCCGCGCGCGATGGCGCCGCGCAGGTCGGCTTCCAGGGCCAGGCGCGAGAGGCCGTCGGTTTCCATCGAGCGGCCGTAGGCGGCGGCCCCGCCACGGCCGGCGGCGGCGGCGGCCTCGACGGCCAGCTCGGCGCGACGCAGCAGTTCGCAAGCGTCCGGAGCGTCCAGGCCGCCTTCGGCGGAGACGGCGCCGATCGACAGGGTCGGGTGGATGTCGAACCCGGCCACGCGCAACGGCTGCTCCAGGGCCGAGCGCAGCATCTCGGCCGGCTCGTAGCCCTTGGGCGCGCACAGCACGGCGAACTCGTCCTCGCCGATCCGGCCCAGCAGGGCGTCGCCCGGGAACGAGGCGGCCAGGCGGGAGCCGAGGGCGGCCAGGACCAGATCGGCGCGTTCGTGGCCCAGGGCCTCGTTCAGGCGGCGCAGGCGATCCAGGTCGGCCACGACCAGTTCGTGCATCCCGTCCTGTTGCAGGCGCTCGCGGGCGCGGGCGATGAAGCTGCGGCGATCCAGCAGGCCTGTGAGCTCGCAGCGCTCCGAGGCCGAGAATTTCGTTTCGGGGGCGACGACGCCGGCGGCGCGGACGCCCTCCTCCAGCCAGACGCCCCGCCACAGGCAAGTCTCGCCGCCGCGCACGCGGAAGCGGGCGATGACCTCGCAGCCAGGCTCGCGCAGCTTGAGGACCTCCTCGGCCTGCGCGCGGTCCTGCGGCAAGGCCAAGGCGCGAAAGGCGGCGGAGGAACATTCGGGGGCCAGCGGCCCCAGGCCCAGGGCGCGGGCGGCGCCATTCAGGCGGAGGCGATCGGCTTCGGGCTCCCAGATCCACAGCGCGACATCGGCGCCGCCCAACGCCTCGAGCGTGGCGGTCGTGTCCCAGTTCCGTCGTTCGCTGGTCTTGAAAGACATGCCCGTCCCAAAAACTCGTCGGTCGGGCCGCGGCGCTACTCGGGCGCGACCATGCCGAACAGACGATGATCTCGCCAACCGCCGTTAATTTTCAAATAAGCGGGCGCATATCCCTCCTCAGAAAACCCACATTTCAATAACAGGGCGGCCGAGGCGGCGTTCTGCGGCATGCACGCGGCTTCAAGTCTGTGGAGATCCAGACCCTTGAAAGCAAAGCGGATCAGGGTCTGGACGGCGTCGCTCATCAAGCCTTGCCGTGTAAAAGACTGGCCGATCCAATATCCAATCGAGCCGGCCTGAGCGACGCCACGTCGCACGTGAAAAAGTCGCACGGCGCCGACCAGGACGTCGTCCGAACGACGAAAGATGAAGAACGGATAGGCCTCGCCCAGCTCCAGCTCGCGGGCATAGGCGCTGAGTCGGGCGCGAAAGGCGGCCCGGGTCAGGTCGTGTTCTGGCCAGGTCGGCTCCCACGGCTCCAGGAACGATCGGGACTGGGCGCGCAGGGCCGCCCAGTCCCGATGATCCTGCGGACGCGGCGGCCGCAGATAGACGGCGCGGCCCTCCAGCTGCAGGCGGGAGCGAGTCTTCAGGAACGGTAGAAGGACGGACAAGGACGAAGCTCGATCTCAATCACGGCCGTCACCTTCCGATGTCAGCTTTTGGGGGACAATGCTTTGCCGAACGCCTCGCCGGCCTTCAGCGCCGACTTGGCGCCGAGCACGGCGGTGGCGGCCTGGCCGGCCAGCAGGCGCCGACCCAGACGCGCAACGTCGGCGGAGGTCACCGCATCGACCTCCGCGGCCAGTTCGGACGGCGGATAGAGGCGGTCGAACAGCAACACCTGCCCGGCCCCCTGCTCGGCGCGCGACAGCGGCTGCTCGCGGGCCATGAACATGTGCGCCTTCAGCTGGGCCTTGGCGCGGGCCAGCTCGGCGTCGTCGATGCGCTCGACCAGCTTGACCAGTTCCTCGGCGCAGACCTTGGCGGTCTCGACCGCGTCGCCGGCCGCGCAGCCGGCATAGATGCCCAGCGCCCCGTGGTCGGCATAGGTGTCGGCATAGGCGTCGATATTGTAGGCGAGGCCGCGCTTCTCGCGGGCTTCCTGGAACAGGCGCGAGGACATGCCGCCGCCCAGGGTCTCGGCGAAGATGCGCAGGGCGAAATAGTCCCGCTCGCGCGCGCCGCAGGCCGGCAGCATGAACACCAGATGCGCCTGCTCCAGCTTGCGGGTCTCGGCCCGCGGGCCGCCGATGAAGGCCGCGGCTTGCGGGACCGTCGCGCCGGGCGTGGCGGGCAGGTCGCCGAAAGCGCGCTCGGCGGCGGCCATCAGCTCCGCCTCGTCGACCGCGCCCGTGGCGCTGACCACCAGGCGGTCGGCGGCGTAGAGCTGGGCGCGCCAGTCGGACAGGGCCTCGACCGTGGCGGCCTCGACCGTGGCGTCGCTGCCCAGGATCGGACGACCCAACGGGTGGTCGCCCCAGCTGGCGCTCTGGATCAGGTCGAAGACATAGTCGTCGGGCGCGTCGGCGGCCTCGGCGATCTCCTGGGCGACGACCTGCTTCTCGCGGGTCAGGTCGGCGGGATCGAGCGTCGGGCGGCGGACAAGGTCGGCGATGACGTCCATGCCGAGATCCAGACCGCCCTTCAGCGCCCGGACCTGAAAACTGGTGCGCTCATAGCCGGTCGCGGCGTTGACGGAACCGCCCTGGTTCTCGATGACCTCGACGATGTCGCGAGCCGAGCGTCCGCCCGCGCCCTTGAAGACCATGTGCTCCAGCAAGTGCGACCAGCCCGACCGCGCCGGATCCTCATAAGCGGCCCCGCGCCCCGCCACGACGGAAAGGGCCAGGGTTTCGAGGCCCGGCATCGGGTCACAGACGACGCGGACGCCATTGGGCAGGGTGCGGAGGATCGTGGTCATGAGCGGCGGTATCTAGGCGCTCGCGCGCCTAAACACTAGCCCAGCCTCAAGTATTGGCCGCGAAGGTCCGCACGAAGGCCTTGATGGACGCGCCGTCGGCCGGCAGGCGCTCGAACTTTTCCGGCTTCTTGGAGAGGTCCGGCGTGGCGCGCGGGGTCAGGGGCAGAAGGCCCGTGGCGGCCTGGACCGCTTCGGGGAACTTGGCCGGATGGGCGGTCGACAGCACCACCACCGGGACCGGGGCGGGGACGTCCACGCCCCGCGCGGCGGCCAGGCCGACGGCGGTGTGCGGGTCGATGACCTCGCCGGTCTCGTTCAGGGTCGAGAGCATGGTCTTGGCGGTGTCGGCTTCACTGACCGACGCGCCGCGGAAAAGCTCGCGCATCCAGGCGTGCGCGCCCGGCGGAATGTCCAGCAGACCGGTGTCGGCGAAGGCGCGGAAAGCCCGCCCGGTCTCGGTGCCGTCGCGGCGGACCGCTTCGAAATAGAGCCGCTCGAAGTTGCTGGCGACCTGGATGTCCATGGCCGGGCTCTGGGTCGCGGCCACGGCGCCGCGCGCATAGCGGCCGGTCTCGATGGCGCGCGCCAGGATGTCGTTGGAATTGGTGGCGGCGGTCACCGAGTGGATCGGCAGACCCAGCTTCCTGGCCACGAAGGCGGCGTAGGCGTCGCCGAAATTCCCCGTGGGCACCACGAAGGCGACCTCGCGGTTCGGAGCGCCCAGCGCGACGGCCGAGGTGAAGTAGTAGACGCTCTGGGCCGCGATCCGCGCCCAGTTGATCGAGTTGACGCCTGACAGATCGACCGCGTGGCGGAACTGGTCGTCCTGGAAGGCCTGCTTGACGATGGCCTGGCAGTCGTCGAACGAACCCAGCACCGAGATACAGGCCACGTTGGCGTCAACGGCCGTGGTCATGAACCGGCGCTGCACCTCGCTGATGCGGCCCTCCGGGAAGAGCGCGACGATGCGGGCGTTCTTGCGGCCCCGGAACGCCTCGACGGCCGCGCCGCCGGTGTCGCCCGAGGTGGCGCAGATGATGGTCATCTTCCGCGACTGCCGCTCGAGTACGTAGTCGTACAGCCGGCCCAGCAGCTGCATCGCGACGTCCTTGAACGCCAGGGTCGGGCCGTGGAACAGCTCCAGCAGGTAGCGGTTCGGGGTCAGCTGCTTCAGCGGCGTGACGGCGGTGTGGGCGAAGGTGGCGTAGGCCTCCTCGCACATGTTGAGCAGGTCCTCGGCTGGGATGTCGTCGCCGACGAACTTGCCGACCACGGCGGCGGCCACCTGGGCGTAGGGCTGGCCCGCGAAGCTCGCGATCTCGGCCGCCGAGAAGCTGGGCCACTCGTTGGGCACGTACAGGCCGCCGTCGGGGGCCAGGCCGGCCAGCACCGCATCCAGGAAGCCGATGGGCGCGGACTGGCCGCGGGTCGACACGTAGCGCATCAGGGTCTCACTCTCCGCCAGAGCATGGCGGCATAGATAAACAGCAGGGTTACGGCAAGACCGAACCACGTCAGGGCGTATTCCAGGTGCCGATTGGAAATTTCTGCCGGCAGCGGCGCGGGGGTGATTCCGGCCGGCGCGGGGGCCTCGCTCTCGGCCATCAACACCAGCGGCGCGGGTTGGCGGCCGGGAAAGCGCTTCAGGACCTCGGCCCGGTCACCGCCCAGCTGCTTGATCGGCATCAGCACGCCGACCACCCGACGCGGCGTGTCGAAGGACCGCGGCGGCGGCGCCACCTGCCCGGTCAGGGCGGGGACGACGCCACGGTCCACCAGGATCATGTTGTAGGGACCGGCCAGGACGGCGCAGGGGGCCTGGGCGCGCCAGACCACGTCGCCGTCGCGAACGCCATAGACCAGCGGCAGGGGCTGGCCGGCGACGTCGCCACAGTCGACGCTCACCCGGGTCCAGGCCAGGTCCTTGGCGCGGGCCTCGGCCGTCAGCACCTGGATCAGCGGCAAGGCCGGCGCCGTCTTCAAGACCTCGATCCGCGCCAGTATGCCTTGCTTCCAATGCAGGCGCTGGACCTGCCAGGCGCCCAGGCCGCAGAGGATGGCGAAGGCGATCCCCGTGGCGATCGTCAGGCCGATCGGGAAGCCGGACTTCCTGGCTGCGGACTCAGACATGGTCGCGACCAGCTTCCGAGGCCTTGTGGGCGACCTGGGCGGCGACCATCAGGCCCTTGGCCGGGCGCATGAGGCCCAGGCTGATGATCACGACCGCGGGCAACCAGACGACCAGCAGCGCCCAGATCGGCCAGTTCCAGGCGAACATCGAAAACAGCGCCCCGAAGGCGCAGACGGATCCGGCGATCAGGATGACGAAGGTCGCCGCCCCGTCGCCGGTCTCGAACTTGCTCAGGTCGAAGCCGCAGGCCTCGCAGGATGGCGCCAACTTGAGGAAGCCCTCGAACAGATGGCCCTCGCCGCAATTGGGGCAGAGGCCGCGCGCGCCGGCGGCGTAGGGATTGGTCTTGTGGGTGGAAGAAGCGGTCATGGGTGCGGGCCTCCGAAACGAAAAAGGCCCGGAACGCTGTATGCGCTCCGGGCCCCTCAGGATCTTGCGACCCCCGAGCGCGTCGCTGCGCTCAATCTTTGAGGCTAGAGCCCTCTAATGAGGGCTCTAGTGGGGCGAGGCCCCGAAGATCACGTAGATGAACGCGAACAGGAACAGCCAGACCACGTCCACGAAGTGCCAGTACCAGGCCGCCGCTTCGAAGCCGAAGTGCTGCTTGGGCGTGAAGGCGCCGTTCATCAGGCGGATCAGGCAGACGATCAGGAACAGGGTGCCGACGAACACGTGGAAGCCGTGGAAGCCGGTGGCCAGGAAGAAGGTCGAGCCATAGAGGCCCGAGTTCGCGGCGGCTTCCGAGTAGAACAGGTTCTCGTGGTTGATGTGGCTGTACTCGTAGATCTGGATGGTCGTGAACAGCACGCCCAGCAGGATGGTCAGGATCAGGCCCCACTTGGCGCCCTTGCGGTCGCCGACCTGCAGCGCGTGGTGCGCCCAGGTGACCGTGGTGCCCGAGAGCAGCAGGGTCAGGGTGTTGACCAGCGGCAGGTGCCAGGGCGAGACGGTCTCGACGCCGGCGGGCGGCCAAGTGGCCCAGGCGGTGCGAACTTCCTCGATCGCCGACAGGGTGCGGTGATGATGGAACAGCGCCATCTCGAAGAACATCCAGAACCACGCCACGAAGAACATCACTTCCGAGGCGATGAACAGGATCATGCCGTAGCGCAGGCCGATCGAGACGACCGGGGTGTGATCGCCGGCCTTGGCTTCCTTGGCCACGTCCGACCACCAGCCGAACATGGTGTAGAGTACGCCCGCGATGCCGGCGGCGAAGATGGCCCAGTTGCCCTTCTCGATGCCGAGGACGCCGCCCTTGATCCAGCCGATCAGGCCGATGGCCATGACGGTGGCTGCGGCCGAGCCCACGAAGGGCCACGGGCTGGGCGGAAGGATGTGGTAGTCGTGTTTGACGGCGCCGGCCATGTTGCTGCTAACCCTTATATCCCTCTGATCACGGTCGCTGGTCCCCCGCGCCGTGGTCGTTGTGAAACGCTATAGCCCTCTCGACGGTGCGCCGCCAAGGGGTTCCACGATGCGAGGCGTCGCCGCCGCCGCAACTTTGGTCTTCTTGCCGTCGTCGACGGCGGGGAAGAACGTGTAGCTGAGCGTGATCTCGTTCTTTCCGACGGTCTCGGGATCCTTCACGTATTGCGGATCCACGAAGTAGACGACCGGGAACTCCACCGTCTGGTGGGGCTGGATCGTCTGGCTGGTGAAGCAGAAGCACTCCAGCTTCTGGAAATACGGCCCCGCCGATTCCGGCACGACATTGTAGAGCGCCCGGCCGGTCATCGGCTTGTCGGTGGGGTTGGTGACCTTGAAGAAGGCCAGGCCCGTCTCGCCGATGCGCACGTCCTGGCTGGACTGCAGCGCCTGGAATTTCCAGGGCAGCTCGCGGATGTTGGCGTCGAAGCGGATGGTGACCTTGCGGTCGAGGATCTTGTCCGGCTTGGCCTCGGCCTTGCGGACAGTGCCGTCGAAGCCGGTCGCCTGGCAGAACAGCTTGTAAAGCGGGACGGCCGCATAGGCCGCGCCGACCATGCCGAAGAAGGCGGCGGCGCAGATCATCGCCACCTTGCCGTTGCGGCGCGCGGCCTGCTCTTGCGGGGTCAGGTCCGCCTTGGGGGTGCGTTTCTTAGGGGTGCGGGTGGGCGACATTGGCGCCGAGCCTCACGAGGGTGACAACGAACACCATGATGACGAAGGCCACGAGGCCCAGGCCGAGCGCGATGTTGCGCCCGTCCCGCGCCTTCTTGGCGGCGTCCCTGTTGGCTTGAGTGTCTAGAGGTTGATTCACTTGAGCAGCTCCAGGGCGCGCACGCCCGACACGGCTTCGCCCAGCAGGGCGGCGAACATCGCGAAAAGATAGAGGATCGAGAAGGCGAACAGGTTGCGGGCGGCTTTCGAGCCCTGCTCCCCCTTCGGGGCCTTCTCGTCCTCGGTGACCTCGTAGAGGGCGCGGTCGGTCACGCGCGGGTCGGCGGCGTCGCCGGCCTTGCTGGTGAAAACGCGCCAGGCGAGGATCAGGAACACCGCGCCGCCCAGACCGGCCACGGCCAGGTAGATCGGACCGCCCAGGCCGGTCAGCACCGGCGCCAGGCAGATCGGGATCAGGATCAGGCTGTAGATCAGGATCTGCTTGCGGGTTTCCTTGGCGCCCTTGACCACCGGCAGCATCGGCACCCCGGCCTTGGCGTAGTCCGTGGTGACGTACAGCGACAGCGCCCAGAAGTGCGGCGGGGTCCAGAAGAAGATGATGGCGACCATCAGCCAGGCGTTCAGCGGGGCCGAGCCCGTGGCCGCGGCCCAGCCGATGGCGGGCGGCAGGGCGCCGGCCAGACCGCCGATGACGATGTTCTGCGCCGTCCAGCGCTTGAGCCACATCGTGTAGACGACGGCGTAGAAGACGATGGTGAAGGCCAGCAGGGCGGCCGCGAACCAGTTGATCGCGAAACCCAGGAACATCACCGACAGGAGCGAGAGCACGACGCCCAGCGAGGCGGCCTCCTCGCCCTTGACCTTGCCGGCCGGGACCGGACGGCCGCGCGTGCGGCGCATCTGCTGGTCGATGTCGGCGTCGTACCACATGTTCAGCGCGCCAGAGGCGCCGGCCCCGACGGCGATGCACAGCACCGCGATGGCGCCCAGGACCGGATGGATCGGCGCGCGGGCGGCCAGCAGGCCCGTCAGGCCCGTGAACACCACCAGCGACATGACGCGCGGCTTCATCAGCTGGAAGTAGTCCTGCCAACGCGCGGCCTGAGACAGGTCTGGCTGCGACGTGTCGGGCTGAACGGTCTCCGGGGTCATGGCGAGGGTCTTCGACATCGGGGTGAACATATCGGTCTTGAATGGGCGAAGGGCGCGGCCCGGACCCTTAAGGATCCTGACCGCGCCCCTTTTTGCTTCAGGTCAAACCCGGAAGCCGGCCTTAGTGGTGGCCGTCTTCCTTGATCACCGGCGGTTCGCTGAACTGGTGGAACGGCGGCGGCGAGGACAGGGTCCATTCCAGCGTCGTGGCGCCTTCACCCCACGGGTTGGCTTCCGCCGGGCGGCGACGGATCGCGGCTTCCAGCAGCATGATCATGAAGATGCCGACGGCGACGACGGTGATCATGTAACCAACCGTCGAGACGTAGTTCCACTTCGTGAAGGCATCCGGATAGTCGACGTAGCGACGCGGCATGCCTTGCAGGCCGAGGAAGTGCTGCGGGAAGAAGATCAGGTTCACGCCGACGAACATCACCCAGAAGTGGGCGCAGCCGAGGAACTCGTTGTACTTCACGCCCCACATCTTCTCGAACCAGTAGTAGAAGCCCGCGAAGATGGCGAAGACGGCGCCCAGAGACAGCACGTAGTGGAAGTGGGCGACCACGTAGTAGGTGTCGTGCAGGCTGTAGTCGATGCCGGCGTTCGACAGGACCACGCCGGTCACGCCGCCGACGGTGAACAGGAAGATGAAGCCCATCGCCCACAGCATGGGCGTCTTGAAGTCCAGCGAGCCGCCCCACATCGTGGCGATCCAGCTGAAGATCTTCACGCCCGTCGGGACGGCGATGATCATCGTGGCGGCCACGAAATAGGCGCGCAGGTTGATGCTCATGCCGACCGTGTACATGTGGTGCGCCCACACGACGAAGCCGACGAAGCCGATGGCGACCATGGCGTAGGCCATCGCCAGGTAGCCGAAGACCGGCTTCTTGGAGAAGGTCGAGACGATGTGGCTGATGATGCCGAACCCGGGCAGGATCAGGATGTACACTTCCGGGTGACCGAAGAACCAGAACAGGTGCTGGAACATGACGGGGTCGCCGCCGGCGGCCGGGTCGAAGAAGTGGGTGCCGAAGTTACGGTCGGTCAGCAGCATGGTGATGGCGCCGGCCAGGACGGGCAGCGACAGCAGCAGCAGGAAGGCGGTGATCAGCACCGACCAGGCGAACAGCGGCATGCGGTGCAGGGTCATGCCCGGCGCGCGCATGTTGAAGATCGTGGTGATGAAGTTGATCGCGCCCAGGATCGACGAAGCGCCGGCCAGGTGGAGCGACAGGATCGCCAGGTCCATGGCCGGACCCTTGTGACCGATGGTCGAGAGCGGCGGATAGATCGTCCAGCCGCCGCCGAAGCCGTGGCCCGGACCGCCGTCGACGAACATCGAGGTGACCAGCAGGACCCAGGCGGCGACCAGCAGCCAGAACGAGATGTTGTTCATCCGCGGGAAGGCCATGTCCGGCGCGCCGATCATGATCGGGACGAACCAGTTGCCGAAGCCGCCGATCATGGCGGGCATGACCATGAAGAAGATCATGATCAGGGCGTGGGCGGTGACCACGGCGTTGTAGCCGTGCTTGCCCTTGAAGATGCCCATCTGCGCCAGCATGCCGGTGTCCGAGAACACCTGGATGCCCGGCTCCATCAGCTCCCAGCGGATCAGGCCCGACAGGGCCCCGCCGACGATGCCCGCCATGATGGCGAACAGGATGTACAGGGTGCCGATGTCCTTGTGGTTCGTCGAAAAGAACCAGCGGGCGATGAAGGGCGGCTTGTGGTCGGCGTCGTCATGACCGCCGTGCGCGTCGTGAGTGTCTGCGGCGTGAGCCATCGGACTTCTATCCTACGATCGTATCTTAGGCCGCCGGCGCGGCGGGAGCCGCGGCCGGAGCGGAAGCGGGGGCGGGAGCCGAAGCGGGGGTCACGGCGGCGTCGGCCGGCGCGACGGCCGGAGCCGGCGGAGCGACCTTCTCCTTGACCCAGGCGTCGAACTCGCCTTGCGAGACCACGCGGATCTCGATGGGCATGTTCGAGTGGTCGACGCCGCAGAGTTCCGAGCACTGGCCGTAGTAGACGCCGGTCTTCTCGGCCTTGAACCAGGTTTCGTTCAGGCGGCCCGGGATGGCGTCGATCTTCAGGCCGAAGGCCGGCAGGGCGAAGGCGTGGATCACGTCGGCGCCGGTGACCTGGACGCGGACGACCTGATTGACGGGAACCACCATCGCCTTGTCGGCGGCCAGCAGGTACGGGACCTTCTTGGCGTCGGCCTGTTCCTTGGTCAGCGGCAGCGACACGATCTCGCTGATCTTCTGGTCCGGGTACTCATAGCCCCAGTACCACTGATAGCCCGTGGCCTTCACGGTCATGTAGGGCTTGGGCATGTCGTTGTAGGCGAACAGCAGGCGGAACGAGAAGATGGCGATGACCATCAGGATCAGGACGGGGAACACCGTCCAGATGATCTCGATCGTGGTGTTGTGGCTGAACTTCGCCGGAACCGGGTTCGCCTTCTTATTGTAGCGAACGATGATCCAGATCAGCAGGCCCAGAACCAGCAGGGTGATGGCCGTGATGATCGGCATCAGCACCAGGTTGTGGAAGCGGATAGCGTCGTGCTTCAGGACCGAGGCGGCCGGCTGAAGGTCAATGGCCCCCGGCGTCGGCTGGCCCAGCAGATCCTCGGCGAGGGCGTTCCCCGCGAGCATCCCAGAAAACACCATTGCGGCGGCGAGGGCGGACGCGCCCGTCATGATCCGCCGAATCCCCGAAAATTGCGCCTTCATATCCCTCACGGCCCGTTTCAGCGGCGGTTTTTGAGCCCGATCAAGGCCGCGCCGCGCCGACTTGCATATTACAATCCCGGAGCGCTCCACAATCGACTTCGCGCTCGTAGAATCGCGCGTCGACGTCAGCCCGCCCCGAGGATCGGTCCGGAGGCTGCATACGCGCATCCCTAGCGGTTGCCAAGCGCCAGAGACCACGCGCGCGGCATGGGATTGCCCGTAATCCCGGCCTGGGGCCGCTCCAGTCAAGAACCATTCTCATCAAGCCCAAAAACCTCCGTCCGCATCATTACGTATCGTTCATGAGTAGGTACCTTGCACCACTCAGTACCTGGCGGTAGAAGAGAGCATCAACGGAGGCAAGGACGCCGTGCCGGAAACGATTGAAATCCAACTGAAGAAAGGCGTGCTGGCGCTGTGCGTGCTGGCCCTGCTCTCGCACGCCGACAGCTACGCCTACGAGATCGCCAGCAGGCTGACGAGGGACATCGATATGGGGGAAGGGACGATCTATCCGCTGATGCGCCGCATGCAGTCGGATGGCCTGGTCGAGACCTATCTGGTGGAAAGCCAGAGTGGTCCGCCGCGCAAATACTACCGCTTGACCACCACCGGGCGTCAGAGCCTGGAGCAGCAGAGGGCCGAATGGTCGGCGTTCTCGCGAGCGGTCAACGACATCGTGGGAGCCGCCGCATGAACCGCGCCGAGTTCATCACCCGTCTGCGACGGGGTCTCGCCGGCCTGCCGGTGACCACCATCGCCGACATCGTCGCCGATCACGAGGCGCACTTCGCCGACGCGCAAGCCGCCGGTCGCAGCGAGGCCGAGACGGCGGCGGCCCTCGGCGATCCCGACCGCCTGGCCCGCGAACTGCGCGCCGAGAACGGTCTCAAGCAGTGGGAGGAGAAGAAGAACCCCTCCAACGCCATGGCCGCCGTCCTGGCCCTGCTAGGCCTGGGGGCCCTGGACGTAATGTTCCTGCTGCCCCTGCTGATGGGCGTGCTGGGCGTCCTGTTCGGGATGCTGGTCGCGGTCGTGACCATCTTCATCGCGGGCGGCTTCGTCTTCGCCGCCGGCCCGCTCACCGGGCCGCCCGGGGGCCCGCTCACCGCCTTCCTGGCGGGGCTGGGCATGATGGGCGTGGCCACCTGCCTCGGCGCCCTGCTGACGCTGGCCACCGTCGGGGTCTTCAACGCGGTCGTCTGGTACGCCCGCCTTCACTTCCGGCTGCTGAAGCCGGCCATGGACCAAGCCTGAGCGGCATTAGGAGGGGACAATGTTGATCCGCAATACGCTCATCGTCGCCGGGGCCAGCTTCGTGCTCGCCGTCGGCTGCTTCGCCGGGGTGGCGGCTCTCGCCGGCCCCGACATTCTCAAGAACGGCTGGACCCTGCCGCTGGAGCATGACGAGACCATCGTCATCCGCGAGAACGGCAAGGTGGTCCGCACTGGACGGCACTTCGTCCAGGGCCGGCACGCCGAGCCCAGCGTCGACCGCACCTTCGCCTGGACGGGCAAGGACGAGTTGATCATCGACCTGCCGGTCGACGTGGTCTTCGTCCAGGGCGCCGAGGCCAAGATCGTCGCCTCGGGCCCCAGGAGCTATATCGACCGCCTGCGCGTCGAAGGCGGCCGCATCACCCTGGGCGACAACGACGGCGTCGACCATGACAGCATCACGATCAACGCGTTCGGCGTGCATGTCGAAAGCGACTCCGATCGGGTGAGGATCACGGTCATCGCCCCGGACGTCACCAAGTTCGACGTCCGCGGTTCGGGCGACCTGGAGGTCCGCAAGTACGACCACCCGGCCTTGGCCGTGTCGGTCAGCGGCAGCGGCGACGTCGAGGCCGCTGGTCGGGTCGAGACCATCGCGGTCGACAATTCGGGCTCGGGCTACGTCAACCTGACCGACCTGAAGGCCAAGGACGCGGTGTTCGACGTCTCCGGCAGCGGCGGCGGCGCCCTGTTCGCCACCAACAAGGCCAAGATCGACATCTCCGGCAGCGGCGACGTCGAGCTGCGCACCGAACCCAAGACGGTGACCAGCGAGATCAGCGGTTCGGGCGAGATCCGCCGCGAATACTGATCTTCGAGATATCCGATCTCCCCGGCGAAGGCCGGGGCCCAGATGCAAGAGCGCCCGCGTTCCGGACAGGATCGTGGGCGTTTTTTGCATGCGCCTCGCAGCCACAAGACCCGGATCCCGGCTCTCGCCGGGAAGATCGGAAGCTGGTGTGACGAAGGGGGCGGGGTGACGGACCCGCTCGGAAGTCCTACCTGTAGGGCCATGAACGCTCCGCTCTCCGCCTCTTCCTTGGCCGCCCCTTCCCTTCTGGACGCCGCTGGCGTCGATCGCGACCGCGCCCAGTCGATTCTCGGCGAAGCCCTCGCCGGCGCCGACGATGGCGAACTGTTTCTCGAACGCTCCGAGAGCGAAGCCTTCGTCTTCGACGACGGACGCCTGAAGAGCGCCTCCTATGACAGCGGCGAAGGCTTCGGCCTGCGCGTCGTGGCCGGCGAGACGGCGGGCTACGCCCATGCCGCCGAAATCTCCGAAGCCGCCATTCGCCGCGCCGCCGATTCGGCCAGCCTGGCCAAGCGTGGCTACAGTGGCGTCAGCGCCGAGGGTCCACGCTCGACCAACGAGCGCCTGTACGGCGAGGACGACCCCGTCAGCGCCCCCGATTTCTCAGACAAGGTCAGCCTGCTCCAGGAGATCGACGCCTTCGCCCGCGCCCGCGACCCGCGCGTCGTGCAGGTGATGGCCTCGCTGGCCGGCGAGCGCCGGGTGGTCGAGATCCTGCGCGCCGACGGCAAGCTGCTCCGCGACGTACGCCCCCTGGTGCGGGTCAATGTCCAGGTCACGGTCGAGAAGGACGGCAAGCGCGAGAGCGGCTCGTCCGGCGCCGGCGGCCGCGCCGGCTTCGCCGCCTGGATCTCGCCCGACAAGTGGCGGGACCAGGTCGACGAGGCCCTGCGCATGGCGCTGGTCAATCTGGACGCCGTCGCCTGCCCGGCCGGCGAGATGGACGTGGTGCTCGGCCCGGGCTGGAACGGCGTGCTGCTGCACGAGGCCGTCGGCCACGGCCTGGAAGGCGACTTCAACCGCAAGGGCATCAGCGCCTTCTCGGGCCGCATCGGCGAGCGCGTGGCCGCCAAGGGCGTCACGGTGTTCGACGACGGCTCGCTGCCCGGCCGCCGCGGCTCGCTGACCATCGACGACGAAGGCACGCCCACCGAGCGCACGATCCTCATCGAGGATGGCGTCCTCGTCGGCTACATGCACGACCGGATGAGCGCGCGCCTGATGGGCATGAAGGCCACCGGCAACGGCCGCCGCCAGTCCTACGCCCACATGCCTTTGCCGCGCATGACCAACACCGGCATGCTGGCCGGCAAGGACGATCCCCAGGAGATGATCGCCTCGCTGAAGCGCGGCCTCTACTGCGCCAATTTCGGCGGCGGCCAGGTCGACATCACCAATGGCAAGTTCGTCTTCCAGTGCACCGAGGCCTATCTGGTCGAGGACGGCAAGATCACCGCCCCGGTCAAGGGCGCGACCCTGATCGGCGACGGTCCGTCGGCCCTGACCCGCGTGACGATGATCGGCAACGACTTCGACTTCGACCCCGGCATCGGCGTGTGCGGCAAGTCCGGCCAGGGCGTGCCCGTGGGCGTGGGCCAGCCGAGCCTGAAGATCACGGGGCTGACGGTGGGCGGGACGGCGGTTTAACCCAAACTCCGATTTCCCGGCGAAAGCCGGGGCCCAGATGCAAGAGCGCCCGTGTTCCGGAGAGGATCGCGGGCGCTTCTGCATGCGCCTCACAGCCTTACGATCTGGGTCCCGGCTTTCGCCGGGAAGATCGGATTAAAGGGTGCGCTCCAGATAGGTCACCGTCTTCGTCCCACCGTGGATTTCCGCCGTCCCCACGGTCACGAACCCCAACGCGGCGTGGAACTTGTCCGAAGCCGGATTCGGCGGATCGGAATTGACCTCGCAGACGATCCGCTCGTGCCCCGCCGCCCTGGCCGCGGCGAACAGGTCGTCATAGAGCGCGCGCGCCAGGCCGTGTCCGCGCGCGGTGTCGGCCACCACCACCCGGTCGACATAGACGAAGGCCGGATAGCGCGCGCGGAACCACAGATAGTTGACGCTGTCGTAGTCGGCGGCCTGGTCGAAGGTCAGCAGCAGCGCGTCGGCCACACCCACCCGGCGCGCCACGAACGCCTCGGCGACCAGATGCGCCAGCCGCTCGGGCTCCAGCCAGGACAGCTCGACGGCGTGGTCGTTGTTCAGCGCCAGCAGGGCTTCGCCGTCCGGACCGGTCAGGTCGTCGGTCGTCAGCGGCTTAACAAGGTCGGTCATCGGGGCCCTCCGTCGGGCCACGGACCTATGGGCCAACGTCGGCCCGCGCAACCTTGCAAAGGTTTAATCCACCTGTCGGGCTTGTAACTTCCCTCGCGGCGCGGCGAGCGCCACCGTGGCGCCAGGTTTTACCACAGAGCTTCGGGTAGGAGCGGAAACGGACTTCGTGGTTTGAGCCACCGCGAAGGACGGTCCCACCTGGGGTCGAGGCGCAACCCCTCCGCGCCTCGTGAGAAGGGCCCCAGTCCATGCTGGGGCCCTTCGTTCCTTATTCAGTCTAGGCCCCCGAGGCGTCGGCGACCGTCGGGCCGGTGGTGTCGTCGGCGCCGTGTGACCACTTCTTGAGGACCGGCGAGAGCAGCAGGAAGCCGATCCCGATCACCACCGACACCAGGCCGATGACGTTGAACACCTTCAGCGAGGCGGCGAGCGCCGCGCCGGGGTCCAGCACCTGGCCGCCGACCGTCTCGGTGGCCGCCAGGCCGGCGATCTTGCCGCCGACCCACTGGGCGATGGCCACGGCCATGAACCAGACCGCCATCATGAACGACACCACCGAGGCGGGCGACAGCTTGGTCATCTGCGACAGGCCGACCGGCGACATGCACAGCTCGCCGGTGGTGTGCAGCATGTACATCAGCGCCAGGAAGATCAGCGGCAGCTTGAAGGCGCCGTCGGCGAAGGTGGAGCCCCACTGCAGCAGCAGGAAGCCGGCGCCGACCTGGATCAGGGCCAGGCCAAACTTGACGACCGGATTGGGATCCTTGCCGCGCGCGCCCAGGAAGGTCCAGAGCGCGGCCAGAACGGGCGCGAAGATCAGGATCCAGCCGGCGTTCAGGGCCTGGGTCTGCGGGGCGTTGAAGCTGGTGTTGACCCAGAAGGTCGAGGCCGCGTCGATGCCGGCCTTGGCCAGTTGCTCGGGCGTGGCCAGGACCACCGCGCCGTCGAACAGCCGGACGGGTTCGCGGACGAGATCCAGCTGGACGTTGGTCGCGGCGAACAGGCTCAGCGACGAGCCGGCCTGCTCGAACAGCGTCCAGAACACCACCGCGCCGAAGATCAGGAACACCGCCAAGGCCAGGCGCTCGCGCTCTTCCTTGCCGCATTTGCGGAACATGAACCAGCCGATGTAGCCCAGCGAGGCCAGGATGCCGATGTTCAGGGCGACGCCGACCACGGCGTTGAACTGCACGAGGAAGAAGATCCCGATCAGGCCCAGCAGGGAGACGGCGTAGATGGCCAGCTCGCGGTTGATGGGACCCAGGACCTTTTCCTTCAGGACCTTGGGCTGGGGCGGCTCGGCCTTGCCTTCCAGCCAGGGCTTGCCCAGCACGAAGACCACGAAGCCGGCCAGCATGCCGACGCCGGCCAGGCCGAAGCCCGCCCACCAGCCGACGTTCACGCCCAGCAGGCCGCAGAGGATCGAGGCCCAGAACGAGCCAAGGTTGATGCCGTAGTAGTAGAGGGTGAAACCCGGATCGCGGCGCGGATCGCCTTGCGGGTACAGCTGGCCGACGATGGTCGAGATGTTGGGCTTCAGGAAGCCGACGCCCAGGATGATCAGCGACAGCGAGAACCAGAAGATGTTCAGGTACAGCGGATCGCGCCCCGTCACGTCCAGCTTGTAGTCGGCCTTCGGGAGGACGGCGGGCAGCGGCGCGCCGGCCGGCAGATCCTTGATCTCGAAGTCGCCGGCCTTGGTGGCGGCCACGTCATAGGGCTTGCCCGCGATCACCAGCTTGGCCACGCGGTCCTGTCCCCGGCCCTCGGCCTGGAATTCGTAGGTCGCGCCCTGATAGGTCAGGGTCTGCACGGCGGGCTTGCCCTCGATCGCCATGGCCAAGTGGCCCGCGACCAGCAGGATCGCGCCGAACGCGACCGCCTTGCGCGTGCCCAGCCACTTGTCGGCCAGGAAGCCGCCAATCAGCGGCAGCAGATAGACCAGCGCGGTGTAGGAGCCATAGTGGCCGGACGCGACCTTCGGGGCGAACAGGAAATGCTGAGTCAGATAGAAGATCAGGATGGCGCGCATGCCGTAGTAGGAGAAGCGCTCCCACATCTCGGCCAGGAAGCAGATGATCAGGCCGCGCGGGTGGCCGCGCAGCAGCTGGACCAAGACGGGAATGCCGGTCACGAGCGTGACCAGGATCCCCGCGGCGATAACGATATTCATACGCTAGCCTTGAAACATGACGAGAGACGGGACCTGACCCCCAACGGCCTTCCGCGAGCGGAAGGCCGCCGTTGCGAGGTTTGTAGCGCGTCCGGCGGGCGAAACCGTATACACTTTCCCCCGACGCGCTCCGGTCAAATCATCCCCATCGACCCCAATTTGGCAGGGAGAAGATCACGCCGCTGGCGGTTTCACAAGCAACGGCTTGCCGCTGACGTAAACGGACCCATGTTCGCTTGGGAGCCTGGCGGTCGCCCCGCGCGTTTGGCTAGGCGAACCCTTTGCCACGACGGGAGCCCGCCATGAAGATCCCCGACGAAAGCCACCCCATCACCATCGAGCGCGCCCCGACGACCGTGCGCGTCCTGTTCGAAGGCCATGAGATCGCCGACAGCGACGACGTCCTGGTCCTGAAGGAAGCCAACTATCCGCCGGTCTATTACTTCGCGCGCGAGGACGTGCAGATGCTGTTCCTGCGAAGGACCGACAAGGTGACCCACTGCCCCTACAAGGGCGACGCCAACTACTTCACCATCTATCGCGACGCCAAGGTCATCGAGAACGCCGTCTGGTCCTACGAGGCTCCGTTCGCGGCGGTCAGCCAGATCGCCAATCGCGTGGCCTTCTATCCCGAGCACGTCGAGTTCCAGCTGGGCGAGCTTACGGCCGCCCGGACCGAAGCGGTCGATGTCGACGACGCGATCCGCCACACCGATAGCGGTTCGGGCCGCAGCCAGGCCGAGCACTGGCCGCCGAACGTCGACATGCCCGATCCCGAACAGGGCAAGCGCGACATCGACCAACCCTACAAGGGCGTCGGCGCCCCGTAGCGTGACGCCCGGCTTAAACCGGCCTTAACCCTTGGGAGCGTGACCATGCGGTTCAGCTCCCGTCAGAGGGGCGCGGAGGAAACCATGGCCTACGTCTCATATGATCGGGCTGTTCACGCGACCAATCCCGTTCGCCGCCTCGCCTGGGGTCGGCTCTTCACGCTCGCGGCCGCCATCGGCCTGTGGGTGGCGATCATCGCCGGAGTCCGCGCGATCTTCTAGAGCGCCGGGTCAGTGCGTGTGGCTGGCGGCGGCCGCGCCGCCTAGGCGCATGACCGTGATCCTGGCGACCATCCGCGCTGAACGGGCCGGACGCAGGTCGCCCTCCACGACGAGTTTGAAGGGGCCGTCCTTGGCCGCCAGCGGCGCGCCGTCGGCGCGGTCGGCCAGGATGATGCGGTTCGCGCGCGTCCCCGGATCCGCCTCGGCCAGGCCCAGCGCCACCGCGTAGCCGTCGTTCGCCTCGACCAGCACGACATCGGCCATCTCGGGCCCGCGCAGCGCCTTGCCCGTCGGCGCGCCGGCCTTGGCCAGCACATCGATCAGCAGCGGCCCCTCATAGACATGGCTTTCGCCGTGACCCGCGAAGGCGATGGTCTGGCGCGGCAGGGCGGCCAATTCGGCGGCGGTCAGGGTCACGGCCTGGCCGTCGGGCCCGACCAGGGCCAGGTTCTGGGCCAGCACAGGCGTCGCGAAGACAGTGAGCGCAACGGCGCCGAGCAGCAAGCGAAGCATTCGAAACCCTCGTTATGTAGTTAAGATGCATAACGAGATTTCACGCCACGCTCCACCTCGATCTCAGTACGCGCAGTCCGTGAACACCCGGCTGATGTCGCCCCGCCAAGCGCCGTTGTAGAGCGACAGCAGCCTTTCGGCCGGGGTGACGCCGCTGTCGGCGATCTGTTCCAGCTCGCCCAGATAGATGGTCTCGTCCAGGAAGCCGCCGTTCAGGTGGGCGCGGTTCTTCAGGCCCGACTTGGCGATGGCCACGAAGTCCTTGGCGACGTCCTGGGCCGTGCGGCCGGCGACGGTCGCCTTCAGGCCCAGCTTCGGCACATCGCGGCGCAGGCCCTCGCGGTCCTCCAGCGTCCAGTCCTTGCAAAGGTCCCAGGCGGCGGCCAGGGCCGCATCGTCATAGAACACGCCGGTCCAGAGGGCGGGCAGGGCGCACAGACGGCTCCACGGGCCGGCGTCGGCGCCGCGCATCTCCAGATAGGTCTTCAGGCGCACTTCCGGGAAGGCGGTCGTCGTGTGGTCGGCGAAGTCCTTGATCGTGGCGATCTCGCCCGGCAGCTCGGGCAGCTTGCCCTCGATGAAGTCGCGGAAGGATCGTCCGGCCACGTCGATATACTTGTCGCCGCGCTTGACGAAGTACATCGGCACGTCCAGCGCATAGCGGGCGTAGCGCTCGAAATCGAAGCCGTCCTCGAACACGAAATCCAAGAGCCCCGTGCGGTTAGGATCGGTGTCGGTCCAGACATTCGCCCGCGCGGAAAGGAAGCCGTTCGGCTTGCCTTCCGTGAACGGAGAATTGGCGAACAGCGCCGTGGCGATCGGCTGCAGGGCCAGGCTCATGCGGAACTTGGCGACCATGTCGGCTTCGCTGGAAAAGTCGAGATTGGCCTGCACCGTGCAGGTGCGCAGCATCATGTCGAGGCCCAGATTGCCGACCTTGGGCATGTAGTTTCGCATGATCACGTACCGGCCCTTGGGCATGACCGGCACCTGCTCGCGCGTCCACAGCGGCGAGAAGCCCACGCCCACGAAGCCCAGGCCCAGCTCGTCGGCGACGGTCTTGACCTCGTCCAGGTGCTGGCCGGTCTCGTCGCAGATATCGTGCATGGTCGCCAGGGGCGCGCCGCTGAGCTCGAACTGGCCGCCCGGCTCCAGGCTGACATTGGCCCCATTGCGCTCGAGGCCGATGACGACCTCGCCCTCCATGACCGGGGTCCAGCCGAAACGCCGCAGGCCGGTCAGCAGGGCGTGAATCCCCTTGTCGCCCTCGTATGGAACCGGCGCGTGCGATCCCAGATAGAAGCCGAACTTCTCGTGCTCGGCCCCCACGCGGAAAGCCTCCTTGGGCTTGCTGCCCGCGGCGAAATATTCGGTCAGATCGGCGAGCGTCAGTTGACGCTCTTGGACGTTAGCGGTGTCGGCCATGCAAGCCGTCCCTCCCCAGGGTGCGATGCTGCGGGAGGAGAGGGCCCATTCTCTCCGCCGACGGCGAACTTCAGTCTCGCCCAGTTGGGCGTTTTCTTTGCGAACCTCAAGGGGCGACCTTGAGCATATATTTTTACCGCCAATCCCCCGCGGCCGCCTGCCACAAGGTCATGGCCGAGATCGCGGCGGTGTCGGCCCGCAGGATGCGAGGGCCAAGCGACACCGGCGTGACGAAGGAAAGCCCCCGCAGCCGCTCGCGTTCCTCCGGCGCGAACCCGCCTTCCGGACCGATCAGGACGGCGGCCGGCGCGCCCGTTCCCGCCAGCGCTTCGATCGCCGGTTTCGCATCGCCGCCCTCGTCGCAGAACACCAGCCGCCGGGCCGGATCCCAGTCGTCGAGGATCTTGTCCAGTTTCTCCGGGTCGGCGACCTCGGGCACGTCCAGGCGGCCGGTCTGCTCGGCGGCCTCCATGGCGATGGCGTCCAGGCGCGCCAGCTTGACGAAGTCGACGTTCGTCCGTCGGGTGATGGTCAGCCGCACACGGCGCGCGCCCAGCTCGGCCGCCTTCTCGACGATGGTCTCGACCCGGCCGCGCTTGACCATGGCGATGATCAGGTCGAGGTCAGGCCCGATCTCCATCGGCCGGGCCTGTTCCTCGGCCTTCAGCAGGCAGCCGCGCTTGGTCGACTCGATGATGCTCGCGCGCCACTCGCCGTCGCGGCCGTTGAACAGCAGGACCTCCGCCCCGACACCCAGGCGCATCACCGATGTCAGATAGCGCGACTGGTCGACGGTGGGGACGACGCCGGCCCCGGCGGAGAGATCGTTGGGAACGAAAAGACGGATCATGCGGCTCTTCTAGCGCAACTCCTCTTTCCGGGGGTAGGCTCCGCGCATGAGCAAGCACGACGACTACGAGAACGAACTCGCCCAGCTGCAGCTGGCCCTGATCGCCATGCAGAAGAAGGCCATCAAGGATGGCTGGAAGATCCTGGCCGTCTTCGAGGGCCGCGACGCCGCCGGCAAGGACGGCACCATCGCGCGGATCACCGAGCACCTGTCCAAGCGCGACACCACGATCGCGGCCCTGCCCAAGCCGACCGACCGCGAGCGCAGCGAGTGGTATTTCCAACGCTATGTCGACTACCTGCCGGCCTGTGGCGAAGTGGTGATCTTCAACCGCTCCTGGTACAACCGGGCCGGGGTCGAGCGGGTGATGGACTTCTCCACGCCCGAGCAGCAGGAGCAGTTCCTGCGCGACGTGCCGGCCTTCGAGCGGATGCTGGTCGAGAACGGCCTACGCTACGTCAAGTTCTGGCTCGACATCGGCCGCGACGAACAGGCCAAGCGCCTGAAGGCGCGCCGCGAGGACCCGCTGAAAGCCTTCAAGACCAGCGACCTGGACAAGATCGCCGAGGAAAAGTGGGACGACTACACCAAGGCCCGCGACGAGATGTTCATGCGCACCCACAGCGATGTCGCGCCGTGGATCTGCGTGCGCGCCGACCACAAGAAGGAAGCCCGGCTCAACGTCATCCGCTGGCTGCTGCACGCGGCCGGCGACAAGAAACTGGCCAAGGGCGTGGCCAAGCCGGATCCCAGCGTGATCTTCTCGTTCGAGCCGACCGCGCTGAAGGATGGGCGGCTGGCGCGATGAGGCGAGTAGGCCTGGCGGCGCTGGTTCTGGCCCTCGTGGCCTCGCCCGCCTTCGCCGAGGCCTGCCGGCCCGCCCCGGAGCTGCAACGGCAGCTGGCCGAGGCGACGACCACGCCCTTCCTCGCGGTGATCCAGTCCGAGACCTCGGCGCCGGGCCGCGCCATCGGGGCCTCGGGCGGCTTCGAAGTTCCTGCCCAGGGCCTGGGTCAGGTGGATCGCCTGAACGGCCCCATGGGCGAGGCGCTGACGACCTGCGGCCATCGCCTGACCTTCAGAACGCATTGGGGTGGCCGCGGCGTCGAGTCCGCCGGACAGTTCAAGGTGGCGACCGAGGCGGCGCCCCACGCGCCTCGGTCGAGCCTGAAATATTTCGCGACGACGTTTCGCGTCACGCCCGATCACGCCAGCCAGACCGCCTGGCTGACCGTGACCGAAGGCCGGACCTCCGGGAACTACCTGCTGAACTTCCCCGCCACGGCGATCTCGACGACGCCCGGCCTGCATGGCGAAGGCCCGCGCCTGGAGCTGATTGGCCTGCGCGCGAACGGGGTGCTGACCTATGCCGAGTTCGGCGTCGGCGAGGCCCGCCGCTAGCGCTTCCGACGATTCGCGCGCTCGGCGGCGATCTCCAGGTTCTGGACGACGCGGAAGGCGACGATGTCGTGGATCAGGTCCGGCGGCAGCGGCGCGTCCGGCTGGAAGCGGATCGTGCCCTTGGCGGTCTCGAAGCCGGCCAGGCGGTCGGCGAACTGGCTGACCACCCCGCCTGGATAGAAGGCGCAATGC
This sequence comes from Caulobacter sp. GW822-FHT07D08, assembly GCF_058798735.1. NCBI lineage: Bacteria > Pseudomonadati > Pseudomonadota > Alphaproteobacteria > Caulobacterales > Caulobacteraceae > Caulobacter > Caulobacter sp. GW822-FHT07D08. The sequence goes on from NZ_JBXAKU010000006.1 coordinate 242,307, forward strand.
TTGGCGGCCGCGCCGAAATGCACGAGGTTGCCGTTCAGCTTGAAGGTGGGCAGGCCATAGCTGATCGTCTCCTGCGCCTGCGGGACCACCGCGCGGATCTGGCCGCGCAGGGTCTCCAGGGCTGTCCGCTGCTCGACCGGCAGCTTGGACAGATAGTCGTCGATGGACGCGGCGGGGGGCTTCATCATCGGGTGATCCTCGGTCGCTTGAATCCAGGCGTTTGAACCCAAGAACGTCCGGGACGGCCCCCCGCCGACATCGCTATCGCTATTTCCCGGCGTACAGCGCCATGACGTCCCGGCGGAACGCCGCGCCGCTGTCGGGGCGGCTGTAGAACATGTGCCCGCCCGGATAGTTGGACAGGGTCACGCGGCCGTTGGCCGTGGCCGGAATGGCGTCGACGATCAGGCGCGAGGCGAAGAACGGGCACGACAGGTCATTGTAGCCGTGGACGATCAGCACCTTCAGCTTCGGGTCGACCGAGACGACCTTGCGCAGATCGGAGACCGACTCGGTGTCGGTGCCGCGACCGCGATCCCACAGGCGGTTGACGTTGCCCGACAGGGCCTCGTAACGCGCCTCCGGCTTCCAGCCGACGATGCGGGTGGTGAAGTCGACGATGGCGCTGGTCGTCGGCGCGATGATCGCATCGAGGATCGGGTCGTTGACCTCCTGCTCCGGGGCATTGGGGAAGGGATCCAGCGAGGTGACGTTGCTGTCGTAGCGGCTGCCCAGGCGCCCCTTGTCACGGAACACCTCGCGCAGGAACGACTGGGTCTCCAGGCGGCCGCCGGCGCGACGGACATAGGTGGGATTCAGGCCGGTCATGGCCGAGACCTTGGTCGTCAGGCGGTCGAGCGCGGCGGGGTCCGAGCCCTTCATCAGGTCGACCATGTATTCGCCGCGCGTGTAGTCCTCGACGGCCTTGATGGTCTCGGGCGTCAGCTTGCCGTCGCGCTCCAGCTTGGCGGCGGCGATGGACGGCAGGGTCCACATGGCCGGCAGGGGCGAGACTTCCTGGCTGGCGCGGCCGGCGCTGGACAGCAGCGGCGAGACCAGCACGACACCCTTCACGGCGACGCCCAGATCCGTCTGCAGCTCATAGGCCAGGCGCGGACCGCGGAAGCCGCCGTAGCTTTCGCCGACCAGGTATTTGGGCGAGGCCAGGCGCTCGGTCTTGACCAGGTAGTCGAAGACGATGCGCGACAGGTAGTCGATGTCCTGCTTCACGCCATAGAAGCGCTTCTTGGTCTCGTCCTCGCCGACCAGCGAGCGCGAGAAGCCGGTGCCGACCGGGTCGATGAAGACGAGGTCGGTGAAGTCCAGCCAGCTGGCGGGGTTGTCCTCCAGCTTGCTGAACGACGAGGGACTGTCGCCCTCGGCGCCGAACTGAACGCGCTTGGGGCCCAGGGCGAAATTCAGATAGACCGAGGCCGCGCCGGGGCCGCCGTTGAAGGCGACCGTGATGGGGCGGTTGGGATCGCGCGGGCCGTCGACGATGTACGAGGTGTAGACCACCTCGGCGACCTTCTTGCCCTTCTCGTCCCGCACCGGCAGCACGCCGACCGTCGCGGTGTAGGAGACGACCTTGCCGCCGATCGTCGCCGTCTGCTTGACGGACTTGTCGGCCGGGAACGCCGGCAGGTCGGACTTGGCCTCGGCGGCGGGCTTGTCGCCGCCCTTTTCCTGCGCGAACGCCGTGGGCGCGCCGCCGATCGCCGCGACGACGAGGAGGGCCGCAACGCTGGCCCGGAAATACTGTTTCATACTCACCCCTCCAAAGAGGGTGAAATTGCTAAGCCAAGCGGGAAAGCTTCACAACCGCGCGCGGGCGTGATGCTGTGTCCGCAATGAGGGGAAACGCCGGATGAGCTCGACCGACATCTCGACGGTGCGCAAGGCGGCCGCGATCCGCCTGGCCATCGGCCTGGCCCAGGGCATCGCGCTGTTCCTGCTGCAGAAGGCCGACGAGTCCAAGGCCTGGCCGGCGACCGTACCGATGCTCTATGCGCCGCTGCTGGTCTGCGCCCTGATGGTCCCGCTGATCCCACTGGCCGCGCTCTCGGCCATGCGGCGCGCGGCGCTGATCGCCTGGACCGCCGTCGCGGCCGCCCTGACCGCGATCCTGGCCGTCCACGCCGCCTGGACCGGGGCCGAGCCCGAGCGCCTGGGGGCCGGCCCGCTGTCGCCTCCGATCTTCATCGCCGCGGCCGCCCTGCTGTTCATCGCCCATCACCTGGTCCAGCCGGCCGACGCCGTCCGCAAGCCCGTCGCGCCCTATGCGGACTATTTCGACCTGGCCTTCACCAACCTGATCCGCCTCTTCCTGTCGCTGGCCTTCACCGGCGCCTTCTGGCTGCTGCTGTTCCTGGCCGGGGCGCTGTTCAAGCTGATCGGCGTCGAGGCGATCCAGAAGCTGATCGGCGAGACCGCCTTCGCCTTCCCGGCCACCGGCCTGATGTTCGCCGCCGCCGTCCACATGGCCGTGCAATTGACCGAGGCTCGCGCCGGCCTGGTGCGCGGGGTGCGCACGGTCGGCCTGACCCTGCTGGCCTGGCTGTCGCCGCTGATGGTGGTGATCGCCGCCGGCTTCCTGGCCACCCTGCCCTTCACGGGCCTGGCGCCGCTGTGGGGCACCAAGGCCGCCACCGCCCTGCTGCTGGCCGCCGCCGCCGCCCTGATCATCCTGGTCAACGCCGCCTATCAGGACGGGGTCGAACCGCCCTCGACGATCCCACGCTGGGCGGCGCGGATCGCGGGGCTGCTGCTGATCCCGATCGTGATCCTGGCCGCCTACGCCCTGTGGCTTCGGGTGCACCAATATGGCCTGACGCCCGACCGGGTGTTCGCCGGCGCTTATCTGGTGGTCGCGATCGGCTTCACCATCGGCTACGCGGTCGCCGCCCTGAAGCCCGGCCCATGGATGAAAACACTGGAGCCGACCAACCTGATCATGGCCGCCGTCAGCGTGCTGCTGCTGATCGCCCTGTTCACCCCGATCGCCGACCCGGCGCGGCTGTCGGTGGCCAGCCAGGTGAAGCGACTGGAGCGTGGCAAGGTCGCGGCGGAGAAGTTCGACTTCCAGTTTCTGCGCTTCGACAGCGGTCGGTACGGGCGCGACGCGCTCGAGCGGCTGAAAGCCAGCCGTGTCCCCGAGATCGCCAAGCGAGCGCGCGAGACTAGCGCCGCCAAGGAGCGGACTTTCGCCGCCGCCAAGCGCGGCCCAGACTTCACCGCCATGGCCGTCTACCCGGCCGGCAAGGCCCTACCCGCCAGCTTCCGCGATCAGGATTGGAGCGACAGAGGCTCGGACTCGGTCTGCATCTTCGCCGGCATGCGCTGCTCGGCCCTCGTCATCGACGTCGATAGCGACGGAACCGACGAGGTGCTGTTGGCCAGCGGCTCGACCTTCGACGTCTTCAAGTCCACCGATCGCGGCTGGCAACGCGTCGCCATCGCCAGCGGGATCTGTGCGGACGCGAACATCGACGCCGCCCTGAAGGCGGGCTCCGCGCGGATGGCTGACCCGACGCCCCGTCGCGACATCCTCGTCGGTGATCAGCGAATGACGATGGTCCCGACCGGCGACGGCTGTAAGGGCGGGATCCCGATCGGTCCCGCCTGGTACAAGACCGGCATCATCAACGAGGACATCCGCTAAACCACCCCCGCGCTGATCGCGTTCAGCCGGGCATAGACCCCGCCCCCCGCCGCCAGCTCGGCGTGGCGGCCTTCCTCGACGACGCGGCCGCCCTGGAAGACCAGGATCCTGTCGGCGCCGCGCACGGTCGACAGGCGGTGGGCGATGACGATCGTGGTCCGGCCCTCCATCAGCGCGTCGGCGGCGGCCTGGACCTGGCCTTCGGTCTCGACGTCCAGCGACGAGGTCGCCTCGTCCAGGACAAGGATCGGCGCGTCGGTCAGGAAGGCGCGGGCGATGGCCACCCGCTGCCGCTCGCCGCCCGACAGCTTGACGCCCCGCTCGCCCACCAGGGTGTCGTAGCCCTTGGGCAGGCGCAGGATGAAGTCGTGGGCGCGGGCCTTCTTCGCCGCCGCCTCGACCTCCTCGCGGGTCGCGCCGGGCTTGCCGTAGGCGATGTTCTCGTAGAGCGAGCGGTGGAACAGGGCCGGATCCTGCGGCACCACCGCGATGGCGCGGCGCAAGGACGCCTGGGTCACCTTCGACACGTCCTGACCGTCGATCACCACCGCCCCGTCCTGCAGGTCATGCAGGCGCTGGACCAGCTTGACGAAGGTCGACTTGCCCGAGCCCGTCGGCCCGACCAACGCCACCCGCTCGCCGGGCGCGATCTTCAGCGAGAAGTGGTCGTACAGCGGCGCGCCCGCCGCCTTGTAGCGGAAGGTCACGTTCTTGAACTCGATGCCGCCCGCGCCCGGCTGAAAGTCCGGCGCGCCGGGCGCGTCGGCGATCTGCGGCTGCAGGCGCGTCCAGGCGGCGACGTCCTCGGTGTCGTCGATGCCCTTCTGCAGCATGCGGATGTTCTCGCCGAGGTTCCGCAGGTAGCCGCTCATCAGCATGAAGGCGGTGATGGCGAAGGCGACGTCGCCGGGCGTGGCCGTGCCGTGCGCCCAGGCCCAGACCATCGAGCCGGTCAGGCCCGCCTGCAGCAGCACCAGCAGCAGGTTCTGGCCCAGCCAGACGTCGGTGAAGCGGTGCCAGGTGACCATGACCGCGTCGCGCCAGGCGGCGGTGACCTCCGCCAGCCGCTCGGCCTCGCGGGTCTCGGCGCCGAAGCTCTTGACCGTGGGGTTCGAGGTCACGGCGTCGGCCAGGGCCCCGCCAATCTTGGAGTCCAGCGCGTTGGACTTCAGGTTGCTGGGCCGCACATAGCGCTCGGTGACCAGCAGGTTCACCGCCAGATAGGCGACCACGACGACTAGCGAGACCACGCCCGCCAGCGGCTGGCGGATCAGCATGGCGATCGACAGGCCGATCAACACGATGATCCCCGGCCCCAGCCAGATGGTCACCGCGTCGGTGACGCTGTCATAGCCCCACATAGCCCGGGTCAGCTTGCGCACCGTGGCGCCAGCGAAGCTGTCGGCATGCCAGTCCGACGAGAAGGCCTGCACCTTGGCGAAGCCCTCGTTGGTCATCTCCTCCATGTTGCGCGCGGCCAGCGGGATCCAGAACCGCATGGCGATGTTGCGGATCACCGAGAAGGCCAGATAGACGCCGACGAAGGCGCCCAGGGCGCGCCAGGCCTCGTGGTCGCCGCGCGGTCGGCTGGTCACCGTGTCGACCAGGTGGCCGGAGGCGTAGGGCAAGGCCAGGTCGAAGGCGATCGCCACCAGGGTCAGGCCGACGCCGAAGCCGAACAGCACCGGCCGCCGCTTCCAGAACCGGGCCACGAAGCCCAGCACCTGGCGGTTGGACAGCGCGCGCTTGCGGGCGCCGGTTTCGTCTTCATCCTCGAAAGCGTCGGTCATGGCGCGGAGATAGTGCTTTCCCGCCTGTTCGTCAGCCCCGCCGCTTGCGCCCGCCGCCGAACGGTCGCCAGCGCAGGAACCACAGGATCGCAGGTCCGACCACCGGTACGCGCAGCATCGGCCGCACGGCGTGGGGGCGGGTCTTCAGGAAGCACAGCACCGCGCCGATCCAGAACACCGTGGTCGGCATGCCCGGCGTGACGACGCCCACCGCCCCGGTCGCCAGCAGCGCCCCGCCCAGGCCGTCGAGCGCCCAGCGCTCGACGCGGCTCAGGCGGCGGCGCGGCTTGCGGGCGGGTTCAGGAGTCATGCGCCCAAGCTAACGCGTCGCGTTCGCGCTCGGAAGCCTTAGAACGCCTCCGCCACCCCGCCCACGCGGCGCGGCGGACGGCTGTTGAGGCCGCGCCGGATGCTCGGGCCGAACTTGGTGGCCGAGGTCAGACGCGCGACCATGCCGTGGTCGCCGGCCAAGGCGAACAGCCTACCGGCGGCGGTCCACAGGCGGGTGGTCACCGGGTGGGGCAGGACGATGCCGGCGCCGACGCCGGCCAGCAGCAGGCTCCAGCCGGAGAGACGGATTGCGGCGGTGGTCATAACTGTCGCTCCTGCGAATGACTTGCAAAAAGACCTTCGTCTCATCGCGCCCACAAATCCAATTGATTGTTTCTCTGGACGAGATCGATCTTCCCTATGGGATTCCTCGCGGTTTGCGCGGTAAGCCTCGCCGCATGACCGCCTCCACCCAAAGCCCCACGGGGATCCTCCCCGACGCCGTCGCCACCAACTGGGTCGATCGCCACGCGCCCGAGCGCCTGCGGCCCTGGCTGAAGCTGGGCCGGTTCGACCGGCCGGCGGGGATCTGGCTGCTGATGCTGCCCGGCTGGCAGGGCATCGCCCTGGCCGCCGCCGAGCAGGGCCGCTGGCCCAATCCGCTGCTGCTGCTGGCGGTGTTCATCGGCGCGGCCCTGATGCGGGCGGCCGGCTGCGCGTTCAACGACATCGTCGACCGCGACTTCGACGCCCAGGTCGCCCGCACCGCCATGCGGCCGATCCCGGCCGGGCTGATCACGGTCAAGCAGGCCTGGGCCTTCCTGATCGGCTGCTGCCTGGTCAGTTTCCTGATCCTGGTGTGCCTGGGCTGGCTGGCCATCGGCCTGGGCGTGCTGTCGCTGGGTCTGGTCGCCGCCTACCCGTTCATGAAGCGGATCACCTGGTGGCCGCAGGCCTGGCTAGGCCTGACCTTCAACTGGGGCGCCCTGCTGGGCTATGCCGCCGCCACCCATCACCTGTCGTGGTCCGCCGCCCTGCTCTACGCCTCGGGCATCTTCTGGACCCTGGGCTACGACACGATCTACGCGATCCAGGACATCGAGGACGACGCCCTGGCCGGCATCAAGTCCTCGACCCGCCGCCTGGGCGACCACGTGCAGATCGGCGTGGCGGGCTTCTACCTGGCCAGCTTCGTCTGCGTGGTCGCGGCCGGCTGGGTCGGCAATATCGGGCCGCTGTTCCTGCCGCTGGCGGCCTTGTTCGCCCTGCACCTGTCGCGCCAGGCGGCCGCCGTCCGCGTCGACGACGGCCCGGGCGCGCTGAAGCTTTTCAAGTCCAACGCCATCGCCGGCCTGATCGTCTTCGCGGGACTGGTGGCTGGGCTGTGGAAGCCGGGTGTGCGGTTCTAGCGCCAAATTTTCTTGTCATCCCGGCCGCAGCGAAGCGGAGAGCCGGGATGACAAGGGGAATGGACGTCTAGAACGGCCCTTGCTGGTACACCCGGTCCATGACCGTGTTCAGCTGCCGGATGCGGTTGTCGTAGCTGCGCGCCAGGCAGGCCCGGTTGCCGCCGCAGGCCTTGCGGGCCGCCAGCCACGCGCGCTGGTCATCCATGATCGCGCCGCGACCGCCCATCGGCACGAGGTGGCGGGTGATCCCGTACAGCTGGTCCATCCGCACGTCCTGGTCGTTGAGGTCGCGGTTGGCGCAGATCGCCTTCTCGTCCGCGGTGCGGGCCTTGCGGCAATCGAAGCTGGCGGCGGCGGCGGGCGTCGCGCCAATGGCGAAAACACCGGCGCAGACAGCGGTCAGAACGGAAGCGGGGATCAGTCGGCGCATGGGCGGCTCCAAATGTGACGTCGGGTCATCCTGTCAGGCCTAAGCTGAATGTGCGATGATCGTTCCATGGCCGTCGCCCCACGCGTCAAACCGCAGGATCTGTTCACGCCCGACGAATGGACGCGGATTTCCGCGCGCTCGTCCTGGCGCGGGATCTTCATGGTCGCCCACGCCTGGGCGGTGATCATCGCCGCCGGGGCGCTGTTCGTCTTCTTTCCCAACCCGCTGACCTACGTGCTGGCCGTGATGCTGATCGGCGCGCGGCAGCTGGGCCTCGCCATCCTGATGCACGAGGCCGCGCACGGCGGGCTGCATCCGAACCTCAAGGTCAACGACTGGCTTGGCGAGTGGCTGTGCGCCGCCCCGACCGGCGCGTCCCTGGCCAGCTATCGCCCCTACCACCTGACCCATCACAAATACGCCCAGCAGGCCGAGGATCCGGACCTGATCCTGTCGGCGCCCTTCCCGACCACGCGGGACTCCCTGCGCCGCAAGATCATCCGCGACCTGACCGGCCAGACCTTCTTCAAGCAGCGGTTCGGGCCGTTGCTAGGCAAGATGAAGGGCTCGAAAGCCGTCGGACAGCCCAAGGGCGCGATCTTCGCCGGCGAAGTCGCACGGCAGGGGCCTTTCCTGCTATGGAACCTCGGCATCCTGATCGTGCTGTCGGCGCTGGGCCTATGGTGGGCCTGGTTCGCCCTGTGGATCGTGCCGATGGCGACCTGGTTCCCGCTGGTCACCCGCCTGCGCAACATCGCCGAGCACGCCCTGGTGGCCAAGGACGAACCCGATCCGTTCCGCCATGCCCGCACCACCCACGCCAACTGGATCGAGCGGGCCCTGATCGCGCCCTATCACGTCAATTTCCACGCAGAGCATCACCTGTTCATGCACACCCCGTGCTGGAACCTGCCGATGGCGCACCGGCTGCTGGAGCAGAAGGGCCTGACCTCCGGCATGCTGACCGCCCCGGGCTACCTGACCGTGCTGAAGGCCGCCTCGAGCAAACCGGTCGCCGCCTGAGGCCCGCCCTCGCCCTTCGACAGGCTCAGGGTGAGGACTACTTTCGACGTCACGGTAGAAATCCTCATCCTGAGCCTGGCGAAGGACGAGGATTTCGGCTCCCCAGCCGAAGCCCTGGATGCTCTAAGCGCGCCATGATCGTCCAGACCCTGGAAGGCCGCCGGGCCTTCATCCGCGACAACACCCGCTTCCAGCCGACGCCACACGCGCCGGAACTGTCGCTTCACCTGGCCGACGAGATCACGCCGATCTGGAAGCTGACCGAGGAGGCGCTGGAAGAGATCGGCCTGCCGCCACCCTTCTGGGCCTTCGCCTGGGCGGGCGGCCAGGCCCTGGCGCGCTACATCCTCGACAACCCCGAGACCGTCGCCGGCAAGCGCGTGATCGACTTCGCCACCGGCTCGGGCATCGTCGCCATCGCGGCGATGAAGGCCGGCGCGGCCAGCGTGCTGGCCGCCGATATCGACGTCTTCTGCGAGGCCGCCGTCGGCCTGAACGCCGAGGCCAACGGGGTCGAGGTGGCCTTCACCGACGTCAACCTTCTCGATGCTCCGCCGCCGGCCTGCGACGTGCTGCTGGCCGGCGACATCTGCTACGAAAAGCCGATGGCCGAGGCGGTGATGGACTGGCTGCGGCAAGGCCGGGCCGCCGGCGCGGCGGTGTTCATCGGCGATCCGGGCCGCACCTACTTCCGCAAGGACGACCTGGTGAAGCTGGCCGAGTACCAGGTCGAGACCACCCGCGAGCTCGAGGATTTCGCCGTGAAGCGCACGAGCGTCTGGACTCTGCCTTAGCGGCGAACTAGAACATTTAGAGAACATCGTTTCGAGAGAGCACCCATGCGTGAGGACGGCAAGATCGACTATATCGAGTGGCCGGGCGGCGACCTGCCGGCGACCAAGAGCTTCTATTCGGCCGCCTTCGGCTGGAGCTTCGTCGACTACGGCCCCGACTATGTCGCCTTCGAGGGCCAGGGCGCCGATGGCGGCTTCGCCAAGCCGCAGGAGGGCGCGACCGACCGGCCGCTGGTCATCCTCTACGCCCACGACCTGGAAGCCATGCTGGACAAGGTGACGAAGGCCGGCGGCGTGATCACCGCCCCGATCTTCAGCTTCCCCGGCGGCCGCCGCTTCCATTTCACCGACCCGTCCGGCAATGAGCTGGGCGTCTGGAGCGCGACGGGGATCGAGTAGACCATGCGTCTGGTGAGCTTGAGCATCTTGCTGTTGGCGATGGCCGGAGCCGCCCGGGCGGAGGATCCGCCGCCCGCGCCCGTGCCGGCCGAGGTCGGCGCGCTGCAAGGCTGCTGGCGCGGCGCGGGCGAGGTCATGGGCAAGGCGGTCGAGATCACCCTCGCCGCCAAACCCGTCGCGCACGGGACGATGCTGACGGTGGACGCCGACAGCCGCGCCAAGGCCGATCCCAAGGATCGCTACGCCGCCCACCTGGTGTTTGGCGGTCGGGGCGCGGCGCCGAAGGGCAGTTCGCCGAGCGGCGTGTCCGGCTTCTGGTCCGACAGCTTCGGGGGCGACTTCACCGCCGTCGGTCAGGGCGCGGCCCAGCCGGGCGGATTCGACATCGCCTACGCCTATCCGGACGCCAGCTACGTCAACCGCTGGCGGCGCGACGGCGACCGGCTGACCTGGACCATCGTCGCCCAGAGCGGGGCCAAGGAAGCGCCGTTCGCGCGCTACGACCTGGCCCGGACGAACTGTCCGACTTAGCGCCACCCCATCAAACCGTCATACGGCGTCGCTACCGTCCGCCTCCTGACGATCAAGCTTACTTCAGGCAGGGGCGGATGGGCGACAAGAGCTGCGGCGACTGCGGCCTGTGCTGCAAGGTTCTGGCCATCGAGGCCCTGAACAAGGCCGACGGCGTCTGGTGCTCGCACTTCAGGAAGGGCGGCGGCTGCGGCCACTATGAACTGCGGCCCCAGGCGTGCCGGAGCTTCATGTGCCTGTGGATCACGTCCGAGAAGCTGGGGGACGCCTGGCGGCCCGGCAAGGCCGGCTTCGTCCTGTATTCCGACCGCGACGGCAAGCGCCTGAACGTGGTGGTCGACGCCGGCAAGCCCGCCAGCTGGAAGCGCGAGCCGTACTATTCCTACATCAAGAACATGTCGCGCCGGGCCCTGGACGGCTACGAGCTGGTGGTCTGCATCGGCGACCGCCGCATCGTGGTGTTCCCGACCGAGGAGATCGACCTGGGGGTCCTGCCGCCCGACCGCAAGCTGGTCAGCGGCTATGTCGAACGCGACGGCGGCCTGACGCCGTTCGCCATGGTGCTGGCCAACGCGGACTAGAATTAGGTGCGTTGGAAGTTGGGCCGGAACCTTCTCGGCGCCCACCCGAAATCCCGCATCGCCGCCGAGCTGTCGAAGGTCAGATCCTGGCCCATCCGCGCGCCCATGGCCACGGTCGCGCCCGGATAGAACGGCTTGGCCAGCCGCATGATCAGACCGAACAGCCAGGTCGGCATCGGCAGGCTGTGCGGAGTCTTGCCCAGGCCCTCGAAGATCCGGTCGACCATCAGGCGGTAGGTCACGGTCTCACCGCCCACCAGGTCGTAGGCCCGGTTCCTCGTCGCCGGCGCGTGGGCGGCGGCCAGCGCTCCAGCCGCCAGGTCCTCGGCATGGACCGGCTGGCGCAGGCCCGCGCCGTCGCCCGATAGCGGCATGACATGGAAGCGGCGGATCAGGCGGGCGATGCGGCTGACGTTCTCGTCGTGGCCCTCGTCATAGATCAGGGTCGGCCGCAGGATGGTCCAGGCGACGCCGTGCTCGGCGCACCAGGTTTCGACCGCCGCCTCGGCCTCCGCCAATGTCCGCGCCACCGCCCGCTCGCCCTCGTCCGGCGAGTCGACCTTGGTGAAGCGGCTGGTCGAGGAGAAGGCGATCAGCCGCTCCATGCCGCGCGCCTTCAGCGCCGGCAGCGCCGTCGGCAGCAGCCAGATCGGCGACAGCGCGAACACCGTCGCCGCCACCGGCAGCCGCTCGTCCAGATCGGCGTCCTTCAGGTCACCACCGATCCAGCAGGTCTCCTCGGTCGGCGGACGCCGGCTGAACGCCGTCGGATCCAGGTCCTCGGCCTTCAGCCGCGCCAGCAGGTGACCGCCGATCAGGCTGGTCGCGCCCAGCACCAGGACCGGCGTCTTCAGGGTGTTCTCAGCGTCCATACCGAACATATAGCCATGCATCTGGAGCATGGCAGCCGAAAGTGCGAGCAGCTTCGGCGCGTTCGCATCAAGGTGGCGCTCGGCCGCCCGGCCCCTATATCCGCCTGACGTCTTCCCAGGAGTTCTCCATGTCCAAGCTCGTTCCCGCCATCCGCTCGGGCGACGTCCTGATGCCCGCCCTCGGCTTCGGCACTTGGCAGCTGGAGAACGGCGCGGCCACGCCGCTGGTCGAGAAGGCCCTGGAGGTCGGCTATCGCCATATCGACACCGCTCAGATCTACGGCAACGAGCGCGATGTCGGCGCCGCCCTCAAGGCCAGCGGCGTCAAGCGCGACGAGATCTTCCTGACCACCAAGGTCTGGATCGACAAGTTCCACGACGGCGATCTCCAGCGCTCGGCCGAGAAGAGCCTGGAAAAGCTGGGTGTCGACCATGTCGACCTGCTGCTGCTGCACTGGCCCAAGCCCGACGTGCCGCTGGCCGAAACCCTGAAGGCCCTGAACGAGGTCCAGTCGCGCGGCCTGACTCGCGCCATCGGCCTTTCGAACTTCCCCTCGGCCCTGCTGGAGGAAGCCTCGAAGCTGTCGGAAGCCCCGATCGCCAACGACCAGGTCGAGTATCACCCCTATCTGTCGCTGAAGACCCTGAAAGCCAAGGCCGACGCGCTGGGCGTCTCGATCACCGCCTGGTCGCCCCTGGCCCAGGGCAAGGTCGCCCAGGACCCGGTGCTGGTCGAGATCGGCCGCGCCCACGGAAAGACCCCCGGCCAGGTCACCCTGCGCTGGATCATCCAGCAGGGGATCATCGCCATCCCCCGCACCAAGAACCCGGCGCGGATCGAGGAGAACTTCGACATCCTCGACTTCAACCTGTCCGATGACGAGATGACCCGGATCCACGCTCTGGCGCGACCGGATGGGCGGCTAGGGGACTGGCTGGACAAGGCCTACGCGTGGGATGTGGAGTAGAGGCTAGTCCGCGCCGCGGGGGCTTCGCCCTCGGGCGGCGGACGATCAGTCGTTCTTGTCGAGGGCGTCGATGTCTTTCTGCACGTCCTTGATCAAGCCCAGGCACCGTTCCTGGTCAGCCTTCGCGAGATCCGGATCCTTTCGGCCGGCGGCATAGGCCTTCGTCCATTCGCCGGCCAAGTACCGCTGCGCGGCCGTCTGCGCATCTCCATCGGCGCCCGTGAGCTTTGAGACAAGGCTGTCAGCGGTCTCCTTAGGAAAATAGCGCTCGCAGCCGCCTACCATGTAAGCCATCTCGCCGAGCAGAACCGCTCGCTTCTTAAATTGTTCGGGCGTCTCGGCCGCTACAGCGCCGGCGAATAGAGACACGGCGATGGCGATCGTCCAGGCAGTGCGCACGTTCCCCTCCTAGGTACATTCAACCCTGGCTAACGCCTCCTGATATCAAAGTCGACAGCGCAACGCCGGGGCGGCCGCCAGGGAAACTCCGTCCGTTTTCAGACGATGACGGTTTCATCCTGCCCTGAAAGCGCCTAGGTAAGCCTCAACCTGAGCATAACTGACCAGGGCCATCAGGATTAGGATGGGGACGATGGACGACGCGGGCGCCGGCTTGCAGGCGACGATGGCGGGGATGGGCCGGACGGCCCGCGAGGGCGCGCATGCGCTCCGCCTCGCCGCGCCAGAGCAGCGCACCGCCGCCATCCAGGCCATGGCCGCCGCGATCCGGCAGGACGCCGTCGCCATCCTGACCGCCAACGCCAAGGACCTGGGCCGCGCCGAGGCCAACGGCGTCTCAGGTCCGATGCTGGATCGCCTGGCCCTGGACGAGGCGCGGCTGGAAGAGGTCGCCGCCGGGGTCGAGGCCGTGGCCGCCATCCCCGATCCGGTCGGCGTCGCCACCGCCCGCTGGACCCGGCCCAATGGCCTGGACATCAGCCGCGTGCGCACACCGATCGGCGTCATCGCCATGATCTATGAAAGCCGTCCGAACGTGACCGCCGACGCCGCGGCGTTGTGCGTGCGCTCGGGCAATGCGGTGATCCTGCGCGGCGGGTCGGAGTGCATCCACTCCAACCTGGCGCTTCACGCTTCGATAGAACGCGGTTTGAAGGCCGCTGGCCTTCCCGCCGCCGCCGTCCAGATCGTCAAGACCCCCGACCGCGCCGCCGTCGGCGCCCTCCTCTCGGGCCTGGACAAGGCCATCGACCTGATCATCCCACGCGGCGGCAAGAGCCTGGTCGCCCGCGTCCAGGCCGAAGCCCGCGCCCCGGTGCTGGGCCACCTGGAAGGTCTCAACCACGTCTTCGTCCACGCGGCCGCCGACGTGAAGAAGGCCGTCGACATCGTCGTCAACGCCAAGCTGCGGCGGGTGTCGGTCTGCGGCTCGGCCGAAACCCTGCTGGTCGACAAGGCCGCCGCCGAAAAGCTTCTCCCGCCGATCGCCGACGCCCTGATCCGGGCCGGTTGCGAGCTGCGCGGCGACGCCGCCGCCCGCGCCATCGAGCCCACGATGAAGAAGGCGACCACCGAGGACTGGACCACCGAATACCTGGCCCCGATCCTGGCCGTGGCCGTGGTCGACGGCGTGGCCGGCGCGGCCAGGCACATCGCGGCCTACGGCTCGGGCCACACCGACGCGATCGTCACCGAGGACGCCGGCGCCGCTGACGCCTTCGTGGTCGAGGTCGACAGCGCCATCGTGCTGGTCAACGCCTCGACCCAGTTCGCCGACGGCGGCGAGTTCGGCTTCGGGGCCGAGATCGGCATCGCCACCGACAAGCTTCATGCCCGCGGCCCGGTTGGGGCCGAGCAACTGACGACGTTCAAATATGTGGTTCGCGGGACCGGCCAGACTCGTCCCTGAGGCCGGCCGGCCCAACGCTCAGCGTCTTGGCTTCCACCTGGAGCCGGGCATGCGCGTCGGCCTGTTCGGCGGCAGCTTCAACCCGGCGCACGAGGGCCATGCCCACGTAGCCGAGACCGCCATGCGCCGCCTGGAGCTGGACCGCGTCATCTGGCTGGTGTCGCCGCAGAACCCGCTCAAGTCCTCGCACGAGACCCGTCCCGTCGCCGAACGGATGGCCAATGCCCGCCGCTGGGCGCGCGGCTCGGGCATGATCGTCTCGGACGCCGAGACGCGCCTGGGGTCGCGGTACACGATCGACACCCTGCGGGTGCTGCGGGCGCGCTATCCCGGCGTGAAGTTTGTCTGGGTGATGGGCGCCGACAGCCTGGCCACCTTCCATCGCTGGCGCGGCTGGACCCAGATCATGCGCGAGGTTCCGGTCGCCGTGATCTCCCGCCCCTGGATCGCGCTGAAGGCCCGCACCTCGCCGGCCGCCCGCCGCTTCGCCTTCGCCCGCTGGCCCGCCAGCGCCGCCGCCAGACTGCCCGACGCCAAGTCGCCGGCCTGGGTCTACCTGACCGGACCGCTGAACTTCGCCTCTTCCACGGCTATGCGGTCACGGCAAAAGGGCTGAAAGCCAAGCTTTCGGGCGTTGCGTGAACGCCTCAGGGGCGCCGACGAATCGGCGTTCGGCCATCACCCCCTCACTTCCGGCTCAATTCCGTGCTATGGAAGATATCCACAGCGAACCCATAAGGAGCAATCCGCTGCGTAGCGACCCCGCGCTTAGTGCGCACGAAGGCCTGGCCGGCGCCGAGTCATCGACTGAATCCCCGGGCCTGAGTCTGCCCCTCGATCTCAAGGCGCTGGAGCGCCTGATCCTGGAACGTCTGGATGACGACAAGGCCCAGGACATCGTCCACATCGACTTGGCGGACAAGAGCTCGGTCGCCGACAGCCTGATCGTGGCGTCGGGCCGTTCGCACCGTCACGTCGGCGCGCTGGCGGACCACCTGCTGCGGGCGCTGAAGGAAAACGGCTACGGCAAGGCGCGGGTCGAAGGCCTGCCGCATTGCGACTGGGTGCTGATCGACGCCGGCGACGTCGTCATCCACCTGTTCCGTCCCGAAGTGCGCAGCTTCTACAATATCGAGAAGATCTGGGCGGTCGACGCCCCGCACCGCACCGCGGCGAACTGATAGCGCCAGGCGACCTCGCCCTTCGACAAGCTCAGGGTGAGGTCTATTGATGCGCGTTCTTGAGATCCTCGCCCTGAGCCTGTCGAAGGGCGGGGATCTCAACGCACTCCCCCGATGAAGATCACCATCCTCACCGTCGGAAAGCTCGGCCGCATGGTCGAGGCGCAACTGGCCGTGGACTATGCGTCCCGCGCCACGGCGTCCGGCCGCGCCCTGGCCCTGGGACCGGTCGAGATCTTCGAGGTCGAGGCCCGCAAGCCCGGCAAGGCGGCCGAGGCCGAGGTGCTGCGCCCGCACCTGGAGGGCGCGCACGTCATCGCCTGCGACGAGCACGGCAAGGTCCGGCCCAGCCGCGCCTTCGCCGACCACCTGGCCCGTCTGCGCGACGACGGGACGCGGCGGGTGGTGTTCCTGATCGGCGGGGCCGACGGCCTGGATCCCTCGATCCTGGCGAACGCCAACGAGACCATGGCCTTCGGCCCCCAGACCTGGCCGCACGCCCTGGCCAGGGCCATGCTGGCCGAGCAGGTCTATCGCGCCGCCACCATCCTGTCGGGCTCGCCCTATCACCGCGACTAGGGCTAAAGGTTGGGCGATGTCCCGCTCGCGACTCGTCATCGCCGTTTGCGCCCTGATCCTCGCCGTCCCGACGGCCGTGGTCGGCTGGCAGCGCGCTGACCGCATCGTCGAGGACCAGCGGGCCAGGGATCGCCAGACCGCCATCGACACCCGTCGCGAGATCGAGGATCTGCGCGCCGAGCTGGACCGCCTGGACCACGCCCGCATCGCCGCCGGCGGCGACGTCGACGCCAAGCGGGCCCGGCTGGAAGCCTTGAACGCCCGCGAGAACGCCATCCTGGCCGACCTGGGCGCCAACCGGCAGCGGCTGTCGCTGCTGCTGTCGGCCCTGCAGCTGTTCCGCCGCGATCCGCCGCCGGCGCTGCTGGTGACGCCGAACGATGCGCGCGATGCGGTGCGGGCCGCGATCCTGATCCGCGCCATGACGCCCGAGCTGCAGAAGCGCGCCGAGGCCTATGGCCGCCAGGCCGTGGCGGTCGGGACACTGCGCCGCGAGGCCGCCGCCGCCTCGGCCGAACTGTTCACCGCCGAGAGCGCGGTCGCCGATCGCAAGGGCGAGATCGAGCGACTGATCATCGAGAAGACCCAGCTGGAGCGGGCCTATGCCCAGGAGGCCCTGACCCAGCAGAACGAGCTGCGCACCCTGGGCGCCCTGACCGACGGCCTATACGCGCCAGGAGGGGGTAGGGTCGAGGCCACCGGGCCGCTGGTGCTGCGACGTCCCGCCGCCGGCGAGATCGTCCGCCGTTTCGGCCAGGAGATGCCGGCCGGCGGCAAGTCGCCCGGCCTGACCGTGCGCACGGAGAAGGGCCTGACCGTCACCGCTCCCGTCGCCGGAACCGTCGAATACGCCGGCGCGCTGAGCGGCTGGGGCGCGGTGCTGATCCTTCGCGCCCAGGGCGCCTATCACGTGGTCGTGGCCGGCCTCGACCAGATAACGGCCTCACCCGGACAATCTGTCGCGGTCGGCGCCCCCATCGGGAAGATGCCGGATCATGTATCTTCCGAGCCGGAACTCTATCTAGAGGTCCGGGAGAACGGCGCCCCGGCCGATCCGGAGCGTTGGCTCAAACAGGAGTCGCGGTAGACGGCTTTTTCAGTAATGGTGGCCGTAATTATACCTCCGATCCCTGACAGGGTTGGATGGAGCTAAATTCGGTTGCGGCGCCGCGCGTCGCGTAGGGAGCCTTCCGGGCCTTAATGCGCAAGTACCTGCTCATCGGCGTTTCCGCCTTCGTCCTCGGCGCGGGGGCCATGGCTTATGTCAGTCCCATCGCCCAGGCCAACAACGCGCCTAAGACCAAGACCTACAAGATGCTTGAGCTGTTCGGCGACGTGCTGGGCACGGTCGAGGACCAGTACGTCACCGAGGTCGACGACAAGAAGCTGATCGAAGCGGCCCTGGACGGCATGCTGACCAGCCTCGACCCGCACTCGGGCTATCTGGCGCCCGACGCCTACGAAGACATGCAGGACACCACCCGCGGCGAGTACGGCGGTCTCGGCCTGGAAGTGACCAGCGAGGACGGCGTCGTGAAGGTGATCTCGCCGATGGACGGCACCCCGGCCTCGCGCGCCGGCGTCCAGGCGGGCGACTACATCACCGCCGTCAATGGCCAGAGCGTGCTGGGCCTGACCGTCAACGAGGCGGTCAAGCAGATGCGCGGCCAGCCCGGCGAAGGCGTCACCCTGACCATCGCCCGCGACAAGACCGATCCGTTCGACGTCAAGCTGGTCCGCGAGGTGATCAAGCCCAAGGCCGCCATCGCCCGCATGGAAGGCGACTATGGCTACGTCCGCCTGCCCGGTTTCAACGAGAAGGCCACAGACGCCCTGGTCGCCTCGATCAATGACCTGAAGGCCAAGAACCCGAAGATGAAGGGCCTGATCCTCGATCTCCGGAACAATCCGGGCGGCCTGCTGGACCAGGCGGTCGGCGTGGCCGACGTGTTCCTGGACGGCGGCGAGGTGGTCAGCCAGCGCGGCCGCGATCCGCGCAACATCCAGCGCTACAACGCCCGCCCGGGCGATCTGCTGAACGGCATGAAGATGGTCGTGCTGATCAATCAGGGCTCGGCCTCGGCCGCTGAGATCGTCGCCGGCGCCCTGCAGGACCGTCACCGCGCCGAACTGGTCGGCCTGACCAGCTTCGGCAAGGGTTCGGTGCAGACCGTGATCCCGCTGCGCGGCGGGGCCGACGGCGCCCTGAAGCTGACCACGGCCAAGTACTTCACGCCGTCGGGCCGCTCGATCCAGAAGACCGGCATCGCCCCGGACCTCGAGGTTGCCCAGACCCGTGACCAGGCCCAGGACATCGCCAACCGCGTCTGGTTCAGCGAGGCCAGCTTCAAGAACGCGCTGAACGCCGACGAGGGCAAGAGCCGCGTGGGCGTCCACACCCCGGCCGAAGCCCCACCGACCGCTTTCGACGACAAGAAGGGCGACTTCCAGCTGCAGCGCGCCATCGCCGTGCTAAACGCCGGCGGCGTCGCCAATACGCCGAAGCTGCCAAAGCCGGCGGCCAAGGTCGCCGAGGTCACCGCCAAGGCGGCCGCCGCGGCGAGCGGCAAGCCGGTCAGCGAGAACAAGTAGGGTTTCGCCTTCCTCGATCCGATCAGCGCCGCTCCGGGCAACCAGGGCGGCGCTTTTCGTTGGTCCTTACGCCGCCTTGGCCGCCTCGGCCGCGCGCAGCAGCCTCAGGACGTTGCCGCCCCAGATCTTGGCCAGGTCGTCGCGGGTGTAGCCCTCGGCCAGCAGGCGCTCGCTGATCTTCCAGTAGTCCGAGGCGTCGTTCAGACCGGTCACCCCGCCGCCGCCGTCGAAGTCGATGCCGATCCCGACGTGGTCGACGCCGGCCACCTTCAGCGCGTGGTTCAGGTGGTTCATGAAGTCCTCGAAGGTCGCCTTCGGGACGGGGTATTTGGCGTCGATCGCCTTCATCTCGGCCATGAAGCCCGCGCGCTCGGTCTCGGTCATCTTGGCCCGCGCGCCCGCCTTGGCCCGTAGCGCCGCCATGGCCGCGTCGCGCTCGGCGTTCTTGGGCGTCTCGATCAGATAGCTGGAATAGGCGTCGACCTGGATCACGCCGCCGCTGGCCGCCAGGGCCTTGATGCGGGCGTCGTCGACATTGCGCGGGTGGTTGAACACCGCCTTGCAGCCCGAGTGGGTCAGGATCACCGGCGTCTTGGACAGGGTGATCAGCTGATCCAGCACCTCGTCGGACGAGTGCGAGCCGTCCAGCACCACGCCCAGGCGGTTGGCCTCGGCGACGAACTGTTTGCCCAGCGGCGACAGGCCATGCCACTCGGGCGTGTCGGTCGAGCTGTCGGCCATGTCGTTGTTCTTGAAGTGCGCCAGGCCCGAGATACGGACACCCAGCGCATAGAAGGTCGAGAGCAGGGTGACGTCGCCATCCATCGGATAGCTGTTCTCGACGCTGACGAAGACCACGCGCCTGCCCTGGGCGGCGATGCGCTCGGCGTCGTCGGCCTTCAGGGCCAGGGCGAACTTGTCGCCGTGCTTGGCGACCATTTCGCGGATCTCGACGCCGCGGATGATCGCCGCGTCGCGGGCGGCGCGCGTGGCCTCGGGCGTGCGCGGTCCCTGGTTGGTGAAGATGGCGAAGAAGCCGCCGTCCAGCCCGCCCTCGACCATGCGGGGATAGTCGATCTGTGAGCCGTCCTTGTCGACGGAATGGCGATCGAGAATGTCCCAGCCCGGCCGGCCGAAATTGGCGGGGGTGTCCAGGTGGGTGTCGAGGGTCAGCAGGCCCTCGTGCAGCTTGCGCGCGGCGGCCGGATCGGCGGCCCAGGCCGTCATGGGCGCGGCGCCGGCGACCAGGGCCAGGGCGGCGCTCGTGGCGAGGAGGAAACGGGTCATGAGTACGCTCGAAAAGGGTCCGGCCGGCCTTTGCAGAGGCCGACCGGAGGGCGGGGACTAGAAGTCGGCGGAGATCGTGAACTGGATCGTGCGCGGCGGGGCCGGACGGAAGCTGGCGGGCGTGTTCACCGTGGTGTTGATCGTGCCCAGATAGTCCTTGTCGAACAGGTTATCGATGTTGACCCGCGCCTTGACCTGGCTGAACGGTCCGGCCGCGAAGCCGTCGCCGATATCGATATAGGCGTTGACGATGGTGTACGCGCCGACCATCTCGCTGTTGACGAAGTTGGTGAAGCGGCTCTCCAGGTGGCGGGCCGAGACGTTCATCAGCAGGCCGTCGAACGGCTCCAGCGTCACGCCGCCCTGGAACACCCAGTCAGGGAAGTCCGGCACCTTCTTGCCGGCGACGGCCAGGGTGGTCGGCGCGGCCGTGGTGCTGGCGCGATAGTTCAGGACGTCGTCCTGGAACTTGGCGTCGTTGTACGAGACGTTGGCGTTGAAATAGGCCTTGCCGGCGAAGATCTCCGGCTTCCACTGGCCGCTGAACTCGACGCCCTTGGCCTTCACCGCCCCGACGTTCTGATAGAAGGTCTCGGTCGTGCCGCCGCCGCCGGGCACCAGCGAGGCGAAGGCCTGCAGGCGGTTCTTGAACTCGGTCTGGTAGGCCACGATCGAGGCGTTGAACGTCTTGTGGTTGGCGCGGTAGCCCAGCTCCCAGTTGGTCGAGGTCTCGGGATCGGGGCCAGCGACGGTCGGGCTGGCGGCCGAGAAGATGTCGTCGGCGCCGCGCGGCAGGGCCATGTTCTCCGAGTACGAGGCGAACACCTGGTCGCGGCCGGTCACGCTGTAGACCGCGCCGACCTGGGGCAGGAAGCTGTCCTTCCAGTTGTCCTTCAGGATCGGGTGGCGGCCGGCGATGTAGTCGGCCGGATTGCGATAGCCGGCGATCTTGTAGTCGATGTCGGTGGCCTTGAAGCCCAGCTCCAGCTTCAGCTTGGCGTCCAGCAGGGTGACGGTGTCCTTGACGAAGAACTGCTTGGTCTCGCGCAGCGACTTGTAGTCGCGCTGGGCGTGGACCCGCTCGTTGAACAGCGGCTTGCCGTCGGGATTGCCGTTCTCGACGTTGTAGCGGTTCTGGGTGCGGTGATAGTCGTCGTTCTCCAGCCAGAGGCCGGCCTCGATCTTGTTGAAGCCGAGGCGCCAGGCGACCTTGGCGGTGACGCCCTTGCGGATGCCGTCGATGCCGGAGAGGCCGTACTGGATGCCGCGCGGGGCGACGATGCCGGCCACCTTGCCGACCTCGGCGTCATAGCTGGACTTAGAGGTCGAATAGGCCTCGGGGGAGACGCCGTAGCCGCCCTTGTCCTCGTAATAGGCCGTGGTGGTCAGGTCGACATTGTCGGTGATCGGCGTGTTCAGCGTCAGGCCGTAGAGGTGATCCTTCCGCTTGTTGACCGCGAACTTGTAGTACTGGGCGTAGTTGGCGTTGGAGTACGGAACCCCCGCCTCGGTCTCGGGCAGGCTGCCCGTCGGGGTCGACAGCGGCGTGCCAAACGGAACAGAGGTCGGCACCGAGCCCAGGTACGAGAAGTAGCGCCCCTTGCGGCCGAAAATGTCGCCCGCCGTCCCGGCATATTGGGCCTTGGTGATCGACGGGCTGTCATAGTCGAAATAGTCGTTGTGGACGGTCTGGAAGCTGATGTCGCCGCCGTTGGGCAGGTCGTACTTCAACTTGCCCTCATAGTGCTTGCGATCGATCGTGCCCGGGCCGCGCCACAGGTCGCCCTTGATCCAAGAACCGCTGACATAGCCCGACAGCGGACCCACCTTGCCGGACTCCAGGCGCAGGAAGGTGCGGCGAAGGTTGTCGCTGCCGAAGGTCTGGCTGATCGCGCCGCCCGCCTCTTGCGACGGCGCCTGGGTGAAGTAGTCGACGATGGGGCCCAGCGAGGCATAGCTGGGCAGGGCGACGTCGCCGGCCCCGGCCGAAGCGGTCACCCGCAGCAGGTTCTCGTTGTCGACATAGCGATAGATCGGGCTGCCGCCGAACTGGTCGCTGCGGCCCATCGGGATGCCGTCCAGCAGGAAGCCGATCTGCTGGAAGTTGAAGGCCCGCACCGAGACCGAGTTGCCGAACTCATACATGCCCAGGGCGTCGTTGGCCTGGACGTTGAAGCCCGGCAGGCTCTCCAGCATCTTCAGGCCGGTGATCCCCGCCGGCGCGGACAACAGAGCCTCGCGGGTGATCGAAACGGTGGCCGTGGCGTGGTCGGTGCCGATGGCGACGCTGGCTTCCGACAGGCGCTTGCCGGTCACCACGACGGTTTCCAGTTCGGCCGCCTTGTCGGCTTCCTGGGCCAGGACCGGCGTGGCGCTTCCCAGAACCGAGGCGGCGAGCAGCAGCGCCCTAAGACGAACGGCGGCGTGTGCAGGTATGCGAGTGGTCATGACTATCCCCGATCATTTTTACCAGGGCAGCGTCATCAACAGCTCATCGCAGGTAAACTAAGAATTTCTCGGATCGTATTCACATAATCACAAAGTGGAAACGTTACGCATCCATGTTCGATTTATGAACACTTCGAATATGTTCATTTTATATACCTAACAGATATCTCACGAAAGTCGTACACGACGATCGCGTTCATTACATTTGGCTATATCGATATGGAAATGCCTAGATCTGCATTGGCGCACGCGTGGGTCTGAGCGGGCCGGGACGGCTCGCCTTCGCACCCCCGCTGTCCTTGGGCCTGAGAGATTCAGCGCCCCGTCTCCGATGGACGGGCGGTCGCCTTGCTCCTTCGGCGAGGGCGTTACGCGCCCTGCTTTCCAGCGTTCAACATCTCGCGCGGTCCTTCTGCTTGAGCGTTTCCGGGGCGGTTTCGCCTTCAGCGCCGGGCCGGGGCCCGATCTCTCCCGCGAGAGGACTCCAGGGAAAGAGCCGGGGCCGCGCCCGTCAACCGATCAGACCGTCCGCGACCACTCTCATTGGTCAGCGCCTGCGGCGATTGCAGAAAACGCCAATTTCAGCGGCGCCCGCGTCGCCGCGCCGCGGCCAAAAGGTCGTCAGAACGCCATCCGGCCATATCTCGTTAACCATATGTTCGAAGCTTGCCCGCTAGCCTTAAGAGGTCATGGCCGTCTCCTTTTCGCGTAAGCCCGCCTATGCCGCCGCCGCGCCCGCTCCGGGCGGGTCCGGCGACCTGCGCGCCAAGCTGATGGCCGCGGTCAGCAATCCCTTCATCGGCGCCAGCGGCGCGGCCTGCCTGTTCCTGGCTTCGCTGGCGACGCTGGTCCTGATCACCAGCGACCCGCACGCCGGCTCGCCGGTGATTCGCCTGGAGCTGACCAAGATCGGCGCCACCAAGAACGCGCCTGAGGGCTGGCGCGAGGGCTTGGGCGGCGAGGATCCGCACGGGGCCGAGCTGGCGCCCGGCCAGTTGGGCCTGTCGGCCAATCCCTTCGCCCCGGCGAAGCCCGAAGAAGACAAGGCGCCGGCCGCCGAGGGCCTGCAGAACCTGCCGCCGATCCAGCAGGGCCCGGGCCTGGCCCAGGCGCCGATCGCCGGCCTGACCGCGCCGGGCCCCGGCGGCGGTCCTCTGCCGATCATCGGCGCCGACGGCCGCACCGCGGCCGAGGCCTATGCTCGCCCCTTCACGCCCAACGGCCGCCCCAAGGTGTCGATGGTCATCGGAGGGCTCGGCCTCAACGCCCAGACCACCCGCGCGGCGATCGAGACCCTGCCGGGCGAGATCACCCTGTCCTTCGCGCCCTATGCCGAGGGCCTGCAGGGCTGGATCGACCTGGCCCGCGCCCATGGCCACGAGGTGCTGCTCGAGACCCCGATGGAGCCGGCCGACTATCCGGCCAACGATCCGGGTCCCTATACCCTGATCGCCGCCAACCGGCCCGAAGACACCGTGCGCAAGCTGGAATGGCTGATGTCGCGCGCCACCGGCTATTTCGGCCTGTCGAACTATCTGGGCGCCCGCTTCGTCGATAACGACCAGGCGATGGCCACCTTCAACGGCGTGCTCAAGTCGCGGGGCCTGGCCTTCGTCGACGACGGCCTGGCCGCCCGCCGCGCGGGCCCGATCCCGCGCGCCTCGGCCGACCGGGTGATCGACGACGAGCTCTCGGCCGGAGCCATCGACACCCAGCTCAAGGCGCTGGAGACGGGCGCGGCCGGTCGCGGACAGGCGCTGGGCTCGGGCTTCGCCTATCCGGTGACGATCAACCAGGTGCGTATCTGGGCCGCCGGCCTGCAGGCGCGCGGCATGCAGCTGGCCCCGGCGTCAGCCCTGGCGCACCGCTAGAACTCGTGGAAAAAGGCTCGGCATGACCGAGCTCGACCATCCCAAGCACCGACCGAACGTCGGCGTCGTCCTGTTCCATCCGGACGGCCGCGTCTGGCTGGGTCGTCGCCACAAACAGCCCCCGCCCTACAATTGGCAGTTCCCGCAAGGCGGGGTCGACGAAGGCGAGGACCTGGAGGCCGCCGCGCGCCGCGAGCTGGCCGAGGAGACCGGCGTCAGCTCCGTCGAACTTCTGGGCCGCACCGAAGGCTGGATCACGTACGACTTTCCGCCCGAGGTGCTGGCCAACGAGAAACGCTCGCGCGGCTGGCTGGGGCAGAAGCAGGTCTGGTTCGCCTATCGCTTCATCGGCGACGAGGCCGAGATCGATCTGGAAGCGGACGCGCACGTCGAGTTCGACGCCTGGAAATGGGGCAGGCTCGACGAAGCACCCGAACTGATCGTACCCTTCAAGCGCGGGGTCTACGAAGCTGTGGTCGCCGCGTTCCAGGAGTTCGCGCGCGGCGGCTGATCTCCCGCGCTGGGGAGTATCGAATGGCGAATACGGTCCTGCTGATTCACGGCTATGGCTGCGCGGGGGACGTCTGGGGTCCCGTCGCCGCGCGGCTGAAGGCCGAAGGCTATCGCGTGGAGGCGCCGACCATCCGATCTGCGGTGCGCACGGTCGAAGGTCCGCGCGCGGGTCTGGTCGGCCTCTCCCTGGCCGACTATGTCGCCGAGATGAGCGCCCTGGCCCAGACCCTGGCCAAGGAGACCGGCAAGAAGCCGCTGGTCTTCGGCCATTCGATGGGCGGGCTGATCGCCCAGAAGGTCGCCGAGGCCGGCCATGCGTCTGCGCTGGTGCTGTTCGCCCCGGCCTCGCCGGCCGATGCGCGCGGCAAGCCGAAGCTCTCTCCGGTCTTCACCTTCCTGAACATGGCCCTCCGATCCAAACCCGAGACTCGGGCGGGCAAGATGTGGAAGACCGGCTTCAAGTTCGGCGTCATGAACGCCGTGCCGGCCGAACGTCACGACGCGCTCTACGCCACAATGGTCTATGACAGCGGCCAGGCGCTAGCCGACCTGGCGTGGCCGCACAAGGACGTCCACAAGACGGCCTATGTCGACGAAGCCAAGGTGACCGTGCCGATCCTGATCAATGCCGGCGCCCTGGACCGCACCACGCCGCTGGACGACGTCCAGCGCCTCGGCCGCAAGTACCCGCAGGCCGACCTCAAGATCTATCCCAACAACGCCCATTATCTCATAGACGAGCCCAACACGATGAAGATCCTCGACGACGTGATCGCCTGGCTGACGGGCAAGAAGCAAACCCCGGCCACGACGGCGGCTCCGGCCCCCGCGCCCGCCCCGGCTCCGGCTCCGGCCAAGCCGCCCGAACCCGCGCCGACGCCCGCGCCCGTGAAGGCGGCGGAACCGACACCGGCTCCGGCTCCGGCGCCCGCGCCGACCCCGGTGGCGGCGGTTCCCGCTCCGGCGGCCGAGAAGCCCGCGCCGAAGAAGGCGGCGGCTCCCAAGGCCGCCGCCAAGCCGAAGGCCGAGGCGAAGCCCAAGCCGCCGGCGAAGGCCGCGCCCGCCAAGGCCGAGGCCGCGCCGAAGCCGGCCGCGAAGGCTCCAACCGCCAAGGCTCCGGCCAAGGCCGCCGCCGCGCCGAAGCCCGCCGCCAAGGCTGCACAGGCCCCGAAGGCCGCTCCGGCCGCCAAGCCCAAGGCCCCCGCCAAGCCGAAGGCCGAGGCCGCTCCGGCTCCCGCCAAGGCCGCCGCGCCGAAGGCCGCTCCGAAGGCCGCGGCCGCGAAACCGGTCGCCGCCAAGGCCGCGCCCAAGGCTGCCGCTCCCAAGGCCGCCGCCGCCCCGAAGGCCGCGGCTCCGAAAGCAGCCGCCGCGCCCAAGGCCGCCGCCAAGGCCCCTGCGACAAAGACGGCCGCCAAAACCTCGCCCAAGGCGAAGTAGAGCGTGTAGGCTGCTCCCCGCCGGCTGCTTCGTCGGCGGGGTTTCTTTAGGGCGTTCATGCGCGCACCCGTGATCATGGTCCACGGCGCCTTCTGCGGCGGCTGGACCTTCGACGCCTTCCGCGCGCCGTTCGAGGCGGCGGGTCATCGCGTGCTGACGCCCGACCTGATCGGTCATGACGGCCAGAGCAGCGCCGCCGGTGTCTCGATGAGCGACTACGCGCGCCAGATCGCGCGCCAGATCGAGACCTGCGAGACGCCGCCGATCCTGATCGGCCACTCGATGGGCGGCCTGGTCGCCCAGATGGCCGCCAGCCGCGCCAAGGCCTCCAAGCTGATCCTGCTGGCCCCCTCCGCGCCCTGGGGCGTCTCGGGCGCGAGCCTGGAGGAGGCGGTCTCGGCCGTCAGCCTCTACACCCTCGGCCCCTACTGGCTGCAGGCCATCGCGCCGGACTATGGCGTGGTGCGGCGCTACAGCGTCGACCGCCTGCAGCGCCCCGAGCGAAAGGCGATCTTCGCCCGCATGACGGCCGAGAGCGGCCGGGCCCTCTGGGAAACGCTCAATTGGTGGCTGGACCCGTTCATGACCACCTCGGTCTCGGCGCCGGGCTGTTCCGTGCTGGCGATCGCCGGCGGCCAGGACGTCATCCATCCGCCCGCCACGGTCCGCCAGACAGCCGCGCGCCTGGGCGGCGGCGTCGAGGTGTTCCCCGAGATGAGCCACTGGCTTCCGGGCGAGCCCGGCTGGGAGGCGGTGGCGGAACGGTGCCTGGCGTTTATCGCTGACGAAGGCCGGGCAGCCGCTTAAGCCGTCGGCGAGAACACCTTCAGCCCCAGGATCCCGGCCACGATCAGGCCCAGGCAGACGAGCCGGGCGGCCGTCGCCGGCTCCTTGAACAGCACGATGCCGACGATGGCCGTGCCGACGGCGCCGACGCCGGTCCAGACGGCGTAGGCCGTGCCCAGAGGCAGGGTCTTCACCGCCCAGCCCAGCAGCCCCATGGACAGCACCAGGCTGATCGCCGTCAGCGCGATCGGGATCGGCTTGGTAAAGCCCTCCGTGAACTTCAGGCCCACGGCCCAGCCCACTTCGAAGACGCCGGCGATGAGGAGAATGATCCAGGCCACGACGAGCCCCTTTCCTGAAAAGGTGGGGTCGTCCCCGGACAATCGGCTTTCGCGAAAAGCAAAAGGCGCGGGGGTCGTCCCCCGCGCCTCGCCTAGATAGATCGCGCCGCCCCGAAGGGCAACCAACGGGCCTTAGCGGCTGGTGGTGCTGTACAGGATCTGGGCGCGTTCGAAGTTCTTGCCGACCGAGGTTTCGTCGGTCTTCTTCAGGCGCATGAACACCAGACCGGCGTGGCCGCCGGCCCAGGCGTCGTCCCACGACACGGTGAAGCGGCGGAAGTCGCTGCCGACCGTCTGGTCGTTGCGGATCAGGCGCAGCTGCGGGCTGTTTTCCCAGGTGGCGTAGTCGTGCAGGGCGTTGGCCAGTTCCTGGGCCTGCTCGGGGGTCTGCGCGTAGTCGATGGTGATCGTGCAGACGTTCTTGTTCGAGCCCGGGTTATCCAGGGTGATGTTGTAGGGCTTCTCGAGCGCGAAGACCCACTGTTCCTTCTTCTTCTTGAAGCCGTAGTCCTTGACCAGCTGGGCGAAGTCGCCGCCGGCGACCGACGGCTTGCAGACCCTGTCCAGCACGTCCATCAGGCGGACCGACAGCGGGTCGGTGGTGCGCGGACCACGAACCGGAGCGGTATAGGTTTCGGCCGGAGCGGCGCCGGCCGCCGGCGCGGGCACCGGCGGAGCGGCTTGTCCATCAGCCGGGGCGGCGGCGGGCGGCGCGGCTTGATCAGCCGGAGCGGCGGCCGGAGCGGCCTGATCGGCCGGAGCAGGCGCGGCGGCCGGAGCCGGAGCGGGCATGGCGGCGGGAGCGGTGGTTTGCTCCTGGGCGACGGCGGCGGTCGAGACCGCGCCCATTCCTAGAAGGGCGGGTGCGATCAGGCTGGCGAGCGCAAGGCGCATAGGCTGGATATCCCCAACAAGACGAGAGGTCGGCATTAAAACCGACGGGCGGTCCCTCGCAACCCTTATGGCTGCGGATTAAGACCAAGATTAGGCCACAAGTGTAATTTTCTCACTCATGACGCGACGGATGGTCGCTCCGCACGCGAAAACGCCCCCGATCACGAGGACCGAGGGCGTTTCAGAACACGTAGCAAACCTGAATCAGGCCGCTTCGACGGCGTGCTCGGCCAGGATCGTCAGGCCTTCCGGACCGACGTCGGCGAAGCCGCCCTGGATGTCGAACACCTTGGTCGTCGCGCCGTCCTTCACGGTCACCTTGCCTTCGCGCAGGGTGGTCATGAACGGAGCGTGGTTGGCCAGGACGCCGAAGTCGCCTTCCGCGCCGGGAGCCTGGACCATGTCCACGTCGCCGGAGAACAGTTCGCGCTCGGGCGCGACCAGGGAAAAATGCAGCTTGGCCATCAGTTGAAGGTCTCCTCGACACCGCCCAGGGCGGCCTCGATGTCTTCGTCGGTCTGGATTTCGGTCCCGCAGAACGGGCAGAAGTGGATCGTGGCCAGCATCAAGCCGGTCTCGCCCTCTTCTTCCCGCTCACCGAGGTTCAGCAGGATCAGGCCGCTGTCATGCTCGATGAGACCGGCGTTGGTGTCCGGAGACACCGCCTCCGCCAGCTCCTCGCAGCAGAAACCGGCCAGTTCCGTGTCTTCGGTCATCAGGCTTCAGCCGCCATCTTTTCGGCCTTGGCCACGGCTTCCTCGATCGCGCCGACCATGTAGAAGGCGCCTTCCGGCAGGTGGTCGTATTCGCCGTCCACGATGCCCTTGAACGAGCGGATCGTGTCCTTCAGCTGGACGAAGGCGCCCGGCGTGTTGGTGAACTGCTCGGCGACGTGGAACGGCTGCGACAGGAAGCGCGAGATCTTGCGGGCGCGCGAGACGACCAGCTTGTCCTCTTCCGACAGCTCGTCCATGCCCAGGATGGCGATGATGTCCTTCAGGGCCTTGTACTGCTGCAGCACTTCCTGGACCGAGCGGGCCACGTTGTAGTGCTCTTCGCCGATGACCAGCGGGTCCATGATCCGCGAGGTCGAGTCCAGCGGATCGACGGCCGGGAAGATGGCCTGGGCGGCGATGTCGCGGCTCAGAACGGTGGTGGCGTCCAAGTGGGCGAACGAGGCGGCCGGGGCCGGGTCGGTCAAGTCGTCGGCGGGCACGTAGATGGCCTGGACCGAGGTGATCGAACCCTTGTTCGTCGAGGTGATACGCTCCTGCAGGTTGCCCATCTCGGTGGCCAGGGTGGGCTGATAGCCCACGGCCGAGGGGATGCGGCCCAGCAGAGCCGACACTTCAGCGCCGGCCTGGGTGAAGCGGAAGATGTTGTCGACGAACAGCAGCACGTCCTTGCCTTCTTCGTCACGGAAGTATTCCGCGATCGACAGGCCGGTCAGGGCGACGCGGGCGCGGGCGCCCGGGGGTTCGTTCATCTGGCCGTAGACCAGGGCGCAGCGCGAGCCTTCGGTCGAGCCGTTGTTGGCCTTCGGGTCGACGTTGACGTTCGACTCGATCATCTCGTGATAGAGGTCGTTGCCTTCGCGGGTGCGCTCACCCACGCCGGCCAGAACCGAATAACCGCCGTAAGCCTTGGCGATGTTGTTGATCAGTTCCTGCATCGTCACGGTCTTGCCGACGCCGGCGCCGCCGAACAGGCCGATCTTGCCGCCCTTGGTGTAGGGGCACATCAGGTCGATGACCTTGATGCCCGTGACCAGCACTTCAGCGGTGTTGGTCTGCTCGGCGAAGGTCGGGGCGTCGCGGTGGATCGTGCGGTAGATGTCCGACTTGATCGGGCCCTGCTCGTCGATCGGCTCGCCGATGACGTTCATGATGCGGCCCAGGGTGCCCGGACCGACCGGAACGCGGATCGACTCGCCGGTGTCGCGCACGGGCTGGCCGCGAACGAGGCCTTCGGTGGCGTCCATGGCGATGGCGCGGACGGTGTTCTGACCCAGGTGCTGAGCGACTTCGAACACCAGGCGCTGGCCGGTGGCGGTGTTGACGGTCTCGACGGCGTTCAGGATCGCCGGCAGCTCGCCGGTGAACTCGATGTCGACGACGGCGCCGATGATCTGCACCAGGCGACCGGTGGCGCCATCCAGGTTGACGGCGGCGTTGGCCGAGGCGGCGGCGGCGGCCTTCGGGGCGGCCGGCTTCCTGGCGGCCGGAGCCTTAGCGGCGGCGGGAGCCTTCGCGACAGCGGCCTTCGGCGCCGCGGCGGCCTTGGGGGCGGCGGGCTTCTTGGCGGCGGCGGCCGGCGTTTCGGTGGCGGGAGCCTTAGTCGGGGTCTTGGCCATGGCTTGCGGTCTTTCGGTCTCTGCGTGCTTGTGTCGTTAGGCTTGGATCAGACGGCTTCGGCGCCGGAGATGATCTCGATCAGCTCCTTGGTGATCTGGGCCTGGCGGGAGCGGTTATATTCGAGGGTGTAGCGCTTGATCATGTCGCCGGCGTTGCGCGTGGCGTTGTCCATGGCGGTCATCTGGCTGGCGTAGAAGCCGGCCATGTTGTCCAGCAGGGCCGACAGGATCTGGACCGTCAGGTTGCGCGGCAGCAGGGTCTCGAGAATGGCCTCTTCCGAGGGCTCGTACTCGTAGACCGCCGAAGCTCCGGTCGCCGGAGCCGCGGCGGCGTCGACCACGGCCGGGATCAGCTGCAGCGCCGTCGGGGTCTGGACGACGACCGACTTGAACTGGCTGTAGAACAGCGTGACCACGTCGATGTCGCCGGCTTCATAGAGGCGCGTGACGACGTCGGCGATCGGCTGGGCGACCGACAGGGTGAACTGGCGATAGGCCGACAGGTCGAAGTTCTCGACCACCTTGGCGCCGTAGGGGCGCTTCAGCTGGGCGGTGACCTTCTTGCCGACGCAGACGATCTTCACGTCCTTGCCCTGGGCGATCAGGCTGTCGATCCGCTGGCGCGCGGCCCGCACGATCGACGACGTGAAGCCGCCGGCCAGGCCGCGATCGGCCGCGGCGACGATGATCAGGTGACGATCGTCGCGCCCCGTGCCGGTCAGCAGGGCCGGAGCCCCGTCGCCCGACACGCCGGCGGCCAGGTTGGCGATCACCGAAGCCAGGCGCCGGGCGTACGGACGGGCGGCTTCCGCCGCGTCCTGGCTCCGGCGCAGCTTCGCCGCCGCCACCATCTGCATCGCCTTCGTGATCTTCTGCGTCGCCTTGACGCTCGAGATCCGATTGCGCATTTCCTTTAGGCTTGCCATCCGCCTATCAGACCTTCCTAAACAGCCACCAGGTGGTGTCGTCCATCACGGTCGTTCTTCTCCAGAAGAACCCGTAATCAACCAGCACCAGATCCGGGAACAGATCCAAATAGAGCGAGCCGAAATCGTTCTTGAACAGAAGATCCGTCTCGCCTCGGTACGTAATCGTTTCCGCCTTCGGCGAAAAATACTCGGCGCAGAGGACGTACTTGGCGGACACGCGATGAATCTCGCGCATCGTCGCCTCGAGCTGGGTCGGATCCACATGGATCAGAACGCCCGAGGTGAACGCCAGGTCGACCGCGCCATCCGCCAGCGGAATGCTGTGCCCGAAGCCCTCGAACAGACGCTCGGGCGGCAGGACGCCGTCCTCGAGGATCTGCTTGCGGGCCGCGCCGTTGGGCTCGATGCCCCACAGCTCGGCGTCGGTGATCGCCTGGAGACCCCGCAGGTTCAGCCCGACGTTCGGACCGACTTCCAGGATGCTCTTGGGCGGATCGCCGACCAGACGCGGCAGCACCTGCCCCCAAGCCTTCGTCCGGCCGCGCACGGCGTCGACGGTCACGGCGTTCCGCTCGGTATAGCGGTCGCCGAAATCGCCGGACCAGGCGTCCAGGGTCTTGGGGGCGTCAGCCATCTGCCTCGCCTTAGGCGAAGGTCGCCGAGAAGCTGTCGAGCGCGCTCTTCAGCGTGTTCTCCAGATCCTTGTCGAGGGCCTTCTTGGTGCGGATGCCGTCCAGCAGGTCCTTGTGGGCGCTGTGGAGGCGAGCCAGCAGCTCGGTCTCGAAGCGACGGACCGACGAGGTCGGGATCTTGTCCAGATAACCGCGCGTGCCGGCATAGATCACGCAGACCTGCTCTTCGACCGACTGCGGCGCGTACTGGGGCTGCTTCAGCAGCTCGGTCAGGCGCTCGCCGCGGGCCAGCATCTTCTGGGTCGAGGCGTCCAGGTCCGAGCCGAACTTCGCGAAGGCGGCCATTTCACGATACTGGGCCAGCTCGCCCTTAATCGGACCGGCGACCTGCTTCATCGCCTTGATCTGGGCCGACGAACCGACGCGCGACACCGAGATGCCGACGTTCACGGCCGGGCGGATGCCCTGGTAGAACAGGTCGGTTTCCAGGAAGATCTGGCCGTCGGTGATCGAGATCACGTTGGTCGGGATGTAGGCCGACACGTCGTTGGCCTGGGTTTCGATGATCGGCAGCGCCGTCAGCGAGCCCGAACCGTTGTCTTCATTCAGCTTCGCGGCGCGTTCCAGCAGGCGCGAGTGCAGGTAGAACACGTCGCCCGGATAGGCTTCGCGGCCCGGCGGGCGGCGCAGCAGCAGCGACATCTGGCGGTAGGCGACGGCTTGCTTGGACAGATCGTCATAGATGATCAGGCCGTGCAGGCCGTTGTCGCGGAACCACTCGCCCATGGCGCAGCCCGAGAACGGGGCCAGGTATTGCAGCGGGGCCGGCTCCGAGGCCGAGGCGACGACGACGATCGTGTATTCCAGGGCGCCGTGCTCTTCCAGGGTCTTGACGATCTGGGCGACGGTCGAGCGCTTCTGGCCGATGGCGACGTAGACGCAGTAGAGCTTGGCGCTCTCGTCCTTGCCGGCGTTGACGATCTTCTGGTTCAGGATGGTGTCGATGGCGACGGCGGTCTTGCCGGTCTGACGGTCACCGATGATCAGCTCGCGCTGGCCGCGGCCGACGGGGATCAGGGTGTCGATCGACTTCAGGCCGGTCTGCACGGGCTCGTGCACCGACTTGCGCGGGATGATGCCCGGCGCCTTGACGTCGACGCGGCGACGCTCGGTGAACTCGATCGGGCCCTTGCCGTCGATCGGCTCGCCCAGCGGGTTGACGACGCGGCCCAGCAGGCCACGGCCGACCGGCACGTCAACGATCTCGCCGAGGCGACGGACTTCGTCGCCCTCCTTGATGGCCTGGTCCTGGCCGAAGATCACGGCGCCGACATTGTCGCGCTCGAGGTTCAGGGCCATGCCCTTCACGCCGGCCTTCGGGAATTCCAGCATTTCACCGGCTTGGACGTTGTCCAGGCCGTAGATGCGGGCGATGCCGTCACCGACGGACAGCACCTGGCCGACGTCC
Source organism: Caulobacter sp. GW822-FHT07D08 (assembly GCF_058798735.1). Classification (NCBI taxonomy): domain Bacteria; kingdom Pseudomonadati; phylum Pseudomonadota; class Alphaproteobacteria; order Caulobacterales; family Caulobacteraceae; genus Caulobacter; species Caulobacter sp. GW822-FHT07D08. The sequence goes on from NZ_JBXAKU010000006.1 coordinate 276,213, forward strand.
GAGACGGCGGCCTCTTCGCCGAAGTTGGCGATCTGCGACTTGAGGATGGCCGAAATCTCGGCGGCGCGGATGTCCATGGTCTTCTGGGCTCTCTGCGATCTAATTTTTCTGGCGCTTACTTAAAGGCTTAAGCGCGCTTCAGGGCGAATTTCAGGGAATCGAGCTTCGAACGGAGCGAAGCGTCGAAGAGACGCGAACCGACGCGCACCTTCAGACCGCCCAGCAGGGACGGATCGACGCGCGTGGAAACTTCAGGGGTCTTGCCGAGCGCTTCAGCGAGAGCGGCTTGCACGCCCTTCAGCTGGGCGGGCGACAGGGCGGCGGCCGAGACGACCTCGGCGGTGACGACGCCGCGGTGCTTGGCCGACATCTCGGTGAAGGCGGTGATCGCGCCCAGCAGGTCGCCCGCGCGACCGTTGGCGGCGACGAGGCCCAGGAACTTGGTGGTCAGCGGCTGGAAGCCGGCCTTCTTGGCGACGGCGGACAGGCCCTTGCCCTTGTCCTCGGCGGAGAAGGCCGGCGAGGCGATCAGACGGCGCAGGTCGGCGCTGTCGGCCACCATGGCCTTCAGGCTCTTCAGGTCGGCCTCGACCTTCTGCAGGGAGCCGTTCTCGATCGTCAGTTCGAAGAGGGACTGCGCATAGCGCTGACCCGCATCCGTCGCCTTGGTTTCGTCCGCCACTTGGTATCCGCCCGGTGCGTTGTAAATGGCCGCGAACAAGAAGGTTAACCCTTATCGCGGCTTAAAGGCTTGAGCGTGCTTATGAAAAGCACATGGACGGCCGACGCGTCCGCGCCGCCCTGTCCGAAGCCGCGCGCCTGATAACACGGGCCTTTCGCAGTCGCAACCAAAGGGGCGAGGCTGGTTAGCCGTTCAGTCCGCGGCGCGGCGGAACACGGCCGAGGCGGAAGCGGCCAGAGCGCCGTCCGGACGCCGCAATTCGCCCTGGGCGAAGACCAGGCTGCGGGTGCCCCGCTCGACCCAGGCCTTGGGCTCCAGACCCTCTTCGCCGGCGCCCCCGGCATAGTCCACGGTCATCGAGGCCAGGGCCGTTCCTTCGCCCGCGGCCTTGCGCAGAACGGTTTCCAGCTGTGCGGCCAAGCTCATGTCCATCAGCGTCAACTAATCACTGGTCCGAAAAAGAAAAGGGGCGGCGGAAGGTTTCCGCCGCCCTTTAAGGTGAATGCTCGAGGAAACAGCCAGACCGGGCCGGAGAAACGGCGACCCACAACGCGTCTGGTACTCAGATAAAGCGCGGTACGTGTTCCTACTTAGCCGAAGCCAGGGACGAAACGTCCTTGGCCGAGGCGTTGCAGCGGGTCAGCTCGTCGGCGTCCAGCGACTTGGTTTCGCCGCCGAAGGCCGCGACGCGACCCACTTCCTTGGCGAGCGCTTTGCAGGCGACCGCGGTGAGGGCCCGCGACGGGGCCTGGGCCGAGACGCATTCGGCGCCTTCGCAGACGAAGACCGCTCCGCCGGCCACGACCTTGGTCTTGGCGGCGACGGGGGCGTCCAGGGCGGCGGCGATACGGCCGTCGGCGAGGGCGCTGCCCGCGAGGGGCCCGGCGAGCATCGAGAAGGAGATGGCGGCGACAGCCGCCAGGGTGCGGAGCTTCATCAGAAAGCCCTCCGGTGTTGGGGAAATTGCGGTCAGATCGTTGATCGTCGAAAAGCGGTACTGGCCGCCCGGACCCTACCAATCCCCTGGGGCCACCCTATCTAGGCATGGCCGCGCCGGTATCCCCACCGGTGCTTCGGGTCCGAACTAAGCATCGCTTAGATATCAGTGATAAGAAATTGCGCAAGCGGAATTTCGCACGCGCGTCGCATTTTCAGAAAACGGGGATTTCGGAGCGATCGCGGCGAATGGCGGCCGGAAACGGCGAGCCTACAGCCCCAGGATCGAGTCGATCCGGCTCTCGGCCTTGGCGTGGATGGCGCGGTCCTCGACCATGCCCTCGGCCCGAGCATAGCGGCCGTTCTTGCCGGCGCGACGCTGGATGCCCTCGGCGGTGAGCACCGGCGCGACCTGCTTGGGGTCTGTGAAGGCGCCGAGCAAGGCGGCCATGACGGCGCCGATCACGGCGGCGGCCACGGGGCCGATCATGCCGATCCAGCCCTCGCCGAAGATCGCCTGCAGGCGGATGATCAGAACCTCGCGGTTCGGTTGATGGCCCATGACGCCGATGGCCCAGTAGACCCCGCCCTCGACCAGAACGGCCAAGGCGATCGGCAACAGAACACCCAGCCAGCGCGGCCGGACGAACAGTCCGAGCGCGGCCCCGATGATCGCGAAGGCGGCCATGGTGATCATGGCCGAAACCCTACGCACGCTCTGGTCAAGGACCGGTTAAAACTTCATTCCGCCCCCATTCCCAAGGGGCACGGTTGGCCGCGACCGCGCGCCGCGCTTAGTCTCTCGCCATAACCATAAGATGTGCGCTCAAGAACGCGCTTGAGGGAGGCTTCGCCATGGACTTCCACTTGCCACCAGAGCTGACCGCCTATCTGGGCGAGCTGGACGCCTTCATCGACAGGGAGATCGCGCCCCTGCAGGCGCGCGACGACAACGACCGCTTCTTCGACCACCGCCGCGAATGGGCCCGCACCGACTGGGACGGCGGCGGCCTGCCCAAGCACGAGTGGGAAGCGCTTCTGGCGCAGGCCCGCAAGCTGGCCGACCAGGCTGGCCACTACCGCTTCGCCCTGCCCAAGGCCTATGGCGGCCAGGACGGCTCCAACCTGTGGATGGCGGTGATCCGCGAACACCTGGCCAGCAAGGGCCTGGGCTTGTTCAACGACCTGCAGAACGAGCACTCGATCGTCGGCAACAATCCGTTCGTGCTGATGATCCGCGACTTCGGCCGGCCCGACCAGCAGCACCTGATCACCGACATGCTGGACAAGGGCGCCTTCCGCCTGACCTTCGGCCTGACCGAGCCCGACCACGGCTCGGACGCCACCCACATGGAGACCCAGGCCGTGCGCGAGGAACGCCATGGCGAGGCCGGCTGGCGGATCGACGGCGAGAAGATGTGGACCACGGGCATGCACGCGGCCACCCACTGCTGCCTGTTCGCCCGCACCTCGGGCGAGGACGGCGACGCCCGGGGGATCACCGCCTTCCTGGTTCCGGCCCACGCGCCCGGCGTGAAGATCGAGGAGTACCTCTGGACCTTCAACATGCCGACCGACCACCCGCGCGTCAGCTTCACCGACGTCTGGGTCCCGGAGAGCGCCATGTTCGGACCCGAGGGCGGCGGCCTGGCCCTGGCCCAGCACTTCGTGCACGAGAACCGCATCCGTCAGGCCGCCTCCAGCCTGGGCGCGGCGACCTACTGCATAGAAGAGAGCATCAAGTACGCGCGCGCGCGCAAGCCGTTCGGCAAGGCCCTGGCCGAGAACCAGGCCATCCAGTTCCCGATCGTCGAGCTCTCGACCCAGGCCGAGATGCTGCGCCTGCTGATCCGAAAGACCGCCTGGGACATGGACCAGATGTCCAAGGTCGAGGTCGAAAAGCGCCTCTCCGACAAGGTCTCGATGTGTAACTACTGGGCCAACCGCCTGTGCTGCGAGGCCGCCGACCGGGCCATGCAGATCCACGGCGGCATCGGCTACTCGCGCCACAAGCCCTTCGAGCACATCTACCGCCACCACCGCCGCTACCGGATCACCGAAGGCAGCGAGGAGATCCAGATGCGCAAGGTGGCCGCGTGGCTGTTCGGCTATATGGGTCCGCGAAAACAGACCTTCGCCCAGGAACGGGCGGACATGGATAAGGTTTAACCCGTCGCGACCTGACGTGTATCAATGGACACGCTATCTAACCGCGATACGCGAACATACGTGTTCGCGCAGGAGGCTCCATGAACCGTCTCGTCCGTTACGCCGCGCGCATCGCCCTGATCGTCGCCATTCCCGCGACGCTGGCCGGCTGCGGCATCAACACCATCCCCACTCAGGACGAGGCCACCAAGGCCGCCTGGGCCGAGGTGCAGAACCAGTACCAACGCCGCGCCGACCTGGTGCCGAACCTGGTCGCCACGGTGAAGGGCTACGCGGCCCAGGAAAAGAGCGTGCTGGTCGAGGTGACGCAGGCCCGCGCCAGCGCCACCCAGGTCAAGGTCGACGCCTCGACCATCACCGACCCGGTCCAGTTCCAGCAGTACGCCGCCGCCCAGGACAAGCTGTCGGGCGTGCTGGGTCGGCTGATGGTCATCCAGGAGCAGTATCCGGACCTGAAGTCGAACCAGAACTTCCTGGCCCTGCAGAGCCAGCTGGAAGGCACCGAGAACCGCATCACCATCGCGCGCCGCGACTACAATAGCGCCGCCCAGACGTACAACACGACCCTGCGCACCTTCCCCAGCGTGCTGTGGGCCAAGACCGTCTACAGCGGTCAGAAGCCGGCCCAGCTGTTCCAGGCCACGGCTTCGGCCCAGAGCGCCCCGACGGTGGACTTCTCCAGCCCGCCGACGGCGACCCCGCCGAAGGTCAACTAGGTTGCAACGCGCCCTGCCCAAGGTCCGGGCGAGCGTGAGGACGTGGCTGCTGGCCCTCGCGGCCGTGCTCTTCGCCCTCCCCGCCTTCGCCGATCCGAAGTTCCCGCCCCTGACCGGGCGGGTGGTCGACGACGCCCAGATCCTGTCCCCCCAGGTCGAGCAGGACCTGACGGGCAAGCTGGAAAACCTCGAGACCACGACCGGCCGCCAGCTGGTCGTGGCCACCGTGCCCAGCCTCGACGGCTATCCGATCGAGGACTACGGCTACCAGCTGGGCCGGACCTGGGGCATCGGCGAGAAGGGCAAGAACACCGGCGTGATCCTGCTGGTCGCGCCCAACGACCGGAAGGTGCGGGTCGAGGTCGGCTACGGCCTCGAGCCCGTGCTGACCGACGCCCTGTCCAGCGTCATCATCCAGAGCGCTATCCTGCCGAAGTTCCGCGCCGGCTACATGGAGGGCGGCGTCGTCGCCGGGACCGACGCCCTGGTCGAGCAGCTCAGCCTGCCCGCCGACCAGGCCAAGGCCCGCGTCGCCGAGGCCAGCCAGCCCGACCGGCAGAAGGCCAAGGGCTCGCCGATCGTCGGCTTCCTGATCTTCCTGTTCATCATCTTCGTCTTCTCCAGCCTGTTCCGGGGACGCCGCGGTCGCGGCGGCCTGGGCTCGGCCCTACCGTGGATCATCCTGGGCGCGCTGAACGACAGCGGCCGGCGGGGCGGGGGCGGGGGCTGGGGCGGCGGCGGTGGCGGCGGCTTCTCCGGCGGCGGCGGATCGTTCGGCGGCGGCGGCAGCTCGGGGAACTGGTGAGATGGCGCAATTCATGACCCCGCAGGACCTCGACCGTATCGCCGGCGCGGTGGCCGAGGCCGAGAAGACCACCGGCGGCGAGATCTTCTGCGTGCTCGCGCCCGAGGTGTCGGACTATCGCGAGACGCCCCTGGCCTGGGCGGCGTTCGCGGCCCTGGTCCTGCCGGCCGGCGCCCTGTTCGCCGGCTTCCGGCCCGAGATGCTGACCCGCCTGTTCGGCGGCTGGAGCATCGGCCACCAGGCCGCCCTGGACGGCGCGATCCTGTCGGCGCTGTCGACCTACATCGCCCTGCAGCTGGTGGTGTTCGTCGTCGTGGCGCTGGTGGTGTCGATGCCGCCGGTCCGCCGCGCCCTCACGCCCGGCTCGCTCAAGGCGGCCCGGGTCAAGCGCGCGGCCCTTGAGCAGTTTCTCAGCCACGGCCTGCACGTCACCCGCGACCGCACCGGCGTGCTGATCTTCGCCGCCCTGGCCGAGCACCGGGTCGAGGTCATCGCCGACGAAGGCATCTACGCCGCCGCGCCCAATGCGGTCTGGGACGAGGTCGTCGCCGATCTGGTCGCGGGCCTCAAGCGCGGCGAGATCGCCGACGGCTTCGTCGCCGCCGTGAACCGCACCGGAACGATCCTGGCCACCCACATTCCGCCGCGCCCCGACGACCGCAACGAACTGCCCGACGGCCTGACCATCCTGACGAAGCGGTGAGGACAGGGAGATAGGCGGACACGTCCGGCTGAAGCCGTCGCCCTCGCGATATTGAGCTTGGCGTTGTTCCGGTTCTGGCCTCCACTGCGATCCGAACAAGAGCGCTGAGGCGCCGAGACCGGAGGAACCATGTCCAGCATCGACCCGACGCGCGCGCAGTTCGACGCCTTCAAGGCCTTGCCGCGCGACACGCCGATCCAGATGCTCAACCTGATCCGGCTGAAGCCCGCCGCCGACTATCCGCAGGGGCATCCCCTTCATGGCAAGGGCCTGACCGGCCTCGACGCCTATCGCGAATATGGCCGCACGACCGCGCCGCTGTTCGCCAGCTTGGGCGGGCGGCAGGTCTGGGCGGGACGGCCCGAGGGCGTGGTCACCGGCCCGACGGACGAGCGCTGGGACCTGGCCTTCATCGCCGAATATCCGAACGCCGGCGCCTTCCTGGCCATGGTCACGAACCCGGACTACCGCGTCTTCGTCGAGCACCGCACGGCGGCGGTCGAGGACTCGCGGCTGATCCGCCTGGCGCCGATGGAGCCGGGCCAAGGGTTCGGGGAATAGACCTACCGTTGACGCTAACGTCATCTTTCGCCGCGCGGAAAGCCGGTCTAGGGTGAGCCCAATTCAAACTAACGTTTAACGGGGAGTGCGCCTCTATGCGCGAAGCGGTTATCGTCTCTTACGCCCGCACGGGCCTGGCCAAGTCCAATCGGGGCGGCTTCAACAACACCCATGGCGCGGCCATGGCCGGTCATGCGATCCAGCACGCGGTGAGCCGCGCCGGCCTTGAAGGCGCCGAAGTGGAAGACGTGGCCCTGGGCTGCGGCGGCCCCGAAGGCGCCACCGGCATGAACGTGGCCCGCAACGCCGCCATGTGGGCCGGCCTGCCGGTGACCACCTCGGGCCAGACTATCAACCGCTTCTGCTCGTCGGGCCTGCAGGCGATCGCCACGGCGGCCAACTATGTGCGCAATGACGGCGCCAATGTCGCCATCGGCGGTGGCGTCGAGTCGATCTCGCTGGTGCAGGGCGGCGGTCACATGAACCGTCACCACATCACCGAAGAAAAGCTGATGGGCACCCATCCGGCCCTGTGGATGGCGATGATCGACACCGCCGACATCGTCGCCAAGCGCTACAACATCAGCCGCGAATACCAGGACGAATACGCCCTGCGCAGCCAGCAGCGCATCGCCGCCGCCCAGGCCGGCGGCCTGTTCAAGGACGAGATCGTCCCGATGGCCACCAAGATGAAGGTGGTCAACAAGGAAACCAAGGAAGAGAGCTTCGTCGACTACGTGGTCGACAAGGACGAGTGCAACCGCGCCGACACCACCCTGGAAGGCCTGGCCAGCCTGAAGCCCGTCATGGGCGAGGGCAAGTTCGTCACCGCCGGCAACGCCAGCCAGCTGTCGGACGGCGCCGCCGCCGTGGTGGTGATGGAAGCCAAGGAAGCCGAAAAGCGCGGCCTGACCCCGCTGGGCGCCTTCCGCGGCTTCGCCGTCGCCGGCTGCGAACCCGACGAGATGGGCATCGGCCCGGTCTTCGCCGTGCCGCGCCTGCTGGAACGCCACGGCCTGAAGATCGACGACATCGACCTGTGGGAGCTGAACGAAGCCTTCGCCAGCCAGTGCCTCTACAGCCGCGACAAGCTGGGCATCGATCCTGAGAAGTACAACGTCAACGGCGGCTCGATCGCCATCGGCCACCCCTTCGGCATGACCGGCGCCCGCTGCGCCGGCCACCTGCTGATGGAAGGCAAGCGTCGCGGCGCCAAGCTGGGCGTGGTGACCATGTGCATCGGCGGCGGCATGGGGGCCGCGGGTCTGTTCGAAATCTTCTGATTTCGATCAGGACGGAGGACGGCGCCCATCACTAGAAGTGGCTGAGATCGCTTTCGCGATCTCAGCGCGGCGCGGCGGGTCTGTTCGAGATCTTCTAACTCCAAACAGTTCCGAACGATCGATCCTAAAAAGGCCGGGAACCCGCAAGCGGGTTTCCGGCCTTTCCTATTGGATCAGGACGCTTCGGGACCACAGGACCCGGGCCTTGAACCCGGCGGCGGCGGGGCCATCTAGGCTCTCGTCTGCGCCCGCGAATTGTCGCTTCAAGACGCCAGACCCGAGATAGGACCATGGCTGCCAAGGCCTTCTTCACCGTCGCCCTGCTGATCGCCGCCGCCATCGGCCTGGCCCTGCCGACGCCGAACGCCAGTCACGGGCCGCAGACCACCAAGTCGTCGTTCGAGACGATCGCCCTGAACCGCGGCTAAGCCCTCGGCTGAACGAAGACGGGCTCCCCGGTTTCCCGGAGAGCCCGCGCAAGATCGCTGATCAGACCAGGGCGATCAGAACTCTTCCCAATCCTCGCGAACCGCCACGGCGGCCGAACCGCGTCCCGGACGAGCCGAGACCGCCGGACGCGCGGGCTCGGCACGGGCTGGAACCCGAGCCGGCGCCGGAGCCGGCGGACGATAGGTCGTTTGGGCCGGACGCGACGTGGCGACGGCCGGCGCGCCCTCGGTCACGCGGAAGCGACCGACCAGCTCCATCAAGGCCGCGGCCTCGTTCTTCAGCGAGTGCGAGGCGGCGGTGGCTTCCTCGACCATGGCGGCGTTCTGCTGGACGACCTGATCCATCTGGTTCACCGCGCCGTTGACCTCGTTCAGACCGGTGGCCTGCTCGGTGGTCGAGGCCGAGATCTCTTTCATCAACGCGTCGATCGAGGCGACCTGCTCGACGATGCGGCTGAGGGCCTCGCCGGTCTGGCCGACCAGATCCACACCCGCGCCGACCTGCTGGGTCGAGGTCGAGATCAGGGTCTTGATCTCCTTGGCGGCGTCGGCCGAGCGCTGGGCCAGGGCCCGAACTTCCTGGGCGACGACCGCGAACCCACGGCCGGCTTCACCGGCGCGAGCGGCCTCGACGCCGGCGTTCAGGGCCAGCAGGTTGGTCTGGAAGGCGATCTCGTCGATGACGCCAATGATATTGCCGACCTGGGTCGAGGAGGTCTCGATCTCGGTCATGGCGGCGACGGCCTGGCTGACGATGCGGCCCGAGCGTTCGGCGTCCGACCGGGCGTTGGCCACCACCTGCGAGGCCTCCTTGGCCCCCGCGGCGGTCTTGCGGACCGTCGCGGTGATCTCATCGAGGGCGGCGGCGGTCTCTTCAAGGCTGGCGGCCTGCTGTTCCGTCCGGCGCGAGAGGTTGTCCGAGGCCTCGGCGATCTCGTCGGCGCCGCTGTTGACGCCGCCGGTGGCCGCGTTGATCGACTGGATCGCCTGCTGCATGCGGTCGGCGGCGGCGTTGAAGTTGGCCTTCAGGCTTTCGGCCTTGGGCGCGAACGGGGTGGTGATCCGGTGAGTCAGGTCGCCGCTGGCCATATGGTCCAGCGCCTCGTTCAACGCGGTGATGGCGATGGCGTCATTGCGGGCGACCTCGGCCTTCTCGGCCTCGTTGGCGGCGCGCTCATTGTCGGCGGCGCGGCGATGTTCGGCGGCGGCGGCCTCGATGCGGACCTTCTCGGCCTCGGAATCCTTGAAGTAGGCGACGGCGGCGGCCATGTGGCCGATCTCGTCCTTGCGGCCCTGGGCCGGCACCTCGACGGTGCTGTCGCCCGAGGCCAGGCGGCGCATGGCGTTGGTCATGGCGGTGACGGGGGCCGCGATGGCGCCGGTCAGCAGCAGGCCGCCCGCGACCGCGATGCCGGCCGTGATCAGGATGCCGATGGCCAGGGCCAGGGTCGATTCCAGGGAGGTCTTCTTCTGGGCGGCGGCTTCCGTCGCCAGCTGGGCCTCGGCGTGCTTGGTGATGGCTTCGATGGCGTTTTCGACCGGCTCGACCGCCTTGTCGGCGACGCCGTCGTTGCGCACCAGCTCGACCGCCTGAGGACGAGTGGCCGGATCGGCGCCCAGCCGCTCGCCCGGCTCGATGGCCATCTTGCGATAGTTGGCGTAGGCGGCGTCGACGGCGGCGATGCGGGCCAGGTCTTCCTGGTCGCCAGCGGCCAGCGCGCGCATCTCGTCCAGCGCCTTCAGGAACTTCGGCTTGTGCGCCTCTTCCAGGCGCTGGATGTAGTAGTTGTCGCCCGACAGCAGGAAGCCGCGCAGCGAGTTCTCCTGGCGAGTCAGGCGGAAGGCCGCCGTGTCAGCCTGGCGCAACATCTCATAGGCGCGCTCGGTGCGCTCCACCGACTGGGCCAAACCGACCTTGTTGGCGTAGAGGGTAGCGCCCATCACAACGATGGTCGTGAGCATGACAGCGAAGACCGCCATCAGCTTGTGTGGAATTTTCAGATCGCCAAAAGACACCGGCCGGAGCTCCTCGAAATGGGGCGGCGACCGCTAAACCTCGGATAACACTACTCTTTGAAACTGCACTACGGTTCGCGGGCGTCACAGGCACAGTGGCCTCGAACGATTGCCGGGGCATTAACCGTGCCGTGGCGGAATGTCGCATAAATGACAACTCCGCCACTTTTTTGGTCAGTGGGCCTCATCCCAGTTGAGCGCGGCGCGGGCCTCGACGGTGAGCGGCACGGACAGCGCCACGGGGGGCTGGGCGGCCTTTTCCATGACCTCGCTGATCACCGCGCAGGCGCGCTCGGCCTCGCTTTCCGGCGCTTCGAAGACCAGTTCATCGTGCACCTGCAGCAGCATCCGCGCCTCGAGACCGGCCGCCTCGAGGGCGGCGGGCATGCGGATCATGGCCCGGCGCATGACGTCGGCGGCCGCGCCCTGGATCGGGGCGTTGATCGCCGCGCGCTCGGCGAACTGCCGCTGGCCCACCGACTTGGACTGGATCTCCGGGATGTTGATCTTGCGGCCGAAGACGGTCGAGACGTAACCGTGCTCGCGCACGAAGGCCTTGGTCGCGTCCATATAGGCCTGGATGCCCGGGAAGCGCTCGAAATAGGTCTTGATGTAGGCCCCGGCCTCGCCTTGCGAGATGCCCAGCTGGTTGGCCAGGCCAAAGGCGCTGATGCCGTAGACGATGCCGAAATTGATGGCCTTGGCCCGGCGGCGGATCATCGGGTCCATGCCCTCGATCGGCGTGTCGAACATTTCCGAGGCCGTCATGGCGTGGATGTCCAGGCCCTGCTGGAACGCCTTCTTCAGCTGCGGGATGTCGCCGATATGGGCCAGCAGGCGCAACTCGATCTGGCTGTAGTCGGCGCTGATCAGCACCTTGCCCGGCGGGGCGATGAAGGCCTTGCGGATCTTGCGGCCTTCCTCGGTGCGGACCGGGATGTTCTGCAGGTTCGGGTCGGACGAGGACAGGCGGCCCGTCGTCGTCGCGGCCAGGGCGTAGGAGGTGTGGACCCGGCCCGTGGACTCGGCGATCGCGGCGACCAGGTTCTCGGTATAGGTGCCTTTCAGCTTGGACAGCTGGCGCCAGTCCAGCAGGACGCGCGGCAGCTCGTGCTCCAAAGCCAGGCTTTCCAGCACGTCGCTGTCGGTCGACCACTGGCCGGTGGCGGTCTTCTTGCCGCCCTTCATGCTCATCTCGCCGAACAGCACGTCGCCGATCTGCTTGGGGCTGCCCAGGTTGAAGGGGCGGCCGACGATCTCCTGGGCGCGCGCCTCGAACTTGGCCATGCGCAGCGAGAACTCGTTGGAGAGCAGGCGCAGCGCCTCGGGATCGACCTTGACCCCGTTGTTCTCCATCATCGCCAGCACCGCCGGCAGCGGCCGTTCCAGCGTCTCGTAGACGGTCGCCAGGCCCTCGCGCGCCAGGCGCGGCTTCAGCGTCTGCCACAGGCGCAGGGTGACGTCGGCGTCCTCGGCGGCATAGGCCGTCGCCTCGTTCAGCCCCACATGCTTGAAGCTGATCTGGGCCTTGCCCGTCCCGGCCACCTGCTTGAACGGGATCGGCTTGTAACCAAGGTGCAGCTCCGACAGTTCATCCATGCCGTGGCCGTGCAGGCCCGCCTCCAGCACGTAGGAGATCAGCATGGTGTCGTCGATCGGCGCGACCTGGATCCCGTACCGAGCCAGGACGGCGATGTCGTACTTGGCGTTCTGCGCCACCTTCAGCACCGCCGGATCCTCCAGCAGCGGCTTCAGAGTGGCGATGACCTCTTCCAGCGGAATCTGCACCAGGTCGGCGGCGGCTTCCAGCGCCAGGCCGTCCTTCTCGCAGTGACCGACCGGGATGTAGCAGGCCTCGCCGGCGTTGATGGCCAGCGACACGCCGCACAGACCGGCCGTGGCCGACGACAGGGCGTCGGTCTCGGTGTCGAAGGCCACCACGCCCTTAGCCGTGGCCTTGGCGACCCAGGCCTTCAGGGTGTCGAGATCCTGGATGCGGACATAGGCCGCATGGTCGATGCTGACCGGCTCGGCCACCGCGCTGGCGGCGGCGCGGGCGGCAGCGCCCATGTAGGAGACCGTGCTGACCGGCGCCTTGGGCTGGGCCGGAGCCCGCTCGAGCGTGCCCGGCGTGGCGGCGGCCGAGCCGTCGCCGACCCGGCGAGCCAGGGTGCGGAACTCCATCTGTTCGAGGAAGGCCGCCAGGACCTCCTTGTCCGGCTCGCGCACGGTCAGCTCGTCCAGCGGCTGGGGCAGCGGCGTGTCGCAGTCCAGCTTGACCAGGGCCCGCGACAGGCGGATCTGGTCGGCGAATTCGATCAGGGTCTCGCGGCGCTTGGGCTGCTTGATCTCGCCCGCCCGGGCCAGCAGCGTGTCGAGGTCGCCATATTCGGTGATCAGCTGAGCAGCGGTCTTGATCCCGATCCCCGGCGCGCCCGGCACGTTGTCGACGCTGTCGCCGCACAGGGCCTGCACGTCGACGACCTTGTCCGGATAGACGCCGAATTTCTCGAACACTTGCTCGCGCTCGATCCGCACGCCCTTCATCGGGTCGAACATCGAGACGCCGTCGCCGACCAGCTGCATCAGGTCCTTGTCGGACGAGACGATCACCGCCTCGCCGCCGATCTCGCGGGCCTTGCAGGCATAGGCGGCGATCAGGTCGTCGGCCTCGTAGCCTGGCAGCTCGATGGCCGGCACGCCGAACGCCAGGGTGGCCTCGCGCACCAGCGGGAACTGCGGGATCAGGTCTTCCGGCGGCGGCGGACGGTGGGCCTTGTACTGATCGTACAGGCTGTTGCGGAACGTCTTTTCCGAGTGGTCCCAGATCACCGCCAGGTGGGTGGGCGTGTCGCCCTGCATGTCGCGCATCAGCTTCCACAGCATGTTGCAGAAGCCCTGGACGGCGCCCACCGGCAGGCCGTCGCTCTTGCGCGTCAGCGGCGGCAGGGCGTGATAGGCCCGGAACAGATAGGCCGAGCCGTCCACGAGAAAGAGCCGGACGGCGGGGCCGTCCTGAGTCAGGTCGGAAACGTTCGGAAGCGGGGGCGCGGCGGCGTCGGTCATGGCCGGCAACATAGGGGGCGGAAGGTGCGTCGGGAACCCTCTGGCGGCGCGCAAATGGATCGCCTAAGCTCCACCTAAGGTCGAGCCACGAAGGGGTCGTGCGCTGGCTGGTTCCTGGGGTTTCCCGTGCTGTCGCGCACCTTCCTGCTGGTCCTGCTCACGGCCGGCCGCTCCACCGCCGCCCTTTCCACGGTCGCCTTGGCCACGGTCGCCTTGGCCCAGACCGAAGACGACGCCCCGCCCTCGGGCTGGCGGCCAAACTTCGTCACCCACGTGCCCGAGGCCAGGATGAAGGCCGCCTTCCCAAAGGGCGCGACCGTCACCGGCAAGGCCGTGCTGGGCTGCGTCGCCGACAAGGGCGGCCGCTTGGCCGACTGCAAGGTGCTGCGCGAGGATCCCGTCGGACAGGGCTTCGGCGAAGCCGCCCTGTCGGTGGTCGGCTACGAGCGGATCGCGACCAAGGACGCCCAGGGCGCCTCGGTCGAGGGCCGCCCGGTCCGCACCAGCTTCGAGTTCCTGGCCCCCGGCGACGCCAATCCGGGCTGGATCCGCAAGCCGAACGGCGCCGAGATCGCCAATGTCTTCCCCAAGAAGGCGCTGGACAGGCGCGTCGGCGGCAAGGCCGTGATCCGCTGCAAGGCCACGGTCGAGGGCTTCCTCGAAGCCTGCCGGGTCCTCTCGGAATCGCCCGAAGGCATGGACTTCGGCGGCGCCGGCCTGCAGCTGGCTCCGCAGTTTCGGATGTCGCCCAAGATCCGGGGCGGCCGCGCCGTGCCGGGCGGCGACGTCAGCATCCCGATCACCTGGGAGGAGCCCCCCGGCGGGGCGCCGATCAACAGCACCTCCATCGTGCTGGACCCGCCCTGGAGCCGCGCGCCCACCCTGGCCGAGCTCGACGCCGCGTGGCCCAAGGCCGCGGCCGGCGAGCCGTTCGGCCAGGCCGCCCTGCGCTGCGTCCTCATGAAGACCGGCCAGTTGCGCAGCTGCGACGTGATCTCCGAAAACCCGCGCGGCAAGGGTTTCGGCAAGGCGGCCCAGGACCTCTCGAAGCTGTTCCTGGTCAATATCGGCCCGGCCGACGCCAAGTCCTTCAAGGACTACAAAATCGATCTGCCCTTCCGCTTCCGCGATCCGGCCGCGCCGGAGGCCCGCAAGCTGACCAAGCCGCGCTGGATCCGCACCCTGTCGGCCGAGGGCATGGCGGAGGTCTATCCGCAGGCGGCCGCGAAGGCGGGGGTCAAGTCCGGCCTCGGCGCGGCGACCTGCACGGTCACCGCCACGGGCGAACTGACCGGCTGCAAGCCCGCGCGCGAAAACCCGGCCGACCTTGGCTTCGGCGCGGCCGCGGTCGAGGCGGTCAAGCTCATGCGCATGAACCCCTGGACGCGGGAAGGCGACACCGTCGACGGCCTGACCATCACCATCCCGGTGCAGTTCACCCTGGACGTGAAGGCCCAGGACGAGCCCGCCGCTCCAGCTGGCAAGCCGGGCTGATCGCCCCGCCAACTTTCCTCGCCTTGCGCGCCTGGACCATGAAGCGTAACGAACCACGCTCCGCGCGGTACGCGGGCACAGTTTCAGGAGAGCGCGATGGGTTACCGGGTCGCCGTGGTCGGCGCCACGGGCAATGTGGGCCGCGAGATGTTCAACATCCTCGAGGAAGTCAAATTCCCCGTGGACAAGATGCACGCCATCGCCAGCCGCAAATCCATCGGCGTGGAAGTCTCGTTCGGCAACCAGATCCTGCACTGCGAGGACCTGGAGAAGTTCGACTTCTCGACGGTCGACATCGTGCTGATGAGCGCCGGCGGCGCCATCTCCAAGGCCTGGGGCGAGAAGATCGGCGCGGCCGGTCCGATCGTCATCGACAACTCGAGCCACTTCCGGATGGATCCGGACGTGCCGCTGGTGGTGCCGGAAGTGAACCCGAACGCCGTCGACAAGCTGCCGAAGAACATCATCGCCAACCCCAACTGCTCGACCGCGCAGCTGGTGGTGGTGCTGGCCCCCCTGCACGCCGAAGCCAAGATCAAGCGCGTCGTCGTCTCGACCTACCAGTCGGTGTCGGGCGCGGGCAAGGAAGGCATGGACGAGCTGTGGGAGCAGACCAAGGGCGTGTTCGTCCTGGGCGCTCCACCGCCCAAGAAGTTCACCAAGCAGATCGCCTTCAACGTCATTCCGCACATCGACGTCTTCATGGAGGACGGCTACACCAAGGAAGAGTGGAAGATGATGATGGAGACCAAGAAGATCTTGGATCCGTCGATCAAGCTGACCGCCACCTGCGTGCGCGTGCCCGTCATGGTCGGCCACGCCGAAGCCGTGAACATCGAGTTCGAGACCCCGCTGGACGAGGACGATGTCCGCGAGATCCTGCGCGACGCCGAAGGCGTGGAAGTCATCGATAAGCGCGAGGACGGCGGCTACATGACGCCGAAGGAAAGCGCCGGCGAGTTCCCGGTCTATGTCTCGCGCATCCGCACCGACCCGACGGTCGAGAACGGCATCGCCCTGTGGTGCGTCGCCGACAATCTGCGCAAGGGCGCGGCGCTGAACGCCGTGCAGATCGCCCAGCTCCTGCACGACAAGGGCCTGATCAGGCAGAAGACTCCGGCCTAGGGTTCTTTAAAATCCGATTTCCCCGGCGAAGGCCGGGGCCCAGATGGAAGAGCGCGGGGCTGACGCTATCGGCTCCGCGCGCTTCCCATCAGCCCAAGCGCCTTGAGATCTGGGTCCCGGCCTTCGCCGGGAAGATCGGATTTTGGAAAGCCCAGCAAGATGCGGGCGGACGGCGAACTTGCCGGCTGAGACAAACGCCGCCGAAAGGTTTGGTCCCATGCCGTCCAGTTCAGCGAGTTCCTCGGCCGAAAGTCGCTCCGCCTATGTCGCCGGCGTCGGCTGTTACGTGCTCTGGGGCTTCCTGCCCCTCTACTTCCACCTGCTGTCGAACCTGGGCGCCACCTCCTGGGAGATGATCGCCCACCGGACGCTGTGGTCGGTGCTGTGGGCTGGCGGCCTGGTGCTGATCGCCCGGCAGGGCGGCCAGGTGGCCCAGGTGCTGCGCCAGCCGCGCACGCTGGGCATGCTGGCGCTGTCGACGGCGGCGATCTTCAGCAACTGGACGATCTACGTCTTCGCCGTGAACGCCGGCCACGTGATCGAGGCCAGCCTCGGCTACTACATCAACCCGCTGATGAACATGGCCGCCGGGGCCCTGCTGTTCCGCGAGCGCATGACCACCGAAGGCAAGGTCGCCATCGGCTTCGCGGCCATTGGCGTCGCCATCCAGACCATCGCCCTGGGCCATCTGCCGATCGTCTCGCTGGGCCTGGCCGCCACCTTCTGCGCCTACGCCATCCTGCGCAAACAGGTGAAG
This sequence comes from Caulobacter sp. GW822-FHT07D08, assembly GCF_058798735.1. NCBI lineage: Bacteria > Pseudomonadati > Pseudomonadota > Alphaproteobacteria > Caulobacterales > Caulobacteraceae > Caulobacter > Caulobacter sp. GW822-FHT07D08. The sequence continues at coordinate 292,975 of NZ_JBXAKU010000006.1, forward strand.
GCCGACGCTCAGACGGGCCTGTTCATCGAGTGCGCCTATCTGGCCCTGCCGGGGCTGGCCTATGTGCTGCACCTGCAATCGACGGGACAGGGCCATTTCGGCCACGGCGGCGCCGTCACGGGCCTGCTGGCCCTGGCCGGTCCGGCCACGGTCATCCCCCTGGCCCTGTTCGCCTGGTCGGCCCGCCGCCTGCCGCTCAGCGCCGTGGGCTTCCTGCAGTTCATCGCCCCCACGCTCCAGTTCCTGCTGGGCGTGGCGTTCGGCGAGGCCTTCACGCCGCTGCGGGCGTTGTCGTTCGTGTTCATCTGGCTGGGCGTGGCGACCTTCGCCTACGGAGCCTGGAAGAGGACCAGGGTCCTGGCGCCGGCCTGAAGACCGGGCCATGGGTCCTAAAAGCGGTGCGCCAGGCCGACCACCAGCTCAAGGTCCGGCGTCTGGCGGTTGAGGCCGACATAGGCCGAGGCGTCCAGTTGGACGTCGTGCAGGGCCTTGGGCGTCCAGGCGGCGGTGAGGTCAAAACTGGCCTGGGTGACATGGCCCGACGGGTCGTCGTCGCGATCGACCCACAGCTCCGCGCCCAGGTTCACCGGGCCGACAGCGCGGCCGACGCCGCCGGCCAGGGCGTAGCCGGCGTGGCGACCAGACCCGCTGGCGTTCTCGCGCGCCTCGACCTGGGGCGACAGGCTCAGCGACCAGTCGGCGTTGAGCGGGATCGAGAGCGGGACGATCACCCCGCCCCGCCACAGATCGCCGCCGACGCCGTTGGCCCCGGTCGGGGCGGTGACATAGGGCTGGATCGCCGCCGAAAGGCCGTCGCCGCCGGGGTTCTTCAGCGACCACCGCAGGCCAAGGCCCAGGTCGCCCGCGCCCGAGACGGTCGAGACGACGCCGTGGTCGTTGGTCCTCACCCGCTCGTGGGCGGTCCAGGTCAGCTGGCCTTCGACGGTCGAGGTCAGGCCCAGCCGCAGCTCCAGCCCGCCGTAGGAAACATCGTCGACCGAGACCCCGCCGCCCCGGCTGAAGGCGGCGTCAACCCCGCCCAGCTCGGCCTGAAAGCGCCCCTTGTCCAGCACGCACGGCGGCGAGCCCTTGCCGGGCCGGTCCGCGCAGAAGTCGCGATCCTCGGCGTGGGCCGCGCCGGCCAGAACGAGCAACAGGGTTGCGACAGCAAGAGCGCGCGTCATTCGACGTCTCCCGACTCGATGGCTATTCCAAAATCCGATTTCCCCGGTGAAGGCCGGGGCCCAGATCATAGGGCTCTAAGGCGCCAAGATAGTCTGAAAGCCACGGCTGAACCTGGACCCCGGCTTTCGCCGGGGAGATCGGGATGAGGGGGACCTAAAGCGAAGCGTAAGCCGCCTCGATCAGGCGCACGGCGCGCGGATCGCCGATCAGGGCGGCGCCCTGTTTGTTCATCACATAGGCCCCCGACACGCCGCGCGTCGGATCGGCGAAGGCGCACGAGCCGCCCCAGCCCGAGTGGCCAAAGGCCTCGGGCGTCGGGCCGTAGAACATGTTGGGTTCGTTGCGCATGAAGCCCGCGCCCCAGCTGATCACGAAGGGCAGCACCAGGTCCTGGCCGATGATGCGCTGGGCGCTGGCGGCCTTGATCCCGGCCGGGGTGATGATCGAGCGGCCGCCCAGGGTCCCGTCGGTGGCCAGGGCGCCCATCAGGCGGGCCAGGGCCTCGGCCGTGGCGTGACCGTTGGCCGAGGGGATCTCGACCCGCCGCCACTCGGCCGCGCCGCGTCCGCCGGGCGAGGACCAGGGCTTGAGGAAGGCGGCGGTCACGGCGGCGTTGATCTCGCCGAACTTGGGCAGGGCCGTCGGACGCATCAGGTCGGCGACGCGGCCGTGCTCGCTGTCGGGCAGGCCAATCCAGAGATCCAGGCCCAGCGGGGCGCAGATGTCCTCGCGCAGGGCCGTCCCCATCGTCCGGCCGTCGACCCGGCGGAAGATCTCGCCGGCGATGTAGCCGTAGGTGACCGGGTGATAGCCGCTGGCCGAGCCGATCGGGAACAGCGGAGCCATGGCGGCCAGCTTGGCGCAGGTGGCGTCCCAGTCGAACCACAGGGCCGGGTCGGTCTCGTCGGGGAACCCCGACAGGCCGGCCTGGTGCGACAGGGCCTGCTCGACCGTGACCGCGCCCTTGCCGGCTTGCGCGAACTCCGGCCAGACGTCGGCGACGGGCTGGTCGTAGGCCAGGCGCCCCTCGTCCACCAGGCGCGCGACCATCAGGGCCGCCACGGCCTTGGTGGTCGAGAACAGGGCCGTCAGGGTGTCGGGACCGAAGGCGACCTCGCGCTTGCGGTCGGCGAAGCCGCCCATCAGGTCGACGACGATCTCGCCATCGACGGCGAACGAAAAGCGCGCGCCGAGCTCGCCCCCATCGACGAAGTTGGCTTCGAACGCCTCGCGCACGCGGGCGAAACGGTCGGGGCAGAGGCCGGTGATGTCGCCAGTCATCTTACGCCAGCCGCTCGATGCGGACCGTCGGCGAGGTCTGCTTGATCCGCGCGCCCATGGCCACGATCGGCAGCTCCGGGGCGTTCCAGATATTGGCTGCGGTGACCGTCTCGGCCACCCCGCCCACGGCGCGGGCCAGGCCGTACGAGAAGGTCTGCCCCTCCAGGATCGAGGCGGCGTAGAGGGCGGTCAGCAGGTCGCCGGTGCCGTTGGGCGAGCGCTCGGCCTTGGCGTGAGCGGCCAGCCAGGCCTCCTTCTTGTCGGCCAGCACGGCGCCGATCTCGGCCCCGCGATGCACGGACGAAACCAGCGTGATCTTGCCCAGCAGCCGGGCGGCGCGCATGGCGCTCTGCGGATCGCGGGCGTCCGTGCCGGTCAGCTTCTGCAGCTCCCAGCTGTTGCAGGCCACGACGTCGGCGCGCGGGATCAGGTCGGCGATGATGGCGTCGGCGGTCTCGGCCGGGATGTAGAGGCCCTTGCCGGCGTCGCCCATGGTCGGATCGACGATGACGGTGGGCCGCCGCGTGGCCGCGCCGTTCGGGCGGGGCGACTCGCGCACGGCGTCGATGACCCGCGCGGCGGCCCGCACCTGGGCGGCGGTGGCGAAATAGCCGGTGATGACCAGGTCGACGAGGCCGAACAGCCCGTTGGCCTCGATGCCGTCCATCATGCCCTCGAACACCTCGATCGGCACCGGCGCCCCGCCGGGGATGCCCCAGCCGGGATGGCGGCCATACAGCACGGTCGGCACGACCATTGAGTCGATACGGAACTGCGCCAGGGCGGTGGCTTGCGCCGTCGCGCCCACCTGGCTGCCGGCGACGTGGCTGGAGATGATCAAGGCTAACGGCATGGCAAAGCGATTAGCCGAGCAATGCGGACTTGAATAGGGCGTCCCGACCTGTGGCCGAAAAAGAAAAGGCCCACCGTCGCCGGCGGGCCTTTCCTCTTGGTTTCAAACGATTTCCGCAGCGGAAACTGTTGCCGCGGATGTCGCTATTAGTAGCGATAGTGGTCCGGCTTGAACGGACCCTTTTCCGGCACGCCGATGTAGTCGGCCTGATCCTTGCGCAGGGTCGAGAGCTTGGCGCCCAGCTTTTCCAGGTGGAGGAAGGCGACCTTCTCGTCCAGGTGCTTGGGCAGGGTGTAGACTTGGTTCTCGTACTTGGCCTTGTTGGTCCACAGTTCGATCTGGGCCAGGGTCTGGTTGGTGAACGAGGCCGACATCACGAACGAGGGGTGGCCCGTGGCGTTGCCCAGGTTCACCAGGCGGCCTTCCGACAGGACGATGATCTTCTTGCCGTCCGGGAATTCCACGTGGTGGACCTGCGGCTTGATCTCGTCCCACTTGAAGTTGCGCAGGCCGGCGATCTGAATTTCCGAGTCGAAGTGACCGATGTTGCAGACGATGGCGTTGTTCTTCATCCGGCGCATGTCGTCGACCGTGATGACGTCCTTGTTGCCCGTCGCCGTGACGAAGATGTCGGCCTTGTCGGCGACGTCCTGCAGGGTCTGGACTTCGTAGCCTTCCATCGCCGCCTGCAGGGCGCAGATCGGGTCGATTTCGGTGACGATCACGCGGGCGCCGCCTTGGCGCAGCGAGGCGGCCGAGCCCTTGCCCACGTCGCCGTAGCCGCAGACCACCGCGACCTTGCCCGACAGCATGACGTCGGTGCCGCGACGGATGGCGTCGACCAGCGATTCACGGCAGCCGTACAGGTTGTCGAACTTCGACTTGGTGACGCTGTCGTTGACGTTGATGGCCGGGAACGGCAGGTCGCCCTTGGCGGCCATCTGGTACAGGCGGTGCACGCCCGTGGTGGTTTCTTCCGACACGCCGCCGATGGCCGCGCGGATGGCCGAGTAGAAGCCCGGCTTTTCGGCCAGATACTTCTTCATCACGGCGTAGAGGGCTTCTTCTTCCTCGTTCTGCGGGTTGTTCAGGATCGACGGATCCTTCTCGGCCTTCGGGCCCAGCACGCAGAGCAGGGTGGCGTCGCCGCCGTCGTCGAGGATCAGGTTCGGGTAGCCGCCGTCGTGCCACTCGAAGATCTTGTGGGCGTATTCCCAGTACTCGACCAGGTTCTCACCCTTGAAGGCGAACACCGGCACGCCCGAGGCGGCGATGGCGGCCGCGGCGTGGTCCTGGGTCGAGAAGATGTTGCACGAAGCCCAACGGACCTCGGCGCCCAGGGCCGTCAGCGTCTCGATCAGCACGGCGGTCTGGATGGTCATGTGCAGGCTGCCGGCGATGCGGGCGCCCTTCAGGACCTGGGCCGGGCCGTACTCGGCGCGCGTGGCCATCAGGCCCGGCATCTCGGTCTCGGCGATGGCGATTTCCTTGCGGCCGAAATCGGCGAGCGAGATGTCCTTGACGATATAGTCGGCCACGGTCGGGCTCCTGCGGTCGGATGGGATCTTGAGCGGCTTATAGCGCGCCCGACCCTTCCTAGCAATTAACGCATAAAGATATCTTTATGTCCGGCGGGGCGCGCCGTTCAGAAGCTCAGTTCGGGCTGCATCGCGCCAGGCTGCTGGGTCTCGGGCAGGTGGCAGGTGAAGGTCGAGCCGGCGCCCGGCTCGCTCTCCAGCGCCACCCAGCCGCCATGCAGCTCGACCAGCGCCTTGACCAGGGCCAGACCCAAGCCAGGCCCGCCGCGATCCCGGCCGACGAAGCGGTCGAAGATATGGGCCTGGACGTGGAACGGCACGCCCCGGCCGGTGTCGGAGACGTCGAGGCGCACCTCGCCCAGCGCGCGGCGGGCCGACAGGGTGACGCGGCCGCCCGGCGGGGTCTGGCGCAGGGCGTTCTCGACCAGGTGGTCCAGGGTCTGGGCCAGGCGCTTGCCGTCGCCGCGGATCAGCCCGACTTCCTCGTCGCACTCGACCGCCAGGGTCACCGCGCCCAGCTGGGCGTCCTTCAGGGCGTGTTCCTGGGCGTTGAGCAGCAGGTCGGAGACGCGGATGTCCCCGATCTCCAGCGCCATCTCGCCAGCGTCGATCTGGGCCATGTCCAGCACGTCGTCGATCGAGCGGGCCAGCTGGGTGGCGGCGGCGCGGACGGCGGCCACGTGGTTGCGGCCGCGCTCCGAGATGCCGTCGGCGCGTTCCAGGAGCTCGGAATAGCCGATGATCGTCGTCAGCGGGGTGCGCAGCTCGTAGCTGACATTGCCGACGAAATCGCGCTTCAGGCGCTCGGCCTCGGCCAGGGCGGCGGACCGGTCGGCCAGCGCGCTCTGCAGGTCGCGGGTGTCGGTGACGTCGGCGAAGGCGATCAGGGTCGCGCCGTCCGGCAGCGGCCGGCTCTGATAGACGACGATGCGGTCGTCAGAAGTGCGGACCTCGCCCGAGGTCGGGGCGCGCATCTGCGGATCGGGATCGGCCACCCGCCCCTTCAGTTCACGCCAGAAGGCCAGGTCGTGCAGGCGCGGCACGCACAGCTCGACCACGCCCTCGAAGTCGCCAGCCGCCTCCAGGGCGAAGGCGCTGACGTTCCAGAAGGTCTCGAAGGCCTCGTTGTGCAGGCGCAGGCGCCCGTCGGAGCCGAACACCGCGACGGCGTCGTTCAGCTTGTCCAGCGTGGCCTGCTGCACCTGGATCAGGGCGTTGTACTGGGCCTTCAGGCGCAGCTCGCCGGTGATGTCGGAATAGATCAGCAGCATGCCGCCCAGCGGATGGGGCTGGCGCACCACCTTCAGCGTCCGCCCGTCGGGCAGGTGCCACAGGTCGTCGGCCTGGGGTCCCACGTCCTCGTAGCGGGCCAGTTCGGCGGCCTTCCAGACGGCGTAGTCGATGGTCTCGGGCAGGCGACGGCGCTGGCGCAGGCGATCCAGGATCTCGCCATGGGTCGGACGGTCGGCCAGCCAGGCCGGCTCCAGGCCCCACAGTTCGGCGAAGGCGGTATTGTGGAACGACAGCCGCCGCGTGGCGCTGAAGATCGCCACGGCCTCGGCGATGTGGTTCAGGGTCTCGTCGTGGGCCTCGACGTGCTTCTTGAAGGCGTCGCGGACATCCTCGATCTCGGTGACGTCGGCGCAGAACACCCCGACCCCGCCGCCTTCAAGGGGCTGGGCCGACAGGCGGAACGCGCGGCGGCGGCCTTCCAGGTTGATCCAGCGCACGGCCTCGCGGCGGCCTTCTCCGTTGGCGCTTTTCTCGACGGCCTCGACGACCAGGGCGTCGGCGGCGCGGTCGAAGCTCTTGCCAGCCAGGGCGGCCGCGGAGGCGGAGCTGGCCCCGACGGCGCGGACGAAGGCGGCGTTGCCCCAGACGGCCTGGCCGTCGGCCCCGGCGATCCAGGCCGGCTCGGCCACGCTGTCGACGAAGGCGGCGAAGCGGGACGCCGACGGCAGGCCGGAATCGCCGCCGCTGCCGGCCATCAGGCGCAGCCAGGCCAGCGCCCCGACAGCGCGCCCCTCGACCGAGACCCAGCCCGTCGCCCCGCGCGCTTCGAACACGCAGGCTTCGCCGCGCTCGAACAGCGCCGTCAGCTTGTGGGCATGGTCGGGATCGGCCCCGCCCAGGGCGGCGATCACCGCGTCGACGCGGGGCTCCACGCCCAGCACCTGGGCGCAGGCCGAAAGACCCTCGGCTCCAGCGGCCAGATCGGCGCGGCCGCCCTCGACGGCGATCACCGCGGTGTCGAAGGCTTCGACCCAGGCGGGCGCGTCCGGGGCGTCGCCGCCTTGCAGGCCAAGGCGGGCCTTCAGCGCGGCGATGCGGGCCTCATAGCCGCGGCGCTGCCCCAGCGACCACAGGGTGACGCAGATGGCGAGACAAACCGCGCCGGCCACGGCCGCGAGGATCAGGTCGTACGAAGTCATCAGGCGCGTCGCTTACCCCAGCGGGTCGTCGAATCAGAATCCCAGATTAGTCGGGCCATGACCAGAGCGCGATCAAGGTCGGGTGTGGCGGTCGGTCGCGATTTCATCGCGACACCCGGTGGCTTAACGCTCCAATCGCTCTATTTGGAGACCCATGACCTGGTCCGACCGCCTCGCCCCGTCGCTCGACGACTTCGCCGCCCTGGCCCGGCTGGCCTTCGACGCCCTGCCCGACGAATTCCGCAAGCTGACCGGCGACGTGGTCATCCGGGTCGACGACTTCGCGGCCGAGGAGGTCCTGGACGGCCTGAACATCGAGGACGCCTTCGAGCTGACCGGCCTCTATCAGGGCGTCGACCTGGGCCGCCGCTCGGTGCTGGACTACGGGACCGAGCCGTCACGGGTGTTTCTCTACCGCCGGCCGATCCTGGACGAGTGGGCCGAGCGCGGCGACGTCAGCCTCGGCGACCTGATCGCCCACGTGCTGGTCCACGAGATCGGCCACCATTTCGGCCTGTCGGACGACGACATCCACCGCATCGAGGACGAGGCATGAGCCCCAATCCCAGCCAGTTCTTCGACACCGACACATGGCGTGAGCGCATGGACGAGCGCTGGTTCGACACCGGCGCGGCCATGGCCGAGGCCGGCGCCGTCGACCTGGTGGCGATCGAGGACGAGAAGGTCACCGCCCACGTCACCGGCAGCGTCGGCGATCTCTATGTCGTGCAGCTGTGGGCTCCGGCCGGCGAAGGCCTCTGCACCTGCCCAGGCTTCGAGAAGTTCGGGGCCTGCAAGCATCAGGCGGCGGTGGTCACCGCCGCCAACGCCGCCGACCTGGCCAAGGTCCGCGAGCGCATGGCGAAACTGCGCGACGGCCTGGCCCTCGACAGCAAGGACGCCCTGATCGAACGCCTCGCCGAACTGGCCCGCGTGCAGCCGGCCGTGCTGGCGGCGCTGGAAGGGCGCTAGAGGAAGTCGTCGATCGGCGGCGTGCGCTTCTTCTTCGGCTTCGGTCGCTCCCACATGACGCCCGGATAGCCCTTCAGCGGGACCAGCTTGCCGCCGCCATAGGCCCAGTCCGGCGCCTGGTCGAGCGACGTGTGGTAGCGCGGCTCGCGGCCGGTGCGGGTCTCGAACAGGGCGCGTGGCAGGTTGATCATGATCGGGGCGCGCTTGCGCTCCATGAAGATCGGCGTCCCGCAGCGACTGCAGAAGCCCCGGGTCGTTCCCTCGTGCTCGTGGCGGGTGACGAGGTCCTCGCCCTCCAGCCAGCGGAAGCGGCTGCGGTAGCTGGCCGTGTAGGTGACATAGGCGCAGCCCTGGGCGCGGCGGCTGGCGGCCGAGTGGTCGTGGAACGCCCACCGCGCCGGCACGCCGATGGCGACACGCACCGCGCCACACGCGCAGGCGCCCTCGGCTTCCTCGGCGGGCGGTTTGAGGGGCCTGGGCATGGGGCGAACTCCGAAGCGACTGGTCGTTTCCAAATAAAGCCCATTGCCGCCGGATCTGACAGGAGTCGGCGCTTGACCGCGCCCGCCCCGCGCCGTTCTGCTGCCGAGCCAAAAAAGGGGGAAAACACCATGGCGACGCTGTACGAGCGCTACATCCTGCCGAAGCTGCTGTGCTGCGCCTGCGGCGCGCCGGCGTTTCGCGAGCAGCGGACCAGGATCGTGCCCCAGGCCCGGGGTCAGGTGCTGGAGCTCGGCGTCGGCGGCGGCTTGAATCTCGCCTTTTACGACCCGGCCACGGTGACCCGCGTCACCGGCGTCGACCCCTCCGCCGAGCTGCGCGCCCTCGCCCAGGCCGCCGCGCGCCCCGAAGGCCTGGCGGTCGAGATCGTCGCCGGCGAGGGCGAGAGCCTGCCGTTCGCCGACGCTCGTTTCGACACCGTGCTGTGCACCTTCACCCTCTGCTCGGTCCGCTCGCCCGCCGCCGTCTTGTCCGAGGCCCGGCGGGTGCTGCGGCCGGGCGGCCGCTTCCTGTTCTGCGAGCATGGCCTCACGCCCGACGCCGGCGCGGCGCGCTGGCAGCGACGCATCGAACCGCTGTGGAAGCGCCTGGCGGGCGGCTGCCACCTGACGCGGCCGGTCTCGGCGACGGTCCAGGCGGCCGGCTTCCGCCTGGACGAGAACCACCGCTTCTATCTCGACAAGACGCCGCGTCCGCTGGGCTGGTGCGAGCGGGGCGCCGCGAGCGTCGCCTAGAGGCCGGCCACATCCCATCCCAGCCCAGCCCAGCCACGCCAGCGAACCTGACGCCTCCGTCATTTTTTGTTTGACCCGTCCGCTCAACTGAGTTGACAGTGTTCAGATGGGCCGAGATCCGCGCAAGACGGACCCTGCCCGCTGGACATCGCACGGCCGATAGGGAGCGCCGACATGACCGACCCAATCTCTAAAGACCGGAATATCACCAAGGACGCCATGTACGACGCGGTCGCGCCGGACGATTTCGAGTCGATGCTCGAACTCGACCGCTACGGCAATCGTTCCAGCGCCTTCGACAAGATTATCTCGGCGACCCACGACCACTTCTGGGATCCGCTGGACAAGACCTATATCGACTTCGACGAGCCGTTCGACATGGAGAACCAGGCCCTGGTTCCCGAGGACATGGTCATCGCCCTGTCGACCGACTACGTCTCCAATCACCTGTCCGACCCGAAGACGCGCATCCGCTTCATCAACCAGTCGGTGCTGCGCAGTTTCTCGTCGATCCTGCACGGCGAGCAGGGCGCGCTGAACCTGTCGGCCAGCCTGTGCCACGTGCTGAAGGACCAGGGCGCGCAGGAATACGCCGCCAACCAGACGCGCGAAGAGGCCCGCCACGTCACGGCCTTCGCCAAATATATCAAGGCCCGCTGGGGCAAGCCGGTCGAATGCGGCCCGGCCCTGAAGACCCTGCTGGTCGAGATCATTGGCGCGCCCGAGGTCTACAAGAAGATCATCGGCATGCAGATGCTGGTCGAAGGTCTGGCCATGGGCGCCTTCGCCACCTTCTACAACAATATCAACGATCCCGTGGGCAAGCGCCTGCTGCAGCTGGTGATGACCGACGAGGCCTTCCACCACAAGTTCGGGAAGATCTGGGCCGACCGCACCGTGCCCAAGCTGAGCCCCGAGGAACACGCCATCATCGAGGACTGGGCGGCGCACTGCTTCCAGACCCTGCTGTTCAACCTCGTCTCGCCGCACCAGCAGCTGGACCTCTATGCCGAATTCGGCCTGGATCCCGACAAGGTGGTCGAGGAGTACGGGAAGATCATGACCGACGACGTGCGTCGGGAGAACATGAAGGAGCAGACCAACATCTTCCGGGTGCTGGTCAAGACGCTGCTCAACGCCGGCATCATCACCGACCGCACCAAGGCCTTCTACGCCATGTATGTCGACATCGACGAACTGAAGGGCGAGGGCGACCGGATGGTTGGCGACGACATCGCCGAGGAAGGCATCCGCCACCTGCAGGCCATCAACTTCAAGGATCGTCCAGTCGGCGCCGTCAGCATCGCCGCCGAGTAGTCGCGCCCCGGCGCCAGAGCTTAGCCGCCCCGTCGGAACCCCGACGGGGCGGTCGTCGTTTTTGGACCGCGCTATCATCCGGCGGCCGCGGGCCGTCGTATCTGGTCACGCGTTCACGCCCCGGAGTCTTCATGCGCATCGCCCTGCTCGCCCTGCCGCTCGTTCTGTCGCTGAGCGCCTGTGTCGCTGGCCCGGTCGGCAATGCGCATCCGCCCCAGCCGGCCAAGGCCGTCGAGCTCGATCGCTACCTGGGCAAGTGGTACGAGGTCGCGCGCTACGACATGCGCTTCGAGAAGGGCTGCGAAGGCGTCACCGCCGAATATTCCAAGCGCCCCGACGGCCTGATCCGCGTGCTCAACACCTGCCGCAAGGGCGCCGTGGACGGCCCGGTGAAGGTCGCCGAGGGCAAGGCCAAGGTCGTCGATACGGCGACCAACGCCAAGCTGAAGGTCAGCTTCTTCGGCCCGTTCTTCGGCGACTACTGGGTCATGGACCACGCCGACGACTACAGCTGGTCGATCGTCGGCGAGGGCTCGGGACGCTATCTGTGGCTCTTGTCGCGCGAGCCGCCGACCGACGCCGACCGCGCGGCGCTGACCGCGCGGGCCAAGGCGCTTGGCTATGACGTGGGCATGCTGCGGCCGACGAAGCAGCCAGCGCCTTAGCTCCCCTCTTGATCCGCGAACAAAGCTGGAACACTATTCCGGCGATGGACGTGATCATCCAGCTTCAGAGCCGGCCCGAGACCACCCTGAACGTGACGCGCGGCGCCGCGCGGCTGCTGGTGGATCTGGGCTATGCGCCGCTCGCTGAAGTCACCCTGCCCAATGGACGACGCGCCGACCTGATGGCGCTGGGTCCCAAGGGCGACGTGCTGATCGTCGAGGTGAAGTCGGGGCTGGAGGACTTCCGGGTCGACCGGAAGTGGGGCGAGTACGCGCCCTATTGCGACGCGTTCTATTTCGCCGTCGCGCCGCATTTCCCGGAGGGCGTCCTGCCGGACGAGCCGGGGCTGGTCGTCGCCGACGGCTTCGGCGGCGCGGTCGTGCGCGAGGCCCCGCTCACGCCCCTGGCGCCAGCGCGTCGCAAGGCCCTGACGCTGGCGTTCGCCCGCCTCGCGGCCTTGCGGGCCGCGGGCGTGAACGCCGAGCGCCTGAGTCTCTAAAGGTCTGGCTAGTCCAGGTTCCGCGCGATCAGGAAACCCACGCCCAGGCCGATGGCGAACGCGCCGAAGGCCACGCCGATCGGGTGTTCCTCGGCGGTGTGATGAACCACCTGGGCCTTGTCGCGGGTCCAGGCCGCGCCGACCTTGGCCTTTTGCTCGGCGAAGGTGCGGGTCTGCTGGGCCACTTCGGTGGCGGTCTCGCGGGCCGACTTGACGGCCTTGGTCACCGCTTCCTTGGCGCGCTTGGTCTTTTCGGCGGTCGTCTTCCTGGCCTCGTCAACGGCCGCAGCGGCGGCGGACGAGGCGTCGTTCGGGGTAAAGCTGCTGACGTCGGTCATGGGGGGAGGCTCCTCGGCTTGACGGGGAGCTAACGCGCGGGGAGCCGTCTAGTTCTCCCGCACGACTTTCAAAACCGCCTCGCCGTAACGATCCAGCTTGCCCTGGCCGACGCCGCCGGACTTGCCGAGCGCCGCCAGGGTGGCCGGACGCGCGGCGGCGATCTCGGCCAGGGTGGCGTCGTGGAAGATGACGTAGGGCGGCACGTGCTGCGCCTGCGCCTGCTCCTTGCGCCACGCGCGCAGGGCCTCGAACAGGACCTGGTTCTCGGTCGGGATGGTCAGGGCCTTGCCCTCGCGGCGCTTGCGGGCGCCCGTCGAGCGGCCGGTCTCCGGCGCCTCGGCCATCTGGCGCAGGGCGACGCGGCGCTCGCCGCGATAGACCTGGCGCACGCCCTCGACGTCGCCCAGGCCGATCAACGGCCGGCCGTCATTGGGATCCTCGCGCAGCAGGCCCTCGAAGATCAGGGTGTCGAACAGGTCGCGCCACACCGGCTGGCTGAACTCTCGGCCGATGCCGAAGGTCGGCAGCTGGGCCTCCTGCGGCGTGACGTCCTTGGTCTTGCCCAGCAGGTGTTCGATCAAGCGACCGCGCCCGAAGCGGCCGCCCATGCGATGGACGGCCGACAGCGCCTTCTGGGCGGCCTCGGTGGCGTCGATGCCGGTCGGCGGCGAGACGCAGACGTCGCAGACCCCGCAGCGGGCCACGCCCTCCTCGCCAAAATAGCGGCGGACGGCGGCGGCGCGGCAGGTGACGCCCTCCAGCATGGAATAGAACTGGCGCAGCTTGCGGCCTTGCGCCTGCTTGACCTCGTCGGGGGCGTCCTTGGTCTCGATCCGGCGACCGGCCCAGGCCATGTCGGCCGAGCCGTAGAGCGTGATGCCCTCGGCCGGCTGGCCGTCGCGGCCGGCGCGGCCGACCTCCTGCCAGTAGGCCTCGATGGCGGCCGGCGGGTCGGCGTGGATCACGAAGCGGACATCGGGCTTGTCGACGCCCATGCCGAACGCGATCGTCGCCACCATCACCGCGGCGTCGGCCTCCAGGAAGTCCTCCAGCCGCTTGGCGCGGACGGCCTTGTCGAGGCCGGCGTGATAGGCCAGGGCCGGAACGCCCTCGGCGTTGAGCTTCTCGGCCAGCTTCTCGGTGGAGTCGCGGCTGCCGGCATAGACGACGCCGGCCCGGCCAGGACGTTCCAGCACCAGTTCGACCACCCGGTCATGGCCCTTGCCGCGCTTGCGCTCGGCGGAGAGGGCCAGCTCGGGCCGGGCGAAGCTGTCGACGAACTCGGCCGCGCCCTGCAGGCGCAGTTCGGCGCGGATGTCGTCACGGGTCCGGGCGTCGGCGGTGGCGGTGACGGCCAGGCGAGGCACGTTGGGGAACAGCTCGGCCAGCCGCCCCATCATCCGGTATTCGGGCCGGAAGTCGTGACCCCACTGACTGACGCAGTGGGCCTCGTCGACGGCGACCAGGGCCAGCGGCGTGCGCGAGAGGCGATCCAGCATCCACGGCTGCATCAGGCCCTCGGGCGACAGGTACAGCAGGTCGACCTCGCCGGCGTCGATGCGCCGCCAGATGTCCGAGCGCTCGTCCATCGAGACGTTGCTGTCCAGCCGCTCGGCCGCCACGCCCGCCTGGCGCAGGCCTTGGACCTGGTCGGCCATCAGGGCGATCAGCGGCGAGATCACCAGACCCAGCCCGGGCCGGATCAGCGACGGGATCTGATAGCACAGGCTCTTGCCGCCGCCGGTCGGCAGCACGGCCATGGCGCTGCGCCCGGCCAGGATCTCGTTGATCACCCCCGCCTGCATGCCTCGGAAATCGGCGTGGCCGAAGGTGCGCCGCAGGACGTCGCGGGCGTGGTCGAGTTCTGGGGATTCGGGAGGTACATACACGGGCGCTCTTTTGGCAGCGTCCGGCCCCCAGGCCAAGTGTTGGGGACCCCAGGACGTCATGATCACCGCACCTCTCGCTTACTCAATTCCAGGTGGCATATCGCCATGATCGGCCGAGCGCCACAAGAGCGCCTCGGGTCGCATTTACCTCTCGTCAATCTTGTCGCGCGTTCTGTGGGCTTCGGCTAAACGGAACACGCGCGAGCGTGAGCCTCCTCGCGGCCGCATCTTGGAACAGGACGACCATGGCGAACGGACCCTTCGGCGGGAACAAGGCGGCCAGGCCGCAGCGCACCCCGCTCCAGGCCCTCGTCTATTGGGGCACGGTCCTGGGCGTCTGGGGCCTGATCTTCATCGTCGCCTTCTTCGCGGTGTTCGCCAGCGATCTGCCGGACACGTCCAAGCTCTACGACGTCAAGCGCCAGCCCTCGATCAACTATCTGGACCGCTCGGGCGCCCTGCTGGCGGTGCGCGGCAGCCAGTACGCGCCGCCGGTCGATATCGACGCCCTGCCGGAATACGTGCCGGCCGCCTTCGTGGCGATCGAAGACCGGCAGTTCTACCACCACTTCGGCTTCAACCCCTGGGGCATCATGCGATCGGTGGCGTGGAACGCCACCCATGACGGTCCGCAGCGCGGCGGCTCGACCATCACCCAGCAGCTGGCCCGCAACCTGTTCCTGAGCCCGGCCCAGAACTATCGCCGCAAGGCCCAGGAGCTGATCCTGGCCGTCTGGCTGGAGATGAAGTTCAGCAAGAAGCAGATCCTGGCCCTCTACATGAACCGGGTCTATTTCGGCGCGGGCGCCTACGGCATCGAGGCCGCCTCGCAGCGCTACTTCAACAAGCCCGCCAAGGACCTGACCATCGGCGAGTCCGCGCTGCTGGCCGGGATGATGAAGGGGCCTGCCCGCTATTCGCCGGTCTCGGCCAAGGAGCGCGCCGCCCGCCGCGCCACCATCGTCCTGGACGAGATGGTGCGCATCAAGGCCATCACGCCCGAGCAGCGCGATGAGGCCTTCAAGGAGCCGGTGCGGGTCTCGGCCACCCTGGCCAACCAGCGCGCCCAGTACTTCACCGACTATATCGACGCCCAGGTCCGCTCGCTGGTCGGCGAGCCGACCGAGGACCTGGTCGTCGAGACCACGCTGGACCTGCCGATCCAGGTCTCGGCCGAGCGCGCCGTGAAGCTGGGCGTCGATGGCCACGGGGCCCAGGGCGTGCAGCAGGCGGCGCTGGTCGCCATCGACGGCGAAGGCCGTATTCGCGCCTATGTCGGCGGCGCCGACTATGCCGACAGCCAGTTCGACCGCGCCACCACCGCCCGCCGCCAAGCCGGTTCGGCCTTCAAGCCGTTCGTCTATCTGACCGCCATGGAGCAGGGCCGCACGCCCGCCGTCATGGTCGTCGACGAGCCCGTCAAGATCGGCAACTGGGAACCGAGGAACTACACCAACAAGTATCTGGGCCCGATCACCCTGCAGACGGCCCTGGCCCAGTCGATCAACACGGTCGCCGCGCGGCTGGCCAACGAGGTCGGCACCAGCAATGTCGCCGCCACCGCCCGTCGTCTCGGCATCACGAGCAAGATCCAGCTGGACCCGTCGATGGCCCTGGGCGCGGTCGAGGTCTCGCCGATGGAGATGGCCCAGGCCTACGCCCCGTTCTCGAACGGCGGCTTCATGGCCAAGGGCTACGGCATCGAGCGCATCCGCACCGCCAGCGGCAAGGTGCTGTACGACCACAGCGTCGATCGCCAGGCCCGCTCGGCCGTGATCGGCTCGCCGGCCCTGCAGTACATGAACCAGATGATGCGCCAGGTCGTGGCCTCGGGCACCGGCACGCGCGCCAAGGTCGCCGGCTACGACATCGCCGGCAAGACCGGCACGACCAGCGACTACAAGGACGCCTGGTTCGTCGGCTACACGGGCGGCTTCGTCACCGCCGTCTGGACCGGCAAGGACGACAACACCCCGATGAAGCGGGTCACCGGCGGCGGCGCCCCGGCCGAGATCTGGCGCACCTTCATGTCGGCCGCCCTGCCCCGCCTGAAGGCCACCCCGATCCCGGGCGGCATGGTCGAGCCTCCGCCGGTCGAGAACACCGACCCGATCGGCGATCTGATGAACACCACCCCGGGTCCGGAAGGCCCGGCGGCGGAGACGCCCTCCGGCGCGACCCCGCCAGCGGACCAGCTGCCCTACTAGGTCGGCGAAGCCCCCTCCGACCGCTTCGCGGCCACCTCCCCCATAAAGGGGGAGGAGATTCAGGATCCTGCTCCCCCTTTATGGGGGAGCTGTCGGCAACGCCGACTGAGGGGGCAGCGCCGCCCTAGGCCCCGATCGCGTGCAGCTCCGCCGCGTGGGCCCGTAGCCACGCGCGGTGGGGCGCGGGATCGCCGGCCAGTTGCTCGCACAGCGCCCAGAAGCGCGGCCCGTGGTTGGCCTCGATCAGGTGGGCGCACTCGTGGGCGGCGACGTAGTCGGCCACCACCGCCGGGGCCAGGATCAGGCGCCAGCTGTAGCGAATCGCCGCCGGAGCCCGGGATGTCGCCGGCCGGCAGGAGCCCCAGCGCGCCTTGGGATCGGCCACCGCCACCGACGGCATCGGCCGGCCCAGGGCCGCGGCATGGACGGCGGTGCGCTCGGTCAGCACGGCCAGCGCCTCGCGCCTGGCCAGGCGGATGACCTTCAGCCCCCAGTTGGCGTCGTCGGGCGCGACGATGCGGGGTCCATCGCCATGGGCGTCGTCAAGGCGGGCCCGCCCCGGACCGACCTCGAGGCGATAGGCCTTGTCGTTGAGCCGCAGGATCCCGCCGGGCGCGAGGTTCATCCGCTCGGGCAGGGCCGCCAGCTGCTTGGCGATCCAGCCGGACTTCTCCTGGGCGAAGGCCACGGCCTCGTTGAGGCGCTTGGGATTGGGGGCCAGGGCGACGATCTCGGACCGGGCCCGGTCGACGCGCAGCGAAATCCGCCGCGCCCGGCCGTCCACCCGCAGGCGAACCGGCCAGCCGCCGATCTCCAGTCGATCACCGTCGGAAAAACGTTGGGCCTTGAGCGCGAACATCCGCCCTTAGATCGCGTGACCAGGGCCGCGCCGCAAGATGGACTCGACGTTACGCCTCTTCCTCGAAGTGCGGATCGCACTTGCGGATGAAGCGGCGCACGCGCGGATAGATCTCCTCGCGGAAGCGGCGGCCGTTGAACACGCCGTAGTGGCCGACTCCGGGCTGCACATAGTCCAGCTTCAGGTCGTCGGGGATGTTCGCGCACAGGCCGTGGGCGGCCTGGGTCTGGCCGATGCCGGAGATGTCGTCGTTCTCGCCCTCGACCGTCATCAGGCCGATGTCGGTGATCGCCTCGGGCTTCACCAAGGTCCCGCGGTGCGTCAGCTCGCCCTTGGGCAGCAGGTACTGCTGGAAGACGATGTCGATGGTCTGGAGATAGAACTCCTCCGTCAGGTCCAGCACCGACAGATACTCGTCATAGAACTCCAGGTGCTTGTCGGCGCTGTCGCCGTCGCCGGTCACCAGGTGCTCGAAGTAGCGACGGTGGGCCTCCTGGTGGCGCTCGGCGTTCATGCTCATGAAGCTGGCCAGCTGGACGAAGCCCGGATAGACGCGCCGGCCCGCGCCCGGATAGGGCGGCGGAACGGTGTAGATCATGTTCGACTGGAACCAGGTGAACGGCTTTTCCTCGGCCAGCTGGTTGGTCACGGTCGGCGACAGGCGCGCGTCGATCGGCGAGCCCATGAAGGTCATGCTGGCCGGGCGCGACGGATGGTTCTGCTCGGCCATCAGGGCGGCGGCGGCCAGGACCGGCGGCCCGGGCTGGCAGACGGCCACGACGTTCGGGCGCGGACCCAGCACGGCCAGCATCTCGATGATGTGGTCGATATAGTCGTGGAAGTCGAAGCGGCCTTCCAGCACCGAGACGTTACGGGCGTTGACCCAGTCGACGATGAAAACCGAATGATCGGGCAGGAAGGCCTCGACCGTGCCGCGCAACAGGGTGGCGTAGTGGCCCGACAGCGGGGCGACGATCAGCACGGCGGGATCCAGCGAAAACTTCCCGGCCCGGCGCATGTCGGCCATGTCGCGGTCGAACTGGATCACCCGCGCCCAGGGGCTTTGCCAGACCACGGTCTCACGGACGCGGACGTCGACCTGACCGACCCTGATCGTGTCCAGGTGCCACTTGGGCTTGCCATAGCGGCGCGTGACGTTGGCGAACAGATTCGCGCCGGCGTGCATATGTCGGCCGACGGCCGAGTCGGCGGCCGGATTCAGCGGCGATCCCCAGAAGTCCCGGGCCGCCCGCGCCGCGAGGCGCATCGGCGTGGAGGCGTAGTAGGCCGATTCGTGAAGAGCGTAGAGCATGGCGCACTCGCGATGTTGCATCGCAACATAGCACGCCAAAGCCTAAGAGAGTCTACCTTTCACAGCGATTGGCGCCGCGTCATGGGGTCGCCTCACGCCGGAGTGGTAGCGTTCTCACCCCTCGCGCATCGCGTCGCTGATCCGGCGTGCGATGTCCGCCGGCGGCAGGTTGTAGGGGATCACCGTCTTGAAGCGCCCCTTGGGGTCCATCAGGTAGATCGCCGTCGAGTGGTCCATGGTGTAGCCGGGGCCGTCGCCGACCTTGGCGTAGTAGACCTTGTAGGCCTTGGCGGCCGCCTGGACCTGCTCCTGCGTCCCGGTCAGGCCGATCGTCGTCTTCGGCACATAGTCGGCCGACAGATAGGTCTTCATCTGCCCGGGCGTGTCGCGGGCCGGGTCGATCGAGATGAAGACGATCTGCAGATCCTTGGCCTTGGGGCCCAGCTGGTCGGTCGCCGCCGCCAGGCCCTGCAGCGTGCCCGGGCAGACGTCGGGGCAGTAGGTGAAACCGAAGAACACCGCGCTCCATTTACCTTTCAGCGCCTTCTCGGTGGTCGGGACGCCGTTCTGGTTCACCAGCTGGAACGGCCCGCCGACCGCGACGGACGCTTGGGACTTGAACACTCCGGCGCGCCACGCCAGGCCCGCGGTCACGGCGAGCCCCAGGACGCAGGCCAGGATCAGGACAAGGCGGTGGCGAAGCATGTGCATTTCATCCTTTTCTTGCCGCTTGTCCTTTTGCTCTCGCAAAGCGCGCGGTTCTGGACAATCCTGCGACCATGACTGACGTATCGTTCGCGAGAGCGCCCGACGATCAACGTCACAAAGGGCTCGATAAGCCGGGCGACGAACCGGCGCAAGACGACGCCTGGTCCTGGACGGCTCCAGGACTGCGCCGCGGACGCTTAAGGGTGCGAACCCTTCTGGCGCAGCGCTGGCTATGGGTGGTCGGCCAGACCGCCGTTCTGCTGATTTCCGGACTGGTTCTGAAGCTGCAGGTGCCGTGGGCGCTGTGCTTCACCCTGATCGCCCTTTCGGCCTGGCTGAACGTGCTGCTGGGCCTGGCCTCCAGCGGCCAGCGCCTGGCCCGCGACGGCGAGGCCACCGCCCAGATCGCCTTCGACATCCTGCAGCTGTCGGGCCTGATCTACCTGACCGGCGGCGCGCACAACCCCTTCGCCTTGCTGCTGATCGCGCCGGTGACCCTGGCGGCGGCGACCTTGCCGGCCCGCTACGCCTTCGGCCTGGGCGCCCTGGCCATCGCCGCCTCGGTGCTACTGGCGATCTTCCACATGCCGCTGCCGACCATAAACGGCCGTCCGTGGCCGTTCGAGCCGAACCCGCTGATGCTGTGGACCATCGTGTCGGCGCGGATCGTCGGCATCATCCTGACCGCCGCCTATGCCTGGCAGGCGGCCAGCGAGTCCGCGCGGATGGAGCTGGCGCTCAACGTCACCGAAACCGTGCTGGCCCGGGAGCAGCGCCTGTCGGCCCTCGGCGCCCTGGCCGCGGCCGCCGCCCACGAGCTCGGCACGCCGCTGGCGACCATCTCGGTGGTGGCCCGCGAAATGGCCCGCAACGCGCCCGACGAGCAGACCCGCGAGGACGCCGAGCTGATGATCGGCCAGGCGGCCCGTTGCCGCGAGATCCTGCAGCGCCTGACCGAGATGCCCGAGGCTCAGGACGCGGTGCACGAGCGCATGAGCCTGGTCCAGCTGGTCCAGGACGTGATCGAGCCGCACCTGGTGCATGGCGTCCGCGTGGAAGCCGTCGTCAACGGTCCTTCGGGCGAGACCGCCCCGGACATCTGGCGGCGCCCGGAGATCATCCACGCCATGACCTCGATCGTCGAGAACGCGGTCGATTTCGCGAGGGGCGAGGTGATCGTCATCGCCCGCTTCGACGCTCGCTACATCGTCATCGAGGCGCGCGACGACGGTCCGGGCTTCTCGCCGGAGGTGCTGGCCAAGCTGGGCGAGCCCTATGTCACGACCCGTCCGGGCGCGGAAGGGTCGCGAACGGGGCACATCGGCATGGGTCTGGGCTTCTTTATCGCGAAGACCTTGCTGGAACGAACCGGCGCGACAGTGGATTTCCGCAATGGTCGCCGGGGTGGGGCGGTGGTTTCGGCGCGCTGGCCTCGTCCGGCCTTGGAAGCTCCTGGTTTCGCGGGGGCTTGAGTACGACGCGGAAGCACGAAAGTATGGGTTGTTATTTGGCCTGTTGAGTATTGGCGCTGGGGAGGCGCGGACTTCTATGGCGGATATCGGTGAGCTGGTTTCGGCGCTGCCGGACAAGACGCTGCTCTTGTTGGATGATGACGGCCCGCTGCGAACCCGATTGGGTCGAGCGCTGGAGCAGCGAGGGTTCGAGGTGACGCTGGCCGCCTCCGTGGCCGAGGCCCTGACCCTTCTGCGCAGCCATGCCCCGGCCCACGCGGTGCTGGACATGCGGCTGGAGGACGGCTCGGGCCTGAAGGTGGTCGAGGCGGTGCGCGACGCCCGCGCCGACGCCAAGGTCATCATGCTGACTGGCTACGGCAACATCGCCACGGCCGTGGCGGCGGTGAAGGCGGGGGTGGTCGACTACCTTTCCAAGCCCGCCGACGCCGACGACGTGGCCCGCGCCCTGCTGGCCGCCAAGGACGCGGCTCCGGTGCCGCCGGAAAACCCCATGAGCGCCGACCGCGTGCGGTGGGAGCATATCCAGCGCGTCTACGAGATGTGCGGCCACAACGTGTCGGAAACGGCGCGCCGGCTGAACATGCACCGGCGGACGCTGCAGCGGATCCTGGCCAAACGCGCGCCGCGGTAGTTTTCATTGTCATCCCGGACGGCCTGAAAGGCCGATCCGGGACCGCCGGAAACGCCGACGCTTGCCGCGGTCCCGGCTCGGCGCGCTACGCGCTTAGCCGGGATGACAGCTTTCAAGGTCACATCGCCGAGATGCCGCCGTCGACCTTGATCTCGGCGCCGGTCATGAACTTACTCTCGTCGCTAGCGAGATAGAGCACCGCGTTGGCGATGTCGTTCGGCTCGCCGATACGGCCCAGCGGCACCTGCCGGGCCAGCTTGGCGAAGGCTTCCTCCTTGCCGAACCGCGAGGTGAAGCCCTCCAGGATCGGGGTGTCGATGAAGGTCGGGTGGATGGAGTTCGAGCGGATGTCGAGCTTCATCTTGGCGCAGTACAGCGCGATGTTCTTGCTGAGCAGCCACACCGCCGCCTTCGAGGCGTTGTAGGCGGGCGAGTTGCCGTTGGCGATCAGACCGGCGATCGAGCTCAGATTGATGATCGAACCCGGTTGATGCGCCCGCATGTGGGTCAGGGCGTGCTTGGCGCCCAGGAACACCGAGTCGACATTGACCGACATCACCTTTTTCCAGAGCGCGAAATCCAGGCTCTCGATCGGACCGTCGCCGCCGATGCCGGCGTTGTTGACCAGCACCGACAGGCCGCCCATGTCCTGGGTCGCCTTTTCCAGCACCTCGATCCACTGGTCTTCCTGGGTGACGTCCAGCAGGTAGGCGAAGGCCGTGCCCGCGCCGTGGGCGGCGTTGATCTCGTCCGCCACGGCTTGGGCGCCGGCCAGGTTGAGATCGGCCAGGGCGACCTTGGCGCCTTCCTTGGCCAGCATCCGCCCCGCCGCCGCGCCCAGGCCCTGGGCCCCGCCGGTGATGAAGGCCTTCTTGCCGGCGACCCGGCCCGTGCTCTGCGCCATGCGGCGTCCTCCCGATTGTTCAAACAACAGTTTGAACCGGGCGCGAGAACAGGGGAAGCCGAAATCTCTCCTCCCCTCTTGGGGGAGGGGGACCGCCGAACGGCGGTGGAGGGGGACAGCTCGGTCTCGCCTACGCAGACCCCCTCCGTCTCCGCGCGTATTCGCGCGGAGCCACCTCCCCCAGAAGGGGAGGAAAGTCCTAGGCGGCGCTGTCCATGAACTTCGCCAGCGTCACGTCCAGGTCCGTCACCCCATCCGCGTCGTGCGTCGTCAGCAGCACCTCGACGCGGTTGTAGACGTTGAACCATTCCGGGTGATGGTCGAGCTTGTCGGCCATCAGCGCCACGCGGGTCATGAAGCCGAAGGCTTGATTGAAGTCCGCGAACTTGAAGGTCTTGGTGATCGCGTCCTTGCCGGAAGCCGCGCTCCAGCCGGAAAGCTGGGCGAGCGCGGCCTCTGCGCCGATCTTGGGACGGGACATGGGATTCTCCGAAAGAGCTTCGCCCTCTCAGAACGCCAAACCGGTCGCTTGGGCAAGGTCGTCCAACAACTGAGCCTCGCCCGACACCTTGATCGCCGTCATGCCCAGGGTCGCCGCCGGCTTGCAGTTGATCCCCAGGTCGTCGAGATAGACGCAAGCCTCCGGCGCGACGCCCAGCCGCTCGCACATCATCTGGTAGATGCGCGGGTCCGGCTTGCGCACCCCGGCCTTGGAGCTTTCGATCACCGCGTCGAACAGGGCCATGATCTCGCCGACGGCCAGGGCCTTTTCGGCGCTCTGGGCCATGCCGGGTCCATGGCCGGTGGGGACATTGTTGGTGATGCAACCGACCTTGAACCGCGCCTTGCAGGCCTTCAGCGCCTCCAGCACCCGAGGCCGCAGGTCGCCATAAAGCAGCGGCAGCACCTCGGCGCCCCGGACCGCATGGCCCAGGCGCGTCGCCTCTTCCAGGAACAGGCCGTCGAAGGCCGCCGCGTCGATCTCGGCCCGTTCGAACCGGGCCCAGGCGTTCATGTCGGGGTCGGTGGCGTTGACCGTGCGGATGAAGTCCGCGGGCAGGCCGCGTTCGGTCTCGAAGCGGCGGAAGGCCTCGAACGGCGAGGTGGTGAACACCCCACCAAAATCCCAGATCACCGCCTCGATCGCCATGGCCGCCCCCTTAAACAGATGTTTGACGCAACGCTACCCGTCTCGCGGCGTGAGGGGAAGCCGCCACGGCCACGCTCGCGCGACGGGTGAAAGGACGCTCGCGACCGCGCTGGAAATGTTTTGTTAACCCTCGTCCGGAGTCGCCCATGATCGCCTTTCGCCGCCTGACCACGATCGCCCTCGCCACGGCCGCCGTCCTGACGGCCGCGCCCGCGCTGGCCGGTTCGAGCCCTGGCGGCGTCGGCGGCCCGCCGGGTCCGGAGATCCTGCCGCCCAACGCCGCGCCCGGCCAGTGCTTCTCGCGCCGGGTCACCGGTCCGGGCGGCGCCTATCGCTGGGATCGGATCGAGTGCGACAGCGCCTATGGCGGCGGCTACGGTCACGGCTATGGCGGCGGTCGCCTCGACGTCCAGACGCAGGGCGCGCCCGCCTACGGGTATCAAAGCAGCTACCAGGGCGGTTACATTACCGACTGTGACGGCTGCGGCGGTTGCGCGGACCGTGGCTATCCGGGCGGCTACGCCCATGCCGGTGATCGCTACGGCGAGCGCCGGTACGACAGTCGCAATTCTCGATCACAGTACGCGTACGAGAGCAGCTCATACAGCGGCGGTTACGCCTATGGCCGTGGGGGCCAGGGCGAGAACTATCCGCCGCCGTATGGCTACGGCTCTTCCTACCCCGGTTACGTCGCCGCCGGGCGCGACGAGGCCGGTTACCTGATCTGGCCCGGAAAGGCGCCTTAAACCCCAAAGTGGGTGGCGCCGCCCTTGCGCCGGAAGCGTCGAGTTGCACCAAAATGGGACGGGGGAACTATTCATCATGCGCACGCCAAGCCGGCCGTTTTTCAAGGCCTATGAACTCGTGGCCATCGCCGTCTTCATCATCGCGGGGGTGGTCGTCTGCCGGATCGGTCTCGTCTACTGACGGGCTGATCCCGGAACCGGCCTGAAGGTCGTTTCGCTTCAAATTGGAACAGGATCGCCCGGCTCACGCGTTGTGTGGGTTCAACCGGAGCCACGATCCTGTCCATGGCCGACGTCACGCCCGCGCCCAAGCCGCCCCGGAACCCGTTCCGAGGCCTGTCGCGGCGCGCGCGGATCGGCATCGGCGCGGCCCTGACCCTGGTCACGGCGATCGTGATCTTTCTCGTGATCTTCGACTGGAACTGGCTGCGCGGCCCGATCGGCCGCTACGCCTCGGCCCAGCTGCAGCGCGAGGTGGCGATCACCGGCGACCTTCGCGTCCACCCCTGGTCGTTCTCGCCCAAGGCCGAGGCTTTTGGCGTGCGGATCGGCCAGCCGGCCTGGGCCAAGTCCGTCGATCCACAGGCCGGCCAGATGGCCCAGGTCGAGCGCATCGCGGTGCAGATCAAGATCCTGCCGCTGCTGCGCGGCCAGGTCATCCTGCCGTTCCTGGCCATCGACAAGGCCGACGTGCGCCTGCTGCGCGACAAGGACGGCCGGGCCAACTGGACCTTCGGCGCGAAGAAGAGCGACAAGCCGCTGAAGCTGCCCGCCGTCCAGCGCTTCGTGATCAACGAGGGCCGGTTGCGGGTCGACGACCGCCAGCGCGGCGCGCTGTTCGTCGGCACGGTCAGCGCCCAGGAACGCGCCGGCGCCAGGGGCGGTCGCTTCGTGCTGGAGGGCAAGGGCAGCCTGAACCGGTCAGCCTTCGTCGCCCAGGTCACCGGCGGCCCACTGCTGAACATCTCGCCCAGCCGCCCCTACCCGTTCGACGCCGACATCCGCGCCGGCGCGACCCGCGTCACGGCGCACGGCAATGTCATCAAGCCGTTCGATCTGGGCCGCTTCGAAACCCAGCTCACCGTGTCCGGCGCGGACCTGAACCGCCTGTACGACCTGACCGGCCTGACCCTGCCCAACACCCCGCCCTACAAGGTCTCGGGTCATCTGGTCCGCAAGGGCGACCGCTACGACTTCGAAAAGCTGTCGGGCCGGATCGGCGATAGCGATCTCTCCGGCGACCTCTTCGTGCTGACCGGACGCGAACGGCCCTATCTGGAGGCCGACCTGCGCTCGCGCCGGCTGGATTTCGACGACCTGGGCAGCCTGTTCGGCGCCGCCCCGGCCACCGGTCGCGGCGAGACCGCCTCGGCCGGTCAGAAGGTCGAGGCCGCGCAACGTGACGCCACCCAGCGCCTGCTACCCGACGCCACTCTGCAGGTCGAGCGCATTCGCGCCATGGACGCCAAGGTCAGCTACCGCGCCGAGACCGTGAATGCGCCCAACCTGCCGCTGCGCAAGGTCAGCGCCGAGGTGGTTCTGGAAAACGGCGTGCTGACCGTCGACCCGCTGGCCCTGACCTTCTCGCGCGGCGACCTGAAGGGAACCGTGCGCCTGGACGCCCGCCCGGCCACGCCGAGGACCGACATCGACGTGCGCCTGCTGAACGGTCGCATCGAGGACTTCATCCCGATCAAGAGCGAGGGCAGGCCGGCCATCGAGGGCGCGGTGATGGCCCGCGCCAAGCTGACGGGCACGGGCAACAGCGTCCACCGCGCCGCCGCCACGGCCGACGGCTCGGTGACCCTGGTCGCGCCGCGCGGCCAGATCCGCCAGGCCTTCGCCGAGCTGCTGGGCGTCAATGCCTCCAAGGGTCTGCTCCTGCTGCTGTCCAAGAGCGACAAGGAGACGCCGGTGCGCTGCGCCGTCGCCGACTTCGACGTCAAAAATGGGGTGATGACCACCACCACTCTGGTCGCCGACACCGGCGTGGTGCTGGCCAAGGGCCGTGGCACGGTGAACCTCGCCACTGAGCGCATGGACTTCCGCATCGAGGGCGACAGCAAGAAGCCGCGCCTGGTGCGCCTGTTCATCCCGATCACCATCAAGGGTCCGATCATGGCCCCCAAGACCGGTCTCGACGTCAGCCAGACCTTGGGCCAGGGCGGCGTCGCCGCGGCCCTGGGCTCGCTGATCAACCCGCTGGCGGCGTTGCTGCCCCTCATTACCACCGGCGAGGCCAAGGACGCCGACTGCGCCGGTCTGGTTTCCGAGGCCCGCCAGCAGGGCGCGCCGGTGAAGGTCGGGCAGACGACGGCGGCGAAGGCGAAGAAGTAGCGGTCGCTTGGGTTCGCGCGGATGTCCCGAACGTCCAGCCGAAGACCCGACCTTGAGCTTCGCTGGCTCTTCCCCCATCTTCCCGTCATCAACCTCTCTTGTGTGGTTCATGTCCGAGATTGTGCGCGAGGCGCGGGCCTAACAGGCTCCGAACCTCGGTTCGAAAGTCGCTAGGCCCGCTATCCGCCCGCGTATCCGCTGGCCGGATGCGCGATCGTATGCCTCGATCTCTCGGACAATCCCTTGAACATCTCCAAACCGCAGCAAAGGACGCTGCACGCGCTGGCCCAGGGCGGCCGGATCGAACTCGAACGCGACGACAACGGTAAAATCATCGCGGCTGATTGCATCACCCGCGACGGCTGGGCGCTGACCGACTGCACGGTCGGCGTGTTCCAGTCGCTGAAGCGCAAGCGGCTGATCGCCAGCCAGGACGGCGGGCCCTACCGGATCACCCGGCTGGGGCTGGGCCATCTGCGGGCCCAGCTCGACAACCGGGTGGGGGCGAAGGCGTGGTGAGTTAGAGCAGCTTGTAGAACAGCACGCGCGCGGCGCCGTAGTCGCGCGCGTCGATCTGCTCGAAGCCTTCCAGAACCGGGTCGATCTCGCTCCGGCCGCGCTCGAACATCAGGATCGCGCCGGGGGCCAGCCAGCCGTGGGCGCGAAGCTCGGCGACGGCCTTCTCGCCCAGGCCCTTGGCGTAGGGCGGGTCGAGGAAGGCGATGTCGAACGGCGTCCCGGCGCTGGCCGGGCGGGGTCCCAGGTCGGTGGCGTCGCGGCGGTGTACCCGGGTGACGCCGAACAGGTGCATGGCGTCGATGTTCTCGCGGATCGCGCCGCGCGCGGCGTCGTCGGTCTCGACGAACAGGCAGAAGCCGGCCCCGCGCGACAGGGCCTCCAGCCCCAGCGCGCCCGAGCCGGCGAACACGTCGATGACCCGCGCGCCGTTCAGTTCCGGCGCCCAGGCGGCGTGCTCCAGGATGTTGAACACCGCCTGGCGGGCGCGGTCGGAGGTCGGACGGGTGGCCTCCCCCGGCGGGGCGACGATGGCCTTGCCGCGATACTGGCCCGAGACGATGCGCATCAGGCGGCCTTCGCCGGCGACGAAACGATCCGGCGGCCAAGCCAGGAGAGTCCGAAGACGAGCATCAGCCTGTGCCGGCGCCCCGCGCCCGTGTCGCCCCTGCCCGAAACCCCGTCACTCATGCCTGCCCCCCTTACAACCCGTAACCGGATGTGTGCCGTCCCGCGCGCGCCGCGGCAAGCACCCGCTTTACAAGATCGCGCCCCTTCCCTCTTAGTCGGCCCGGAAGCCAGCAACGCGTGGCGAGAGGCGAGCGGACGATGCGCATGGGCGAGCTGATGGAGGCGGTGAAGCGTTCGCGCTTTCTGGCCGACCTGTCGCCCTATGACCGCGACCCGTGGCGGACGGTCTTCGCCGTGCCGGTCGGCATGCTGGCCGGCGCCGTGGCGGGCCTGCTGGGCGCGACCAGCGCCACCCTGATCAGCCTGCTGGTGGTCAGCGGCCTGGACGGCGCGCCGGCCGCCGGCGACCTGTTCAGCGTCTTTTCCGATCCGAACCTGACCGAGCCGACGGCGCGGCAGTCGCTGTTCTTCCTGGCCGTGCTGGCCGGCGTGAACCTGGGCGCGGCGGTCGGCTTCGTGTTCGCGGCCGGGGCCATCCACCACCGCCGCATCACCGACTACATCAATCGCGGCCAGCCCGTGCGCTGGCGCCTGCTGCTGGGCGGGCTCGTCCTGGTCGGCGGGGTGATGATCGCCGTCACCGGCGTCGCCGCCGCCCTGGGCGAGTCGCTGGATCCGCCGCTGTGGAAGGTCTCGCCGAACCTCGTGGGCCGCACGCTCTACGCGACCATGGCCATCGCCCTGCTGATCCTGGCCTCGGCCGCCGAGGAGCTGGTGTTCCGCGGCTGGCTGCTGAAGCAGAGCGCGGCCTATGTCCGCGACCCGATCGTGCTGATGGCGCTGAACGGCCTGCTGTTCGCGGCCATCCACTTCGACCCGAACATCGACGCCTTCCTGGTCCGCGCGGCCATGGGCGCGGGCCTGACCTGGATGGCGCTGCGCCTGGGCGGCATCGAGCTGGGCATCGGAGCCCACGCGGCCAACAACGCCGTGATCCTGCTGCTGATCCGGCCGATGACCACCCGTCCGGACTCGCCGCACGAGTTTAAGGCCGGCCTGATCGCCAGCGCCCTGGTGGTGCTGGCCGGCTTCATCGGCGTGGCCGAGCTGTCGGTGCGCTGGCCGGCCCTGCGCCGCTGGACCAGCGGCTCGAGCCCAGCGGCGGCTTAGCGCCGAACCGCGTCCCCGCCCTTCGACAAGCTCAGGGCGAGGACGAATGCTGACGTCGGTCTAGAGACCCTCATCCTGAGCTTGTCGAAGGACGAGGGTCTCGGCTCCTCAGCGCTTAGGCGGACCACCGCGCGAGGGCTTGGCCGCCCCCGGACGCGGCGCCGCCCTGCCCGGCTTCTCCGACACGCGACGCGACGCGCCGTCCACGGGCTTGACCGTGGGCTTGGCCGCCGGCTTGCCGCGCGCGGCGGGCTTGCCGATGTCGATGAACTTGCTCTCCATCGACTTGGGGGCGCGCTTGGCCTTGGGCGCGGCGATGCCCTTGCTGGCGCCCTTGGCCGGGGCGTGGGGCGAGACCTTCTTCTTCGGCTTGGCCCAGCCGGCTTTGTAAACCGGCTTCTCGGACTTCTGCGGCGTATCGAGGACCACCGCCCGGTCGGCGCGCGGAACGCCCCGGCGCTGGAGATCGCCGCCGCCCGGCGTGCCGGGCGCCTTCACGGCGGCGGCGATGCCGTTGAACTTCGGACGATCGCCCGTCGGCATGTTCTCCTCGGAGACAATGCCTTCCATCAGCTCGCGGATCACCCGGGGGCCGACCTCCTCGATCTGGCCGGCTTCCAGCGGGCCCAGGGCGAACGGGCCGTAGGACATGCGGATCAGGCGATTGACCTTCAGGCCCAGGGCTTCCAGCACCTTGCGGACCTCGCGGTTCTTGCCTTCCGACAGGCTGACCGTGATCCAGATGTTCTTGCCGCCGCCGGCCTTGTCGTGGGCCTTGTCGATCTTGGCTTCGATCGAGCCGTACTTGACGCCCTCGACGGTAATGCCGTCCTTCAGCGCATCAAGCTTGGCCTGGGTGGTGTCGCCGAAGGCGCGGGCGCGGTAGCGGCGGACCCAGGCGTTGCTGGGCGTCTCCAGGGCGCGCGACAGCTCGCCGTCATTGGTCAGCAGCAGCAGGCCTTCGGAGTTCAGGTCCAGGCGTCCGACCGAGATCAGGCGCGGCAGCTCCTTGGGCAGCGACTGGAACACCGTCGGCCGGCCCTTGGGGTCGTTGTGGGTGGTCATCAGGCCGGTGGGCTTGTGGTAGCGGAAGATCCGCGTCGGCTCGCGCTCGGCCACCAGCTGGCCGTCGACGGTCAGGAAGTCGCCGGGCTGGACCTTGATCGCCGGCGTGGTCAGCACCTTGCCGTTGATCGCCACGCGACCCGCCTCGATCAGCCGCTCGACCTCGCGCCGCGAGGCCACGCCGGCCCGCGCCAGGGCCTTGGCGACGCGTTCGCCAGGACCGCCGTCGAGCTCGCCGTCTTGACCGTCGAGTTCAGGCTCGTACAGGGGATCGTGTGGCTTGGTCATTTTCGGCGTCCTTCTCGGGCTGGGCGCATCTCTCGATGGGCTTTTTCTAGCTAATGCACACCGATCTTCCCGACGATCAAGACCACGCCATGATGCGGCTGGCGCTGGACGCCGCCCGCGCGGCGGCCGAGGCCGGCGAGACCCCCGTCGGTGCGGTGATCCTGGATCCGAGGACCGGCGAGGTCATCGCCACGGCCGGCAACGGCCCGATCGCCGCCCACGACCCCACGGCCCACGCCGAGATCGCGGCGATGCGCGCGGCGGCGGCGAAGCTCGAGAACTACCGCCTGACCGACCTGACCCTGGTCGTCACCCTCGAGCCCTGCGCCATGTGCGCCGGCGCGATCAGCCACGCGCGGATCGGCCGGGTGGTGTTCGGGGCCGAGGATCCCAAGGGCGGCGCCGTGGTCCATGGCCCGAAGTTCTTCGCTCAACCTACCTGCCACTGGCGGCCGGAGGTGACCGGCGGCGTGCTGGCCGAGGAGAGCGCCGAGCTGCTGCGGGGGTTCTTCCGCGCGCGCAGAAAGACCAAAGGCTAGCTGAGCAGGGTCGAACCGAGCAGGACCTTGGCGCCGGGCTTGCCCACGATACGGTCGCAGGCCTTCTGAAGCTCGCGCGCCACATAGTCGAGGTCCGGCGGCGCGCCGCCGCGCAGGCCGGCGGCATAGACCATCAGCACCTGGGCGAAGGCCGCCCGCAGGCGCGGCGTCGAGGCCTGGGCGCGCTCCATCAGCTTCGGATCCTTGGCCTCGATGCCGGTCTCGACGGTCATCACGCCCCGGCGGCCGTCGCGGCGCAGGACCACCGCGTTGATCGGGTCCAGCGCGAAATAGGTCGGTGGCGCCTTCTTCTCTTCCTTGCCAGCGTTGGCCAAGGCGACCGTCGGCGCGGCCAGGGAGCCGCCGGCGAGGGCGGCGATCAGGGCGATCGGGAGGAGGCGGTTTCGGCGCATGTCGCCTTGCTACCGCACCGGGGTTGACGTCCTCTTTACGCCTGCGAGCGCACACAGGGGCGTTAACCACGATTCGTCGCCACGCCCGCTCTGGGCGCCTCTAGGGCGGACGAACGTCGCAGGAGGCAGTCCTTGGGCCGTTTTTCCCCCAAATCCCTCGATCTGGACGGCAAGGTGATCCTGGTCACCGGCGGCACCGGCTCGTTCGGCCGGCGCTTCATCGAGACCGTCCTGCGCCGCTACGCGCCGCGGAAGGTGATCATCTATTCCCGCGACGAATTGAAGCAGAGCGACATGCAGCTCGAAATGCGCGAGCAGTTCGACGAGGCCACCTACGGCAAGCTGCGCTTCTTCCTCGGCGACGTCCGTGATCGCGAGCGCCTGACCCTGGCCCTGCGCGGCGTCGACATCGTCATCCACGCCGCGGCCCTGAAGCAGGTGCCGGCGGCCGAATACAATCCGTCCGAGTGCATCCACACCAACATCATGGGCGCCGAGAACGTGGTCTGGGCCAGCCTGAACAACGCCGTCAAACAGGTCGTGGCCCTGTCGACCGACAAGGCCTGCAACCCGACCAACCTCTATGGCGCGACCAAGCTGGCCTCGGACAAGACCTTCGTGGCCGCCAACAACCTGTCGGGCGATATCGGCACCCGCTTCGCGGTGGTTCGCTACGGCAACGTGGTCGGCTCGCGCGGCAGCGTCGTGCCGCTGTATCGCCGCCTGCTGAGCCAGGGCGCGACCGAACTGCCGGTCACCGACCCGCGCATGACCCGCTTCTGGATCACCCTGAACGAGGGCGTCGACTTCGTGCTGTCGTCCCTGACCATGATGCGCGGCGGCGAGATCTTCGTGCCGAAGATTCCCTCCATGGCCATGCCGGACCTGGTCAAGGCCATGTCGCCGGACGCCGGCATGAAGGTGGTCGGCATCCGTCCCGGCGAAAAGCTGCACGAGATCATGATCAGCGCCGACGACGCCCGCGCCACCGTCGAGTTCGAGGATCGCTACGCCATCGAGCCCAACTTCGCCGAGTTCGGCCGCACACCCTATTCGGAAGCCGACGGCGCCCGGCGCGTGGCCGAGGAGTTCTCATACAGCAGCGACAACAACCAGGACTGGCTGACGCCCCAGGGTCTGCTGGACATGCTGGAGGAGAAGGCCGCGCGATGAGCGGCTTCCTCCCCTACGGCCGGCAGACGATCGAGGACGACGACGTCGCGGCCGTCGCGCAGGCCCTCCGTGGCGACTTCCTGACCACCGGGCCGACGGTCGAGGCCTTCGAGACCGCCTTCGCGAAAAAGGTCGGGGCCAAGCACGCGATCGCCGTCTCCAACGGCACGGCCACCCTGCATCTGGCGATGATGGCCTTGGGCGTCGGCGAGGGCGATGTCTGCGTGGCGCCGTCGATCACCTTCCTGGCCACCGCCAACTGCGCCCGCTACGTCGGGGCCGAGGTGGTGTTCGCCGATGTCGATCCCGACAGCGGCCTGATGACTCCGGACACCCTGGCCAAAGCCCTGAGTGGAGGGGCCCTGAACAGCGCGCCCGGCAAACGGATCAAGGCCGTGCTGCCCGTCCATCTGCGCGGCGACGTCTGCGACCTGCCGGCCCTGAAGGCCATGGCCTCGGCCGCCGGCGCGGTGTTGGTCGAGGACGCGCCCCACGCCCTGGGTTCGGTCGGAACCTTCGACGGAACCGCCCACCCGGTCGGCGACTGCGCCTTTTCCAGCTTCGCCAGCTTCTCGTTCCATCCGGTCAAGACGCTCGCCACCGGCGAGGGCGGCATGCTGACCACCAACGACGCGGCCCTGGCGGCCAAGGTCCGGCTGCTGCGCTCGCACGGCATGGTCCGCGAGCCCGGCGGCGATCCCTGGTGGTACGAAATGCCGGAGCTGGGCTTCAACTACCGCATCCCGGACGTGCTGTGCGCGCTTGGCCTGTCGCAGCTGAACAAGCTGGATCGCTTCGTCGCCCGCCGGCGCGAACTGACCGCGCTCTACGCCAAGCGGCTGGCCGAACGCGCCCCGCGCGTGCGTCTGGCCGCGAGCCCGGCCCATTCGAACCCGGCCCTGCACCTGCTGACCGTATTGATCGACTTCGAGGCCGAGGGCCTGTCACGCCGCACCGTGGTCGACAGCCTGAAGGCCGGCGGCATCGGCACGCAGGTCCACTACATCCCGGTGCACCGCCAGCCCTACTATGTGAACCGCCAGGGTCTGGCCGACCTGCCCGGGGCCGACGCCTGGTACGCCCGCTGCCTGACCCTGCCGCTCTATCCGACCATGGCCGACGGCGATGTGGAGCGGGTGGTCGACGCGCTGGCGGGAATCCTGGGCTAACCTGCCACGCTCACCTGCGTGACCGGCGTGATGTCGGTGAACTTGGCAACGTCGCCCAGCACCTCGGGCGCCCT
The DNA here is from genome assembly GCF_058798735.1 of Caulobacter sp. GW822-FHT07D08. Classification (NCBI taxonomy): domain Bacteria; kingdom Pseudomonadati; phylum Pseudomonadota; class Alphaproteobacteria; order Caulobacterales; family Caulobacteraceae; genus Caulobacter; species Caulobacter sp. GW822-FHT07D08. The sequence continues at coordinate 326,547 of NZ_JBXAKU010000006.1, forward strand.
TGGACCGCCTAGCGAGGCCTGCAGGGCCGCGGCGTCGCGGAAGGTGATGTTGACGATGACCACGAACGGCGCGGGCGAGCCGTCCGGGCCGGGCAGGCCCTTGAGCACCTGTACGTCGGTCAGGCCCGTGGGCGTGAAGGCCTCGCGGACCAGCGGGATGTGGGTGGCGTCGTAATAGGCCTGATCGAACCTCGCGCCGGGCGCGGCGGGATAGAGAACGGTGAACACGACCATGGCGATCTCCCAGGATGACCGGAGGCGAGGCGGTCCGATCGACCGCGTGAAGCCAGCCTACGCGGCGCCGTCGGGGAAGAGGCAAGATCATTAAATAAAAGACAGGCGCCTCCGTTCACCCTCCTCCGGGCCTCTAAGCTTGAGCAGCTATCCGAGGGGCCTCCATGTTTCGCACCGTTCGTGTTCTCGTCGCCGGCGTTGGGGCGCTGGCGATCCTCGCCGGCGCCGCCCAGGCGCAAGCCCAGCCGCAAGCCCAGACCCGGGCGCGAGACTACCGGCCCACCTTCCATCCCGAAACGCTGAAGGGCCCGCCCGCCGGCAAGGCCAACGAGGTGCTGGTGCTGGGCACGGCGCACCTGTCGGGCCTGCCCAAGACCTTCGACATGGCGCTGTTGGCGCCGCTGGTGGACCGCCTGACGGCCTGGAAGCCGACCGGCATCGCCACCGAGGATCTGTCGGGCCTGCAGTGCGACGCCCTGCGCCGCTACCCCGCCCGCTACGCCGAGACGGTGAAGAGCTATTGCTACGATCCGACCAAGGCGGGCCAGGCCGTCGGCCTCGACGCGCCCGCCGCCAACGCCGAGGCCGAGCGCCTGCTGGCCGCCTGGCCGGCCCAGCCCACTGCGGCTCAGCGCCGGCGCCTGGCGGCGGTGTTCATGGCGGCGGGCGAGCGTAATTCGGCCCTGGTGCAGTGGCTGCGGTTGCCGCAGGCCGAGCGCCGGGCCGGCGACGGCCTGAACGACGAGCTGGCCGCCTATCTGGACTCCTTCAAGGTCCGCCGTAACGAGTCCACCCTGATCGCCGCGGTGGTGGCCGCGCGCCTGGGCCATGAGCGCGTGTGGAGCGTCGACGACCACTCGGCCGACACGCCCGACAGTCCCGACCCGGCCGAATCCAAGGCCTTCGAGACCGCGATCCGGTCGGCCTGGGACAACCCTGTCAGCCACGCCCGCCGGGCCGAAAGCCAGCGCCTGGAGGCCGCCCTCGACAAGCCGGACGGCGTGCTGAACCTCTACCGGGCCTACAACAGCGCCAACGCCCAGCTGATGGCCTTCAGGGGCGACTTCGGCGCGGCGTTCGTCGAGCCCTCGCCCCAGGGCTTCGGCCGGCGGTATCTCGGCTACTGGGAGACCCGCAACCTGCGCATGGTCGGCAATATCCGCGACGTACTGGGCCAGCACCCGGGCATGCGGATGCTCGCCATCGTCGGCGCGTCGCACAAGGGTTACTACGAGGCCTATCTGAACCAGATGCACGACGTGCGGCTGGTGAGCGCGGACGCGGTGCTGCGGTGAGGCGGATAGCTCCGGTGGCGGCCTGAACGTCCTCCGGTGGCAAGCGCCCCCTAAGCCGCCTGCCCCAGCAGGGTCTTGAGCAGGTCCATGGTTTGCGGCGAGCCCTGGAGCTGTTCGCGCGAGGTCGGATCGCGGGCCAGTTTCAGAGCCTCGACCCGGGCCTTGTCGGCGACCGGGCCGGTGGGACCGGCCTCGCCGAGGGCCAGCTTGGCCAGCAGCTGCAGGCGGTGCGGCAGCGGCGCGGGGGCGCGGACCAGCATGGTCAGCAGACGCGAGTCGGCCTCGATCAGCGCGCCGATCTCGCCCAGCTTGACGCACAGCGGCTCGAAGTCCTCGCGCACCAGGCCCGAGCGGACCAGCTGGCGCTGGAGGCCGGCCAGGTTGCCGAGCTTGGCGACCGGCGAGTCCGGCCCCGCGCGCAGTTCCTTCTCGAAGCGCATGGCGCTGATATTGGCGTTCAGCCAGCGGGCGGCGTTGCGCTTGTTGACCGCGCCCATGACGTTCTCGGCCAGGCGGATCAGCATCTTGATCTCTTCATAGGCCGAACGGTCTCGACCCAGCAGCGCCTCGATGAAGTCGCCGTTCAACAGGGTCTTGGAGCGGGTCGTGAAGGCGTTCTGGATGTCCTCGGCCTGGAGGATACGGCCGGCGGCGGCCGTCAGGCTCATGGCCAGGGCGCGCAGATATTCGATCTCGGCCTCGGCGTCCGTGGGCTTGAGGCGGCGAACGCCGTTCAGCTCGGTCAGCACGCGTTCGGCGATGGCCTTCCGCACCGAGGGGAAGTTGTCGCCGGCCAGCCATTCGCCCAGGCGCCGGGCCGTGCCCGACAGCTCCGGCATGCAGCCGCGGACGCTGGCTTCTATCTTGATCAGGGCCTCGACGGCGACGCCGCCGGTCAGCCGGGTCATGGCCGCCAGGGTGACGCCCAGATCCTCGTTGGTGGTGTCCAGCAGGTCGGCCATGCCGGCGCGCGAACCGATGATCTCGGCCAGCGGCTGCTCGATGGCCTGCAGGGCCGCGAAGCGGGCGCGCGGCTCCTCCGGGGCGGCGTCGGCCAGATCCAGCAGGCGGGCGATCTTGGCCGACCAGCTGACGGCCGGAGCGATCGAGGCGGCGACGCCGGCCCCCAGCAGGAAGGCGCGGTCCGGGTCGGCGACCAGGCGCTCGGCGGCCCTGGCGAAGCCTTCCTTGTCGAGGTCCGGCAAGGCCCCCTTCTTGAAGGCCTTCATCAGGTTGGCGACGGTGCGCTCGACCAGGCCCTGGAAGTGGCGGATGACCTCGTGTACGGACTGGCCGCGCGCCTCGGCTTCCGGAATGGCGATCTTCTGCAGCGCGTGCTGCAGGTCGGTGCCGGACGCCTCGAGCTTCTCGACGAGATCGGGACGGTGCAGCAGTTCGAACGGGGTGGCCTTGTGCCGGGCCAGGAAGCCTTCCAGCAGGCGGCCGATGCGGTCGCGGGCGTGGGAGGTGTAGAGGTCTGCGGGCTGCACGCAGAGGGGGTCGCGGTCCTCGACCTCCTTCTTGGGCTTGCCGCCGTCGACCAGCCCCTTGGTGAAGATGGCGATCGACTTGTATTCGCCGGTGGCCTCGTCGAGCGTTTCCTTGCTGACGCGCACGGCGACGGCGCGGTTCTGGACGAGCACGTCCTCGGCGACCTGCAGCGCGTGCGCACGGTTCTCCGAAGCGATCTCCAGCGTCCACTGGGCCCCGACTTTCCGCCGGACAAACAACTCGTAATGGACTTGGCTCATGCCCGCCCCGCTTCAGGAGGCCTCACTATGGGCTTTCAGACCTTAAGGTGAGGTTGAGGGAACCCGCGCCGGACGGCCGCCAGCGCCGCAATCGCGCCTTTCTGGAGCCGCAAAGGCCAGGAAGAAGCAGGGAAAGCTTTACCGCGCCGCGCGTTGAAGCCAGGACGTTCGACCGATAGGATCGGCCGACGCAAGATAAGGCTAAGGACAAGAACGACCAGATGGCCGCCATTACGCTCATTGACGACGACGAGAACATCGTCGCCTCGGTCTCGCTGGCCCTGGAAAGCCACGGTCACGCGGTGAAGGCCTATTACGACGGAGCCTCGGGTCTCGAGGCCGTCGAGGCCAGCCCGCCCGATCTTGTCATTCTCGACGTCAAGATGCCGCGCATGGACGGCATGGAGGTGCTGCGGCGCCTGCGCCAGACGTCCGAGATCCCGGTGATCATGCTGACCTCGAAGGACGACGAGATCGACGAGATCCTCGGCTTCAACCTCGGCGCCGACGACTACATGCACAAGCCGTTCAGCCAGCGCCTGCTGCTGGAGCGGGTCAAGGCCGTCCTGCGCCGCGCGCGTCCGGACGACGAGGACCTGGCGCCGATGGCCGGCTCGGCCGCCGCGGCGGCGGGCTCCAAGGTCATGAAGCGCGGCAAGCTGACCCTCGACCCGGCCCGCCACGACAGCCTGTGGGACGGTCGCCCCGTGCGCCTGACCGTCACCGAGTTCCTGCTGCTGCAGGCCCTGGCCCAGCGTCCGGGCTTCGTGAAGAGCCGCGACAACCTGATGGACGCCGCCTACGACGATCAGGTCTATGTCGACGACCGCACGATCGACAGCCACATCAAGCGCATGCGCAAGAAGTTCCGTCAGGTCGATCCCGAGTTCGACTCCATCGAGACCCTGTACGGCGTTGGCTACCGTTACCGCGAGTCCTGAGGCCGAGAGCCTCGAGGCCCCCAAGGCCAGGCGACGCTTCGTCTGGCCGCGCGGGTCCAGGCTCGGCCGGCTGATCATCGTCCTGAACGTGCTGGCCCTGGCGATCGTGGTCGTCGGGGCCCTGGTGCTGAACGAACTGCGCAGCGGCCTGATCGCCGCCCGCATCGACAGCCTGACCACCCAGGGCGAGCTGATCGCCAACGTCATCGACCAGACCGCCACGGTCGGCGAACCCGAGCCGGCGCTCGACCCCTATGTCGCCAGCCAGCTGCTGCAGGTGCTGTTCATCCCGCGCAACCAGCGGGCCCGGCTGTTCGACGCCCACGGCAAGACGCTGGCCGACTCGTTCGTGGTCGCCGACCGCGTCGACTGGAAGGTGCTGCCGCCCGCTCGCAAGCCGGGAGACAAGGACGCGCCGCCGCACCTGACCCCCGCCGCCCAGGCCCGCGCGGAGAAGGCCCGCAAGGCGCTGGCCAACGAGATCACCCAGGCCATGAAGGGCCGGCCGGTGGCCGGAACCCGCGTGGCCGAGGACGGCGAGCGGGTGGTGTCGGTGTCGATCCCGATCCAGCATGTCCGCGCGGTGCTGGGGGTCCTGACCCTGGAGGCCGGCGACGTCGACGAGATCATCTCGGCCGAGCGCAAGGCCCTGCTGCCGTTCATCATCGTGGCCATGGTCGCGATCGTGATGTCCAGCGTGATGCTGCACCGCCTGATCGCCGTGCCGGTGCTGCGCCTGGCCCGGGCCGCCGACCATGTGCGCCTGCAAGGCGCGCGCGCCATCTCCCTGCCCGACCTGTCCGAGCGCCGCGACGAGCTGGGCGACCTGTCGCGCTCGCTGGAGGACATGACCCACTCGCTGTCCGAACGCATGGACGCCATCGAGCGCTTCGCCGCCGACGTGGCCCACGAGATCAAGAACCCCCTGACCTCGATCCGCTCGGCCATCGAGACCCTGGACCTGGTCACCGACCCCGCCGCCCGGGCCCGGCTGCTGGCCATCCTGCAGAACGACGTCAACCGCCTGGACCGCCTGGTCACCGACATCTCCAACGCCTCGCGCCTGGACGCGGAGCTGTCGCGCGAGCATCCCAAGGCGATCGACCTGTCCAAGCTGCTGGCCGAGGTCGCCAGCCTGTACGAGACCCAGCTGCGGCCCGGCCCGGCGCCGGGCAGCGTGCGGGTGCGGTTCGCGGCCGATATCTCCCGCCCGACCCTGGTGCTGGCCCGCGAGACGCCGATCGGCCAGGTGTTCCGCAACCTGATCGACAACGCCCGCTCGTTCAGCCCGGACGACGGCGAGGTGCGGATCTCCCTGATCCGGCCGCGCGGCAAGTCGACCGTGGCCGTGATCGTCGACGACGACGGTCCGGGCATGCCGCCCGACAATCTGGAGACCATCTTCGAGCGCTTCTACACCTCGCGCCCCAAGGGCCGGGCGTTCGGCGGCAATTCGGGCCTGGGCCTGTCGATCGCCCGCCAGATCGTCGAGGCGCACGGCGGCCAGATTCACGCCGAGAACCGCAAGGACGAGGCCGGGGCCGTGATCGGCGCCCGCTTCGTGGTCGAGCTGCCGGAAGTCCGGGAGTGATTCGGCCAGAGACCCCGCCGGGCGCGCCGTCCGAGATCCGTCACGCCGGCCTGATCGCCCGGCGCCAGGACGGCCTGTGGCGGGGCGCCCTGATCGAGGGCCCGTCGGGCGCCGGCAAGAGCGACCTGGCCTTGCGCGCCCTCGACGCCGGCTTCCGGCTGGTCGCCGACGACCGGGTCGTGGTGTTCACCGCCGACGGGCGCCTCTACGGCAAGGCGCCGGAAACCCTGGCGGGCCTGATCGAGGTGCGGGGCCTGGGCGTGCTCGACGCCGGCGCCCTGCCCTTCTGCGAAGTGGCGCTGGTCATCCGTTGCGTCGCCGATCCCGCCGCCGTCGAGCGCCTACCCGATCCCCGCACCGAGACGATCACGGGCGTTTCCGTTCCCGTTTTCGACCTGTGGCCGCGAGAACCCGCCGCCCCGGCGAAAATAAGACGCATGATGCAGTCTCTTGGAGTCGCCTCCTAACGAGCGTATCAAGGCCGCCCGCGCGACGCTCTCCCGGTCGCCACGGGAATGGGGATCCCTGTTGAGATACAAGGCATGATCGGGCTCGTGATCGTGACGCACGGGCGTCTGGCGGAAGAGTTCATCTCCGCCATGGAGCATGTGGTCGGGCCGCAGGCCGCCGTGAAGGCGATCTGCATCGGCCCCGAAGACGACATGGAACGCCGCCGTTCCGACATTCTGAAGGCCTGCGCCGAGGTCGACACCGACGGCGACGGCGTCATCCTGCTGACCGACATGTTCGGCGGCACGCCCAGCAACCTGGCCATCTCGGTCATGGAGCAGACCAAGGCCGAGGTCATCGCCGGCCTGAACCTGCCCATGCTGATCAAGCTGGCCAGCGTGCGCCAGCGCGAGACTCTGCAAGCCTGCGTCGCCCACGCCCAAGAGGCTGGACGCAAGTACATCTCCGTGGCCTCCTACGTGCTCGCGGGGGAAAAGTAGGGAATGACGTCAAGAACGGTCGAGATCGTCAATGAGCGCGGCCTGCACGCCCGCGCCTCGGCCAAGTTCGTGAAGACGGCGTCCGGCTTCGACGCCGAGGTGACCGTCAGCCGCGACGGCGCGTCCGTCGACGCCCGGTCCATCATGGGCCTGATGATGCTGGCCGCCGGCATCGGCTCCACCATCGACATCAGCGCGGAAGGCCCCGAGGCCGGGCCGGCGGTGGAAGCGCTGTGCGAACTGGTGGCGAACCGGTTCGACGAGGAGCGGTAGGGGGGCGGGGGACGGCTGTGGGGCGGCTCGCAACCATTCGCCACGAGTTCACTCGTCCACCACCCACCGGCATACGACGAGCGCTGCCAGCGCAATGCTCACGGCGCCCAATAGGAACGTAGGGCCAAAGAGAAGCCATGCGCCAATTGCCGTGTCGGGAACCATATGCGCGCCAATAAATATCCATGCGAACGCAAGGACGAATGCCCCCAGGGCGTATGCTCTTCCAAACCGCCGCGAAAAAGAAATCCAGGAGCCACGAGCAACAAAGGCGGCCTTGGCAGCAGGCCAAGTCCTAAAGAGCTCGCGAATTGCCGTCGCATAGAGAGCCGGCCATAGCGTAGCCGATGCGATAGCGGCGAATGTGAGCAGCAAGAGCAAGCCGACGGTTAGCATCCGACGACTTTAGGCTGAGTAGGCACGGGTCGAAAGCCGACCTTGGTCGGGTGCGATCCTTAGATCTCTTGGAGGCTGCAGCGTGCAGGGCTGATCAGGTCGCGCACCGGAAACCCTCTCCCGTGGGGAGAAGGCGGGGCCCGCCGCGAAGCGGTGGGAGGGTGAGGGCTTTCACCGGTGGCCGGTGACGCCCAGGCCGTTCCGCCGCGCGTCTCGTCCGTACCTTATCCGGAAAGACTGTAACCCCTCACCCTCCCGCGCGCGGCGCGGGTCCCTCCCTCTCCCAGAGGGAGAGGGTTTCCGGTAAGGCGCCCTCGCGGGGATTGGTGGCGCTCTGTCACCGGCGTTCGCGCGATCGAGCCCAACGAAATCAACCGCTTGTCGATTTTACGCGTCCCTGAATGATCCGCGTTCAGACCGCCCGCATACTGACTCCACCTGACAGCGCGAAAGGGACGTCCGGCCGGCGATCGTGGCGGCTGTCAGGGGTGGTCGAGCGGGAAGCGCTCGCCGGGTCTCCTCTCGGAGACTCGCCTTCGCGACCGATCCAGCGGCGGGTTCCCTGAAACATGGGGCAAAGCCCTGGCGGCGAAGGTTCGGCGGACGCGGCAGGCAGGGGCTGAAATCGCCCGTGCATCCGGGACCGGGGCTCGTCGCCCTGGCCCGCCCGTCGGGGGCCTCAAGTCGGGAGCGGGTTAAGACCCCGCGCCCCGAGGGCTCACCGGATAACGGACCACGCGGAGCGCTCTGGCTTCGTCGAAACGGTAACCTCTACCCAAACCTCCGGACGTAGTCCGGACGCTCCGCGGTCCCTTTCATTCCCTTCAGCGGCCCGCCGCGTGAAGCGGCGAAGCCGTGCCGAAGCGCCCTACTCGGCCGCGACGATCTCGTGGTCGTGCTGATGCGCCTCGACGCGGACCGCGCCGCCCATCGGCCGCAGGTCCAGGTCCTGGAACAGCTGGCTGTCCTCGTCCTGGCCCGGCAGCGGCGTGGTCAGCAGCTTGCCGCCGACGAAGATCGAGTTGGCGCCGGCCAGGAAGCACAGGGCCTGCAGTTCGCGGCTCATGCCCTCGCGGCCGGCCGACAGGCGGACCATCGACTTGGGACAGACGATGCGGGCGACGGCGATGGTGCGGACGAACTCGATGGCGTCGATGGCCTTGCCCTCGCTGAGCACCTTGTCGCCGAGCGGCGTGCCGCTCACCGGCACCAGACCGTTGATCGGCAGGCTGTCGGGATGAGCCGGCAGGGTGGCCAGCTGGTGCAGCAGGCCGGCGCGGTCGCGGCGCTGCTCGCCCATGCCGACGATGCCGCCGCAGCAGGTGCTCATGCCGGCGTCGCGGACATGGGCCAGGGTGTCGAGGCGCTCCTGATAGGTCCGCGTGGTGACGACGTCCTTGTAGTAGTCCGGACCGGTGTCGAGGTTGTGGTTGTAGTAGTCGAGGCCCGCTTCCTTCAGGGCCTTGGCCTGGTCGGCGGTCAGCATGCCCAGGGTGGCGCAGGTCTCCAGGCCGAGCGCCTTCACCTCGCCGATCATCTCAGCCAGCTTGGGAAGGTCGCGGTCCTTCAGCTCGCGCCAGGCCGCGCCCATGCAGAAGCGCTGGGCGCCGCCGTCGCGGGCGGCGCGGGCCTTGGCCACCACGTCGTCGGCGGCCATCAGCTTCTCGGCCTTGAGCCCGGTCTTGAAGTGGGCGGACTGGCTGCAATAGCCGCAGTTCTCGGCGCAGCCGCCGGTCTTGACCGACAGCAGCTGCGACAGCTGCATCTCGGAGGGATCGAAGTGAGCGCGGTGGACGGTCGCGGCGTCGAACACCAGCTCCATGAAGGGCCGTTCGAACAGCGCCTCCACCTCGGCGAGGGTCCAGTCGTGGCGAGCCGGCGGGGAGACGGGCGAAGCGTTGATCTTACTCATGGCGCGCAGGTTTGGACCGCTCCATGACGCTTGGCAAGACGTCGGCGAGGCGGCATAGCGCTAGGGGAGCCGAAGGGCCGCGCGGGAGTTGGTCAGGTCATGGATCGCGAGATCGAACTGAAATTCCTGATCCCGCCCGAGGCGGCGCTGGAGGCTCTGGCCCAGTTGAAGGGCGAGGGGGAGGTGCGCCAGCTGGACGCCACCTATTTCGACACCCCCGGCCATGCGCTGCGCAAGGCGGGCTTCGGCCTGCGGGTGCGCGATGGCGAGGGCGGCCGCAAGCAGACCCTGAAATCGGCCTCGGCCGGCGGCGTGTTCTCGCGCGGCGAATGGGAAGAGAGGATCGCCGGCCCCGATCCCGACCCCGACGCCCTGTCCCGCACCCCGGCCGCGGCCATGCTGGTCGGTCAGACCCTGACGCCGGTGTTCACCACCCGCGTCCAGCGCACCGTACGGCTGGTCGAGGTGGGCGGCGCGGTGATCGAGGCGGCCCTCGACCAGGGCGAGCTCCTCGCCGGCGGACGCCACGCGGCGGTCTGCGAGCTGGAGCTGGAGCTGAAGAGCGGCCCGGCCAGCGCCTTGTTCGACCTGGCGCGCGAGGTCGCCCGTCACGCGCCCTTGCGGCTGTCGTTGGTCAGCAAGGCCGAGCGCGGCTACGGCCTGGCCGCCGGCGATGAGGGCGGCTTGCCCCGTCGGCAGGCCGCGGCGCTGGACCACCACGCCACCGTCGGCGAGACGCTGCAGGCCTTGGGCCACGCGGATCTGGCCCATCTCTGTTCGGCGCTGGAATCGCTGCGCGAGCGGCCGGAGCCGGAGGGCGTGCACCAGGCCCGCGTCGCCACCCGCCGGCTGCGGGCGCTGCTGAAGATCTTCAAGCCGCTGGCTCAGGACGCCGCCGCCCAGAGGCTCGACGAAGGCCTGCACTGGCTGGCGGCCGAGTTCGACACGGCGCGCGACCTCGACGTCTTCATCGGCGACGTCTGGGACGAAGGCGGTCGCCGCGCCGGCTTCGCCGGTCGCGACGACTTCGAACGGGCGCTGAACGCCGCCCGCGCCAGCGCCTATCTGCGCATGGAGGCCGCGGTGGCCAGCGCCCGGGCGCGCGAGGTGTTGCTAGAGGCCGCAGCCTGGCTCGAGACCGGCGCCTGGACGCGCGATCCGGACCTGGCCGAGGTGCGCGACGGCCGCGCCGACGCCTTCGCCGCGCGGGTGCTGGATCATCGCTTCAAGCAGGTCAGAACCCGCGCCAAGCACTTCGACGACCTCGACGCCCAGGCGCGGCATCGCCTGCGGCTGAAGGGCAAGACCCTGCGCTACGCGGCCGAGGATCTCGCCCCGTTGTTCCCGGACCATCCCCATCGGGTCGAGCGATTCCTGGAGGCCGCGCGGGCGGTGCAGGACACGCTGGGCGCGCTCAACGATCGCAACGTCCGCGAGACCCTGGTCGAGACGGCCACTCAGGGCGACGCGGACCAGGCCCGCGCCGTCGCGCGCGTGGCCCTCGCCGACGACGAGGACGACCTCGTGGACGCGGCCCGCGAGGCGCTGAAGACGCTTCGGGAGGCCAAGCGGTTCTGGTGAGCGAAATCGGCGGAAATCTTGCTCCCCGTCTCACGCGGCTGTCATCGACGCGCGGTATGCGGACGAAACGGGGGTCGGGGGACAGGCCGCCGAGCACGAGGGGCCCGAGCCATGAACCGTCTGAGACTCACCGCCAGCCTGCTGGCCCTGATGACCGCGGCGCCGGCCCTGGCTCAGAACTCTCCTGGCGTCGGCGTCATCGGCGCCACGGCTCCAACCGCCCAGGGCGGCGCCAACGCCGTGGCGCTGCTGCGCGACCCGAAGGATCCGACGCGCAGCGTGATCGCCGCCTCGGCCAAGCTGGGCGGGCTCGAGTTCTATGGCCTGGACGGCCAGCGCCTCGCGGCCATCCCGGGCGGCGAGGTCTATGCGGTCGACACCCGTGACGGCGGCCCGCGCGCCCTGCTGGCCGTGCTGGACCGCCAGGCCGGCCGCCTGCGGCTGTTCGGCCGCGATCACGCCAGCGGCGAGACCACGGCGATCGACGCGCGTCCGCTGATGCTGGGCTATTCGGGCGAAGGCCTCTGCCTGCATCGCAGCGTCCGCGACGGCGCGCTCTACGCGTTCACCATGGGTCGCGAAGGGCAGCTTGATCAGTGGCTGCTCTACCCCACCGCCGACGGCAGGGTCGACGGTCGCGTCGTCCGCACCCTGCGTCTGTCGTCGGAAGCCAAGTACTGCGTCGCCGATGACGCCAGCGGCGCGCTCTATGTCGCCCAGAAGGCCGTCGGCGTCTGGCGCTACGACGCCGATCCCGAGGCCGAGCCGGTTCCGGTCATCGTCGACATCAATCGCCTGGGCCACATCGCCGGCGAGGTCGGCGGCCTGGCGGTGATCAATGGCGGCAAGGGCGCTGACTATCTGGTCGCCGCCAATGCCGACGCCGGCGATTACAATGTCTATGACCGGAGCGCGGGCGACCGCTTCCTCGGCGCCTTCAGGGTCCAGGCGAACGGGACGGCGGCGATCGAGGGGCCTTCGGGCCTGTTCGGCGTCCGCGCGCCCGTCGGTCCGGACCTGCCGGCCGGGGCGCTGCTGATCGCCGACGACCGCAACGCCGGCGCCAACAGCAAGATCCTGTCGTGGCGGGACATCGCCTCGGCGCTGAACCTGTCGCTCGGCCAGGATGCGCCGGCGGTTGAGCCCGGCAAGACGGCGCTCGTCCAGGCGACCATGGAGACCGAGCCGGTCGGCCACGACGGCGACGCCGCCGACGATCCGGCGATCTGGGTCCACCCGACCGATCCGTCCCGAAGCGCGATCATCGCCACCGACAAGAAGGGCGGCCTGCTGGTCTACGACCTGTCGGGCAAGCGGCTGCAATATCTGGCCGACGGCAAGATGAACAATGTCGACCTGCGCGGCGGCTTCAAGCTGGGCGGCAAGACAGTGACCCTGGTCGCGGCCAGCGACCGGACCCACAAGGCCATCGCGCTCTACACGATCGATCCCGAGACCCGACTACTGACCAGCGTCGCCGACGGCGTCCAGGCCACCGGCCTCTCGGACCCCTATGGCCTGTGCATGTATCGCGACCGCAGGGGCGGGACCTTCGTCTTCATCAGTGATCCCGATGGCCTGGTGCGCCAGTGGAAGCTGACCGCCACCGCGGCCGGTAAGGTCGCCGCCCAGGCCGTGCGCGACCTCAAGTTCGCCACCCAGACCGAAGGCTGCGTTACCGATGACGAGACCGGGGCGCTCTACGTCGCCGAGGAAGACGTCGCCCTCTGGAAGCTGGGCGCCGACGCCAAGGCCGGCCAGACCCGGAAAGCCGTCATCAGGGTGGCCGACAACCCGGCCTTGAAGGACGACCTGGAAGGCGTCGGCCTCTACGCCCAGGCCGGCGGCAAAGGCTATCTGGTCGTCTCCAGCCAGGGCAATAACAGCTACGCCATATTCCGCCGCGAGGGCGACAACGCCTATATCGGCAGCTTCGCGGTGACCGCCAATGGCGACAACGGCGTCGACGGCATCTCGGAGACCGACGGCCTGGATGTGACCAGCGCCTCGCTCGGCGCGGGCCTGGAGACCGGCGCCTTCGTCGCCCAGGACGGCCGCAACATCTCGCCGCCCGAGCACCAGAACTTCAAGCTCGCGCCCTGGTCGGCCATCGCGGCGAAGCTGAAACTCGAGTGAGAGGGTGTCCAGAAACGAAAAAAGCCGCCCGAAGGCGGCTGTTTCACGAAAGACCCTTGGGTGCGGGGACAGGATTTGAACCTGTGACCTTCAGGTTATGAGCCTGACGAGCTACCGGGCTGCTCCACCCC